>NZ_AHJE01000085.1 GCF_000243095.1 Cupriavidus basilensis OR16 | reverse complement strand
GCTTGCGCGGGATGTGATAGCCGCAGTACGAAGCCGCGAGCGCGCCGAACAGGCTGCCGCTCTGCATCACCATGGTGAAGAGCAAGCTCTTGGAAATGGTGTAGCCCTGTGACATCAGAATTGTCGGCATCAGCGTCAATACGGAAATCTGCGCCCCATATGTCATGGAAACCGCAATCCCGAGCGCGATCGTGCGTCGGCCCAGGCGGCCTTTGAATACGTCGCTCAGCCGCACCTTGGCGCGCGGCGCCTCATCCTGCGTCGATGCCTTGATGTACGGCGTCGGCTCACCTGCGAGCTTGCCCAACCGGCCCGACGCCAGGATCGACAGCACGCGGTTGGCCTCGTCTACCCGTCCCTTGGACAACAGGAACCGCGGTGTCTCCGGAATAAAACGTCGATAGAACACAACAAAGAACGCGGGGACCACCAGGCAGGCGAACAGCCAGCGCCAGTTGTCCGGTCCCGGGAACATGGCGAACACGGCCAGGCCAAAGGCCGGCGCCAGCATATTGCCAAGACCGCCGCTGCCCACGCTAACCATGCCAACCGCCGTACCCCGGAAGCGGGTCGAGCACAACTCGGCCAGCATCGTCACAGCAATGGAGATCTCCCCGCCCAGGCCGATGCCGACGATAAAGCGGCCCGCAGCCAGCACCGCATAGTTCGGCGCCAGCGCGCAGATGATGGCGCCCAGCGTGAACAGCAGCAGGTTTGCGCTCAGCATGGTGCGCCGGCCGTAGCGATCCGCGATATAGCCTGAGCCGATGCGTCCGAGCGCGGCGGCACTGAAGGTCAGTGTGTTCAGAAAGCCGATCTGCGCCACCGAGATGCCCCATTGCTCCCTCAGCATGGGGCCAACCAGGCCGACCGCATTCTGCTCGAAGACGTCGAACATCACACCCAGCATGATCATGAAGATGATCTTCTTGTGCGAAGCCGTCACGCCGATGCCATCCATTGCCCGGTCGAGTTCGTGCTGCTGTGGGGAAATCGACGATTGAACTACCACTTCTGCGCCCATCTTTGTCTCCGTCCTCGTTTCGAGGTCGTCACGGTGTATCCGCAAACTTCTCGCCGCCTGGATCGGCTGGCGTTTGTAGAGCAGCAATGAAGATTCGTTCCGTTACTCGCCTATTCGAGGGCCGGCGCCGCATGCGGCGCCCGGCGCGCGCGCAGAGCCTGCTCGGCCGCATAGGCCAGCCGTATCAGCACGGGTTCCGAGAACGGACGGCCGAAGAACTCCAGTCCAACCGGCACGCCCTGCGGCGCATTGCGCTGCGCGGCGGAAAACCCCGCTGGAATCACGATCGCCGGGAAGCCGGTGGCAGACGCGAGTACGCCGTTGCGTTCGGCTTGCGGCTCGCCGATCGGCGCCACCAGACGACGCTGATGTGGAAAGGCCAGCACGTCGATCCGCTGCGCATCCATCAGATCCAGTAGCCGCCGGCGCAATGCCTGCTGACGCTGCAAGCGCTCGCGGTATTGCGCGTCCTTGCCCGCCAGCGCTGCTGCCGTGGTCAGCGTTCCCGCAACGCTTGCGTGCACTTGCCCCGATGCGATGATGTCTTTCATCGACCGCACCTTCACGTCCGGGGCGAGCCGGGCCAGGTAGGCATCGAGATCGTGCTCCATCTCGTAGTGATGCACGAGCGTGGATGCCAGGAGTTCCTCGGGGCTGATGGCGTCATCCACCGCGACTAGTTCCGCGCCCTGTGTTTCCATGACGGCCAGTGCTTGCTGCATGACGGCGTTGACGGGCCGATGCTCGGGCCCATCGCCGAAGAAATGGCGCAGTACGCCGATGCGCGCGCCTTTGAGCCCGTCGGGGTCGAGAAAGACCGTATAGCTCGCAGGGATGTGGGAGGCGCCTTGGCTCGAGATAGGATCGGCCGGGTCGTGCCCGGCAATTGCGTCGAGCAATACAGCGGTATCCGCGACGCTCCGTGTGATCGGCCCGATGGTGTCCTGCGTCAAACCGCAGGGAACAAGCCCCGTTCGGCTGACAAGGCCCATGGTGGGACGCAGGCCGACCAGATTGTTAGCCGAGGCCGGCGACCTGATCGAGTTGACCCCGTCGGTTCCGATCCCGAGCAAACCGAAGTTGGCTGCAATGCCGGCGCCGGTGCCCCCGCTGGAGCCGCCAGGCGTTCGTGTCAGGTCGTAGGGATTCAAGGTCTGGCCAAGCTCCGTACTGACGGTCTCCCCCCCGGAGGCAAGCTCGTGCAGGTTGGTCTTTGCCAGGACGATGGCGCCGGCCCGGCGTAGCCGCTGGACAATAAACGCATCCTGCGCGGCCATATTGCCCCGAAGGCAAAGCGAGCCCGCGGTGGTTTCGATGCCACCGCATTCGATGTTGTCCTTGATCAGCACCGGGATGCCATGAAGAGGGGCCAGGGCCTGCGCCGGCTTCCCGGCGGCCTGCGCGTCCATGCGGTCTGCCTCTGCCAGCGCCTCCGGATTGAGCCGGAGGATGCTGTTGATGCGGGGGCCGCTTTGATCGTAGGCTGAGATCCGGTCCAGGTAGCCGCGCACCAGTTGCCGTGCCGTCAGCCGGCCGTCACGCATCGCGGCATGCGCGGTGGCAACGGTGGCCTCCATCAGGTCGAATGGCGCTTGACTGCCGGTGCCGTTCGTTTTCGATTCGAATGCACTGTTCATGAGAGTCTTCCATGCGCCCGCTACGGGCGCCCGAGGCGTTGGGAGATGCCGTGAAGCGGTGCGGCGCGCACCGCTCCCCGTTGTTATCGGTTAACCAGCTTGGCGGGCAAGGTCCATATGGCGAAGGCGCCGATGATCAGCATCGCGGCGATCATGTAGTAAGCGCTGCTGCCACTCTGGGTCACGTCCCTGAGGTAACCGATCATGTAGCCGCTGGTGAACCCGGCAAGGTTGCCGATCGAGTTGCTCATGGCAATTGCCGTGGCCGCCGCGGCACCGCTCAGGAAAGCCGTCGGCAGCGACCAGAACAGCGGCGTGCACGTCAGGATGCCTGCCGCGGCAATCGACAGGAACACCAGCGACAGCGCGGTACTGTGCATGACCCAGGGCAGCGCCAGGAAGCCGATCGCGCCCATCATGCAGGGCACGATCAGGTGCCAGCGCCGTTCGCGATGCTTGTCGGCACTTTTCGCGAAGAAGTACATCGTGACAATCGCCGCCACATAGGGGATCGCGCTCAGCAAGCCGATATGCATGGGGTCGGTGACGCCCGTGGACTTGATGAAGGTCGGCATCCAGAGCGTGATGCCGTACTGGCCGGTGACATAGCAAAAGCAGATCAGGCTGATGAGCCAGACGCGTGGGTCGGTGAAGACGCTGCCGACGCGGGCCTGCGGGTCTGCCGATCTGGCGTCCTGCGCCTTGGCCAGTTCCAGCACGTGCTTTTCCTCGCTGCTGAGCCATTTGGCCTTGGCAATCGAGTTGTCCAGATAGTAGAAGCAGAAGAGGCCCAGCAGGACGGCGGGAACGGCCTCGATGAAGAACATCCACTGCCAGCCCGCCCAGCCTGCGATGCCGCCCATGCTGCCCATCAGGAAGCCGGATAACGGATTGCCAATGATGCCGGACAGCGGCGAGCCCATGCAGTAGATGGCCATGATCTTGGCGCGCCGGTGCGCCGGATACCAGCAGGACAGGTAGTACACGATGCCCGGCGTAAAACCGGCTTCGGCCAGGCCGAGCAGGAAGCGTAGCGTGTAGAAGGCGGTAGGTGTCTCCACGAACACGAAACACGCGGAGAGCAGACCCCACGTGACCATGATGCGCCCGATCCATACCTTGGCGCCGAACCGGTGCAGGGCCAGGTTGCTTGGCACTTCGAACAGGAAGTAGCCGATGAAGAAGATGCCGGCGCCCAGGCCGTAAACGGTCTCGCTGAAGCCCAACTGCTGCGACATCTGAAGCTTGGCGAAACCAACATTGACACGATCGAGATAAGCGATCAGGAAGCACAGCATCAGGAACGGTATCAGCCGCCAGCTTACCTTGCGATAAACCGCGTCCTCGAACGTCCTCACTTTTGTCCCGGCCTGCAGGGTAGTATCCACAGCGTCTCCTCAGTTTTTCTCAGCTATGTCTGTGCTGCTGCACCGATCCTCACGCGATCGGTACGGTGCGGGGAACTGGCGCTGCCGCGTACCGGCGACGGACCGGCTCCCGCCCCGATGCCCTCCCCGGCATCGCAAGGCTGGAGGCCAATCCAGGCGCAGCCCGCCACAGCAAAGCCGGGCGGAATTCCTCGCTTCGGATAGGCACTACTGTTGCGTCGGACAGCGTCAGGCCGCGACCTTGAGCTGCAAGGGCGTGGCATGGGCGGCCAGGTAGTCCATCGCGGCGGATGTCCCGCTTGCCGCGACCGGCACGCCCGAGACCTTCAAGCCCATTTCGCAGCCGGCGAGCGTCGCCATCAGCGTGAGGTCGTTGCAGTCGCCCAGGTGGCCGATACGGAACATGCGGCCTTTCATCTTGCCCAGCGCCGCGCCCAGCGACATGTTGAAGCGGTCGTAGATATTCCTGCGCACAACGTCCGCATCGATCCCCTCGGGCATCATCACGCCGGTGAGAACCGGGCTGTAGACGGCAGGGTCGGCGCACTGGATCTCCAGACCCCAGGCGCGCACTGCACTGGATCTCCAGACCCCAGGCGCGCACTGCCCGGCGGCATGCCTCCGCCAGCCGCTGGTGGCGCCCGAACACATTGTCCAGCCCCTCGTCGAGAATCATGTCGAGTGCTTCGGACAGGCCATAAAGCAGATTTGTGCTGGGGGTATAGGGCCAATAGCCGGTCTGGTTCAGCTCGATGATTTCGTCCCAGCTCCAGAAGCTGCGCGGCAGCCGCGCCGTCCTGGCGGCTTCGATGGCCTTGGGCGACACCGCATTGAAACTGATGCCCGGCGGCAACATGAGCCCTTTCTGCGAGCCGGAGACGGTCACATCCACGCCCCATTCATCGTGCCGGTAATCAGCAGACGCCAGGCCGGAAATCGTGTCGACCAACAGCAGTGCGGGGTGCCGCGCTGCGTCGATCGCCTTGCGCACGGCCGCAATGTCCGAGGTAACACCGGTCGAGGTTTCGTTATGAACCACGCAAACCGCCTTGATGGCATGCCCGACGTCGGCACGCAGGCGTGCTTCGATCATGTCGGCCTGCACACCGCGGCGCCAGCCCTCGATGCCCGGCAAGCCGAGAAACTCGGGCTGGATGCCAAGATTCTCGGCCATCTTCTTCCAGAGCGTGGCGAAGTGACCTGTCTCGAACATCAAGACCGTGTCGCCAGGACTCAGGGTGTTCGTCAGCGCGGCTTCCCATGCGCCCGTACCTGAAGCGGGATAGATCACGACCGGTTGCTCCGTCTTGAATACCTGCTTGATCCCGGCCAGCACCTTGAGGCCAAGCGCCCCGAACTCGGGGCCGCGATGGTCAATGGTCGGGTAGCTCATGGCTCGCAAGATGCGATCGGGAACGGGGCTCGGCCCGGGGATCTGAAGGAAGTGGCGGCCCGCGGGGTGGAAGTTGAGTTTCTGCATGGTCTCCTCCAATTGAGTTTTGAATACAAAATACTGTAGCAGAGGAGCCGGGTGGGGACATGACGGTTTTTGGTGAAATTGCGCAGTGTTTACCCCATGTAAACGGGCAAGGGTGATTCTTTGTGGCGATGTTAAGTGTCTGCTAAAATGTTCACAATGATGCTATCAAAGATTTGAATGCAAAATCCAATTTCTTCGGGCGCGGATTCCTCCGTATCCGTGCTACCCAAGGTTGAACGGCAACGCTTGCATGACACGGTGGTGGATCACCTGCGGACTTTCATCGTCGAGGGGGTCTTGAAAGCGGGTACGAAACTCAACGAACGTGAGTTGTGCGAGACGCTGGGCATCTCCCGCACGCCCCTGCGCGAGGCCATGAAGGTGCTGGCGGCGGAGGGGCTGATAGAAAGCACGCCCAACCGGGGCGCGACGGTATCGCGCCTGTCGCCAACGGAGATTCAGGACACGTTCGAATTGATGAGCGGCCTGGAAGCGCTATCCGGCGAACTGGCCTGCGCGCGGATCACGGCGGTCGAATTGGCGGAGATCAAGGCATTGCACTATGCGATGCTGGCATGCCGGGCCAAGGACGACTTGTCCGGTTATTACAGCTTCAATCATCAGATTCATGACCGTATCAACGAAGCGGCCAGGAATGTTGCGCTGCGTCAGACCTATCAGTCGGTGAACCGGAGGTTGCAGGCGCTGCGCTACCGGTCGAACTATCAGAAGCCGAAATGGGACAGCGCGATCCATGACCACGAGGAAATGCTGACGGCGCTCGAAGCACGCGATGGCAAGCGGCTCGCCGCGATCTTGCGCCAGCATCTGCTGGACAAGCGCGACGCCGTGCTGCTCATCCTGTCGAGCGAGACCGGCGACACGTCAGGCTCATAGAGCAGCGGACCGAAGCGCCCGCATCCCACTGCGGCTTGACAAGGGCGAGGCTGTTCGGGTCGGCCAGATCGAGCTGCCCGTGGATGCCCGCTCATCGGCCAAAACGGACATCGGATGGTCATCTTGCGAAGTTCCTATGTAGCTGCGCCCCTGCCGAACTCGATCAATCAAGCGTGATCTTTGCTTCCTTGGCGACCCCCTTCCAGACTTCAATCTCCCGGACATTGACCAGCGCCTGTTCTTCGCCGGAGAGATAGTCGGGGGTGATGCCCCAGTCGAGCATTTTGGACTTGACGGTGGGGTCCTGGAGCATATCCCTGAGCGCCGCCGAGATCTTTTCAACGATCGGCTTCGGCACGCCTGCGGGGGCGTACATGGCCCAACCGGTCCACTGATCGAAATCGACCCCCTGTTCCTTGTACGTAGCGACATTCGGGAAGTTCGACGTACGCCGGGTGCACATGGCAAGTGCCTTGATCTTGCCGGTCTTCACGGCCGTGGTGCCAGAGCCGATGTCGAGCCATCCAACCTTCACGACATCGCCCATCATCGCCGTCATGACGGCAGCGCCTCCCTTGAACGGAATGTGATCGAGCTTGATACCGGTCTTCTGCGCAAGCACCTCCGCACAGAAATGGCCGGTCGAGCCCGCGCCCCAGGTACCGAACTGAATGGGCTTGGCACTCTTCTTGGCCAGTTCGATAAATTCCTTGAGGTTGTTTGCAGGATAGTCCTTGGTTGCCACGAGAATAATCGGCGATGTGCCAACCCGCGCTAACGTGGTAAGGCTCTTGACGGGATCGTAGGGCAACTGATGATAGACGGCCGGCGCTAGCGTGGTCGTGGTCATCGTCCCCAGCGCAATCGTGTAGCCATCCGGCTTGGCGTGCGCGAGTTGCCCGATCGCGATCGTGCCTGCGGCGCCTGCGATGTTCTCCACCACGAACGACTGCTTGAGTCGCTTACCGAGCTGCTCGCCGAGCAGGCGACCGAACGCATCCGCGCCGCCGCCCGCAGCCGAAGGAACGATCAGTTTGACCGGGCGTGCCGGGTAATCATCGGGGGTTTCAGCCATCACAGTGCCGGCGAACGTTGCACAAATGGCCAGGAAACCCAAGCAAAGGGTTTTCTTCATGACGCTTGTCTCCATTTTTTTCTGATAGGTGAGGATCGATGCGCGCCTTGCGCTGCGTGCACCAACCCCGGGTGCGCTGTCCTATGGCCGCATGGGAAAGCGCTTCCCGATCTGTTGCACATCAGTCCCGCGAAAACGCCGCGCCACCGTTCGGGCGGATATACCGGGGCACAGGGAGGCCGGCCTTGCGAGCCGCGGCGAGAATGCCTTCTTCTATGGCTCCGGCATCCCGGACACCCTGGTACTCCCCGTCGGAAAATATGACGTTGGCACCGTACACCACCATGAAGCCCTCGGCAGCTTCCTTGGCATCCGCGGGTACCGAGAACGTATGCACCGAACCACCTGGCTCGTACAGATAGCTACCCGAGGTTTGAGGGTCGTCCGGGTACTCCACATAGTTCCACTGCCCCTTGGTCGTAAAGAAGTGCACGGTGCCGGTGTGGAAGTGCGGCGGCAGCGTCGTGCCCGGCTCAAACTTGCCATACAGCACCCATACGCCGTTCTCGCGATCGAGGAACAAGGGGATGATTGTGGAGCCCGATTCCGATCCCGGAAACTCCTGCGACTCATGGATATTGACCGAGAGCAATCGGTCCTGATGCGTGACAACCTTCGGTAGTGCCATTTCAACCTCCTATGGAATGATCGTTTGCTGGCGATGCACATGGCAGGGGCCGACCGCTGGCCGGCCTGGCCACGGCATTTCGCGATGGCCTACTCCGGCGTGATGTTGGCTTCGCGCGCAACCCGCTTCCAGACCTCGATATCGCGGGCGTTAGTCGCGGCTTGCTCGCGGCCTGATACGAAGTCCGGCGTAATACCGAGATCGGCCATCTTGCTGGTCACGGCCGGATCCTTTAGCGTTTCCTGAAGCGCCGCGGCGAGCTTGTCTGCGATTGGTTTGGGCAGGCCCGCTGGAGCAAACATGGCCCAACCGGTCCATTGGTCGAAATCGACACCCTGCTCCTTGTACGTTGCGACATTGGGGAAGTTCGCACTGCGACGGGTGCACATGGCCAGCGCCTTGACCTTTCCTGACTTGACCGCGGCAGTGCCGCTGCCAATGTCCAGCCACCCCACCTTCACGACACCACCGAGCATTGCGGTAATCACCTGGGAGGTCCCCTTGAACGGAATATGGTCGAGCTTGATCCCCGTCTTCTGGGCAAGGACTTCCGCGCAAAAGTGGCCCGTGGAGCCGAGCCCCCACGTACCGAACTGGATGGGTGCCGGACTCCCTTTCGCTACCGCCACAAGCTCCTTCAGGTTGTTGGCCGGGAAGTCCTTGGTGGCGACCAGGATGATTGGCGATGTGCCAACACGGGCGATCGTGGTCAGATCCTTTATCGGGTCATAGGACAGGGCGCGGTACACGGCCGGCGCGAGCGTGGTCGTGGTCATCGTGCCAAGGGCGATCGTGTAGCCGTCGGGCGTGGCGCGCGCCAGTTGCCCAATCGCAATCGTGCCGCCAGCGCCCGCATTGTTTTCGACCACCAGCGGCTGCTTGAGGCGACGGCCCAACTGGTCCGCCAGGATTCGGGCAAACACATCGCCACCGCCGCCTGGCGCGGTGGGAACAATTAGCCGGATAGGCTTGGTGGGATACGCCAGTTCGCCCTGTGCTTGAACCGCAACGGACAGGGTGAGCGCAGTGAGCAATATGAGGGCGCTGAACTTCTTCATTCTTGTCTCCAACTTGTGAGGCGGTGCACCACTCTTTTCACTTTCCTGAGCTCGGCGTCCGCCATGAAAATGGAACGTGCTAAAACGTTTCCACACATTTTGCGTCTACGGCGTTGACGATCAAATGGTGGTAAACCCGCGGGGGAATTGATGCCGAGTGCACTACGGCACTACGGCACCACGGCGTAGGCGGCAGGCGCGGAGATCCGGCGCCTACGCCTGGCCGGCGCCCTGAGCGCTATGGGAGGGGAACCCGAGGTTCAGACCCCTCTTAACCAACCCTCTCAAGCATTCTGGGTGAGAACGATCTTCCCGAAGTGCGTGTTCTTGCGCATCATTTCGCACGCTTGCGCCACGCTATCGAGCGCAGCCGCACATCGATGGGAAGGCGCAACTCCCCGCGTGCGAGTGCGGGCCAGAAGTCCTTGCGCACGCGCTCTGCGATCACACCAAAGTCTTCGACCGTGCGAGTTCTGAACGTCATGCCAAGATACTGAATCCGGCGCATCGAGTGGAGATCGAAATCAAATGTTCCGCTCTCCCCCGCCATCCGCCCAACATTGACGATCCGTCCTCCGATTGCCACGGCGCGCATGCTGTCATTGATCAGCGGCCCGGCCAGGAAATCCACGAGAAGGTCGACGCCGCGGCCGTCGGTGAGCGCAAGTACCTTGCTCACCCAGTCCGGATCGTTGCTATCGAGAGCCACATGGGCACCGAACCCGGCGAGCCGATCCCGCCGATCCGCTTTGGTGGACGAGCCGATCACCAGGCTCGCACCGAAGTGCCTGGCGACCTGAAGACTCATCAGCCCGACACCGGAGGATGCACCCAGCACCATGACCGTCTGGCCCGCCTCCAGTTGCGCGGCATGGCGCATCGCCGTGTGTGTCGTGCGCAGCGCGACGGAGAGAGACAGGCAGCGGTTTCATAGTCCATGTCGGCCATCGGAAACGGGAAGGCGCGACGCCAATCCGTGACGGCATACTCGGCGAATCCGCCAAGGCCGGAGCACATGACCTTGTCGCCGACCCCGTATGCGGTGACGTCCTCCCCCACTTCGACCACGTCACCGGACCACTCAAGGCCCAGGACCGTGCCAGGGCCGCCCGCGGCGCCGTGCGACTTGCCATCGACGAGCGAAAGGTCTGCGCGATTCAGGGAACTCGCCCGCACCTTCACAAGGATTTCGCTGGCTTTCGGGCGCGGGATAGCAATCTCTGCAATGGCGAGTCCAGTCTCGTTGCGAATCGCAGCTTTCATACGTGTCTCCTGTCGAAATAGTTCTGGTGCGACGCCGTGTCCGTAGGCTACGACGCGATGGGCATGATCATTGTAGAAACGTTTTTACAGTTTGTGCAAGTCTCTGCGAGACAAAAAAACCGCTTCACTTCGAAGCGGCCTTGCTGGGATCCACCGGATCGGGGAAGCCTAAGCTGTTGTCGTCTTGCGGCCGGCGACAGCGGGTCCGCAAGACTCTCTCAGGACGAGTTGGGTCGTGATGCCGATCGTCTCCGGCTCGACCTCCGCATCCTTCTCCAGACGCTTGAGCAGGATCTGGGAGAGGACCGTACCCACGACGTCGAGGTCCCAGGTCAACGACGTGATCGACGGGCTGAATAGTTGCGATAGATCGGTATCGCCGATACTGATCACGCTCACATCGCCCGGCACAGCCCTGCCGGTGTGTCGCAGCGCCTGGAGGACACCGGACAGGATCCGCGTCCCGAGACAGAGAAATGCGGTGGGAGCCTGCGGGCCAGACAACAGCGATAGCGCTTCGCTGAACGCGAAATCCATCGATGACTTCTCCGAACGGATGAGCTTGGGTACGGGCATAAGCCCGCGTTCCTTGTACGCATCCGTGAATCCCGCAATCCTCTCCCGCCCGGGCCGGAGCGTACTGCCAGGCGTCAACAACGCGATCCGCGTATGCCCCAGATTCAGCAGATAGCGAGTCGCCTGCATGGCACCGCCATAGTGATCGACCTGAACACCGGTTCCAACCGGGGAAAGGTCCCGATCAAGCGCGATGACCGGCATTTCCTGCGAAAGCTGCTCCAGGAGCTTGGGATTCTCTGTCTCGCAAGGGGCAAGGATCAGCCCATCCACCCGTCGCCGGCGAAACAGGTCGATCAGGCTCTTCTCACGCTTGCCATCGTTATGCGTGCTCGCGATCAGCAGCGCGTAGCCTGCGGCCTGCAGGGATGCCTCGATGGAAATGATGATGCGTGCGTAAAGCGGGTTCGATAGATCGGAGACCAATATACCGATGGCACCCGATGAGCGCGTCCGCATGCTCTGGGCAATGGCGTCCGGCTCATACCCCAGGCGGCTCGCTGCCTTGGTGACAGCGGCAATAGCGGCATCGCTCACCCGCCCCGCGCGATTGAGCGCGCGTGAAGCGGTACCAATGGAAACGCCCGCTTCCTTTGCCACCTCGCGGATTGTGATACGCGGCTTCATTTGGCGAGCGCCGTTGAGGGCTGGCTAACCAAAGTGCCCGGGGCCACACGCATGCTCGACCAGCCAGCCGATACGGCCTGATGTGACACCTTGCGCCACACAGGTTCAGGCAGTGCGCGGGACTGCAACATCGATTCTCTCCTTTTGCCCTAACCCGCGCTGCGAAGCGGCGGGGTCAGACTGGGTAACGTCTTATGTGAATGCCGAGCATTCTAGCTTACCGAATGACGCGCACTCGTGGAGGCAGAAACCGTCCCGTCTTGAACCGAGAGCACCCCTCGCAGTGTGCTCTCGCCTAGGCTGGCAACTATCGCGGGGCGCCGATCAGCCGGATGGGCTCGCCCTTTCCATCCCAGGCAAGGCCCGCACGCCTCACCTCAGCAAAGTACTCGGCCTTGCCGCCAGTCATTTCCGATATCTCGAACATCCCGCTAGGCAAAGCGGGGTTGACGAAGTACGCAAAGCGCCCCCGCGACCCCATGCGGCCACCATGCCCTTCCACGTAACCGGCCTCCAGAAGCCGTGCGACGATCTCGTCGAAGCGGTCTTCCGTCCAGTACGCGATGTGCTGCGCGCCCTCCCCGCTTCGCTTCAACGAATCCAGGTAGAGCGACGGCGCGTCATCGCGTTGCTGAATCAGTTCGATCTGCAGATCCCCCGAGTTGGCCAGCGCGATAGAAAGCTTGGGCGGCGTCGAATTCTTACCGTAGTAGCGGTACTCGGTTGTGCCGACGTCTTCCTTGTAGAACCAGGGCCCTACGCCCAGCTTCTCCGTCCAGTGCGTCATTGCCTTCTCAATGTCGCTCACGACGTAACCAAGCTGCCGAACCGCGCCAAACAGATAACTCATCGATGTCCCCTCGTCGTCTTGAAAGTGTGCCCAGCCGTGCAGAAACGTTTTTACAATACATCATCCTTCGGCCAAACAACAAGGGTAGTGTTTACCATTATTGCTCCAGTTTTTAAGCAGAATAACAATGCATCACAGTTGTGGAAACGTTTCCTCTACTTGGTGGTAATGAAGTTCAAAAACTGGAAAGAGACTGCAGAAAAACTTATCGGAGACATGAAAATGACGCAGTTCAAGGAAAGAGTAGCCCTGATCACTGGTGGTGCATCGGGCATTGGCGCTGCCACAGCTCGCTTGCTGACCCAGCGGGCGGCAACCGTCGTTATTGCCGACCTGCCCAATAGCAACGGCGCCAAGGTCGCCCAGGAAATTGGCGGCGAGTTCATGCCGCTAGATGTGACCAGCGAGTCGAACTGGGCGCAGACCGTCCAATCCATTCTGCAGCGGCATGGCAGGCTGGATGTGCTCGTCAACGCGGCAGGCATTGTTGGCGACGTCGTCAATGGCACCTTGGCCAAGACGACGCTCGATGACTGGCATCGCGTGCTTTCCGTCAACCTGGACGGGACCTTCCTCGGGTGCCGCGAGGCGATGG
The DNA here is from genome assembly GCF_000243095.1 of Cupriavidus basilensis OR16. Lineage (GTDB taxonomy): Bacteria > Pseudomonadota > Gammaproteobacteria > Burkholderiales > Burkholderiaceae > Cupriavidus > Cupriavidus basilensis_D. The sequence goes on along the minus strand of NZ_AHJE01000085.1, from coordinate 19,254 downwards.
CCGCGATGCAGAAAACTGGCGCAGGTTCGATCATCAACCTCGCTTCTGTGGGCGCCTACTACCCGACAACGCAAAGCGTCGCGTACGGAGCCAGCAAAGGCGCGGTAACGCAATTGACCAAGACGGTTGCCCTGACTGGCGCAGAAAATGGCAACAGGATTCGCTGCAACTCCGTACATCCCGGAAAAACGTCGACGCCGATGCTTGAGAGCATCTTCACGCAATACCAACAGCGCCAGGCTGCAGGCGACGTAGACCCCAGGGCGAAAGGACGCCAGATTCCGCTCGGCGACGAGGGACGCGCGGAGGATGTCGCAAATCTGATCGCATTCCTTGCATCGGACGAAGCTGGCTATATCACGGGCGGGGAGTTCACCGTGGATGGCGGGTGGCGGCTGCTCCGCTAAAGGCCAGCCACGGCCATGCTGCCCCGCGATCAAGGCAACCGGCGAAGCCCACGCAGTTCAGCACAATTTCTCGCGGCGGCCCGGCTGGAGCCGCCCATATCTACCCAAGAAATATCCGACGGAGAACAAGGATGACCGATACATTAAGCGCCGCGCGCGTTCAGACCGTACGCGACCACATGGCACTGGAATGCACCCACGAGTGGGACGCCGTGATCAACACGTTCCAGCACCCCCGGTATGAAATGCATGCTACCGGGGTCGTGTTTGATGGCGAGGAACAGGTCCGAGGTTACTTCGATTCCTCGCGCATCCCCTTCCCCGATCTTGCCAATGAGATCATCGCCATTGCCGCGGACGATGAGACTGTTCTCGTTGATTCTGGCTATCTGGTACGCACCTCGGCCCGCTGAAGGCGAACGGCAAAGTCTTCGAGCCAACCGGCCGGAAGTTCCGCGTGCGCATGGCAGCGACTTTCGAGTTTGCCCCAAACTCGGACAAGATCATTTGCGAGCGGCCCTACTCGGCGGCGGACGCAAAGCTGCGAGCTCTTGGGTTGGTCTGACGAACTAGCGCCATCGGCATCACAAACCAGAAACCTGGCCGCATCGGGTCGGTGCTGCCGCAGACCCAGCGCATGAGCAGCTTGCCGGCGACTATCATGCTTGCCATCAGCGCGTTCATCGACAGGAATCCAGACAGGAACGTCTGTTTGGGCGATCGCAGGTAGAACCGCCTCCCCGCCCTCCTTGAGGTTCGCGGACGGCCCGGCATCCTGCATCTACGGATGCATGTGACTGATCGGCGCCATCCTGAGCGCCAGCGCGTGCCGCTGGATGCATGCAAAATAGCCAGCGCGGTACTGGATCTTGCGAAGGGCGTTGTTAGGTGGCAAACTCGCAACACTGTTGCAAAAGCGCTTTGACGCCTGTTGAGCGTCTACCGTCATTCTGCAGCCCTCGATGTCGCGACGCTCGCCACCAGAGGTATGCAATGTCCCGATCCCGCTTCAAGCCATTGTGGCCGGCGCCGCGTCGGCGCGCCTCGATACGGCAGCCGATCAGCTTCGCGTTGAACTGATTGCCGGATTCCTTCTGTAGCTTCCGAACACTGACATTCTCCAGGAGCCGCCATGCAGGACCTCGGACTTCCCCACCTCTGGGCGCAAGGCGATTTCGTCATTCGCGCGACCGCCATCATTCTACTGATCATGTCGGTGCTGTCATGGATCGTGATTATCACCAAGGCATGGGATCTGCTTCGCTTGCGGAAGATGGCAAATGGCGCAGAGAAGCGCTTCTGGCATTCAGAGGATTTCGATCACGCACTCGACACGCTTGGCGCCAGCGATGCCAACCCATTTCGCACGCTGGCCATCACCGGCCGCGAAGCCGCGCAGCACCATCGTGCCAGCCAGACGCAACTGCGCGATGCCCTCGACATCTCCGACTGGCTGACCCGCTCGCTCAAGAGCGCAATTGACGAGGCCGTGGCACGCATGCAGTCAGGCCTGGCGGTGCTGGCTTCGGTGGGCTCGACGGCGCCGTTCGTCGGCCTGTTCGGCACCGTGTGGGGCATCTATCACGCTCTGATCAGCATCGGCGCCTTGGGCATACCGACGATCGACAAGGTGGCCGGCCCCGTGGGCGAAGCACTGATCATGACCGCCTTCGGTCTCGCTGTGGCTATCCCTGCCGTGCTTGGCTACAACGCACTGAGCCGCGGCAACAAGGGCGTCATCAACAAACTCAACCGCTTTGCGCACGACCTGCACACCTACTTCGTGACTGGCACGCATGTGCGCCCCACCACCCCGGGTACTCGCGCCAACGACACATCGGTGCACCTGGCCGTCAAGAACTGAGCGTCAGACGGACTATTCCGGGAGCGCCGTTCCGGCGTGGTCGCCAACGATCGAGCGCGACGCTGGTACGCATGCCGCTCGTCGCGGTCCGCGGTCCATACGATGAGCAAGATGCCTGTCGAGGGCTTCACCGCATCCCTGGCCCATCAGCTTGGCGCATTCGGCGACCAGGCCCGAAGTCGGTAAGCCCGGCGACGAACTGCTCTGGCGTCGAAGTGGTCATGTAGTGAAAGTGAATCGTTGACATGACGAGTATCTTCGTTGGCTGGGGCTGGTCGCTCAAAGGAAAGCCTGGCCGGCGCGATGCCAGCCGCTTTACACCGAGACTCCCGCACGCAAGGGCCTGAAACCCGCGCGCAACTCCTCGGCGAAAGCCTTTGGTTGTTCCCACGCCGCGAAATGGCCGCCCTTTTCGAGGCGGTTGTAATGGATGAGCTTTGAATAGGCTCGCTCGGCCCAGCTTCGTGGCGCCGCATAGATTTCGTCTGGAAAGACGCTGACGGCGACCGGGATGGTGACGTGCTTGACATCGAAGAACGCCAGCTTGTTTTCCCAATAGAGTCGCGCTGAAGAGATGGCGGTTTTCGTTAGCCAGTACAGCGTAATGTTGTCGAGGATATCGTCGCGCGAGAGGCCCTCGGCCTGACCATCGAACACCCGTGCAATGAGCGATTGACTGGCAGCATCGTGGTCAAGGATCCAGCCGGCCAGACCGATTGGAGAGTCTTCGACGCCATAAAGCGTTTGCGGGCGGTTCGTCATCTCGATTGCATACCCGAGGCCATGCTTGAAAAAGGTATCCAGCTGCCCGTATGCATGCTGCTCGTCCGCGGACAGGCCGATGGGCGCGGGCTCACCATACTTGAGCGCCCTTGATACATCGGCGGGCACGGTCGCGGGCATGTTGACGTGAATGCCGAGCAGCTCCGGCGGGGCGATCAGCGCCATCTGCTCCGACACGGCATCGCCCCAGTCACCGCCCTGCGCCACGAACTCCTTGTAGCCGAGACGGCGCATCAGCACGATCCATGCGTGCGCGATTCGCACCGGGTCCCAGCCGGTCGTCGTCGGCTTTCCGGAGAATCCGTAGCCGGGGATCGATGGAATCACGACGTCGAACGCATCGGCTGCCTGGCCGCCATGGGCGGTCGGATCTGTAAGCGGGCCGATCACCTTCAACTGCTCGATCACCGATCCGGGCCAACCGTGGGTGATGATGACGGGCAGCGCGTTGGCGTTTTTCGACCGTACGTGGATAAAGTGGATGTCGACACCATCGATGGTGGTCATGAATTGCGGCAAGGCGTTCAGCCGGGCTTCAACTTTGCGCCAATCGTGCTGTGTCGCCCAGTAGTGGGCTAGTTGCTGCATGGTCGCCAATCTGACACCCTGCGATTCATCGGTGACGGATTCGCGCGCGGGCCAGCGTGTTGCGGCAATTCGTCGGTGCAGATCCACCAGCGCCTCCTGCGCAAAGGAAACGCGGAACGGACGGATCGCGTCGGCTGCGGCGACCGGACCCACAGAATTCCGCGCAGCCGATGCCTCGCCCGCAAGCACGGTCAGGCCCATGCCATAGCCTGCTGCTGCGGCGGAGACGCCAAGAAAGTGCCGCCGGGTAAGCCGTTTCGCTTGCGGTACCGAGTTGTCGAACGTGTTCATTCAGACTCCTTCATCTTAGGTCAGAGGCGAAGCTGTGGATGTCATAGGGCCATCCGCGCAGCAGGATCACAACCGGGCCGTTGCTCGGTTTCTCCTTTGAGATTGCGTCGAACAGTAAGGCGGAAGGTTCACTGCCCGCATCGCCGCATTCAGACCACGCGGATGATCACATCGATGTTCCCGCGCGTCGCCTTCGAGTACGGGCAGGTCTCGTGCGCGATGCGCGCGAGTGCCTCGGCGACTTCGCGCTCCACACCCGGCAGGTTGACGTTCAGCCGCGCTTGCAAAAAGTAAGCGCCATCGGTGGTGCGCAGATCGATCTCGGCGTCGACGGCGGTATCGGCGGGTAGCGCGACTTTCATCGACGCAGCCGCCAATCCCATGGCGCCGATGAAACAGGCGGACCAGCCGGCCGCGAACATCTGCTCGGGATTCGTCCCACCGCCCGTCGATCCCGGCGCCGAGAGCCGGACGTCGAGGCGTCCGTCGGAACTGCGCGATGCGCCGTCACGTCCGCCCGTGGTGTGGGTCTTGCCCGTGTACAACACTTTGTCGAGTCGAGTCATGACGATCTCCTTGCCGCGGCGGCTCAGTGATGCGAGTTGGTGGAAAAAGGATCGCGGGCCGCGAGCCGTCTAAGGTTCCCGGGTGGCAAGCCACCTGCCTGCCAGAAATCAGTGGCCATGGATGCGCCCGTAATGAGCGCCGTACCCTGATGTGCTTGCGTCATGAAGTGCTCCAGTTCGAAGTTCGTTGGTGACTGCGTGAAGCCATTGTGGTCCGGATTTCCGCCGACGCAAATGACGAATATGGACGCAATTAAGGACATCCCTTCGCATCGGATGTTTGACCTGATGAATAGCGGAGGCCGTCCCAGCCACCTCCTCACGGAATTTCGGCATGCGCAAGTTGCGGACAGAGAAACCCTGCCGACAGAAGCTGACGAATCTTCAGCGCTGATGCGCGCACCACCACCTGGGCAATGCCGCCAACTTGGCTATGGCGCCATCGTAAAGCCGATGATCAGTACATTAAAATAATTGTCATGGATACACTCCGCGATGCTCGGATGCGCTGCAAGCCATGGCTTGAGTCGGCTTCGGCAGATGCCCAGACTGACGGACTGCGCCGCCGCACACGTGGGTCAGTAGGCCTGATCGGCGACAACACGGGCCACCGTTTCCAGGGACCGCTTTAACGTGGACAGGCTGACGGAGCCGAGTGCCAACCGGATGGCATGAGGCACATGTGCTGACGTCGCGAACGGGTGGGCCGTCGACACGGAAATATGCTCGCGCATCAACGCCGCCGCAATCGCGTCTGCCCGAACCTCCTGTGGCAAGGGGAGCCAGACGAAGTACGACGCCGGATGGCTGATCCGTTTCAGCCCGCCCAGGGCTTCAACGGCAAGGCCCTGGCGCAGCGTGGCATCCCGTCGCTTGTCGGCTTCAAGCCTGGCCACGGTGCCGTCCTCGATCCAGCCGCAGGCGATAGCCGTCATGGTTGCCGGGGTGTTCCAGGTCGTTGCCCGGATGGTCCGCTCCAGCCTGGGAACCCATTCGCGCGGGGCACAGACGAAGCCGACGCGCAGCCCGGTGGCGACACTCTTCGACAGGCTCGATACATAGACCGTCGTCTCCGGAGCCAGCGATGCCAAAGGAGGTGGGGCGCCTTCCGCCAGGAACGCGTAGGCCGCGTCCTCGATGAGCATCAGTCCGTGCTGCCGAGCTATGGCGACCAGCTCCCGACGGCGCGTTGTGCTCATCACCCAGCCGAGCGGGTTATGGAGCGTCGGCATCGCGTACACGGCGCGCACTCGCCGTCGCTTGCACAGCGCCGCCAATGCGTCCAGATCCGGGCCGCGCCCAGCGACGGGAATTGGCACGAGTTCTAGCCGGTTGGCCTCGGCGGCGAGCTTGAATCCCGGGTACGTCAGCGCGTCCACGGCCACCACGTCGCCGGGCTCGAGCAAGGCCATGGCGGTTGTCGTCAGCCCGTGCTGCGCACCGCTCACGAGCAATACGGTTTCGGCCGATGCCGCCAGCCCCCGGCTGGCCAGGTGGCGCGCCACCGTCGCTCGCTCGTGCTCGCGCCCGCCGTGGGGCTGGTATCGAAGCAGGGCCTCCAGGTCGCCGGCGGCTGCGAGCTGGCGCAGCGCTGCGCGGAGAAGGTCTGCCTGATCCGGCAACGAGGGATAGTTGAAGGTCAGGTCTACCGTGTCAGCGCTCCAGGCATGCAGGTCAATGCCTTGTCCGCGAGGGAGCGGCTCCTTGACGAACGTGCCGCGACCGGCTTCTCCGCTCACCAGCCCCATCGCTTGCAACTCCGCGTAGACGCGCGTGGCCGTGACCAGCGCCAGTCCTTCGCGAGCCGCGAGATCGCGGTGCGTTGGCAGTCGCGTCCCGGGACGCAGCCGCCGCGCACGGATATCGGCCGCGAGACGGTCGACCAGTTGCTTGTATCGGGGTTGGGATCCTGACCTTTGAAGGCTTCAACGAACTCGACTCCCTGATCGCGCTCGGCATCCTCAACCGGGTCAAGCAACCCGGCTGGCGGGTGTCGATCGCCAGTCCGGCGGGCAAGGTGCGTTCGATGAACGGTGTGGTGATGGAGGCGCAAGCGTCGCTAAAGGACGCATGCGACGCGGACGCCGTGCTGGTGGGCAGCGGGGTACGGACCCGGGACGTTGTCGCTGATGCCACGTTGATGTCGCAACTGAGGTTCGACACATCGCGCCAGTTGCTGGGCGCGCAGTGCTCGGGAACCCTCATGCTTGCCAAGCTGGGCCTGCTGGACGACGTTCCAGCCTGCACGGACCTGACCACCAAGCCGTGGGTCGAGGAGGCAGGTGTGGCCGTGCTCAATCAGCCATTCGTGGCCAAGGGAAATGTCGCGACTGCCGGCGGCTGCCTGTCGTCGCAGTATCTGGCGGCCTGGTTCATCGCACGTCTGGCAGGCGTCGAGGCTGCACGTAGCGCGATTCACTATGTGGCGCCAGTGGGAGAGAAGGAGGTCTACGTGACGCGCGCGATGGCGAATATAGCGCCGTTCCTCTGATACGCACGGCGTTCCGCAATGAACTCCGCATCCAGGATGCTTCCGACGCACTGAAGCGGGCCCGCGCTTTACTTCGCATGCGAATCATATATACTTCGCATGCGAAATTACTTTGAGTGCCTGCACGGCATTGCGCTACCCACCTGGAGACTTACCATGACCTCGGAAATTCGTGTCGACCTTGCCAGCGGTGTTCAGACTATTACGCTTGCCCGGCCTGACAAGAAGAATGCGTTGACCAACGAGATGTACGGCGCACTCGCCGACACGATCGAGCAGGCACAGCAGGACCGCAATATCCGGGTATTGCTGCTGCAAGGCGACGGGGACATCTTTACGGCGGGCAATGATGTGGGAGAATTCGCAGCGATAGCGGCAGGAAATGGCCCCGGCGAACGCCACGTGCAGCGCTTTCTGCGCGCCCTTGCCAACTCGACAGTACCGATTGTCGCCGCTGTCAACGGCAAGGCCGTCGGCGTCGGCACCGCGCAGGACGCGCAACTGATCACGCCCTTCGTCAACCTTGCCCTTGTTCCAGAGGCGGCTTCAAGCTACCTGCTTCCCCTGCGCATCGGGCACGCCAGGGCCTTCGAGATGTTCGCGCTGGGCGAGCCGCTTGACGCGCAAACCGCCGTGGCATGGGGCATCGCGAACAAGGTTTGCGCCAATGACCAACTGCGGGTGGAGGCGCGCCTGATGGCCGAAAAGATTGCCGCCAGGCCCGCCGGCTCCCTTAGCGCAATGAAAAAGCTCATGCGCGACGCCGAGAAACTGATCTCGCAGATGAACAGCGAAACCGCCAGGTTCGAGGAGCGGCTGGCCAGTGCCGAAGCCAAGGAAGCATTCCTGGCCTTTGCCGAGAAGCGCAAACCGGACTTCACCAAGGCCGCCCTGCAGTAAATCGAGTGCCCCGCTATCCGGCCGCTGCCCAGGCTACACCTCGCCCTCGTCGGTGGCCGGAAATTTCGTCTGCAAGCTGGTCAGCCACCGCGCTACCACGCTGATCTCGGCCGCGGTGAAATCTTCGGTCAGTTTGGCATTCAATTCCTTCATGCCAGCCTTGGAACGCTGGCGAGCCGAGCGCCCTGCCTCCGTCAGCCATAGGCGCGATGCACGGCGATCGGTCTCGTCCGGCCGGCGCTCGATCAGGCCTGCCCTTTCGGTCCTGTCAGCCAGACCGCTCATCCCGGGTGCGCCCAGATCCAGCGCTGCTGCGGCCTCGCCCATCAGCGAGCCGTCGTTCTCGCCCAGAAAGAAAAGCAGCCCAGCCTGGGTCGCTGTCACGCCCCCCGCGGCCGTGCGCGCTTGCGACCACCGCTGCAGTCGACGCTGGCCGACATTCAATAGATAGACGAGCCGGTGCTCCATGTCTGTGCCAGATAAAGGATGTCATTTAGTTCACATGCGAATTTTATCACGTGCCCGGTGTCAACATTACCCCGACTCTGGCCGGTCACGGCAATGAAGCGCTGTCGACTCCATCGACGCACCGAAAGCGGTCACTCGCCGTATATCATCGAGGCTCCGCACGAACGTAGCCGCCAAGGAGAGCACTTTGCAGGAAAACGGTCTTCGCCTATATACCGATGCTCAGTTTGCGAGCCCCTACGCCATGTCGGTTTTTGTGGCGCTTCACGAAAAGCGATTGCCGTTTGACCTTTCGACTGTGGACCTCGGCAGTCGCGCGAATCATGACGCGAGCTATGCAGCAAAGTCGTTGACGCAGCGCGTACCCACGCTGACGCATGGAAACTTCGCCTTGTCCGAGTCGTCGGCAATCACCGAATACCTTGACGAGGCATTCCCGGAAACCCTCGTCTATCCACAAGACAGATACCTTCGTGCGAGAGCACGCCAAGTGCAAGCTTGGCTGCGCAGCGATCTGATGCCCATCAGACAGGAGCGCTCAACGGAGGTGGTGTTCTACGGGGTGCCAGGCGCGCCGCTTACCCCTGCGGCCCGCGCTGCGGCCCAGAAGTTGTTTGCTGCGGCCGAGGCTTTGCTCTGCGGAAATGCACCAAATCTCTTTGGGCCATGGTGCATCGCCGATACGGATCTGGCGTTAATGCTTAATCGCCTCATCCTGAATGGCGATCCGGTACCGACCAGGCTAGTAGACTACACAGCAGGTCAGTGGGAGATTGTCAACGGCGCGGTGTGCTGAACCGCTGGCCGGCGCTCGTCTATCACCGTCCAACCGGCGCGGTGGAACGTCGCCCTGCATTTGCCGTTGACCGCAAGATGCGGGGCGGTTCGCCAACTATTACAAGATAGCCATGTCCCGATACGTTGCCTTTCTTCGCGGCGTCAGCCCGATGAACGCCCGGATGACCGAACTCAAGCGCTGCTTCGAGGCGGCGGGCTTCTCCGAAGTGAAAACCTTGCTCTCTAGCGGGAACGTCGTGTTCAACGCGCAATCGTCGTCACTGGCCAGCCTGGAGCGACGGGCCGAGAAGGCGATGCAATCTGAACTGGGCCGCAGCTTCGACACCTACGTCCGGCCGGCCCGCTATCTCCAGGACCTCATCGACTCGGACCCCTTCGCCGAGTTCAGCCTTGCGCCTTCGGCCAAGCGGGTTGTCACCTTTCTGCGCAGCCCGGTGTCGCCAGACGTGAAGCTGCCCATAGAGCACGACGGCGCAAGCATCGTCAAGGCCAACGCCACGGAGGTCTTCAGCGCCTACGTGCCTGACCCGAAGAAAGGCCCCGTGTTCATGCGCCTGCTCGAACGCTCGTTCGGGAAGGACATCACCACTCGCACGCTCGATACGGTCATCAAGTGTGCCCGGGCATAGGCTTCATGCGTAAAGCGATCGCCCGAACGCCCCCGCGGCGAGACCTAACGGCGGAGTATCAATCAGCCGCGGTCAGATGCGCGATAGACGCGACTCAGCAAACGATGGCGTATCAGCCCGCTCGCCGGGCGAATCAACAACCAGTAGACATTGAAGCGTTGTCGAACCGCATCGTCCCGACACCAGACGCGTGTCCGAGTCGTCAATTTCGTTCCCTGGCCCACGTCCTCCGCCGTGAAATTCATGACTAGCTTGGCAATCCCCATAGGATCCAGCGTAGCGAAGGCCTCGGGATCCGGCACGGAGACAAGGCCGAAATCGGTGCGCCAAAAACGCCCGGCCAGCCCGAATGCCAGCTCTCGATCTCCGTCTCTGCCAAGATTTGTAAAGTTCGACAACCCGAATGCGGGGCTGTGCTTCAGCGCCGAGGGAAAACCCAGCCGGCCGGCCAACCGGTTTGGCATCTCGCGCAACGTGATAAGGCTGCGGGCCACGGGATCGTCGAAAACATGGGGTTGGGTCACGATATCCAGCACGCGGCCGGGAGATGCCGGGATATGACGACCGTGAACTTCTTCAAATTGATATTGCGGCAGGTATCGGTTGATCAGTTCCATAGCCTTGTCGATCGGTTCCGGCTCCGGCCGGGTTCGCTTCAATTCTATCTGGAGCGCAGCCGTTGGTGGGATTGACCGCCTGGCATGCGTGCCAGCGCAGACCAACTAGGCCAGATCGCCACCCTCATCGACGCAGGCGCGATCAGGCCCGTGATTGACCGGGTGTTCCCGTTCGAGTCAACCAAAGAGGCTTTGGCTTACGTAGAGACAGGACGTGCACGGGGTAAGGTTGTCATCAAGATCCGATAGAAGGCGCTAAGCCTGCCTGTGCTTACCGACGAACTGCTGCATTGGACGCTTGCCGCCCACGTTTAGCCTTGAATGAACGCTGGCGCCGGTGGCCCCGTCAAAACAACGCTTTCTGCCCCGTCACCAGCGTCTCGAATGCATCGTCCAGGAAGGGCAGGATGGCGTCGGCCACCGGCTGCAACTGGCGTGTGAGGTAGTGGTCGTAGTCGATGGGCGAGCGCCGGGTTTCCAGCGGCTCCGGGCCGGCCACCGTCATCACGTAGCTGATCCAGCCGCCGTTCTGGTATTGCAACGGCCGCCCCGCCTCCAGGTTGAACGCATCGGCGATACGGGCCGCGCGCACGTGCGGCGGCACGTTGCGCTGATAGTCTTCGAGCGTGCGGCGCAGCCGTTTGCGGTAGACCAGGTGCGCGTCGAACTCGCCGCTCATGGTGCGGCGGACGTAGTCCTGCACGTATTCCCGGTACGGCTGCTTCTTGAACACGCGTTGATAAAGCTCTTGCTGGAACTGCTGGGCCAGGGGTGTCCAGTCCGTGCGTACCGTTTCCAGGCCCTTGTAGACCATCTCCTCGCTGCCGTCCGCCTTGGCGACCAGCCCCGCATAGCGCTTCTTGCTGCCCTGCTCTGCTCCGCGCACGGTCGGCATCAGGAAGCGGCGATAGTGGGTCTCGTACTGCAACTCAAGCGCGCTCTCCAGCCCGTACTGCTGCTGCAGATGCTGCTGCCACCACTGGTTCACTTGCAGGACAAGCATGCGGCCAATCCTGTCGGCATCCTCCTCCGCATGCGGCTGCTTCAGCCAGACAAAGGTCGAATCGGTATCGCCATAGATCACCTGGTAGCCCTGCGCCTCGATCAGCTCGCGCGTGCGGTGCATGATTTCGTGGCCCCGCATGGTGATCGACGATGCCAGGCGAGGATCGAAAAAGCGGCAGACGCTGGACCCGAGCACCCCATAGAACGCATTCATGATGATCTTCAGGGCCTGCGACAAGGGCTTGTTCCCCTCGCGCTTGGCGGCCTCCCGGCCTTGCCAGATCTGCTTGACAATGGCCGGCAGGCAATGCTGGGTGCGCGAGAAGCGCGCGCCGCGAAATCCCGGCACCGAGCTTTCGTCGGACGGATCCCGCAGCCCTTCCACCAGCCCGAGCGGATCGATCAGAAAGGTGCGGATGATGGACGGGTACAGGCTCTTGTAGTCCAGCACCAGCACGGAATCGTACAGCCCGGGCCGCGAATCCATGACAAAGCCGCCGGGGCTGGCGCCCTGCGGCACCTCGCCCAGGTTCGGGGCGACATAGCCCTGGCGATGCATCAGGGGCATGTACAGGTGCGTGAAGGCGGCCACGCTGCCGCCGCTGCGGTCGGCTGGCAATCCCGTGACGGCGGCCCGCTCCAGCAGGAAGGTCAGCAACTCGGTCTTGGCAAAGATCCGGGTCACCAGCTCACAGTCCTTGAGGTTGTAGCGCGCCAGCGCCGGCTTGTCTTCGGCGAAGCGGCGGTCGATCTCCGCCATCCGCTGATACGGGTTGTCGATGGACTTGCCCTCGCCCAGCAGCGCCTGCGCCACGCTCTCCAGGCTGAAGGAAGGGAAATTCCAGGTGGCGGACCGCAGCGCCTCAATGCCGTCGATGATCAGGCGGCCGGCAGCGGAGGCAAAGAAATGGTTCTCCTTGAATCCGTGCTCGCGCCACTCCAGCACATTGCCGCCCCGGCCAAACAGCAGCGGGACCTGGTAACGATCCGCGTGCTTCTGCAACACGCGCAAGTCGAACTGCACCACGTTCCAGCCAATGATGGCGTCGGGATCATGCTGCGCCAGCCATTGGTTGAGCTTTTGCAGCATCAGCGGGTGGCTTGCGCAGTACTCCAGGTCGAAGTCCAGCGGCGTATCGGCGCCGTTGGGCGGGCCGAGCATATACACCTGGCGCTGCCCGCAGCCTTCCAGCGCGATGGAGTACAGGTCGCCGTGCGCGGTGGTTTCGATGTCCAGCGACGCCAGCTTCAGCGTCGGCCGATAGGCTGGCCCTGGCTTCATCTGGCTGTTGAGCAGGGGGCCCCCGCTGTTGGCCGCGTTGGGCTCGCCGGCAAACCAGGCGGGCGCGGTGATGAAGCGCTCCATCAGGTAGCGCTCCGGGGGGCGGATATCGGCTTCGTAGACGCTGACGCCGGCCTCCTTCAGCAGCTTCTCCAGCTTGGAGAGCTGGCGATAGTGCTGGCAATACAGCCCCAGCACCGGGCGGCGATGAAAATCGGCCAGGGGCAGTTCGCGCAGTTCCACATTGCGCTCGCCACGCAAGACCGCCTCGGCGGCCGCGCGCTGCTCGGCGGGGATAAACGCCACCGAGGGCTGAGGCGCCAGGCGGATATGCTGAGGGCCACTGTCGGTTGCCAGCCAGAACTCGACTTCCGTCCCGGCAGCCGTATCGCGCCAATGCCGAGTCAGAAGAAAACCCTGTTGTCGTTGAGCCACCTGCCGCCTTTGAAAACCCTTAGCCACCCTTAGCCGGCTATTTTACTGGTCCTTTGCCAGTCAAGCCCCGGTCAGGCCGGATTACCGCGTATAGGGACAACGGATTGCGTGTCACACGAATTTCCCGGTGATGCCGCCATCCACCACCAGCTCCGTGCCGGTGACATAGGCCGCCGCGTCGGAGGCCAGGAAGGCGCAGGCGTGGGCCACGTCCCATGCACTGCCCATGCGGCCCATCGGCACTTGCGCGGCACGCGCCCGCCGTGCCTCGTCCAGGCTTGTGCCGGAGAACATCTTCGCCACCGTGGTGGCAATGCGCGGCGTGTCGATCAGCCCCGGCACCACGGTGTTGGCACGCACGCCATGCGCCGCATATTGCTGCGCCAGCATGCGCGTGAACTGCGTCACGGCGGCCTTGGTCACGCTGTAGGCCAGGTGCGGATAGCCCACGTAGCGCATGCCGGCGCTGGCTGGCCAGCAGCAGGCTGCGCACGTTGACGGCGTGGATGCGGTCCAGGTCGTCCGCGCTGGTTTCCATCGGGCCACCGGTCTTGCCGATGCCCACGTTGTGATGCAGCACGTCCACCATGCCGAAGCACTCGCGCGCCGCGGCAAAGAGCCGCACGACTTCGGCCTCCACTGACACATCGCCCGTGAACGTCTGCGCGATGCCACCTTCGGCCCGGATCAGCGCCGTGGTTTCTTCGGCCGAGGCCGCATCGCGATCCACCACGCACACCTGCGCGCCCAGGCGCGCGTAGGTCACGCTGGCCGCGCGGCCGATGCTCCAGCCCGGTCCCGCGGAGCCCGCACCGGCGACAAAGACCGTGCGGCCCGAGAGATCGAGCGGCAATGCGTGCGGGCGCGCCGCGCCAGCCGGGTTTTCGCCCGGGTTCGATGTGCCCGTCATTTCACGCGCCCTCCCCTGGCCGATGCCCGCCTTCGCCCACGTAAGGAATCGCGTGCTCGATCGTGTCCCAGATAAAGCGTCCCGAGGGGCTTTGCTGTTCTTCGACAATGTGCGCCACCAGCCCGGCCGCGCGCGAGATCACGGCAAAGCCTCGCATCACGGCCGTGGGCACGCCCAGCTCACCCAGCAAGGCGGCCACGGCGCCGGTGGCGTTGATGGTGATGGGCCGGCCGGCCACGGCATCCACCGCGCTGGACAGGCGCTCCAGCGCGCGGATCTTGTCACCGGCAAGGTCCGGCTCGGCGCGCCCCATTTCCAGCAGCTTGTAGGCGCGCGGGTCCACCGGCTTGTGCAAGTGGTGGCCAAAGCCGGGCACATGGCTCTTGATCGACTTGTAGTGGCGCGCGATCTCCATGGCCTCGGCATCGGGATCGGCGGCGGCGCTGATGCGGTCGAGCAGTTGCGCGCAGTTCTCCATGGTGCCGACGAAGGAGCTGCCCACCGCCAGCAAGCCGGCCGACACGGCGCCCTGCAGGTTCTCGGGCGCGCTCATGTAGATCAGCCGCGTGGCGATGGCGCTGGGCGTGAGGCCGTGCTCCATCAGCACGATCAGCACCACGTCGGTGATACGCAGGTCCACCGGGCGCGGCTCGCGGCCCAGGATCTGCATGAGCATGACCTCGGTGAAGGTCTTCTTGCCCATCAGGTCCTCAACCAGGTCAGCATCGCGGTAATGCAGGCTGGTGAGGGTGTGGGTGCAAAGGCGGGTAACGGGCTTGGAGGAAGCGGAGGAAGTCATGATTGGTTCCCAGTGGATTGGTTGGCAGCGGTCGGGGCCTCAGGCGCTGAAGGGGCAATGGCGCGATCGCGCACGGCGGTCTTGAGTACCTTGCCCACGGCGGAGCGCGGCAGGCTCGCATGGAAATGGATGCGCTTGGGCGTTTGCACCGGGCCAAGGCGCTCGCGCACAAAGGCGATCAGCTCGCCTTCGGTGGCATGCTGGCCGGGGCGCAGCTGCACGGCGGCCTGCACCGCCTCGCCCCATTTCTCGTCGGGCACGCCGAACACCGTGCATTCGTGCACCGCGGGGTGCTGGCCCAGCGCGTTCTCCACATCCACCGGATAGACGTTGAAGCCGCCGGTGATGACCATGTCCTTGAGCCGGTCCTTGAGATACAGGTAGCCGCGTTCGTCGATCAGGCCGCGGTCGCCCGTGTGCAGCCAGCCGTCCACCAGCGTCTCGGCGGATTTCTCCGGCAGGCGCCAGTAGCCACTCATCACCAGGTCGCCGCGCGCCACCACCTCGCCGACTTCGCCCGGGGGCAGCAGGCGGCCATCAGGGGCCATGATGGCAACGTCGCTGAACCAGGTGGGCAGGCCCACGGCGGCCCAGTTGCGCTCGTCCTCGAAATCCGCGGGGCGCATCACCGTGAGGCTTTGGGGCGCCTCCGTCTGCCCATAGGTGGTGCCTAGCACCGGGCCGAAAAAGTCGCGCACCTCGCGGATCTTCTCGGGCGGCATCGGCGCGCCGCCGTAGATCAGGCGGCGCAGGCAGGGAAAGTCCGCGCGCGCGGCACCGGGCAGCGCCATCAGCATGTAGACCAGCGTGGGCGGCATGAAACACACGGTGCCGCCGCGCTCGCGAAACGCGGCGCGCACCGCCTCGGCGCCGGCTTCGGCCAGCACCACGTGGCAGCCGCCCTGCGCCAGGATGGGCAGCAGGTAGGTCGACGTGCCATGCGTGATCGGCGCGGCCACGATGTAGCGCTCGTGCTCGTCAAAGCCCCAGGCGTGGATCTGGTTGGAGACGTTGGTCATCCAGGCGCGGTACGGCTGCATCACGCCCTTGGGCGCGCCGGTGGTGCCGCCGGTGAACTTGATGGCCTGCGTGGCATTCTCCGGCAGCGCAAAGGCCGGGCGCAACGCGCCGGCATGCCGCGCGATCAGCGCGGCCACCGACATCTCCCCGGCCGGCGGCGAGCCGCTGTAGATACGCGCGCCCGCCGCGCCCTCCAACAGGTCGGCGCAGGCCACGTCGATCACCAGGATGGAGGGCTCGGTAGCGTCGATGATGCGGCGGATCTCAGGCCGGGTGCTCTTGGGGTTCAGCGGCACCCAGACCTTGCCGCAGGCCAGCACCGCCAGCAGCGCGACGATGTGCTCGGCGCTGTTCCTGGCGCAGATCCCCACGCGGCTTTGCAGGGTGCCGTCGAGCGCATTGAGCGCCGTGGCCAGCGCGGCTACCTGGGCGGCCAGGGCGTCGTAGCGGATCGCGCCCTCGGGGGCGTCGATGGCAATGTTGCCGGGCCAGCGCGCCGCGGCGCGCCAGAAGAAATCGATCGGGTACATGGTAGGCAACGCTCCTTGTTTCTTATTCGGCCTTGGCGCCGGACTGTTTCACCACGTCGTGCCAGCGCTTGGTTTCCGCCGCGATCAGGCGGCGCAATTGCTCGGGTGTGCCGGGCTCGGGGGTGGCCGCCAGGTCCTGCAGGCGCTGGCGCACGTCTGGCGCGGCCAACACCTTGTTGAGGGCGGAATTCAGGCGCTCGATCACCGGCCGCGGCGTGCCGGCGGGCGCGGCCAGGCTGAACCACGATTGCACGTCAAAGCCGGGAAAGCCCGACTCGGCAACGGTCGGCACATCGGGCAGCAGCGGCGAGCGCTGGGCGCTGGTGATGGCAATGGCGCGCAGCCGCCCCGCCTTCACGTGCGGCAGTGCCGAAGGCGTGTTGTCGAACATCGATTGCACCTGCCCACCCAGCAGGTCGGTCACCGCCGGCGCGCTGCCCCGATACGGGATGTGCAGCATGTTCAGCCGGGCCTGCATCTTGAACATCTCGCCCGACAGGTGGATGGACGAGCCGCTGCCCGACGAGGCAAAGGTGATACCGTCCCGCGACTCCTTGGCAAAGCGGATGTAGTCGGCCAGGGTCTTCACCGGCAGCTTGGGGTTCACCACCAGGATGTTGGGAATCCTGGCGATCAGCCCGATGGGCTCGAAGTCCTTCTGCGGGTCGTAGCCAAGCTTGTCGTACAGCGACGCGTTGATGGTGTTGGCGATGGTGTAGACGTAGAGCGTGTAGCCATCGGGCGCGGACTTGGCCACGACCTCCGCACCCACGTTACTGTTGGCGCCCGCCCGGTTGTCCACCACCATCGGCTGGCCCAGCTGCTCGCCCAGCTTGAGCGCGACGATGCGCGCGATCACGTCGGTGGCGCCGCCGGCGGAGTAGCCAACCACGAGCTTGATGGGCTTGGTGGGCCAGGCGGCGGGCTGGGCGGCGGGTTGCGCATTGAGAGGCAGCGCGAGGCTGCAGGCTAAGGCCGCCGCGAACGCCAGCAGGCGTCGGCGCGGTGCATTGTGCAAGGTCATTGGTTTGTCTCCTGATTGGCGGTGCCATGCCGTCGCGGGCCCCCTTCTGGCCGCGCTGCGGCATACTTCGGGTGGCTTCCATCGACCGAGAAATTCTTCCCCATGCCTGCCCGCACCGCCAATCAAAACGTCCGTCTGCCGGACGTTTCCTCCAAAGGCAGGGCGGTCCTCAGCCCCCTTCCGGACGCTGCCGACCCCGCCGAAGACGGCGGCAGCCGCACGCTGCGGCGCGGCCTGCAATTGCTGGATGCGGTGCTGGCCAGCGGCCGCGAAGGCCTGCGCGTGGTCGACCTGTGCCGCATCGCGGCGCTGGAGCGCGCCACGGTCTACCGGTTGCTGGCTACCCTGATGGAAAGCGGCTACGTGGCCCAGCGCGGGCGCTTTCGCTATGTGGCGGGGCCGCGCCTGTCGGCGCTTGCGCAGCCGCATGCCACCGATGGCCTGGCGGCTCGCCTACAGCCGGTGCTGGCCCGCGTGAGCGCCGCCTGCGGGGATGCCGCCTTCGCCATCGTGCGCGAAGGCGCGATCTCGCACTGCATCGCGCGCCATGTCGGGACTCACCCGGTGCAGATCCTCGTCATCCAGGTCGGCACGCGCCAGCCGCTGGGCGTCGGCGCCGCCGGGCTGGCCCTGCTGGCAGCGCTGCCGCAAGACGACGTGGCGCAATGCATCGCCGCCAACGCCGCGGCGCTTGGCCACTATGGCGGCATGACGCCCGAGCGCATGAACATCCTGGTGCGCGCCACGCGCGAGCGCGGCTGGTCCGTGATCGGCAATCACGCCACCAGCGGCGTGCTGGCCGTGGGCATGGCGGTGCACGCCGCCGACGGCGAGCCGGTGGCGGGCATCAGCGTGGCCTCCACGCTGGCCCGCATGCCGCGCGAGCGGCAGCAACTGATTGCGCGGGCCATGCGGGAAGCGCTGGCGGCGTTGTTGCCCAAGGGGCTGTGAGCGAGGTGGTGGCGCGTCGCTAGTCGGGCTTCAGGCTAGCCGCTGCGCGCGGCACGCGCAGCCTTCGGCCGAACACCTGGCTACCGGTCAGCAGCGCCAGCTGGCCTACAAGGCCCCGGCGGAACAGCAGGACACAGGCGATAAAGATGACGCCCGTCACCATGGTGACCGACTCGCCCAGTGCACCGAACCACGCGATGCCCGTGACGGAAGCCAGGAAATTGCCGATTGCGCCCAGCCTGGTCTCCAGCGCCACCACCACGAAGGCGCCGGCCAGCGGGCCGGATAGCGTGCCCAGGCCGCCCACCAGCGTCATCAGGATCACCGAGCCGGACATTGACCAGTGCACGTCGGTGAGCGTGGCAAAGCCCAGCACCAGCGCCTTGATCGACCCGGCCAGCCCGGACAGCGCCGCGGACAGCACGAACGCCATGAGCTTGTAGCGGTCGGTGTCATAGCCCAGCGAGATGGTGCGCGGCTCGTTCTCCTTGATTGCCCTCAGGATCTGGCCAAATGGGGAATGCACCGTGCGCACGATCAGCGCGAACGCCGCCACGATGACCGCCAGCGCCACGTAGTACAGCGTCAGGTCGTCGGCCAGCGGCAGCACGCCGAACAGCTTGCCGCGCGGTATCGCCTGCAGGCCATCCTCGCCGCCCGTGGCTGGCGCCTGCAGGCAGACAAAGAACAGCATCTGCGCCAGCGCCAGCGTGATCATCGAGAAATAGATGCCCTGGCGCCGGATCGCCAGCAACCCCACCACGTAGCCGGTCAGGCCGCCGGCCAGCGTCCCCAGCACCATGCCCGCTTCCGGCGTGACGCCCCACACTTTCATGGTATCGGCCCGCCGCATACGCCCGCGCCGCCGAAGAAGGCCGCATGGCCGAACGACAGCA
>NZ_AHJE01000086.1 GCF_000243095.1 Cupriavidus basilensis OR16 | reverse complement strand
AACGAGACTATAAAGAATTATCTGCGTTTCATCAATACTTTTTAATATTTTCTTGCTCAAGCAGGATTCGCAATGCGTATTACTCACCTTTCCCGCTATCCCCGCGCCAACGTTGCCGCCCGGTCCTGAAGCTGAGCCTTGTACTGCGAGGGGAGCGAATACTAGGTTGTTCGCGCAACGCTGGCAAGTTCTTTCTGAGAATTTCTGCCACGAACCCTGTCACCGCTGGATGATGGTCATCGCAAGGCACTTCGCGCGGTGTCGACCGGGCATCTGGCGCACCTTGGAGTGACCTTCACCAAACACATGACGCCCTTCCCTGTGCCATCTGTCTACTGCAGTTCGATCTTCGCGATCGCCGCCAGCCGTTTCCAGCGCGCGATCTCATCCTTCTGGTAGTCGCGAAGTTCTGCCGGCGTCGACAGGATCAGCGAGGTGGACTGGCGCTGGTAATACTCCTTGACGTCGTCGGCGGCGCCGGCCTGGGCGAATAGTTCGCCAAGGCGCTGCGCGATGGGCGCGGGTGTCTTGGCGGAGACCGCCGCTGCCACCCAGTTGTAGGCCAGGAAGTCCGGCACGCCGGCTTCGGCCGCGCTCGGCACGCCCGGCAGCAGTGGCGAGCGCTGGGGCGCGGTGTAGGCCAGCGCGCGCACCTTGCCGCCCTTGACCAACTCAATCGCGCCGCTGGCATCCACCACGGCGAAGTCCACGTTGGCGGCCATCACGCCGTTGATCGCGTCGCCCGCGCCCTTGTAGGGCACGCCAGTGGTCTTCATGCGGCTTTGCTCGTTCAGCCATTCGCTGTAAAGGGTGTACGACACCGAGCCGGTGCCATAGTTGAGCGCGCCGGGCCGCTTGCGCGCATCCTCCACCAGCGCCTTGAGCGTGTGGTATGGCGAGTTGGCCGGCACGATGATCAGGCATGGCCCACGCGATAGCAGCGTGATGGGCGTGAAGTCGGTCAGCGGATCGTAAGGCAGCTTGCGGAAGGTGGCGGCATTGGTGGACAGCGTGGAGTTGCTGCCGATAAACACCGTGTATCCGTCGGCGGGCGCGCTGAGCAGCGTTTGCACGCCGATAAAGCCGTTGCCACCCGGCTTGTTCTCCACCACCACGCCCTGCCCCGTCAGCTCGCCGATCTTCTTGGCGAACATGCGGGCGGTCATGTCCGTACCGCTGCCGGACGGGAACGGCACGATAAAGCGGATCGGGCGGCTGGGAAATGCCTGCGGCTGCGCCAACGCGGCAAACGGCGCGCCTGCCAGGCCCGCCGCAACGGCGGTGCCGGTCAGGATGGCGAAGCGGCGCCGGGAACAGTTCACGGTTCGGGTCATATTGTCTCCTTGGTCTTCCGCCCGGCGGTGGGTTCCGCCAGTGCGGGTGCGGCAGTGGTTCGGTGATGCCGTGATTTGCCTTTACGACGGGTTAACGCTTGAGGCCAAGCAGATCCCGCGCGATCACCCATCGGTGCACTTCGGTGGGACCTTCGTAGATGCGCATCAGCCGCGTCTCGTTGGCCATCTGCTGCAGCGGCATTTCCTTGGTCATGCCCATCGCGCCAAAGGCTTGCATGGCGTGGTCGATCACGTCCCAGGCCATCTCCGTGGCGAACACCTTGATCATCGAGACTTGGGTGCGCGCCTCTTCGCCTGCGTCGATGCGTGCGGCAGCCTCGTAAGTCATCAGGCGGCAGGCGTGGATGCGGGTGGCGGCATCCGCCACCCACCACTGGATTGCCTGCCGGTCCGCCAGCGCGGCGCCGAAAGTGCGGCGCTGCGGCGCGTATTCGCACAGCATGTCGAGTGCACGCTGGGCGCGGCCAATGCACCAGGCCGCCATCTGCACGCGCCGGCTGGACAGCCGTGCCTGCATCGGCGCGAAGCCCTGGCCTTCCACGCCGAGCAACTGCGTGTGCGGAACGCGGCAGTCTTCCAGCACCACCTCGTAGGTGGAGGCGCCGCCGATCATCGGGATGCGCCGCTCTACCTTGAAACCGGGCGTGCCGCGGTCGACCAGGAAGGCGGAGATCCCGCCGCGAGCGCCGCGCGCCTTGTCGGTCACGGCCATCACGATGGTCCAGTCGGCCCGGGCGGCGCGGCTGATCCAGATCTTGCGGCCATTGAGCACCCAGTCGCCGCCGTCGCGTTCGGCGCGGGTGGTCATCATGGCCGGGTCACCGCCAGCGCCAGGCTCGGAAATGGCGATGGCGGAGACGGTCTCGCCGCGCGCGTAGGGTTCCAGGTAGCGCGCACGCTGGGCCGCGTCGGCGGTCTTGAGCAGCATGCGCAGGTTCGGCGAATCGGGCGGCAGGTCGTAGGGCGTGATGGTCTTGCCTAGCTCCTCGTTGACGCCGACCATGGCCACCACCGGCAGGTCGGCGCCGCCCATCTCGGCCGGCGCGTCCAGGCCCCACAGGCCCAGCTCGCGCGAGAGTCCGTCCAGCTTGTCCTGCTCCTGTGGCAGCAGCGTGAGCTGGCCGCCCTCTGCCTCGCGGGCCAGCACGCCCGCTTCGAGTGGAATCAGCTGTTCGCGCACGAAGCGCGCCACCAGGTCCTTGAGCATCTGGTGTTCTTCTTCCAGTGCAAAGTTCATGCAATGTCTCCTTTATTGTTTGCGTGCCACTTCAGGCCGCTTTAGGCCGCTTCAGGCCGCCCGTCACCTGGGCGATGTCTTCAGGGGCTAGCCCGGCTTCGCGCAGCACTTCATCGGTATGCTCGCCCAGCGTCGGCGCGTGGCGGCGCAGCGATAACGGCGTGGCGGAGAAGCGCGCCGTGGGCCGCATCTCGCGCAACGGGCCCTCGGTGGGATGCTCGGTCTGCTGGAACAGCCCGACCGCTTCGAGGTGCGGATGCGCCGGCAATTCGTCCGGCGTATAGATCGGCGTGGCGGGGATATCCAACGTCTCGAACAGCGACATCCACGCCTTCGTGGTGCGGGTCGGCGTGATCTGCGCGAGGTGCTGGTACAGCGCGCGGATATGGGCGTTGCGCTGCGCGCGGCTGGCGATGTTGTATTTGTCAGCCAGGTCGTCGCGGCCCACAGCATGGAAAAAAGCTTTCCAGTGGCGGTCCGTGTACGGTAGCGCGCAGATCCAGCCGTCCGCGGTCTGCGCCGGCCGCCTTCCGCCCTGCAGCAGTCGCGCATAGCCGGCCGCGCCGGTGGCGGGCTCGAAGGTCAATCCCGCCAGGTGCTCGGCCATCACGAAGCTGGCCATGGTTTCCAGCATCGGAACCTCTACCGATTGTCCAGTGCCGTGGCGCTCGCGATGCAGCAGCGCGGCCATCACCGCGTTGGCCAGCGCCATCCCGGTAGTCTTGTCGGCGATCAGGCTAGGCACGTACTCGGGCCGGCCACCGGCGCCGGAGCCCAGCGACACCAGCCCGCACGCGGCCTGGATGATGTCGTCGAAGGCCGGTTTGTCGCGGTGCGGGCCGTCCTGGCCGAAGCCGGTGGCCACGCAGTAGACGATGCGCGGGTTCAACGCTGCCACCGCGGCGTAGCCAAAGCCCAGCCGCTCGATGGCGGCCACGCGCATATTGTGGATCAGCACGTCGGCGCCGGCGATCAGGCGGCGCAGCGCCGCCGCGCCCGCGGGCGTCTTCAGGTCCAGCACCACCGAGCGCTTGTTGCGGTTGAGCGCCAGGTAGATCGAACTCATGCCGGCGTTGCGCGATACGCCGTTGGCACGCATGAGGTCGCCTTCCGGCCCTTCGATCTTGATGACGTCCGCGCCCAGGTCGGCCAGCGATTGCGTGGCCAGGGGGCCCAGCACCACCGAAGTCAGGTCGAGTACGCGAATGCCGTCGAGCGGGCCGGCACAGGCGGGCTTCTGAGCTTGCATGCGGCCCCCTCAGCGGCGCTGGAAGACGGGCGCGCGGCGTTCGGCCATCGCCGCCACGCCTTCACGGAAATCCGCTGTGGCGAACTGCACGCGCTGGATGGCCAGCTCACGCTGGTTGGCCTCCACGATGCGGTCGGCAAGCCCCAGGCGCAACGTCTCGCGCGTGCTTTCCACGGCCAGTGGCGCCGAGGCTGCAATATCGTGCGCGAGCGCCAGCGCGCGGGCACGCACCTCGGCCTGTGCGACCAGTTCGTCGGCCAAACCGATGCGCACCGCTTCTTCGCCGTCGATACGCCTGCCCGTGTACAGCAGCAGCGCGGCCTGCTGCTCGCCGACCAGGCGCGGCAGCGTCACGCTCATCCCAAAGCCGGGATGGAAGCCGAGCCTGTTGAAGCTGGCGCTGAAGCGCGCTTCGCGGCATGTGATACGGAAATCCGCCACCAGCGCCAGGCCCAGCCCCGCGCCGATCGCGGCACCCGCAACCGCCGCCACGATGGGCTTGTGGTTGCGGTACAGCTTCATGGCCTGCGCATAGAAGGCCGATGGATCGCGCGAGACGCTGCCCTGGCCGGCACCGCTGAAATCGGCCCCAGCGCAGAAGGCGCCCACGCCTGACGACAGTACAACGGCGCGACAGCTGTTGTCCTCGTCGAGTTGCAGCAGCGCTTCGGCCAGCCGGCGCATGACATCGGCGTCGACAAAGTTATGGGGCGGGCAGGTGATCTCGATCTGTGCAACATGCTGGTCGCGTGTCAGGACGATTTCAGGGGTGGATGCCGAGGTCATGGCGAAAGGCTCCGGGAAGTGGAAAGACGCCCAGTATTCGCCGTTGCGGATCCCCGCGCTACACTACAATTTCGGATACTGAAATTACTTGCGCCACCCCCACAAGTGGATCGACAGACCCACGGCCACCGATATGCCTGCCATATGCCTGATTCCCAACCCCGTTCCGCCCCCGTTTCCCACCCGGATTCCCGCACCAGACTGCCTTCGACCCGTGAGCTCACCCACAGCACCGGCCGTTTTACGCGCCAGACCGGAGGCAGTCAGTCGCTCGAACGTGGCCTGATGCTGCTGCGCGCGTTCCGCGTAGGCTCTTCCAGCCTGACCAATGCGGACCTGGCCGCGCGTAAGCGCGCCTACCGGCTGGCAGCCGTGGTGGTAAGCCTGGCGGACGCCTTCCACCATGCCACCGCGGTGCCCGATATCGCGCTGCCGCTGATGCGCAAGATCGCCGAGGCGGAAAAGGTCAATGTCGGCCTGGCCGTGCCCGACCAGACCGCCATGGTCTACCTGGCCGCGGTGCGCCACAGCCGCGACAGCGTATCGCGCACCCGGCGCGTGGCGCCCGGCACGCGGATTCCAATGGAACTGACCTCGATCGGCATGGCGTGGCTGGCCGCTGTGCCGGCCGGCGTGCGCGAGCATTTGCTCGCGCAAATCGCAGAAAAGGCCGGCGACGAATGGCCGGCCTTGCACAAGGAATTGTCGCGCGGCATTGCCCAGGCCCAGGCGCAAGGCTATTGCACCGCGAACTACCAGCCGGGCCACCTGACCGCCGTGGGTGCGGCGTTCCGCGGGCCGGACCACCAGTGGTACGGACTCAATATCAGCTTCCCGCACAAGCCCAGCGAAAAGCCGCGCGATGTGGCGCGCTATGCGCCGCTGCTGCTTGGCCTGATCGAGAAAATCAGCGTGTCATGCGGGGTGGAGGACGGTGTGGAGTAAACATGGCGGCCGGCCCGGGAATCCGGGCTGCGCGATTGCTTCCCGTTTGGCCGCCGTTTGCCAATCGGCAGATCAGGGGAGCCCCGTCACCGCCCCCGCAAGGCCCCCTTACAACCCGACGTGATGGACCCAGCCGGCAGGGCCAGCGGCCTGGTTGCGCTGAATCTCCACCAGCCGTTCCCTTAGCACCTTGACCGTGTTGCCGGCGGTGCCGTCCCCGATCGCGAAGCGCGTCCGCGCGGACCGCACTTCGCCGATGGCCACCAGCGTCGCCGCCGTTCCGCAAACAAAGGCCTCGGCCAGGCGTCCGCTTTGGGCATCCGCCTCCCACTCCGGGTACGAATACCGGCGCTCTTCCACCGTCATGCCCATCTCCCTGGCCAGCTCGATCACCGAAGCCCGGGTGATGCCCGGAAGAATCGAGCCGCTAAGGGGCGGCGTGACCAGGGTGCCGTCGTCCATCACGAAGAAGATGTTCATGCCACCGAGTTCCTCCACCCAGCGGTGCTCGGCGGCATCCAGGAAGACCACCTGGTCGCATCCGTTCGCGGTGGCCTCGCTCTGCGCGACCAGGCTGCCGGCATAGTTGCCGCCGCACTTCGCCTCGCCGGTGCCGCCGGGCGCGGCGCGCGTGTAGTTCTCGGATACCCAGACGGAGACGGCCTTGTCGCCGCCCTTGAAGTACGGGCCGACCGGGCAGGCGATCACGCAGAAAATAAACTCGGAGGCCGGCTTGATGCCAAGAAAGCCGGCTTGATGCCAAGAAATACCTCATTCGCGAACATGAAGGGACGCAAGTAGAGGCTGCCCGAACCGTGCGGCACCCAGGCCTGGTCGACCCGCACCAGTTGCTCGATCGCTTCCAGGAAGAGGGATTCGGGCAGCGCCGGCATGGCCATGCGCTTGGCCGACGCCTGGAAGCGGCGCGCATTCTCGAGCGGGCGGAACAGCGTTACGGCGCCATCCGCGCCGCGATAGGCCTTCATGCCCTCGAAGATCTCCTGGCCATAGTGGAGCACCGAGCACGCCGGATCGATCGAGAAAGGCTTGCGTGCGGTGACCTTGGCGTCCTGCCAACCCTGTCCTTCGCGCCAGGTGATCGTCACCATATGGTCGGTGAAGACGCGGCCGAACGCGGGGTCCCGCATCAGTGCTTCCCGGGTGGCGGCGTCGAGCGCGTTCGGGTTGGGTTCGAGGCTGAAAGTGGTTTGTTGCGTCATGAGCGCTAGTCTTCCTTCGCTGGCGTTGGGGATCGGCAGCAGGGCGAACACGCCTGTCTGCCGCCGGCATGGCACGTGGCTTTGCGTGAAATCCGGGGTATCGATGATCGCATGCTGGCGCCCAGCTTGTCTTCAATGCCGTTGCAGCCCCCACCGCCAGGCATGCCGCGCCGGCGTGGCACACGCTTGCCGGTCTTTTCCGCAGGCGGGCACTTTTTTAGTCTCCAGCCCCCTTGCCTTTCCATCAGAACGTAAAAATATGGCTTATTGAGCACATTTAATCAATCCACAAGGTCTGCGTCCGGCCCTGACCGCCACCCAGCTCGCGCGATGCACCGGTTCCACCCCGCCCCGCGAGCCCGGCGCAGGGCACGCGGCCCGGATCCAACTGCTGGCCTAAAGTTACCCGCTCGGCTGCCGTAGTTCGCAGTGTGGTGCCGAAGACGGGCCAACGCCGTGGCCTCGTGCACCGAGATCTTGCTGTACGCAGACCGACCCACCCAGGCATCTTTACTCTCATCGGCATGACCGTATCCTCGCTCCGCACCCGCATCGTCCTGATCACGTCAGCCACAGTTGTCGGCGCCCTGGCACTCTCGGGTGCCGCCACCTATGGCATCGTCCGCGCCAACATGACGGCGACAATGGAGAGCGACCTTAGCGCCATCGCCAGCGGCAACACGCTGGCGATCGAACAATGGGTCACCGCAAAGGCGTTGGCCGTCAAGACTGCGGCGGAGGTCGTGGAGAAAGGCGATCCCACCGGCCTGGTCAAGTTCATGGGCACCGCAAACGGCTTTCCTGTGACCACCATCGGGTGGACCGACAAGTCCTACTACTCCAGCAGCACCACGACGCCAAAGGACTACGATCCCACCACGCGCCCCTGGTACAAGGGCGCACTGGCCGCGGGCAAGCTCACTGTGACCAAGCCGTACGGCGATGTCTCGACGCGCGTGCCGTACGTCTCCTTTGCGGCGCCGCTCATCCGTGACGGCGCGACAATCGGCGCGGTCAGCGGCGCAGTGCCACTGGACGGCGTGCGGGAAGTCGTGAAAGCGATACATCCGACGGCGTCCAGCTTGGCCTTCGTCGTAGCCAGTGACGGCCAGGTGATCGCCCACCCCGATGCGAATCAGATGCTCAAGCCGGTCAGCGAAGTGGCAGCCGCACTAACGCCTGCCATGCTCGATAACCTGGTTCGGGCTAGCGCGCCGCTGGAAGTGGAAATCCAGGGCGTGCCGAAGTTGCTGAAGGCCCAGCCTGTCGCTGGCACCGACTGGTATCTGGTGATCGCGCTCGATAAAGCCGAGGCCACCGTAGGCCTGCGCCGCGTCGTAAGCGCCATGGGCATCGCCTTGGTCCTGCTTACCCTGGCTGCGCTCGGCATTGTCACCTTCTTCACCGCGAAAGCCTTCCGCAGGCTCTCCCGGGTACGTGACGCGATGGACACCATCGGGACCGGCGGGGGCGACCTGACCCGCCGGCTGGAGGTAGTAGGCAATGATGAGGTGGCACAGATATCCGCGTCGTTCAACGCCTTCGTGGAGAAGATCGGCGCCGTGCTGGTCGACGTGCGCGCCAGCGTGCAGGGCATGACCTCGGCCACCGGCGAGATCGAGGCAGGCAACCGCGACCTGTCGCACCGCACTGAGGCCTCAGCCAGCAATCTGCAGGAGACCTCGGCGGCCTTGACCCAGCTGGCATCAAGTGTGAAGCAGACGGCGGAAGCAGCCGAACAGGCAACGCAGCTGGCAACCGATGCCAGTGCCACCGCGGCGCGTGGCGGCGAAGTTGTCTCCGGCGCCGTACGCATCATGGGTGAGATCGCCCGATCGTCGGGACGCATCACGGAAATCATCGGCGTGATCGACAGCATCGCCTTCCAGACCAATATCCTCGCGCTTAACGCGGCGGTCGAGGCGGCGCGCGCCGGGGAACAAGGCCGCGGCTTTGCCGTGGTGGCAGGCGAGGTGCGGACCCTGGCCCAGCGCAGCGCCACCGCCGCCCAGGAAATCAAGGGTCTTATCGAAAGCTCCGTAGCCAGCGTCAGCAGCGGCACCGAGCGGGTCCAGGCGGCAGGCTCGACCATGACCGAAATCGTCAAGGACATCGAGCACGTCCGCCGCATCATTACCGAGATACATGGTGCGGTGAGCGAGCAGAACACGGGCATCGGACAGCTCGACCAGAGCGTGTCGGAAATGGATCAGGCCACGCAACAGAACGCTGCGCTGGTTGAGCAGTCCGCGGCAGCCTCTTCCATGCTGAGTGATCAGGCGCAGGAGCTCGCGCGAACGGTGGCACGATTTCAACTGCGTGAGGCATAACAAGGTTCACTGAGCGCTGCTCACGGACAACGGCACGGACATGAACGTGCCGTTGTCCCACGCACTCATTGCGCCAAGACCGCCTCCATTGCCTTCCTGAACAGCTCCGGCCCAGTCAGCGCAACAGCAATCCGGCCAGCAGCAACAGCAGCACATCCAGCCCCAGCAGGCTGCGTGGTCGCATCCTCCCTTGCAGCAGGCCGCCCAGGCCAATCAGGCCGGCGATCAGCAACAGTGCCAGCCCCCACAGCAGGCCGCTCCCCAGCGCATCGCTTTGCCATAGATAGCCGGCACTTGCCACCATCAGCAGAGCGAACTGCAGCAGGGCAACTGGCGCGGCACCGGCCACCAGAGGCGGATCGAAGCGCTGGCGCGCACGCTGCAGGTCAAAGGGCGCACTATCATCGCTCACGCCGGGCGGCAGCCAGCCCGGCGCCTTGAACCACACCTTGAACTTGTCCTGCCAGCGTGGCGCACGGCGCGCCAGCTGCCACAGCGGCACATAGCCGGAAGCCACCGCCCATAGCGGACTCCAGCTGTTGAGCGGCTTGCGAGTACCATACACCGGCTTCTCCTGCTCCTCGGCAAAAGTGCCGAACAGCCGGTCCCAGATGATCAGCATCCCTCCATAGTTCTTGTCCAGGTACTGGTCGTTGACCGCATGATGCACACGATGGTTGGACGGCGAGGAAAACACCCGGTCAAACCAGCCCAGCTTGCCGATGTGCTCGGTGTGGATCCAGAACTGGTATAGCAGCACGATGAGGCCGGCCAGCGCAAACTGCTGCGGAGGAACGCCAGCCAGCGCCATCGGCAAGTAAAACGGCCACCCCAGGAAGGCAACGGTACTCTCCTGGCGCAGCGCGGTGGACAGATTGAAATCCTGGCTCTGGTGATGCACGGCATGGGCGGCCCAGAACACTGCGCTTTCATGCCCGGCCCGGTGTAGCCAGTAGTCGCAGAAATCGAACATCACGATCGCCAGCAGCCAGCCCCAGACACTGCCCCACAGGCCTGCATGGGGAAACAGTGCCACCCGGCGCCACGTCAAGGCATACAGGCCGATCTGGAAGAGCTGGCTGACGCTCGCCACCAGCTGGCTTAGCAAGCCCTGGCTCAGGCTGCTGAGGGCATCATTCAGGCGATAGGTATTGCGACCGACGTACAGGCCGTAGCCCAGCTCCGCCAGCATCAAGAGCAGGAATACCGGCAAAGCGTAGACGGTGATTTGTTCTTCCATTAGCCACTCACAAAAAGTGCCTTACGACTGACAGACGATTGACCGATCCCTTGCCGGGACTGGTCGGAAACGGTCGTCATTATGGCAAGAAATGGTTTCTGTCGCACTGAGGGGGGCGGGTCTGCCGCGAACCTCGCAAGACGAGTGAACGACGATGAGAGCGCTGAATCCGGCGGTGGCGAAGGTGCGCCAACGGTTGCATTATCCGCTGGGTGTGATGCTGACCTGCGTAGCGTGGCCGACGGTGAGCCATGACACCTTGGCCGCGCATGAAATCATGCGCAGCAAACTATTGCCCACCGCGGGCCTCTGCAAGCGCAACGGTCAAGTGCTGCACCTTCTTTTTCAACTGATCGCGCTCTTCAGTCAGCTGTGTAACCAATAGCGTCAGGCGGTGAATTGCCAGTTGATCGGGGGTGGCGTCGCTGGGCGGGGGCACCGGTTCAGGCTTGGGTGGCACGCGGGCCTCGCGCACCTGCCTTGCCACCTGGCGCAGTTCCTTCTTCCCTCCAGCAACAGCCGCTACTTGCTTCTCGCCAGGCAAGGAGGCTACGGCAGCCGCAGCATTAATAGAAATCACGCCCGCCCTTACAGCGCTGACCAACTCGGGCGCAGCCGTCTTCTGGATTTTCTCGATCTGACCAAGCGTCGCACTGCTCACCCGCGCCGTGCGCGCAACAGCCTCGCGAGTCATCACTGGATCGGCTCCGGATTGCGTGGCGACTTCAGCCCCGGCAGGTTTTGCAGAACCATGCTGCGCTTGCGCTTGTGTCAGACGCGCGGATACGATTTCCTTCTTCCGCAGTGCGAGTACGCCTCGTTGGAAATCCGATACGCTGCGCCGCCCGAGGTGATTGTCGATCATCCACAGGTGCACATCGTCCATGGACCCGAACGTCTGGTTTTGTACCGTATTGAAAGAGATTCCGTGCTCCCGGCAGATGCTGTAGCGGTTGTGTCCGTCCACCAGGAGATCGCCCCACAACACCAGCGCATCGCGGCACCCTTCCGAGAGTAGGCTGCGTTCTAGCGCTGCGTATTCGTCCTCAGTAAGTGGATCGATATAGGCACGGAGGTCTTCGTTGATAGTGATTGTCATGGGCAAAACAAAAAATTAGCACAGTAGTGTACACACTGCCGTCACCGAATCGCCCGCAGCCTCGCATTGACCGCATTCACATCAAAGCCGACCGGGTCGAATACGCCTCCAATCCACAACCGGAAGTCATTGTGCTGTTCGTGGGTCTTGTCCCGGAGCGCTGCGAGGAATTCCGCATAACCGTGTGGCCCACCAACGTCTTCCGGAGGGCAAGCGTTTTCGCCAGCCTGGCAAACCGGCAGAGCCAGTGCCAGGTCAGGGCAGCCAACTGATTCGACGATTACGCGGTGCTGCCAGTCATCGCCAAAGTCATAGTGGTATTCGAATTCGGTGGCCGCGCCGAGCGCTTTGTTCAGCCGAACGCCCTTCTCCGAGCGCAGGCTTTCATTCGAGACGTCCTTATCCTGTACACCGAACCGCTCGCCGTTGATGGCGAATTCATGCAGGTGAGTGTCCTCCCAGCCCATCACAAAATGGATCACCTTGTGGAGCTTGGGGAGTGGTATGTCGGCCGGGACAACAAAGCGGCGCCAGACCAGAGGCTTGACGTGGAGCAACTCAATACGAAGGGATGCGGCAAGCTTGAGCACAGGCGGAAGAGATGGTGAATTAGTCTGCAGCCCAAGCCAACTGGCTTGCACTGTGAAACTCATGAGCCACGACCGAGCGGCTCATGGTGGGCGCGGGCGAAGGAAATCGAAGTGATAGCCTCTACCCGCCACCCACTAGACGCGGCAATGATTTTAGCCAAATCTGCAGAGGATGTCGGCCTTCTGCCCCCAGGCGGCGTGTCCACAGGCTGCACCAAAAGTACGATTATCCCTTCGAGGGCGGCGCCTTGGGGGCCGTGACAGACGGCAACAAGCTTGGACCATCGAGGGGCGCTCCCGTGGTCTGGGCCTGAGTAGGCGAGCGGAGATCATGCCAGGCATATCGATTTCCATGATGAACCTCCAGACGTCCGATTTGAGTCCCTCAGTGTCCCCGGAAGCGAGGCATTGGGCCCATCCCAGTAGAGTCTGGCGCTGACACGGAAAACGTCCTTTCAAATCAATGGGTTGAAAACCCTTCGAATTCGCTGGATCGCGTCCATCGGGTGCAAAATCTGGCGCATCCGCCTTGCCTGCCGCAGAGAAGCCCCAGGCTCTGCCCGGGTGTATTGCTCAACGCCGCCGTCCGCATCGGGCTCCGGCTTCCATCCCTCACGATGTGCCTCGGCCGCCTCCAGCTCTCACTCCCCTGCCGCGCCTCTTGCCTTCCGCAAATCATTTATTACGTCGACATTAATAATTTAACGATGCTAAACTAGCCTCGCACTTGTTGTCACCAATTAAGGGAACGCTATGACTGCATCGAAAGCCATTTACCTCGATCCACCGGCCGGTCTCGAGCGCATGGTGATCGGGGAAGCCACGGCCGCACCCCCCAGGCAGGGGGAGATCACCGTCCGTATTCGTGCAAGTTCGCTCAATTATCATGATTACGCCGTGGTTTCCGGCCGTCGGGGATTGAAAGACAGGCGCATTCCAATGGCTGACGGCGCAGGGGACGTCACAGCCATTGGCGCGGGCGTGAAGGATTTTTCCGTTGGCGACCGTGTCGTCAGCACCTTCTTCCCGAGCTGGCACGATGGAGAAGCTCGCGTGTGCGATTTCGCCACCGTTCCCGGGGATGGCGTCGACGGCTTTGCGCGGGAAACCGTAACGTTACCTGCAAGCTGCTTCACGCATGCCCCACACAGATACAGCCATGCCGAGGCTGCGACGCTGACCACGGCCGGGCTGACGGCATGGAGAGCACTGTTTGTCGATGGCGCCTTGAAGGCCGGGGAAACCGTGCTGGTTCTCGGCACTGGCGGAGTCTCGATCTTCGCCCTGCAATTCGCCAAGGCAGCCGGCGCACGGGTGATCGCCACCTCATCCTCGGACGAGAAACTTGCCAGGCTCCGAAAGCTTGGCGCCGATGGCCTGATCAACTATCGCGAGACTGTGCAATGGGGAGAAACAGTGCGCGAAATGACGGACGGCACTGGGGTCGACCATGTTATCGAGGTCGGCGGAGCGGCAACGCTCGATCAATCAATGACGGCCGCCCGTGTCGGCGGACATATCGCCGTGATCGGCTCACTGGGAAACCCGACCGGGCCGGTCACCATCACCCAGTTGCTGCGCAAGCATCTGCGCCTGACCGGCCTGCTGGTAGGGAGCCGCCGACACCAGCTCGACATGATACGAGCCCTGAATGTCACTGGCATCCGCCCGGTAATCGATCGGCACTTTCCCCTGGAAGCGATCGCTGACGCCTTTCGCTACCAGGAATCGAATCGGCACATCGGCAAGATCGTACTGGATATCTGATTGCCGGTTGTTTACCCGCCAGACGCCGCCAGCCATGGCGAATGCTCAGCATCATGTGGCCGGGCGCGTCCCGCTGCCCGGCGTACCCTGGCGGCCACCTCGCGGAGCGCGGAGCCGACCACTCGCTAGCAACCCATCGCTGTCGCTTCCAGGTTCACCCACGTGGCGGCTGGCACCAAGGATCCCCGTCTTCTGGATCTATGAGCGCTTGCCGCTCTTAAGTTAGGCTGGCTTGCTCCGCCTGATCCCGGGAGGGTACCGCAGGCAGAACCAGGGACAAGTACAAGTACAAAGACAAATACAAGGGAGGAGAAACCGGAATATGAGAGCGACAATGATGATGCGATCCATCAGATTTGCCCTGACATTGACACTTGCGGCGGGCAGCGTCGCGGGCACGTCAATTTGCGCTGCCGTGGAGAATGCGGCCACGACCGCAGACACGATCTATATCAACGGCAAGGTGCTGACGGTGGACGCCGGCGACAGCACCGCGGAAGCGGTCGCCGTACGTGACGGCCGTGTCCAGGCGGTAGGACACAGGGGCGACATCGAGGCACTGGCCGGGCCGGGCACCAGGGTGGTCGACCTCCAAGGGAAAACGCTGATTCCCGGCTTCGTCGACGCGCACAGTCATTTCCTGGCGACCGGCGCCGCAGAGGCGTTCTCGGTCGATTTGAGCAGTGCTCCCGTCGGCACCGTCAAGAACATCGACGAGATCGTCGCGCGCCTGAAGCGCAAGGCCGAAAGCACGCCCAAGGGAGAATGGATTCTTGGCTACGGCTATGACGACACTCTGGTCACGGAGAAACGGCACCCGACCCGAGCCGACCTGGACCGGGTATCCACCGATCATCCGATCTTCATTCGCCACGTATCGGGTCACTTCGCCGTTGCCAACAGCAAGGCCCTGGAACTAGCGCAGATCACAAGGAACACCCCGAATCCGCAGGGCGGAGAATTTCGGCGCGACGCCGCCACAGGCGAACTGAATGGCGTACTGGAGGAGACCACCGCACTGGCAGCAGTGGCGGCCAGGATACCGACGCTGAGCCGTGAGAAGAATCTCGAGGCGATCCGCAAGGCCACCGAAATCTACACGGCCAAAGGCGTGACGACAGCGCAAGACGGCGCCCTCGGGGATCCCAAACTGCTGGGCATGCTGCAAGAAGCGGCGGCGCAGGGGCAACTGCGGATCCGCCTGGTACTCTGGCCCACCGCTCCTGTCGCCAAGGCGCTGATCGACGGCAAGCTCGAGTTCCACCCACCGGATCCGCAATTGCTCAGGATCGGTGCAACCAAAATTTTCGATGACGGCTCGATCCAGGGCTATACCGGCTACCTGAGCGAGCCATACCACGTGCACGCGCCTGGAAAGGACCACACTTATCGCGGCTACCCCACCATGCCGCGCGACCAGCTTGCTGCTCTGGTGCTCGAACAACACAAGGCCGGCCGGCAGATTGCCATCCACGGCAACGGCGATGCCGCCATCGACGACATCCTGTTCGCTTTCAGCGAAGCGCAGAAGGCCTTCCCCCGTGCCGATGCGCGCCACATCATCGTGCACGCGCAGACAGCACGCGATGACCAACTCGCCAGGATGAAGGCGCTGGGCGTTATCCCGTCCTTCTTTGTCCTGCATACCTACTACTGGGGCGACCGGCACCGCGACGTCTTCCTCGGGCCTCAGCGCACCATGCGCATCAGCCCGGCTGAATCCGCGCGCAAGCTGGGTCTGCGATTCACCATCCACACCGACACACCCGTGGTGCCGATGGATCCGCTGCGCCTGATGTGGTCTGCGGTCAACCGGATTTCGAGTAGCGGCAAGGTTATCGGAGCGGCGGAGCGCATCAGTCCGACCCTGGCGCTGCGCGCGGTCACCGCTCGCGGACTTCGCCATCCTGTCAGCCAGCCCGCTGGACGACCCCGCACGGATCAAGGATATCCAAGTGCTCGAGACCATCGTGGGAGGGAAGACCATTTACTCACGGTGAAAGGCATGGCCCGGCCCGTACTCCTGACCCCTGCTGCCCGGGGTCATCGTACTTTTTTGTGCGAATTCTGGCGGATTGCATCGAAAAGGCCATGCCATTCAAAGGCTTTTGCGATGACCCCGACAAGCACGCAAGCGATGCGCGTTCAAGGTTCCGCCAAGCTGAACAGTGTCTTGAGGTCGTCCCCACTGAGATTGCCGATCCACTGTTCGCCAGTACCGATCACCAGGTCGGCCAGCTCCCGCTTGGCGCGAAGCATGTCGTTGATACGTTCTTCAAACGTCGCGCGCGTGATGAAGCGGTGGACCTGAACGTTGCGCTGCTGGCCAATGCGATAGGCCCGGTCCGTGGCCTGCGCTTCGACGGCAGGATTCCACCAGAGGTCGTAATGGATGACATTGGAGGCCGCGGTCAGGTTCAGCCCGGTCCCGCCGGCCTTGATCGACAGGATAAACACCCGGTCGGTCCGGTCGCTCTGGAACCGCTCGACCATCGCATCCCGCCTGGCTCGCGGGACACCGCCGTGGAGAAATAGCGGATCTCGGCCATAGCGCTGTTGTACCCAACGGCATAGCAAGTCGCCCATCTCGCGGAACTGGGTGAATACCAGCACCTTCTCATGGCTGGCATGGATATCTTCAATGAGCTCAAAGAATCGCTCGGCCTTGCCAGACGCCGCTGCATCGATCTGCCCTCCTTCAGATATAGCGCGGGATGATTGCAGATCTGCTTCAATGCCAGCATCATCTGCAGCACCAGGCCTTGGCGCTTGAAGGTGTCGGATTCCCCCGCGACGGTTCGCAACCCTTCCTGCACCACCGATTCATACAGAGCCGTCTGCACCTTGGTCAGCGTGCAGAACTGATCCTGCTCGCTCTTGTCTGGCAGGTCGCTGATGATGGCCTTGTCGGATTTCAGGCGTCGCAACAGGAAGGGAGCCGTCACCCGCTTGAAGCGCTGGACGACGTGCTGATCGCGCTGGATTTGAATCGGCGTCGCATACTCCCTCACGAATTGGCTGAGGCTTCCCAGATAACCTCGGTTAGCGAAATCCAGGATGCTCCAGTACTCGGACAGGCGGTTCTCCACCGGCGTGCCGCTCATGGCAATCACGCTAGCGGCGGGGACCGCCTTCACGGCCTTGGTTTGGGCGGCAGCCGGGTTCTTGATATTCTGAGCCTCATCTACCACCACGACGCGCCATGCCAAGGTACGCAGGGCAGTGGTCAACAAGCTGGTTGGCATGATGACCAGGGCCTTGGCGTCGTCAAGTGCGCCATCTTCCTTGAGCTTTTGCAGGGTCGTAATGACCTGCAGTGTCTTGCCCAGACCCATGTCGTCCGCAATCACGCTGCCAAGGCCAACTCGCGCATTCCGATAAAGCCAGGCATAGCCCCGCTGCTGGTATGGGCGCAGGGTAGCGTCAATACCGCGCGGCAGAGGCACCGTGCCCGCTTGCAGCAGGTCCTGGATGATTTTCCTGGCCTTGCCATCCAGACCGACAGCCGTCCCGGCGAATTCCCCCGCTAGCGCGACACGCAGCAACTCAGCGCCGGCAGGCGTAGATGGATTGGCCATCTGCGCGCGCAGGCGCTCGACCTCGTGCGGATCCAGATAGACGTACATTCCCTTGAAACGTATGACGCCCGTGGCGTCCTTGACCAATCGCTCGAATTCGGCGCGGGTCAGCAGATGGTCACCAACGGCCACGCTGCCCTTGATCTGCATGGACAAGCGGGGACGTAGCAACCGCTCGAGCGCTTTCGGCAACAGCGCGCGAATCCCCAGCAAGCGGACCACGGGCAAGGTGTCGAACAGCAAGCCCGGCAGCGCATCCGCGGCAATCTGGATAGGTGTCTTTGCGCCGGCACGGATGTAGGTATTGATCGGTGGGAAGCCCTCGGCCAGGAGCGCGATCGTCTGCAGAATGCCAAAACGCGCCTTCGACCAGCCCTGGTCGGTGAGAATCGAGGCAAGTGGTACTGGCTTGTTCGGTGCTGCCGAACGATCCTCGACCGCAAGTGACAGCCCGAAACTCCCAGCCTTTGCTTCCTCGAGGCACAGCACCGGTGCGTATTCGCGGTGCGCCAGATGGAATCGGGACAGCCAGGTATGGATACCGCCAGCAATTGTGCGAGCAATTGCAGCGCGATCAGTCGCACGTGGAACAAGGCCGCCACGCCAGGCTGCAGGTCTGGCAGGTTGCTGGCTTCGATCCGAGCCAGTGCTGTTTCCAAGGCATCGACGGTGGTGATGTCTTTCGTACCGGCCACGGACGCGTGAAATTGCGGGTCCAGCGCAATCGTCGGCAGGTCGTCCGCCGCAAGCGTGAGGCCCCCAGCGTTGACAGCGCCGATGTCCATGGCTAGTCGCGCCGCCTTGCCCACCCGTAGCAGGACACGCTGCATGGTCTCGCGAAAGTCTCCGTTAGTGAAAAATGTGGGGTGCGCAGGCAGCACGTGCAGGAGCGGAGCGCTCACATCCGGAATCGCGGACAGATCAATCTGATCAAGCGCGGCAAGATCTCCCGCATCGACCGCCATGTCTGCCGCCGTCGGCAGCAGTTCGGCCAAGGTTGGCAGGACAGCCCCGGCTCCCGGTTCCAGATGGATATCGCGCGACTTCAAGGCTTGCGCCAGATCGACGCCACGCAGTGCAAACACCAAAAACAGATTGCCATCGATCTCGCGGCTCAGCAGGTAAATCGCAGCCGCCAGGTGTTTGCAAGGCACGGCCCAATCCGGGCAGGAGCAATGCATGTCTAGATCCTTCCAGCGCTCGGGAAAGACAGAAATACCAAGTTTGCGGGCTCGATCCAGAACCGTCGGATCCAGTTCCCGATTGAGCATCCTGGCGATCAAGGCAGGATCGGTCGCGATGTCATCCAGAAGCCGTGTCGAATCCTTCGTGGAAAGTGGCGGCACGGCGATCGTCACCTCGTAGGGGCGCCGCCGGGAGCCTTGTACCAGGGCGTGAATGGTTCCATCCCTGACGACCAGATCCTTGACCGCGCCCTTGTTGGCGTAGGTTCTTCCGCGCGGCAAGCGGTTGTCATAGTCGATGTGGGTCAGAGCATTGAGCCACTGCTCGCCCCACCACGTTTTGCCGAAAGCTTGTCTTGTCACTGTGTCAACGTCGCGTTCCCATTGGGGGGATTTTCTCAGGGAAATACAGTTCGTGTTGAAAACGGTGCACTACAGAGAAGTTACCCACTGGCACGAGTCCTAACTTGCGGCCTCGTGCTTTTGGCGACACACCCCCAAGTACAGAGGACGCTGAGCCAACATTCTTGGAGATGGCCGCCTTTCGCAGGTTTTCATGGCGCGGCTCTGCGCATGGCGAGGCGACGAAACTGATGCCGTCGCGTGAGCCCTATCGGCGGGGGTACCGGCCCCCGCCCTGATTCGCGCACTAGTCAAAACTGACTGCGTTCACCGCGCAGGACGACAGGTTGGACTCGTAGCTGCCGGTGCGTACCCCCCATTGCCCTCCCCGCTGGGCCTGGAGCCAGAGCTCGATCGTTGTGATGAGAGTGGCATCGTGAACATGCTTGTCTTGCCGCCAGCAGACTTTGACCTCTGTTCCGGTGGTGGCTTCGGTGAATTTTTCCTGGCAATACTTGGCCATGGCTGGCTCCTTGAAGGATGCAACGCGTGGAATGGCAGACCTCACATCACTGTGTAATAGTCGCGCCAGGCGGCCTGCAGCGCGATGCGGGTATGTTCCGGCACTGTGGCGTTGTTGAAAGTGGGCGGCCGGTTATTGCCGAAGTAATACGCGGTGCGATCGTTCGTCGCCATATGGTCGCGCGTGGCATCGTCGACGCAACGACTCATGTGGATATCCGGAAAGGCCGGATTCTCGTAGTACACCCAGACGCCAAGGCCGTTCGTGGGGTCGCGATACGCGCTGACTTTCCAGTCGTCCATCATGGTTGCTCTCCTTGAAACGCTACTGCAATGGATGCGCTGGCGGGCGTGTCCCCGCTAGCGCTACGAAACCGGCTTGCTGATTACGCCCAGCAAGACCGGGACATCCGAGCCGCTGGCATCGAATGAGACTTCGGTGCCGTTGCAACCCCGGCATGCCATGACGCCGGGCACATCCTGGACCACGCCCTGTATGGCAAACGGACCGACCCGCGTCAGCGCGGTGGCGAGCGCCTGAGCCTGCTGCGGGCTGCCGGCACGCAGAGTAACGCGCGGCTGGTAGCCGATGACCGCACCCGTTGGCAGCAAGGCAAGCGCACCGGCAGCGCTAAAGAAATCGGGCGCGCCGGCAGGCAGCGCGGCCTGGCCGCCACCCAGCAGGCCGGCGTCGAACCAGTTGCCCGGGGACAGCGCGAAGACGCCGATTCCACCCAGCGACAATGTCAACCCATTGACCTCGTCGAGCAGGCCATCCGCCGCGCCGTCGACCGTCGTCGATGGCGAAGCGGCGTTGAGTGCGTCCGCCGCTACCGTGCCCCCGGACGCGTGCAGGTCCAGGAAAGAAGGCCAGTTGCCTGCATCCGTCGGATCCGGCGGCCCCGCGCCCGGCAAGGCGGCGGGTGCGGCCCCGGCTGGCGGAGCCAGCCCTTGCAGCGGCACGGACACGGACCAGGCCGTGGCGCCGCCGGCCGGCGACGCGCGCCATGCGGCCAGCCCCGTAAGCCAGCCGTCGATCGCGTATTGCGGGCAACGGAATACGGTTCCCGCCGCATAGAGGCTGGCTGCCATGTTCAGGTCCGACGCCTCCTGTTGCGCTGCCTGCAGGCAGCGATTCAAGGCCGCCGTGAGCGCCGGCATGCGTCCGCCCAGCCAGACTAGCAGCGCCTGATGTGCGTCCAGCGCAGCCGCGGTCGCGCCACCCGCCATCGCGTCGGTTGCGACATTGGCCGCGAAGTTGACGCCCGTAGGCGTGGCAGGTCCGGGCCGCCATGCCAGCACGGCCTGCCGGTAGCGCGCCAGGTCGGATTGCAGGCCGCTCGCCCCGGCAGCCGCCTGCAACAAGCCGGGCTGCGCCGCGGCGACTGCGCGGCGCGTACGCACCGGCGGCAGCGGGAATACCGTCGCCAAGCTGGTAGGTGCACCAATTGCCCACCTGTGCATCCGCGCTGCCCAGGCCGCTGAAGGTGGCAACCCCGGCGACCGAGAACACGTCGCTGCCAGCCACGCCCACATGGCTGGCAATCGCCGCGGCATACAAGCGCCAGAGCGCGCGGTCGGATAGCACGGCGAGACCTCCCGGCAGGATGGACAGGTTGGGCTGGATGGGCAGGAACGCGGTGCAGCCCCTCGCATGAGCGAGCGAGGGACTGCCACTGCGAGTGGCGTCAGGCGCCCAGCTTCTGGCTTACGACCCCAAGCAGGATCGGCAGGGTGCTGCTGACCGGGCCGATGGTGACCGTGGCCGATGCGTCGTCCCACTTGATGTCCTGCTTGATGCCGTAGGTCGACACCGTGGCCGAGCCGAGGCGGAAGGGCCCGATGCCGATCGACGCGGTCGCCTGCGCCTGCCAGCTGTTCTTGACGTTGCTGTAGTCGCTGGCCGCCATCTTCAGCGTCACCGTCGGCTGGAACCCCACCACGATCTGCGTCGGGATCCGCGCCAGCGCTCCGCTGTCGCCGAAGAAAGCCGGCGCGCCAGGCTTGAGCCGCTGATGGTAGGTCGACACCAGCGCGCCGTTGTCCCACCACAGCCCAGGGCTGACCGGAAAGGTGCCGAAGCCGGTAAAGTCCACGGTCAGGCTGAAGTCCGTGCTGGTGGTATTGACGCTGGTCTTCTGGCCGCTGGCCGAACCGCTGCCGAAGAAGGAGAAGAAGTCGCCGAACAGGCTGGCGTCCACCGAGGTGCTCCAGCCAAACTCGTCGAAGTCATAGGTCTTCGAAGCGGAGGTCACCGAGATCGACGCGCCGGCGTTATTCTTGCCGGCGACGCTGGCCTGCTGCCACTCGGCATACTTGGCGCTGAACGCCTGCAGGGCGTAGGACGGCGCAAAGGCCGAGATTAGGTTGTTCGCCGGCACCGGATTGGTGCCGCCGATCACCACCGGCTGGCTGCCCGCGGGCGCGACGCTGCCTATCTTGACCGGCATGTTGTACGGGTTCTGCAGCGACATGCTCTGCGCGCCGTTGATGCCCACCTTCGCGCGGGCCTGCTGCACGACGCTATAGCCGGCCCCATAGGCCTGGATCATGATTTCGTCATAGGCGCTGGCAGCGCCGATCAGTGCATTGTTGGCGCTCAGGTATGACGGATAGCTCTGCTGCACCCAGGTCTGGAACGCAGGCGGCGTGGGATTGACGTTCTTGTAGGCACCATAAGCCGTGTAGGCCGCCACCTGGACGTTGTTGAATGCCGTCTGGGCGGTATTGAGCGCGGCAGCGGCCTGGTTGACCTGGCTGGCGAGGTTCGGGTTGACCATGGCGCCAAGGTCCACCCAATCGAGGAAGGTTGCGTACGTCGCCAGCAGCCCGCCCGCGGGTGCGTATGCCGGGCTGTTGGCAGGCACGACGTCGCCAATGCCATACACGTAGGCGTTGATGATGCCGGGGTCGGCGTTGCCAAGGTCCACGTTCAGGGTGGTAGAGCCAGCGCTGAACTGCTGCTGGGCGGACATGCCATTGGGGAAGGCGGTCGCCTGCAGGGCGCCCATCCACTGTTTCCACAGACCCACCGTATCGACGTTTGCCATTTTTCAGCTCCAGATCGTTTGTCGAGAAAGGACGGCGCCGGCATCAACCCCGTCGTCCGCCGACGCGCCGTGCCTTGTTGCCATCGCGCATGCACCGCTCGTCTGGAATGCATGGTCGCCCATCGCGGGCGCCGGCGAACCGTGTCGCGGACTGATTTGCACCTTCAGGAAAACTGATTCGCTCGTCAGCAGCCCGAACCGGCGGAGGCACAGGCGCGGCTCGCGCGGGGGCGACGCATGCCGCCGTCGGCGGCGCAACGCCTAGAACAGGCCTTCGCGAATGGCGTAGCGCGTCAACTGGGCAATGCCCTTGACCTGGAGCTTGGCCATGATGTGCTCCCGATGGGTACCTACCGTCTTGGCGCTGATGTGCAGCCGTTCGGCGATCTCCCGGGTGGAGTGCCCCTCCACCAGCAACTGCAGGATCTGCCTCTCGCGCGCGCTCAGTTGCGCGCTCGGCGCCGCCACGCCGTGGTGCCGCGCCGAGCGCAGGCTGGCGACCATGGCGGTGGCCACTTCCGGACTGAGATATGAGCGTCCGCCCGCCACCGTGCGGATGGCCTTGCCGAGCTCGTCGTAGGCGCAGTCCTTGAGCAGATAGCCGAGCGCGCCGGCATCCAGCGCAGAGGCGATCATGCGCTGCTCGCCATGCGCCGAGAGGCACAGGACGCGCGCCGAGGGCACGGCCGGCACGATGCGGCAGAGCGCGTCGACGCCGTTGAGTACTGGCATGCCGAGATCGAGTGTGATCACGTCGGGGAGCAAGGCCTGAGCCATTCGCAAAGCTTCAATGCCATCGCCGGCTTGCCCGATGACGGTGATGTCGGCTTCCCGCTCAAGCAAGGCGGCTATCCCCTCCCGGAAGAGCGTGTGATCATCCGCCAGCAAAACGCGCGTGGTCGGCATCTCTAACCTCGCCACATGGCGTCGCTCCCGTCGCGATGCGGCGAGCCGTCGGCATCGGCGCCAGCCCCCCGCCCGTGGCCTATGGGCATCACGATACGCATGCGAGTGCCGCTGCCCGGCGCGGAGCACACTTCGAGGCGCGCGCCCAGCGCGCGAAGCTGCGCCGTGCTGCTGGGCAGGCCAAAGCCGCCAGCAGCGCCGCCCTGGCTGGAAACGGCGCCGGCATCGAAGCCACGGCCGTTGTCCTCCACACTGACCGTCACATGACCGCGGCCACAGGCCGTACGCACCCACACCTGGGCCGCACCGCTGTGCTTCCGGACGTTGGCAAGCAGTTCGTTCACCACGCGCAGCAACACTGCGGTGGCGGCTTGCTCAAGCAGCACCTGCGGGCCGCGCAGATCCAGCAGCAGGCAGGGTGCGCCGCTCGATCCGGCCCGTACACGATGCGCCAGGCTACGCAGCGCGTCGTCGAGCGGCCCCTGCGCCAGCAGGCCAAGCCCGAGGTCGAACGTCGCCGAGCGGATGTTGCCGGCGGCGTCCGCCACCAGCTCACGCGTCTCGTCGATCAGCGCACGCGCCTGCGGCGGGCACGCCAGCCGCTCGAACTGGCCCAGCCGCAGTAGCGCCAGGGCAAGCACCTGGCCCACCTCGTCGTGCAGGCAGCAGGCGATGCGCTGCCGCTCGCATTCCCGGGCCAGAAGGCTGGCATCGAGGATGGCCTGTTGTTGCTCGCGGCGCCGCCGCCCGCGCGCTGGACGATTGGCCTGGTATGCGGGCCTGCGCTCTGGGACAAGCCCGTCCCTGCCCCAGGGCACCGACCCGGCATTCTTGTTTTGCAGCATGCCCACCCCTAATAAAACCGACTAACGCCCGTGCACGCGAAAATCTCTTTTAAATATTATTCAATTGACTTAGAGTTCCCTGAATGCCGCGCCAGCTCTAGCTTTCCAGCCTACAAAGCAAAGCCTGCGCAGCATCATCCCGCCGCGCGCACGCACCTTGCAATACTGCCAATGCCGTATCTCCGTTAGCACGGATTCAAGCATTCGCTCATGGCGCCAGCAGGCCATGACGCAGGCAATAAATCGCCACGCCGGCCGCATTGCCAACCCCGAGTTTCCGGTACAGGTTCTCCCGATGCTTGCGTACGGTCAGGTTGCTCAGACCGAGCTCCCTGGCGATCTGCTTGCTGGTGTGCCCCGCGGCTACCCGTTGTGCG
The DNA here is from genome assembly GCF_000243095.1 of Cupriavidus basilensis OR16. Lineage (GTDB taxonomy): Bacteria > Pseudomonadota > Gammaproteobacteria > Burkholderiales > Burkholderiaceae > Cupriavidus > Cupriavidus basilensis_D. Next base: position 46,363 of record NZ_AHJE01000086.1, on the reverse strand, counting down.
ATGTCACACTCGCGCTGCGTCAGCGCAAGCGGTGGCACGCGATCCGGATGGGCCATCCCTGCCGCTCCGATGGGCCGCGCGAGATCGACGAAAGCCGTGCGCCACCGCGTAGGCGGCAAGCTGCGCCGCATTGCGCAGGCCCGTCTTGCCGAGCAAGTTGCTGCGATGCTTGCGGGCGGTCAGCACGCTGATCTGTAATTCGGCGGCAACGGCGCGGCAACTCATGCCGGATGCGACCAGGGCCAGGACTTCTCGTTCGCGCTGCGTCAGCGTGGCTGAGGAAATGTGTTGTGCCTGCATATGGCGCCAGGGAGGGGAATAAAGCCGCCAATTCTGGCAGATAGTGGCCCATCGGGTGGCACGATGAAGAATGCTATCGTTGCGCGCACGCCCCAGCCGGGAAGACCACCGCCGGCCAAGGAATAGAACGGCTCTGCAGCGGACGGATTGCTTCCATCGGGGCACTTCATCTGGCCCTTGGCAATCATATGCATGAGTTCAATGCCGGCCAACAGGATGCGCGCGCAGCGAAAGGCTTTGAAGCCAAGCATCGGTCGGACGACGCGCTTGGTAGCCGAATGGTCCTGCTCGACGATTTTGTTCAGGTATTTGACCTGGCGGATGACGATGGGTGTCTCACGGTCGGCGTTGAGGTCGTGCAGCACTGCTAGGTTGAGGATATCGGGCCAAAGATAAAGTCAAATCTAGTGGTGCGACATGTGTCGCCGATGCAGGTGTTCCAATGCCGGAATTCTCCGGCGTCCGTCCTATTCAATTTCCACGACATCGACCACTTGCTGCATATTCCTGTAGCGGACTTCCTGACGCATGACGAATCGCCGGGCGGGACAATACCAGTCGGTCATGTCGAGCACGGTCGGCTCCAGTTCGATATCCGTATCGACCAGCCGAAAGCTGCCAGGATCAACGAACTTGCTGTATCGAATGGGCCAGCAGAGAAGTGTGCCGGTGGCAAGTTTCAAACGCTGCAGTGGCCCCACTATCCGCTCGGACAAGGTCAGGCGGACATTGGAGCCGACGAAATCGGAGACCTTGGTGCCGGTGCGGCGATCCACGATACGAAAGTCGTAGCGGGACACAAACGTTTCCGCGGGGAGTACCTGGTTTCCGCGGGGAGTACCTGGCCCTCGACCAGCGTCGGTGGGTACAGCAGCAGTCCGTTCGAGTTGGTACTCATTTCCCCGACCAGATCAGTGTACAGGCCGTAGGCCTGTACACGTGCGTTCAGACTGCGTACGATCGGTTGTCCAGAGCGCTCGTCAATCATGAGCCGGTGACGCTGCACTGTCTCGACGGGTGGCCCCATCAAGCGCCGGAGGGCGGACTTGGAGTAGATATCCAGATCGAACGAACATATGTCGCGCTCGAGGTCGCTGACGTTCCGGAAGAAGGCAAGCGTCGTCATCGGCGTCAATCCGTCCGCCTCGAAGCGAATCCGCCCGCCGTCATGAATATAGGGCGCGTCGCATATCTGTCCGGCGTACACGCGGTGAGACGCGGTCCCCAGCAGGCCACCTGTGGCGAGCCAGGCCGCCGCAAGTGATCGCCAGAGCGGCCTGCACCGGCGTGCCGGCCATCCCGGTACATGCGCGATCCTCCCGTAGGGTCCTGGGTCAGGAAACAAGTTCATATAGTTTGCCGTGGACTTGGCAGCGTGCTCCAATCTGGCGGCGCGCCTGCCAATGACTGGTCCAGTGTAGTCGCAATCGGCAGAGTGAGGTGTGCCGGCTCAGTTCGATAGGCATGTGAGCCCACGCAACGCCTCGCGTTCAGGTACACGGCATCGGCTAGCTGCCAGTTGCGGATGCCCACAGCCCAACGCTGCGGGTTCCGGGCTCGCGCGGCCTGATACAGCGCCGTGCGCCGCGCCAGCAGCGCTGGTGGCTGTGCCCTGATGCCGCTGTTTGGGGTGACGTATTTCAGGCTGCTGTAGATGCTCTTCATCATGTACCAGTAAAAGAACCGGCCGCTGACCGTGGTGTTCGCGGGCGCGCACTGGAGATGGGAACTACGCGTGCGCAAGCGAGTAGCCAATGGGCACGCGTGATATGTTGCCATGTGCCGTTGCAGTGAGCACTGCGTCTCCAACTTGAAGCTCATACGCCATTATTGATGACCATACAAAGAATCTGCACGCCTCCGACCGGGACATGCGTCCGGCCTGCCGGCAATCAGGAAGATCGCGGCGAGCTTCTCAAGATCGTTGTCGCAACATCGCTCGTCACTGGCCTCGAGATGTTCGATTTCACCGTTTTCGGATTCTTCGCGGTGATGATCGGAGACCAGTTCTTCCCATCGAGTGATCCGCTGACTTCGTTATTGCTGGCAGTCGGCACATTCGGCGTCGGCTTTTTTATGCGTCCTCTTGGCGCGATTATGATCGGCGCTTACGCGGACCGCGTGGGACGCCGTGCAGCGATGACGAGGACAACCTGGATGATGGGCCTCGGGACGGCGGCGATCGGCCTTTGCCCGTCGTTCGCCACGATCGGCGTAAGTGCGCCGATCATAATCGTCGCCGCTCGATCGCTGCAAGGTCTTGCTCTTGGCGGCGACATTGGCACTGCCGCGACCTTCGTCATGGAAGCGGGGCCTGTTTCACGTCGCGGCTATCTGGTCAGTTGGCAGGTCGCCAGCCAGGGCGCGGCCGCGTTACTCGGCGCATCCCTCGGCGTGCTGCTCAGCCAGGCATTGCCACCGGCCGCCCTTGCTTCGTGGGGCTGGCGCATTCCGTTCCTGATCGGCCTGCTGATCTTGCCAGTCGGCCTTTACGTCAGGCGTCGACTCCGCGAGAACCCGATCCCCGCCACGACCGGCAGTAGTTCCCGCGCGCCCCTCGCCGAACTGTCTCGCGAGCATGGCAGGACGATCCTGCTGGCGATGTTGATGATGATGGGACAGACCATACCGGTGTACGCCATCGTCTACTACATGCCGAGCTATGTGACTCGCGTGATGCACATGCCTGCCGTCACCGGATATCTGGTATCCGCGTTGTCTGCGCTGTTGATGGTAGCCATTCCGCCGCTTTCCGGCCTCATCACAGACCGTCGGCCTCGCCGCAAACCACTCGTCCTCTTCACTTCGGGATGCACGGCGCTTCTGGTGTATCCGGTCTTTCTCATGATCACCCATGCGAAAAGCGCACTACCTATCCTGATTGGCGTCGGGCTCATCAGTGCACTGGTGGCGCTCGGCGCCGGTGTAGTCACCCTGCTTGTGCTTGAAGCGCTTCCTGCGCGGGTGCGCGCCAGCGGCATTGCGATTTCGCATGCGCTGCACGTTGCCTTATCATCTACCACACGATGACCGGAGGAACAGAGCAGATGGCCGAGGCGGCAGCTGGCGCGGCGCGTATGCAGTCTGGCGTCGCAGTCAAGTTGCAGCGAGCGGCCGACACCGGTCCGGACGACGTGCTGGCAGCCGACGGCTATCTGTTCGCGACGCCGGAGAACCTGGCTGCGATGTCCGGGCTAATGAAGGACTTCTTCGATCGCTGCTACTACGCGGCACTTGACCGTGTGAACGGCCGCCCGTACGCCACCATGATCTGTGCTGGCAGCGACGGGCAGAACGCGCTGCGTCAGGTCGAACGTATCGCCACCGGTTGGCGCCTCAAGTGCGTGGCGCCAGGCCTTATCGTCTGCACCCATGCACAGACGCCGGACCGCATTCTGGCACACAAGGAGATCGGCGCGCAGGACCTCGCGCTCTGTGCCGAACTCGGCGCTGGATTGGCGGCCGGTCTTGCGCTTGGTGTTTTCTGACGTCGAGCCCAGTCGCGTTCTGGCTAGACGCCTCCCTGTGCATTGAGCTCCCAGTCCGGCAGGATGCGGACAAGTCTACCCGCGACATTGTCTCGACTCATCAGCCAGTCGTCTGCGCCCAGGATACCCGCGCCCGCTCGCGCCGCGGCGAGCAGTGTTTCCCTATCGTTGGCTGCCAATGTTCCCTTCGTAACGATAGTCTCCCTGCACTCTCCCTTCGATAGACGCCATTCCGGGTACGACGCAAAGCCAGTGAAACCGAGGCAATTGTGCGACGCACGATCGCGAGGATTCCTCGGCGGGGTACGGGCGGTATCTCAAATACCCCTCCGAAAAGAAGTCAAGCGTCAACACTAACTAGGCCAGCATAAGTGTGAGGAACCGGAATTCGTTAGACTTCGCCCCCAAAGAAATCAATGACTTACCAATTAATCCCGCCCCGCCCCGCCCGACCCGTCTTAGAGACAGGAATAGACCGGACTGTCCTGACGAGAAACACGCCATTACTGGCGACCGGCACGCGCCATCGCAGGCTTGTGACGAGGTGTACGCCATTCCGTATTCATTTTCGTTCTCTTATACAACTAGTGGAGATCCGCAGCCACCGTGCTGCGCTATTTGCGGAGGCTGGATTGGGCATTCAATGCTCTCTTTACCGCTTCCGCCAGATCCACTGCCCTTCCCTTACCCCAGTAGTGAAGAAAGAGGTAGTGCGGTTGTTCTTGGGTCATGAGTAGCATTTGAGGCTCCTTTTCGGTGATAGTCCAAGGTTGGGTCGGAGTTCTGGGTGGGCTGGATGAACAGGCCGGCCGCAGTGCGTGTGTCGGGGCAATGCTCAAGCGGCTTGGGTTGTAGGTGCTCATGCCATGTACGGATCAAAGTCGACTTCCGGTCAATCGACCGGTTTGATACGTCGAAAGGCGCCCAGGAGCGCCAGGTCATAGGTAATTTTGAGCAGGCCGCAGGCGACCAGCGGTGCGCCGAGCCAGCCCATGGCCAACAGCGCGCCCGCTAGGGTCGGGCCGAGTGCGGAAGCCAGGCTTCTGGGCACTGCGGTCAGGCTAGCGGCAGCCGGTCGCTCCGGCGGCGTGACCACGGCCATCACATAGGCAGTCCGGGTCGGTACGTCCATCTGGGACAGCGCGCTGCGCACGAGCAACAAGCCCAGGGCTGCCACCAGGGAGGGGGAGAATGCGGCCGCGATCAGGCAGAGGCTGGATGGAATATGGGTAAACACCATCGTGTTCAACAAGCCGAACTTGCGGGACAGCGGCACGGCAACGAGTTGGGAGCCTGCCGTGAGCAGCCCCGCCCAGAAGAAGAACTGGCCAGCGGCGCCAAGGGAAAGACCGAAGCGCTGCATCAACCACAGTGCCAGCAGCGAGTTCACCACCAGCCCGCCGGCAAAGGCGTCGACGCTAAATAGCAGTGCAAGGCGGGTAACGATTCGGCGAGACGGGCCAAGCGGTACCCGCACCGAAGCCGCGTGCGGGTGTGGCTCGGGGATGCGCGCATAGAGGAACCAGAGTGCGACGCCCGTCAATGCATAGACCATGAACATCGCGCGCATGGCGCTGAGGAACGATATCCCCAACTGCGAGGCAAGCCAGCCCGGCAGCGCTGCCGCCAGCGCGCCGATGGCGGCGGAGAAGGCGCCAGTCAGGCTATAGCGGGCGAATAGCGCAGTGCGAGCATCAGAGGTGGACGAGTCGGCGAGACGAGCCTGCTCCAGCGGCAGGAAGACACTGACGTCTCCGGAACTCGGGTTGAGCGTGCCGACAAATGCGACGAGCAACAGTGGCCATAGGGAGGACAGTCCGGCGAAGCCGATGCCGGTTGCGACCATCAATGCTGCCGCCAACACCAGCAGGCGACGCTGCGGGTAGCGATGGCCGAGGATGCCTACCAGTATCGTCGCCAGTGCAGAGCCGATCAGGGTTGCACTGCTGATCAACCCCACGGCCAGTTGCGCGAAGCCGAGCGCCAGCAAGTACGCTGGCAGCAGGACGGCGATGAACCCGTCACAGAAGCCGCGTAACGCGCGGCCGACGAGAAGCGGCAAGGCGCCTGCGTGGACGCCTGCCGGCAACACTTGGCGCGCAAGCCAGCCTCGGCTGTTGGGTGCAACTGGGTCTTTAAGGGTGTGCATCGCGAAGGTGCCGTCTATGTGATGCGGCATGGCCGGCCGTACTGAAGTGGATCCGGTCAATTCAGGTGGGTTCTCGAGCAATAAGTTGCACGGGGGTCTCCCGATTGGCAGTTTGAACCGTTTTCCGCTGGCCAATTTGCGTCAATCATCTTCGTCATCATCATCGTCGGCACGGGTGGCGAGTTGTGTGCCATCTTCGCCAATGAGAACGGTTTGTTTCTCGCTGCCGGTGCCGAGCGTAACCTCATAGCGGATCTTGCCGTTTGCTGTCTGCTTCTCGATCTCGCCGACCGTACGGCCCTGCGCATGCTTCTCGATTACCGCTTTGACCGGAGCAGGTACTTGCGCAATATCCATGGCCTGGTGACTGCGCTCACCGAATGGATTCTTCCCGCAACCAGCTAGCGTGAGACCCAACGAAACAGCTAGAACGGCTGCGGCGAACTGCCGCGTGTGAATTGCCATGACATGCTCCGCGAGTTCATTTGTTCACTAATTCACCCTCGGCGATGGTGACGTCATCTCGCCGGTACTCAATCAGTTTTTGACTGCGCCAGACCTGGTAGCACTCCTCGGCGTTTTCCTTGCCGGTCGAATAGGTCATGCACAGGTCGTTGGCACGCAACCTCCAGTGCCCCTTCTGGATTCGGCCGTGCATCGTCTGCCATTCCGGATTGGCGGCGCTGTCCCGCGCTTGTTCTGATGTGATCATTGGTTTTTCTCTTCCTTGTTGCTACTTCGTGCTGGCGTTTCCGAATGAGACGGTATCGAACACGGTCACGCTGTCCGCCTTGGTCCATACGCCGACCCTGCCGACGCCGCTGATGTGATCGTCCGCCACATCGATATAGCGCTTGCCGTCCAGCGCCACCTGGATGTGGTTGCCCACGAAGTCCACCCGCAGCGTATGCCAGACCCGGGCGGCGACAGGGGCTTCCTGGTACTGGATCGTATGTCGGCGGCCCCCCGTCGTGTAGTACAGCGAGACGTTGTTCTCAAGTGCGTTTGCCCGCGCGACATAGTAGTTATCGCCGTCCTTCCAGCGCCAGACAACGCCACCAGCCTGGTCTTCGCGGCCGGAAACGGGCTTGAACTTCGCCTCCACGAAGCCATCGGCGATGGAGACGTCTTCCTTCACGCACCAGGGGAAATCTCCGGAGCCCGATTGCTTGAGCACGTTGGCGCCGGCCTGCGCGGTCGGGTCTGTCTCGACGGTCCATTTCGGCGTGCCGCGGCCGGTGACACCGGCCACCCATCCCGTCGGCAATGCACCTTGTTTGTCCTGGTTGAACATAAGCGCTTCTCCAGTTGCCGGAATGGCTGTCAGCAGCATCCATACCAAGAGCAGGATCGGTTTCACGGGGTACCTCCCGGGCGACAACGCAAGAGAATTTACGCAGGCATCTTCGGCGGCCATCGATGCATTTCTGCCTGGCAATGCTGGCACCAGGCATACAAGGCGTCGTACATCACCATGCCGTGGCGGAGCATCTCGTGATCGTCGGTGAACACTTGCGAAAGGCCAAGCGAGATCGCGTAAAGCCCTCCGGATTGCGGCGTGAGATCCAGCTTTGACGTGTCCGCCCCCCGCACAATGCCCGCGAGTTGTTGCAAGGCGGGATCGGTCAGATGGTACTTGTCCAGAAACGCGTCGAAGCTGCACAGTTCGCCGACATGCGATAGCTCGACGCCGGGGATATCATAGGGAACGGCGCCGGTCTGGCCTGCGACTTTCATCACGTCGCCGCTTGGCACGTACAGAAACTCTGGTTCCTTGTCGATGAAACGGGCGATCAGCCAAGGGCAAGCTATGCGGTCGATCTTCGGGCGTTCGCGAGTGATCCATTTCATGACACCACCTCCTTGGGCTGAAGCGGCTTGCCTGCTGCCCGCCAGGCATCAATACCCCCGCTGAGGTAGCGAACATCGAAACCACGCCCGCGCAGCCACAGCGCCGTGGAGCGGCCGATGTCCAGCCCCTTCATGCAGTACACGAAGAGCGGCTGCGTGGCATCGATCTTGTCGCTCCACTGATCGACGGTCGCCGGGTCATGCCAAGTGGCACCGGCCACCATGTCCGGAGCGACGGCAAAGTCTTCCGCGCGTCGCACGTCGATGACATGCGGCGCGCCAACATCTAGGGCGCTGATGCCCACGCCGAGCGGCACGGCGTCGCCTGCCACGGCTGCGCCATAGCGCCGGTAGACGGCATCCCAGCGGATGTTTTGCATGAAGGCATCGACATAGGCCGCCGCCTTCGCGCCGAAGTCCATGTGGTACGCGTGTTCGTACATATCCAGGGCAAGCACCGGAGTTGCGCCGGCGAGCAGGTGCGTGTGGTCTGCGGCCCAGTGGTTTGCGAGCCGCCCCTCGCGCGCGGACCATGCCAGGATCGCCCAGCCGGAACCACCGCCCATCGCCTTGGCCAGCGCGGTGAACTCGGATCGCCATTGCTCGACGGAGCCGAAGTCGCGCGTCAACGCCACCGAGAGCCCGCATGAGGGCAGCACCCCATCACCGCCGAGCGCATCGAAGTACAGCTCGTGCAGGACAGCAGAGTTCGCCGCGACCAGCTCTTCGCGCTTGAGCCCATTGATCAGAAAGCCCTGCGCCGTGCCCCAATCCAGTTCGGCGAGTTGGCCGCGAATGGCGTTCAGACGTTTCACGGCGCCGGTGTAGTTGTTCTCGTAATGGCTGACGATCAGTTTTTCCGAGAGGCCAGTGAGCTTGCCTGGATCGACGCCCAGCGGCTTCATTTGATAGGTCATGATGGATTCCTTGTTCGTGTGGCTCATGCGTGGAGGAATGGATAGGCGACCAGGCCGATTAGTGCGGCGCCGACGACGATGACTGGCTCAGGCAACTTCTTGAATTTCCAGAGCAACGCGACCGTGACAAGCGCAAGCAAGACAGTGGGCAGATCGATAATTGAGCGTTTGGCCAGGACGATCACGGCGCCCGTGATGGCCCCGACAGCCGCCGCCGTCACGCCATCGACGAAGGCGATGATGCCGGGGCGCTTACCGTACTTCTTGAAGTACGGTGCCGGGATGACGGTGAACAGGTAGCACGGCAGGAAGGTGCCCAGCGCCGCCACCGAGGCGCCCGGCAGGCCTGCGACCAGATAGCCGATGAAGCCGACCGTGATCACCACGGGGCCGGGCGTAATCATGGCCACAGCCACTGCGTCGACAAACTGCTTGTCGTTCAACCAATGGTGTTCGGTCACGACGCCGCCGTACAGGAACGGCACGATGGCAAGCCCGGAACCGAAGACGAAGGCGCCGGCTTTGGCAAAGAACACGCCGATCTGCGTCAGCAGCGGCCAGTCCACGGTACTGACGATCCCGCTCACCGTGGACACTTGCGTCGCTGCGATGGCATTGAGGCCGCCTTGTCGCAGCCACTTCGGTGGCGCGCGCCAGAACCACACCACGATGCCGGCCGCCAGGAACAGCCAGGCGATCTCGGATTCGGTGACCACGGTCACCGTTGCCAGCACCAGGTAGATCACCCACAGCAGCTTGTCCTTGCCCACGCTCTTGTTCGTGAGCTTGTAGGCGCTGATCGCAATGATCCCGATGACCGCCGCACCAACCCCGTAGAACACTGACTGCATCCAGGTCAGCCCGCCAAACCGGACGTAGGCCCACCCCAGCGCCACCACCATCAGGAACGACGGAATGACGAATGCAATGCCAACCAAGGTCGCTCCAACGAGACGATAGTGCACATAGCCGAGATAGATGGCGAGCTGCGCGGCCAGCGGACCGGGAGCCAACTGCGCCAGCGCCAGGCCTTCCTTGTAATCGGCGTCGGTAATCCATTTACGCGCATCCACAAGGTCCCGGTGCATGTAGCCGGCGAGGGCTACGGGGCCTCCGAAACCCAGCGTACCCAGGCGCAACATATAGAGCACAAGTTGCCAGAGCGTATAGCCTGGCCGTTCGGCCGCCGGCGCGTGAGGCATATCCGTTTGTTGCAGGTTGCTCATTGATCTTCCTTGAGATGGAGTCGGTGACGGTTAGCGCTTCCGGTTATTCAAAAAGTGGGCATGCAGGGAATCCAGCACCAAGCCAATTTCGGCCAGCAGCGCATCGTCGTCGGCTAACCGCTCGCGGGCGCCGGCCAGAATCGCCTCGAACCCGCTCGCTTCGGGGACGGTCGGGCCGCCGACATCCAGCGCGTGGACCATCCCCGCCAGGCGCTGCAATCCCGGATTCGCGTCCAGGCCAAAGCTCGCAAGCAGCACCTCGAAGGAAACCTTCTCGCCAACATGGGTGAATGTCGCGTCGTCGAAATCGAAGCCCAACGCGTCGGTGGGGCAGTCACTGGGGGATTCGAGCCACAGAAAACGGGCGTGGGGGTCGATGAAGCGCTGGATCAGCCAAGCGCACGCCACCCGGTCGACCCAAAGATGGCGGCGGGTTGCCCAAAGCCGCCCCTGGTATTGCGTGGGGTCGCGCCGCGCGATGGCGCCGGCAGCAGGATGCGGCTCTCCCGGCGACAGGATCGTTTCAATGGCGCCGGTGAAGTCTCGCCACTGCGCTTCAGCACGCAAGGACGCCTCGTTGGGAAAGAAGTCGACCTTGCGAATCGCTTCATAAATGCGTCCGAGCCGTCGCAGCAAGCGGTTGAGTTCGGCCTCACTTAGCCCGGAAAGGGTCTGGCGGGCTTCCGAGACGGATGCAAGGAGTTCGGCGTATTCGCTCGCTCGGTCAAACAGTGCGCGATATGCGGCGGCGTCGTCATCCTGATGGGGATGCACCGTCAACAGCCAGGCTTGGCCGTCCTGCTGCAGCGTCTCATCGGCCAGCTCGCGGAACTGCTCCACCTGTTCTGCGCGGGCAGGCAGCAGATAGGCTCCGTCGCGCAAGGCGGCTCCGCCTAACGCCTTGAGGGTGCGCCAAATCCGCATGCGTGCGGTCGCGCCCGATGTGGGAAGGCTGACAATCAGCAGGATCCAGGAGTCTTGGGATGGGGTCATGGAAGGCAGCATAGTGGGCCTTAGCGTGGGTTTCAATGATGTAGAGATCATTACAAAATCTGGAGCGAGGCGGGGAATCCCGTCTCCTGGATCGATACCTAATCGGCTTGGCGTCGCAGGCCAAGCCAGCAGGGAAGCGCGTGGAAAGTTTGGCGGGACGCCAGACACGATGTAGCCGATGGGCGCTCGAGCCGGAAAAAGAGGCCTTCTAGGCACTAGACGGGGTGACCGAGAGAGACTGCAAAGGGCACGCGAGGGAGGCGAACTCGGTCGCAGGCCCCTTCCGCCCGGGTCGATCTCCAGCAGGATTTCCGGCAATTGGCCACCGGGGTGCCACTCGAAGAGCGCGCACCGCAGGGCGTCAACCGGCGCCTCCGGCTTCTTCGCCACAAGCGCGTCAATGTGGATCGCACTATCGATTCTCAGTTCCCCACGCAGGGCGGCGTCGCGTAACCTGGCAGCAAGCCCCTCGTCCAAGTGTGCAAGCACGGGCTCCAGGAATACCTTGGTATCCTGCGGCAGTTTGAGGTGGCCATAGAAGTGATTGCGGCGGGCCCGCCAATCCCCAGTGGAAATCAGCAGTGCTGCCTGGCTTCGGAAGGCAAAGCTGTGGTCAGCTATTTGCCTAGGTCGATAACGAGCAACGGCGCATGGCGACGCTTGCGTCTTCAAGCGACACGGCTAGCGCTCCGCGGACTTCCGGCCCGAGGGCAAGGTCAAGACACGTCCAGCCGGAAATGGTTGTGCCGTTATGCGAAGCACACCAGCGGCCCTCGCCGCGTAGCAAGTCGTCTTCCGTCGTATAGGCGTTCGGCTCGCCGGAGAGACCCATGCCGAGCGCCTTCAGCAGCGCTTCCTTTCGGGTCCAGATACTGAGCAGGGTTGCAGCCGAATCGGGTCGTGTCGCGTCAAGCACCTCCTCCTCGATCGGAGAGAATATCCCGCGTCCAATGCCCGCAACGTCTACGCCGTCGATCCGCCGCTCCACGTCCACGCCGACGCGGCAATCCCATGCGAAAGCGAGCAGCGTCATCCCGTGAGTGTGGGAAACACTGAATGCGAGCCTTCCAGCGTGCGGCCACTGCAAGGCGGGCTTGCCGAACGGCGTAACACTAAAGCGCAGGGATTCGGGTTTGCAGGTCAGATAGCCGCCGATCAGCCAGCGCAGAAGGCTCCGCCGGGCAATGAAGTCATTGCGATTCATTTCGTGTCTATAGGCTCGGGCACGCTGTCGCTCATCCGGCGCAAGCGTGTGGGCGAGCGCCGAACATGCGGGTTCGATAAGAGCGTCATTCAGTACCCACACATGCACGGCTCTTTTCGACAATGAGAGGCGGCTCGGATCAGGCAGAAATAGAGACGCGGTACATCCCACGCTCGGTGCGGTGACAATATCGTGGTGCATGCCGTTCGATCCCCGCTCACGCCTTGCGGCGCCTCATGAAACACGCCCGCCGCGTCACGCGTTTGCCAACCCCTCGTCCAGTAGCGCCGCGACGACCTGCAAGTTCGGTTCGACGAGCATATCGCCATGGCCGCTGGGCACTTCGGCAATCATCAAGCCGCCGCGCGCGACACGCCGCCACAGCGATATCGGATCGCCCCAATTCTGGTGTCGAATCGCCGCGCGCACATAGACAATCTGGCCCGCGTGATACGGCTGCGGCCGGTAGGTCGTCGTTGCTTGTCTCATCGTTTCGCGCACGCGCCGAAGCGCAGGCGGCAACGATTCGGTGAAGGGGTCTGGCCGGCGCGTCATGCGCCCGAGGCTCATCCCCACGCGATCGGCCGCCTTCCCGAGCATGTACGTCAGGTAACCGAAAGCGCGTACGGTCCGCCCGGCTGCACGGTGCGCATCTGTTCGATGTAGCTGGCCGCCATGTCTTCGACGCACCGCTGTGTCGGCTGCTCGCCATCAAGGCCTCGTGCCTGCAGTCCATAGACCGGCCGCGGACTACGCAGCGCGCAGACCAGCCCCCAGCATTCCATCACCGAGCCGCTCAAGCCATGCACGAGGAATAGCGGCGTCCCGGTGCCGGCGCGCACGGGCACGAGGATCGGCGGCGGCGGCGGCGGTGCGCCCTCGTCGATCGCCGCGGCGAGGCGCGCGATCGTCGGCGCGATCAGCAGCGTCGCGAGCGGAATCGTGCGCCCGGTCGACTGATGCACGTCGGCGAGCAACCGCGCTGCGAGCAGCGAATGACCACCCAGTTCGAAGAAGTTGTCGTCGCGACCGATCGGTGCGAAGTCGAACAACTTCTCCCACAGCACCTGCAAATGACGTTCTAGTTGTTCGCGGGACTCGCCGGCGGGTGGCACTTCGCGCGCCGCCAGGTTCAGTGCCGGATGGTTCCGGATCGAATCGAGGCAACCGGGATTGCGTAACGCCGCGGCATTGCCGACCGGCAAGCCGTTGACCGCATTGCGTGCGGCCGCTTCGGACAGCTTTCCGCTATGCGTGATCGGCAACTCATTCACGGCGATGATTCGGTCGGGCACGTGCGTGGGCGACGCACGACGTGCGAGGTCGCGGCGCACTCGGGTGGCCAGCGCGCCAGTCAGCGCGACACCATCCTGCAAGACCAGCAGCAGCACGATGCGCTGGTCGTACCTTTCCGCGTGCGTGTCGTCAGGCGGCGCGGCGCGTGACCGCTGCTCGACCACCAGCGCCTCGCGAATTTCCCGGATATCGCTCAGCACACGATAGATTTCGCCCGGACCAACGTTGATGCCGCGAACATTCAGTACGCCATCGGAACGGCCATGCAGCCGCGCAGCACCTTCCGGCGAGAATTCGATGCGATCGCCGTGCGTCCAGACACCTGCGTTGCTGGTGAAATAGGCAGCGTGAAACCCCTTGCCGTCCGTGTCGCCAAAAAAGCCGAGCGGACGTGACGGAAACGGATTCGCGCAGACCAGTTCGCCGATTCGGCTGGTGCGGACACCCTGCTCCCACGTCTGAACATCGAGCGCAAGGCTCTTGCATTGGGCTTCCCCCGCATAGATCGGCAGGTTCGGATTCCCCAGCACAAAGCAGCCGAGAATGTCCGTGCCGCCCGAGATTGACTGCAGGGGCAGCGGCTTCACGTGATCGCGCACCCATTCGAACTGCGCGTCGAACAGCACCGCACCGGTCGACATCATCGCGCGTAGTGCGCCGAGATCGAATTGCCGCCCTGGCACCAGGCCCGCGTCCTCGCACATCTTCAGGTAAGCGGGACTTGTGCCGAACACGGTGACGCGCTCGTCGGCGACGAGGCGCCACAGCGCATCGACTGTCGAGATCGGACCGTCATACGTAACGATTTCGGCCCCGGACGCGAGCGCCGACAACTGCCAGTTCCACATCATCCACGCGCAGGAGGTGTGAAAGTACAATCGATCGCCGGGCCGCAGGTCGCAGTGCAGCCGATGCTCCTTCAGATGCTCGAGCAGGCTGCCGCCGGCGCCGTGCACGATGCACTTCGGCTTGCCGGTAGTGCCCGACGAGAACATGATGAAAAGCGGATGATTAAACGGGAAGCGCCGCCACACGAAGCTCCCGGCATCGCCGCTGTCGATCAGTTCGCCAAGCGAATAGACCTGCTGCATGACGGTGCCCGGCAAGGTTCCGTCGTCGAGCCGGACGACGCCCTGCAGCGACGGCAACGCAGCAGCCAGATCGGCGACATTATCTGCAAGCGACCTGCCCGTGTCGAACGCCTGCTCCGCAGTGTGCGCGAACAGCAGCCGCGGCGCTAGCGGCGCGAAGCGATCGAGGATCGTCTCGACGCTCATTTCGGCCGCAGCGGTCGACAGCGTTGCACCGAGCGCGGTGACGGCCAGCGCGGCAACGACCGCATCCGCGTCGTTGCGCATCACACCAACCACGCGATCCCCATCGCGCAGCCCCAACTTCGAAAGAGCATGCGCGAGACGAGCTACTCGATTGCGCAGTTCGCCGCGGGTCAGGCGTACACGTCGGCCATCTGCGTGACATGCGGTCAGCGCAGGTGTGTCGGGCGCCGCTACCGCCAGGCCAAGCAGGTTGTCCGCGTAGTTTAGCTTGAGCTGCGGGAAGAAGCGTGCATGCTCGCACTCGTCGCCGACGCAGACCGGCTCGGTGCTGCCGGACCACGCGAGCCCCTGCGACCATTGAACGAAGCATTGCCAGAACGTCCGGTACTCCCGTACCGAGAAATCGTGTAGCGTATCGTAGTTATTGAAGACTTGGCCGGTGTATGCCTGCAGGGCCGCGGTAAACACGGTCAATTGCGATGCCGCAGCGCGCTCGGGCGTGCTGCTATAAATGGGCACGCGTCCCATGGTCACGCCGGGGCGGAACGACGCGTCGAACAGGTAAGAGCGATCCATCCAATGCTCCACGGAGACCGGCACACACCGTTCAATGCAACGGCGTGTTCTGACGCTCCAGACTAGTGACTCGCTATTTTTTGCTCTGTGCGAAATCGCACGAACTATTGCCGAACCACGGGCAACGACCCGCCAGCCGGCGTAGACATTACCGGGGCTTCTCGTATCAACAAGTTCGTGACCCGGGGCGGCTTCGCTGAAACAGCAAGGCGCCATCACAACGCCGAGTGAGTCACTAGTTCGGAATCCGTCTCAATGCCAGCGGAGACGGCCCAGAGTTGTGGCGAGGCACGATCTTCCACATTTGCCAAGGTGAGCAGTTCATTGCTTGGGCGGAGGGCCTGGAGATTGGCGATATCGTCGAGATTTCGCGGCCAGAGATTGCCGAGATCATCAGGCACGATAGCGATCCCGGTTCTATCTCCCCTCTTGCGGCAACGCCCCAGTGCCATCACTGCGCAACTGGGGCGTTGGGACGTTTGACCCCTCTTGGGCCGTCCAAGTCAGCGAGCCGCTGACAACTTCAGATTAAGTGACGCGATCGCGATAACTTCTGTGCGTGGCACCACATACGCGCAGATAGTTGGTTGAGCGAGGCTTGAACAGCTTGCGCCGACGCGTTCCCCCTCCTAGGGCCGAGAGGCCTCCGACGCTACGCGCCTGCAGCTAGCCGAACGCAAGGCAGTCGAGCGCGCCAAGGGCCAGCTGATGAAGGAGCGCGGCATGACCGAGGATGAGGCCTACAAGCGGCTTCAGACCATGGCGATGGAGCGAGGCATCAAGGTCGTCGAGCCTGCCTGGAGCGTCATTGATTTGATTAATTGACCGCTTCGCTACTTGGCTCCCGCTTTGGCGCGCCCGCCACCTTAGGTGCCCGACACGCGTTGACCGCAGCACCACTTTTAAATGATAATGCGTCGCATTCTAATATTAATTACAACGCATTACAGGGATATGAGCCTAAATCTTCACCCCGTGCAACGTGCCGTTCTTGCGGTATTCGCCTGCCAGCCGATGCTTGCTGGCATCGCCTATTCACAAGAGGCCGGCCAGCCCGTTGCCGCTCAGAGCTTGCCGGAGATCATCGTCAAGGCCGATGCCGGCCGCGAGCTGGGCGCCGGCTATAACCCGCCTAATGCGGTCAGCGCGACCAAGACCGAAGCCCCGCTGCGCGACATTCCGCAGACCGTCAACGTGGTGACGGCCGACGTCATGCGCGACCAGCACGCCAACTCGATGCAGGATGCGCTGAAGAACGTACCGGGTGTGTCGTTTTCCACCGGGGACGGGCAGCGCGACCAGGTCTCGATCCGCGGCTTCAGCGCGATCGCCGACCAGTTTGTTGATGGCATCCGCGACGATGCGCTGTACTTCCGCGACCTGTCCAACGTCGACCGCGTCGAAGTCATCAAGGGGCCCGCGGCGGTGCTATACGGGCGCGGCTCGTCGGGTGGCCTGATCAACCGCGTGACCAAGAAGCCGGGGCTCGACGTGACTGACTTCGCCCTCAGCTACGGTATGTGGGCCGACCGCCGCGCCGAGGCCGACGTGGGCCGCGTGTTCGCCGACGGCGCCGCCGCTTTCCGCGTCACGGGCGCCGTGGAGAAAGCAAACAGCTACCGCTCGCAGCAGTTCCTTGACCGCGCGGCCGTCGCGCCGTCGCTGGAACTGCGTATCGCACCGCAGACCACCGTGCTGCTGCAGGCCGACTACCTTGAAGACCGCCGCGTGACCGACTTCGGTATCCCGGCATACAAGGGTCGGCCGGTCGACGTGCCGGCATCGCGGTACTACGGCGCGGCCAATGCGCGCGACGCCGACTACTCCCAGTCCCGCGTATACTCTGGCACGGCCACGATCAACCATCGCTTCAATGACGACTGGTCGATCCGCAACGCCACGCGGTACTACCACTACTCGCTCGACCGCAATAACACGCTGACCAGCTCGGTCAACGAGGTGACCCAGCGGCTGACGATGTCGCACTCCAACGTCTACCGCGAGGAACACGGCTGGTTCAACCAGACCGACCTGACGCAGAAGGCGACGATCTTCGGCACGAAGCACGAGATCCTTTATGGCATGGAGATCGGCCAGCAGAACAAGGACCTGGTCAACTTTACCAGGGCCGTGCCGGGCACCTTCGATCTGTTCAACCCGGTACTGCCGACGCTGCCGCGCCTGGTTGGCGGCACACCAGCTACGAGCAACCTGGCTATCGCTAAGACCCTGGCGTTCTACACGCAGGACATGATCACCTTCACCGAGCAGTGGAAGGCGCTGTTCGGCGTGCGTTACGACAATTTCCAGCAGGACACGATACAGCGCCTAGCCGGCCAGCCAAATCTGTCGCGCACCGACAACGCCTGGAGCCCCCGCGCGGGCCTGGTCTGGCAGCCGTCGAAGGCGCAGTCGTACTACGTGTCATGGAGCCGGTCGTTCCAGCCGTCGGGCGAAACCTTCGCGCTGGCGGCCAACAACACTGAACTGGCCCCCGAGAAGACCAACAATACCGAGGTCGGCGCCAAGTACGACTGGCTCGACGGCAAGGCGAGCACGACGATCTCGGTGTTCCGGCTCGAGCGGACCAATATGAAGATCGCAAATGCCACCGGCACGGCGTTGATCCCGGTTGGCGAGCAGCGCACGGACGGCGCGGAACTGAGCGCCGCCGCCGAGCTCGGCAGCGGCTGGCGCGTGCTAGCCGGCTATGCCTACCTGGACGCCGAGGTCACCAAGTCGACAGCCGCCTTCCAGGGCAAGCGCGCGACGCTCACGCCGCGCCATTCCGGCAACTTCTGGCTGACCAAGACGCTGGGCTATGGCTTTGGCGTCGGCGGCGGACTGAATATGGTGGGCCCGCGGATGGCCGATCAGGCCAACACGGTCACGCTGCCGGGCTACGTCACGGCGGACATGATGGCTTGGTATCGTCACGGACCGTTCGAGGCGCAGTTGAACCTTTACAACCTGTTCAACAAGAGCTATATCGTGTCGGCGCACGGTTCGAACGCGAACCTGAACATGCCGGGTGCACCACGTAGTGTGATGGCGACTATCCGCTATCGCATGTAAGAACCCGTTTGAAAATTCGCCGCAGATGTGTTCTAACGTTCGGATGTGGAAAAAAGAACGTCGAGAGCGGCAGGCAAGCATGGCGGCGAAGACAAAGCGGTATCCGAGCGATCTGACGGACGTGGAATGGGCTGCGATGGAGGGACTGCTGCCGAAGCCCGCACAGCGGGGGCGGCGCAGGAAGGCTGATCTGCGGGAGGTCATCAACGCCTTGCGATACCTGGTGCGCTCGGGGTGTGGCTGGCGCATGCTACCCAAGGACTTTCCGGGCTGGCAAACGGTGTACTGGTGGTTTCGCCGACTGATGTGCCGGTTCCTGTTCCAGACGCTACATGACGTAGTGCTGATGCTCGATAGGGAGTTGGAAGGCAGGCAGCCCCGCCCAAGCGCGGGCGTGGTGGATAGCCGCCACGCAGAATCGCTCATCCTTGAATTATCAAACGGGCTCTAAATGCAATATTCCTGACAGGCCCGTGGTGGCGCGTCCTGGGAGCTTGGCAGACAACGTGGACCTTCAGTTTGAACATAGAACTATGACGGAACCGATCCAGGCTCGCGCTGACCAGCAGGTGCGTAACGCCGTGGTGCGCGGCGGTACTGGATCGGCGAAACCCCCCGTGCCAACTTGAAGGCACGACTGAACGAAAATTCCGACCTATAGCCAACGCGCGAGGCAATCTCGCCAAGTCGCAACTCGGTTTCCTCCAACAGTTGCGCGGCAATGCCCATGCGCCAGCGCGTCAGATATTGGTGTGGTGGCTCGCCGACCAAGGCGCAGAAGTTGCGGGCTAAAGCAGCACGCGACAAGCGAGCTTCTTTGGCGAGTTCCTCCAGTGTCCATGCACGGTCGGGTGCTTCGTGTATAAGCGCGAGAACCCGTGTCATCTGCGGCGAGCGCAAAGCTGAAAACCAGTCGTTCGCCGCTGGAGAAGTCGCATCGGCCCAACCGCGCATGAAGTATACGAACAGGGATGAGAGCAGGTTGCGCACCACGATATGGTTGCCGAAGTTCGACGTCTCCACTTCGTGACGCAGCATGCGCAGCGTATCGCTCAGTGATGAGCTGCCAGGTTCCATTCCGGCGCGCAACGCCACGACTTGAGGCAATGCCCGCAGAGCAGGAAGCGCCAGGTGCTGATCCATGTTGAACTGACCGCAAATCAACGTGGTGGCGTTTGGATTGCTGTCGAGAACGCCATCGCGCTGGGCGAGGAAGGATTCGAGCGGTATGGCTCGGCCGCGCTTTGAATACGCCACTTCATGCGCATGGCCACGCGGAAACATGACCATTTCACCAGCCTGCAACTCGATGGTTGCCGCATCGGCTTGGCGGACGAACACCAAGCCGTCGGCCCGAACTGCTTTCAACCAACCATTCAATGCGTCCATCACCTCATGTTAACATGAATGAGACGAATTGATATGCTTTAGCGAATTATCGACATGGCTAATCTCCTTCGCGGCTGATTCAATACAGTTCACCACAACCAAGAGGTGAACCCATGAATAGAGATCGCATCCAAGCCGCAATCGACACCATCTACGCGCGCATCTTCAACCAAGGCGAGTCCGAGTTGCTGCCAGGCCTGGTTGCCGGCCCGTATATCCAGCACAACCCGCTGTTTCCGGATGGCACCGATTTCATCGCCGGCTACATCAAGCAGGTTGGCAAGGTGCCGTGCGAAGTCAAGCGCATTGCGATCGACGGCGACCTGGCTTTCATCCACGTGCGCTACCTGGACTGGGGCGGCAAGGAAACCGCAGGCGTAGACATCTTCCGCTTCGATGCCAATGGAAAGATCGTCGAGCACTGGGACGTACTGCAACCGGTGCCGGAAACGGCCAACAACACGAACACGATGTTCTGAGTGGGAATATGGCGGTGGCACAGACCAATCCATACGCGCTGGCCTTGAACGCAACGCCGCCAATTTCGTTGCCTTTTTACCGCGGTCTTTCATCGAACGCACGGCGCTGGTGTATCCACAGAGACTTGCCCTGATCTATGGCAGGCGCCGCCGAACATGGGGTAATCGTACTTTTCGTCCATGTATGGACTCGACGCCTTTTGCAAGCTTCTTGTTCGTGATGTCGAAACGGTCTGCATGCATGTATTCGGCTTGCACTTGGACGATAGCCGAAGCACGCCCGCAGCCTCGATGAGATCCGCGCACCCCGTCCTTGGCAAAATCGCGGCTCGTCGAAAACGGCAGCCGGCACAAAAAACAGGCTTCAGGCGTCAGTCTTGCTTTTCACGTATCTGAGCACCGCTCGCGCACCGTGAATCAGCGATGTGCGCAAGTAGGTGTCGCCACGCCGGCTGATGCCCTGTGGGCGTGATTTGCCTCCGGACGAGTATTGCCGTGGCACGAGACCCAGCCAGGCGGCAAGATGCCGACCATTCCGGAATTGTGTGGCATCACCGATTGATGCGACGATCGCCGTGGCGGTAATCGGACCGATGCCGGGCACCTCGGCGATCTTCTTGCACAACGCAGACTGCTTCATGAACGTCTGGATCGAAGCTTCGATGAGGTGAACCATTGGCTTCGCTTCCAGTGGCTCCTAGCTAAGCTAACCCTTCCGGCCCTCTCCTCCTGAGGGGTCCCTGAGGGGGAGAGGGAGCGAAAGGCGTCGTCATGGCGGGCAGTTTTGGCGCATCCTGTCGGCTTCGACCAATACCGCAGGTTTGTCAGCAAGCTGAGGCAGCCCGCCACTGGGCTGCCTGCTTTCAGCTCGGGACCACCCCAAAAGCATGCAATAGCGTCTCCGCGGAAGACGACGCCCCCGCTCAGTGTTTGTACTTAGTTGCATCCATCAACAAATTCTCAGAGAATCTATTGTCGATTTCTACTTATTTCTTATCCTTCCATGTCGTCTCCTGATCATCCCATCCTCGAGTACCTGTCGTTCCGGTTGGACCGGCTGAGCGAGTTGAGCAAAGCGACGGGATCCAAGTACTACGAAAAAGAGTTCGGCGTCACGGTGCGGGATTTGCGCGTGCTGCGCCTGGTTGCCTTGGAACCAGGGCTGACACTAAGCCGGCTTATCGAGCTGTCCTTGCTCGAAAAGACGTTGGTGTCAAAGATCGTCAGCGCCCTTGTCAAGCAGGGATTCCTGTACCGTCAAATCGGCGAACTCGATGCCCGGCAGATCAATCTGTTCCTGAGTCCCGAGGGCAAAAGCATGGTGAAGCGGACCTACGAGCGCGGCAACACGCTCGAAGAGACTTTCCTTGCCACCCTGACCGAGTCGGAGCTCAAGACCTTTAACCGCTGCATCGACAAGCTGACGGACGCGCTCGAACGCCACGCGAAGAGCGCCGGCAGCGCCAAGCCGAGGCGGGCCGCATAGATTCGTCAATCCCCAGGAGGGGTATCCATGTTCTATCCATTATTGAGAGGATTCGCAGCGGTTGCCCTGCTCGCCGCCGCTGCGGGCACTGCAGTCGCGCAGGAGCCGGTCAAGACATTGCGCGCGGTGCCGACCTCGGATCTCAAGGTACTCGATCCGATCTGGACCACCGCCACCATTTCGCAAAACCATGGCTACATGATCTACGACACGCTGTTCGGCCTGGATGCGCAAGGCAAGGTACAGCCGCAAATGGTGGATAAGTTCACGGTCAGCAAAGACAACCTGGCCTGGGCGTTCACGCTTCGCCCGGGCCTGGCGTTTCACGACGGCAAGCCGGTAACAGGTGATGACGTCGTTGCCTCCCTCTCGCGATGGGCCAAGCGCGATCCGCTCGGCCAGCGCATGTTCGCCGCGCTGGAAACGATCGAGGCCGTGCCTCCCAACGGATTCCGGCTTGTCTTCCGCCAGCCGTTCCCACTGGTGCTGGATGCCCTGGCCAAGCCGAACACCAGTGCGCCGTTTGTCATGCCCAAGCGCGTAGCCGATACGCCGGCCGACAAACAGATCGACGACTACACCGGGTCCGGTCCCTTCATCTTCAAGAAGGACGAGTTCCGTCCCGGCGAGAAAGTGGTCTATGCCAGGAACCCGCGATATCAGCCACGGCAGGAGCCGCCGTCGGGCACGGCGGGCGGCAAGCGGGTCTATGTGGACCGCGTCGAATGGGTCATCCTCAAGGACGAGCAGACGCAGGTCAACGCGCTGCTGAACGGCGAGGTGGACATGGTCGAACTCTTGCCGTCCGGGCAATACGACGCGCTAAAGAAGAATCCAGCGGTGGAGCTACTGAAGATGGCGGGCGGCATGGCGACCCTGCACCTGAACCATCTCATCGCACCATTCAATGATCCGCGTATCGCGCGGGCTGCGCTCCTTGCCATCAACCAGGAAGCGATGATGCGCGCACAGGGGCTGCATCGCGAACTCTACAGCACCTGTATCTCCGTTTACCCCTGCGGCACGTTGTATGCAAGCCAGAACGCCGGCGACTTTACCGGCAAGCCACAGTTCGAGAAGCGGCAAGCCACAGTTCGAGAAGGCGAGGCAGTTGCTCAAGGAAGCCGGCTACAACGGCAAGCCGGTGGTGCTGCTCCATCCTTCCGACCTTGCCTCGCTCAACAAGTACCCGATCGTCTACGCCCAGTTGCTGAAGCAGGCCGGTTTCAATGTCGACCTCCAGACCATGGATTGGTCCACGCTGATCACGCGTCGGGCGAAGAAGGATCCGGCAGACAAAGGCGGATGGAATGCCTTCATCAGCGTGTGGCCGGAGGCCACGCTGCTCAACCCGATGTTCATGTCCTTCCTGACCGGAACCGGAGAGAAAGGATGGTTTGGCTGGGCGACCGACGACAAGCTGGAGGCGCTGAAGTCGGCGTTCTCTGCGACCCCCGATCCGGCGGAGCGCAAGCGCCTGGCGGAAGCGATTCAATTGCGCGTCTATGAAACCGGCCTGATGGCGCCGATCGGCCGGGGCTACCTGACGACGGCAGTGCGCAAGGGCGTCGTGGACGGCGTCGTGCCGGCACCGGCGTTCGTGTACTGGAACATCCGCAAGCACTGAACCGCCTTCCCGGACACCGCGCCTTGCAAGCGCGATTCTCTTCAATGCACTCCGCGTAGCGGCCCCTCCGGGCGCCGCCACGCGCAACGATCTGAGTCGACCATGGCTTCCTTTGTGTTGCGTCGCATGCTCGCGACGTTGCCCGTCCTCGCGATCGTGGCGCTCATTGTCTTCCTTATGCTGAGACTGACGCCGGGAGATCCTGCGGCGGTGATCGTCGGCGACGCCGGCAGCGCTACCGATATCGCTCGAGTCCGACTGCAGCTTGGGCTGGACCAGTCGCTTGTCCGGCAGTTCCTCGCGTGGGCCGCGCAGCTTGCTCAAGGCAACCTTGGCGAGTCGTTCTACCTGAAGCGCGGCGTTGGCGAGCTGATCCTGCAGCGCCTGGAACCGACTGTCTCGCTCGCGGGCGTGACGATCGCGCTGGCGGTGCTGATCTCGGTGCCGCTCGGCGTGCTCGCCGCGTGGCGCCACGGGGGCCTGCTGGACCGGTGCCTGATGAGCTTCTCGGTCCTCGGGTTCTCGATTCCCGTGTTCGTGGTCGGCTATCTGATGATCTGGCTCTTCGCGCTCAAGCTCGGCTGGCTACCCGTGCAGGGATACATCCGCGTCTCGGAGGGGCTTGGTGACTGGCTGCGGCAACTGGTAGCGCCGGCCATCACGCTGTCTATCGTATACATCGCCCTGATCGCGCGGGTGACGCGCGCCGCGGTTGCCGAGGCGCTGACCGAGGACCACGTGCGCACGGCCCGCGCCAAGGGCATCCCCGAATATCGCGTGCTGATCCGGCACGCCTTGTCCAATGCGGCGGTCCCCATTGTCACGGTGATCGGCCTAGGCATCGCGCTGCTTGTCGGCGGCGTGGTCGTCACCGAAACGGTGTTCGCCATCCCCGGCCTGGGCGCGCTGACCGTGGAGGCAGTCCTCTCGCGCGATTATCCGGTGATCCAGGGCGTGACGCTGTTCTTCTCCTTCGTCTACGTGCTGGTCAATCTCCTGGTCGATCTCAGCTACGTGTTCTTCGATCCACGCATCCGCTACTGAACCATCGAGACGCCGACATGTCCTCCAATCTGCTTTCGAGCCAGCCGCAGGCCTTGCCCGTATCAGCTTATGGCGGCCAAGCCTGATGACGGTGATCTTTGCCATCACGGTGCCCGAGATTCCCCGCGTCGCGCGGCTGGTGCGCTCGGTGGTGCTGACGGTGCGGGAAGAGCCCTATGTGGAGGCCGCCATTGCGCTCGACAGCACCCTGCCGGCGCTGATGTTCCGGCACATCCTGCCCAACGCCGTCGCGCCGCTGATCGTGCAGGGCACATACGTCTGCGCGGCGGCGATGCTGGTGGAGGCAAGCATGTCGTTCCTGGGCATCGGGCTGCCGCCAGAGATCCCGACCTGGGGCAACGTCATGTCCGAAGGACGGTCGCAATTCAACAGCTTCCCCCACACGGTATTGCTGCCGGGCGTTTTCCTCGCGGTGTGCGTGCTGGCCGTCAACATGCTGGGCGACGGACTGCGCGACACCCTCGACCCTAAATTCAGCAAGCGAGGGAGATGAGCCATGCAGACCAGGAACCAGACGGCAGCCGCGTCCCCCACGCCAGTGCTGGCGGTACGGGATCTTTCCATCGCACTGCCTGCCGGCGGTGACCGGCCGCAAGCGGTGCGGCATATCAGTTTTGAGGTGGCGCCGGGCCGCATCGTGTGCCTGCTTGGCGAATCCGGGTCCGGCAAGTCGGTGATCGCCCATGCCGTCATGGGACTCCTGCCACCCGCGCTCAAGCCGGCCGGCGGCAGTATCGAACTGCTCGGCGAAAACCTGTTGGTGATCTTCCAGGAGCCGATGACCGCGCTCAACCCGCTCTACACGATCGGCAACCAGATCGTGGAGACGCTGGCGCTGCATGAGGGCCTGGACCGGCGCGCGGCGCGCGAGCGCGCTGTCGCGCTGCTGGAGCGCACGGGCATCAGCGATGCGGCGCACCGGTTTGATAGCTTCCCGCACCAGCTCTCGGGCGGGCAGCGCCAGCGCGTGATCGCGATCCTGGTCATCGCGACCGTGAACTTCCTGCTGATCCGGGCCGCGCCGGGAGACCCCGTCTCCGTGATGGCCGGCGAGGCCGGGGCATCCGATCCGCAGTTCGTGGCGCAGTTGCGCACGCAGTTCGGGCTGGACAAACCGGTGCCGGAGCAGCTTGCCACCTACCTCGGCCACGTGGTGCACCTGGACCTGGGCTACTCGTACCGGCAGCAGCAGCCGGTGCTTGACCTGATCCTGCAGCGCCTGCCCGCCACGCTGATCCTGACCGGCAGCGCCTTCCTGCTCTCGGTGCTGTTCGGCGTGGTGCTGGGAGCGTGGGCGAGCCGGCGCGCGGGGAGCTGGGTGGATAACGCCATCACACTCTTCGCCCTGGTGTTCTACGCAACCCCCTTGTACTGGCTGGCGATGATGGCGGTGCTGCTGTTCTCGGTAAAGCTCGACTGGCTGCCCGGCTTTGGCTACTTCACCGTGGGGGCGGACCTGCACGGCCTGGCGCTGGTGTTCGACATCGCCTCGCACCTGGTGCTGCCCGCGCTCACGCTGGCGCTGTTCTACATGGCGGTGTATGCCCGCATGACGCGCGCCTCGATGCTGGAGGTGGCGCAGATGGATTTCGTCAAGACCGCGCGCGCAAAGGGGGTGCGGCCTGGGCGCATCCAGCGCGCCCACATCCTGCGCAACGCCTTGCTGCCGGTGGTGACGCTGGCTGGCATCCAGGCCGGCGGCATGATTGGCGGCGCGGTGCTGACCGAGACGGTGTTCGCCTGGCCCGGCATTGGCCGCCTGATGTTCGACGCCCTGCTGCAGCGTGACTACAACCTGCTGCTGGGCTGCTTCCTGGTCACCGCGGCCATGGCCGTGTTGTTCAACCTGTTGACCGACTTTGTGTACACGCTGGTCGACCCGCGGATCGAGATGCAATGAAAAACACTTTCTGGCGGCGGTTCTGCCGCAACAAGGCGGCCGTGCTCGGCATGGTGGTACTGGCGGGCTTTGCCGTGCTCGCGCTGTTCGGGCCGTGGATGGCCGGGCATGATCCCTGGGACATGGTGCAGCAGCCGTTCCTGCAGCCGATGCAGGAGCCCGGCTTTGCCATGGGCACCGACACCATGGGACGCGACATCCTGGCTGGCCTCATCCACGGTGCGCGCATCTCGCTGTTGATCGGCGTGGTGTCCACCGTGGTCTCGCTGCTGATCGGCGTGACGCTGGGCGCCATCTCGGGCTACTTCGGCGGCTGGATCGATGCGGCGCTGATGCGCTTCACCGAGCTGTTCCAGGCGGTGCCGAGCTTTGCGCTGGCGCTGGTGCTGGTGGCGATCTTCGAGCCGTCCATCGGCTCCATCGTGGCGGCCATCGCCATCGTGTCCTGGCCGCCGGTGGCGCGCCTGGTGCGCAGCGAGTTCCTCACGCTGCGCCAGCGCGACTTTGTGCAGGCCGCGAAGCTCGCCGGGCAGTCGACACCGCGCATCATCCTGTCGCAGATCCTGCCCAATGCCAGCTCGCCCATCGTCGTCATGGCCTCGCTGATGGTGGCGACCGCCATCCTGCTGGAATCCAGCCTGAGCTTTCTCGGGCTGGGCGACCCGAACCACATGAGCTGGGGCTATATGGTGGGCTCGGCGCGCACCGTGCTGCGCCAGGCCTGGTGGATGGCCGTGTTCCCCGGCACCGCCATCCTGCTGACCGTGCTGGCGCTCAATATGGTGGGCGAAGGCCTGAACGACGCGCTGAACGCGCGCCTTGGCGGGAGTGGACGATGAGCACGCCGGTACTAGAGATCCAGGACCTGAGCATCCGCCTGCCGGCGGGCGGCGATCGCGACCTGGCGGTGCAGGGCGCCTCGCTGACGCTGGAGGCTGGCCAGACGCTGTGCGTGGTGGGCGAGTCCGGCTCCGGCAAGTCCATGATCGCCAATGCGGTGATGGGCCTGCTGCCGCGGCCCCATGTGGAGCCGGTTGCCGGGCGCATCCTGTTCGAGGGCCAGGACCTGCTGCAACTGGATGACGACGCCATGCGCGAGCTGCGCGGGCAGAAGATCGGCATGGTGTTCCAGGAACCCATGACGGCGCTCAACCCGGTGATGCGCATCGGCGACCAGATCGCCGAGGTGTTCGACGCGCACCAGCGGCTGGGCGCGGCCGAGAAGCGCAAGCGCATCGTGGCGGCGCTGGCCGATGTGGGCCTGCCCGATCCAGAGCTGCTGTACGACAGCTACCCTTTCCGCCTGTCGGGCGGGCAACGCCAGCGCGTGATGATCGCGTGCGCCATGGCGCTGGAGCCGCGCCTGCTGATTGCCGACGAGCCAACCACCGCGCTCGACGTGACAACGCAGGCGCAGATCCTTGCGCTGATCCGCGAGCTGCAACAGCGGCGCGGCATGGCCGTGCTGTTCATCACGCACGATTTCGGCGTGGTGTCCGAGATCGCCGACCAGGTGGTGGTGATGCAGACCGGCACCATCGTCGAAACCGGGCCGGCGGCGCGCGTGCTGACCGATCCGCGGCACCCCTATACCCGCAAGCTGATCGGCGCCATTCCCGGCGGCCATCTGCGCCAGCCGCCCGTGCAGGTGGAGGTCAACCGGGTGCTGCAGGTGCAGGACCTGTGCAAGACCTACCGCACCGGCGGCAGCCTGCTGCGGCGCGGGCGCGAGGTGCAGGCCGCGCGCAACGTGAACCTTGAGCTGCTGCGCGGGCAGACGCTCGGCATCGTGGGCGAATCGGGCTCCGGCAAATCGACGGTCGCACGGTGCATCGCGCGCCTGATCGAACCCTCCGCGGGAGAGATATGGGCGCAGGGCCGATCAATGAGCAAGGCGGCACGGCGCGAAGTATCCGATTTCCGGCGCTCGGTGCAGGTGGTGTTCCAGGACCCCTATCGGTCCCTGAACCCCCGGCGCACGGTTGGCGCATCGATTGTCGAAGGGCCGCTGAACTTCGGGGTGCCCGCAGGCGAAGCCTGGGCCCGTGCGGAGGAGCTCATGCATCTGGTGCGGCTGAAGCCCGATGCGCTGCAACGCTATCCCAGTGAGTTCTCGGGCGGCCAGCGGCAACGCATCTGCATCGCTCGCGCGCTCGCCTGCGAACCGAAGGTGTTGATCGCGGATGAGGCAGTCTCGGCGCTCGACGTCTCCGTGCAGGCGCAGATCATTGCGCTGCTTGACGAGATCCAGCAGCGCCTGGACCTGGGCATCCTCTTCATTACCCATGACCTGCGCGTCGCCAGCCAGATCTGCGATAGCGTGATCGTGATGCAGCACGGCCGCATCGTCGAGCAAGGCAGCGCCCGGGATGTCTTTCTTTCGCCCAATCAGCCGTATACGCGAGCCTTGCTCGCCGCCGCCCCCGGCCAGGGCTACGCGTTCGGCGCCGGATGATCCACCCTCCCCTAAGGATGAAACCATGACGACTGCCCTCCATGACCTGAGCGCCACGACGCTGCTCGACCTGTACGCCAGCAAGGCACTATCGCCCGTGGCCGTGACGCAAGCAGTGCTGGCGCGCATGGAAGCCTGGGAGCCGCACATCCAGGCATCCTATGCGCTGGACACCGGGCGCGCGCTAGCGATGGCCCGCGAGTCCGAGGCGCGCTGGCAGCGCGGTACGCCGCAGGGGCCGCTCGACGGCGTGCCGGTGACCATCAAGGAGAACATCGCCACGCAGGGCGTGCCGGTACCATTGGGCTGCGCCGCGACCGAACTGGTGCCCGCAGCCACGGACGCTCCCGTGGCCGCGCGCCTGCGCGAAGCCGGCGCGGTGTGCATCTGCAAGACCACGATGCCGGACCTTGGCATGCTTGGCGCGGCCATGTCCAGCTTCCACCCGCTGACGCGCAACCCATGGAACCTGGGCCGCAATCCGGGCGGATCCAGCTCGGGCGCCGGGGCGGCGGCAGCGGCGGGCTACGGCCCCTTGCATGTGGGCACGGACATCGGCGGCTCGGTGCGCGGGCCGGCCGGATTCTGTGGCATCTTCGGCCTCAAGCCCAGTCTTGGCCGCGTTCCGATCGATCCGCCATATCCCGCGCGCGTTGCCGGCCCGATGACCCGTACCGTGGCGGACGCCGCATTGCTGATGCGCGTCCTGTCGCTGCCCGATGCCCGCGACCACATGAGCCTGCCCTACCAGCCCATCGAGTGGAATCGGCTGGACCGCGAGCTCAAGGGCCTGCGCATCGGCCTGTGGCTCGAACTCGAAAGCGGCATCCGCGTCGATCCGGAGGTACGCGCCGCGGTGGAAAAGGCCGCCAGGACATTTGAATCGGCCGGTGCGATCGTCGAACCCATCTGCCCCTGGATCGCGCCGGGCATGCTGGAAGGCATCGGCAGTTTCTGGGCCATGCGCACACGCATGGATCTTGCCGCCCTGCCCGCGGAGCGGCGCGGCAAGGCCTCTCCCGCCATCCAATGGGCAGTGCAACGCAGCGAGGGCGTCACCGCGGAGCAGTTGTACCGCGCGCATGCGCAGGGGATGGCGCTGCGTGCCGCGACCGTGGCTGCCACGCGCGATTTCGACTATGTGCTCTCACCCGTCTTTCCGCAGCCCGCGTTCGGGGCGGAGCAGACGCACGTGGAGTACGAGGGCGTGGAGCCGATCCATCAGGCGAGCTTCACCATCGTCTACAACTTCTCCGAGCAGCCGGCGGCATCGGTCAATTGCGGGTACTCGGCAGACGGCATGCCTATCGGCCTGCAGATCGCCGGGCGGCGTTTCGACGATCTCGGCGTTCTGCAAATGGCCAAGGCCTGGGAAGCCATGCGTCCCGCACAGCGATCCTGGCCGCAACCGCCACAGGCTGCAGCCTGAGCGCGTCGCCTGACACCGGAACCACCTCATCAACAGAAGGAGAATCCATGCGGCTGCTGCTTGCCTCGTTCAAACACGAGACCAATACCTTTTCGCCGGTTCCCACGCCGTTCGAGCGTTTCTTCCGCGATGGCGCGGTGCTCTGCGGCACCGAGGCCATCGCCGCGCGGCGCGGCACGGGCACCGCGCTCGGCGGCTTCATCGAAGTGGCGCAACGCCATGGCGCCGAGATGGTGGTGCCGGTAGTGGCGGAGGCTTCGCCAAGCGGCCCGGTCGACCCGCAGGCCTTTGAGCGTATCTGCGGCCTGATCGTGCAGGCGGCGGCCGGCCAGGCGTTCGACGGCATCCTGCTGGACCTGCACGGCGCCATGGTCACGCCCGGTTTCGAGGACGGCGAGGGCGAACTGCTGCGGCGCCTGCGCGAGGTGCAGCCTGACACGCTGATCGGCGTCGCGCTCGACATGCACGCCAACCTTTATCCGGAGATGGTTGCCCGCGTCAACGTGCTGACGGGGTACCACACCTATCCGCACGTCGACATGGCCGCTGCCGGCAAACGCGCCGCGCAAGTGCTGTGCCGCGCCATCCAGGGCGAAGCCCGCCCGGTGCTGGCATGGGACAACCGGCCCATGCTGCCCCATGTGATGCGCCAGGGCACCCATGCCGAGCCCAACCGGTCGTTGCAGGCAGCGTGCATCGCGCTGGAACAGGCTGGGGACGGCATTCTCGCCGCCTCGCTGTTCACCGGCTTTCCGCACGCCGATGTCCGCAATGCCGGCCTGTCGGCGGTCGTCTGCACCGATGGCAAGGCCGAGCGCGCCCACCAGGCCTGCCAGGCGCTGCTGGACCAGGCATGGGACCAGCGCGCCGGCTTTCTCTACCACGGCGCGCCACTGGCCGAGACCGTGGCCCGCGCCAAGGCGGCGGATGGCAGCCCGGTCGTATTGCTGGACCACTGCGACAACGTGGCATCGGGCGGCACCATG
This sequence comes from Cupriavidus basilensis OR16, assembly GCF_000243095.1. Taxonomy (GTDB): domain Bacteria; phylum Pseudomonadota; class Gammaproteobacteria; order Burkholderiales; family Burkholderiaceae; genus Cupriavidus; species Cupriavidus basilensis_D. Next base: position 15,195 of record NZ_AHJE01000086.1, on the reverse strand, counting down.
GACACCACCGCCGTGCTCCGGGAGGTCCTGCGGCAGGAGCTCAATAGCGCCGTCTTCTATGCGATCCACGATCCCGTTGCCGTCGAACAGGCCATCCTGGCCGGCGTCGGCAACGAGGTCTCGCTCGCACTCGGAGGGCGCTCCGAGTTGCCGGCAACGGGGGACCGCAATGACCCCCTCCGGCTGACCGCGCGCGTGCGTCTCATCAGCGATGGACGCTTCCGCCTATGCGGCCCCATGAGTGCCGGCGTGGAAGTGAGCACCGGCAAGACGGTCGTGCTGGATACCGGAGCGGTCGAGGTGATCGTGGTCTCGTCCCACATGGAGCCCTTCGACCCGGCTTGCTTCCAGGCGCTGGGCATCGATCCCGCGCGCAAGAAGTTCCTGGTGATGAAGAGCCGCGTTCACTGGCGCGCCGGCTTTGGCGACCTCGCGGCGCAAGTCTTCGAGTGCGACAGCATCGGTGTGACGACTTCCGACTTCGGCAAGCTGACCTTCGAGAACGTACGGCGGCCGATCTATCCCCTCGATGACATGTAGAAGAAGGCTAGCGCCGGCTGGATTAGCACCCACCCGTTGGTTGGCCCTGCCGGCGTGTGTCAGCGCGTGGCGGACCGGGCCGAGGTACTCGGCATCGAGCCGCATGGCCTCGAAGGGAACCGGGCTCGTCGCCATCCGCTACCGGAAGAGCCCACTTTCCAGGCAAAAGGCGATCAGCTCCTGATCCGTCCGGACGTTTAATTTGCGCATGGTGGAAATCTTCCAGCCGCCAACCGTTTTAAGCACTTCAAATTCCTTTGGCGAAATGCTGTTAATACGTTCGCCAATGGTTTTAGTGCGCTCGTCAACCGTTGTTACCGAACTGAAAACGCGCCATGCTGCCCGCATTCATAGACTTCTGAGGAGTTCGGACATCGTGGGTTGGTGTCCGACTACCCCGGTGGTTGTCCGAAAAACAGCATTTAATATTAAAACTATATTGTTTTAATATTATTAACGCGTTCATTTAATGATATACCACGAGCGTGGGGATCATGCACAGCCGCAGCCTCAATCTCGTCATACAAATCACAATTCTTATTACGAAAGTGAGGGCTTCCATGAGCAAACTGACCATCACCATCACCATCACCATCGCCAGCATCGGGATTTGCCTTGCGCTTGGGGGATGCGGCAACACCATGCTGCCAAAGTCCGAGACCAATATGCTGTTCTGGACGCAAGACCAGCGCGACGCGCGCTTTCGCCAAATCGAAAAATTCGCCCCCGGCAATGTCGTGGCCGCCGGCGGCGCGGTACGCGAACTGCCCAAGGGAACGGCCTTTCCCGAAACGCTGACCGTCGGCGGCAAGCCACTGACGATGGACGCCTATATGGCGGCGCAGCGCCATGCGGGCCTGATCATCCTGCAGGACGGCAAGGTGCGGTTTGAGCGCTATGCATTGGGTTTTGGCCCGCAAGAGCGCTGGACTTCCTTCTCGGTTGCCAAGTCGCTGGCCTCGACGCTGGTCGGGGCGGCCGTCAAGGATGGATACCTCAAGAGCATCGACGATCCGATCACGCGCTACATCCCTGAGTTGGGCGGCAGCGGCTACGACGGAGTGACGATTCGCCAAGTCCTCACCATGACCTCGGGCGTCAAGTGGAACGAGGACTATGCCGACCCGAAATCGGACGTTGCGCTGTTCAACGATGTCAAAGCCGAGCCGGGCATGGACGTCACGGTCAGCTATATGCGCAAGCTCCCGAGAGAGGCCGCGCCCGGTTCCAAATGGGTCTACAAGACGGGCGAAACCAACCTGATCGGCGTGCTGGTCAGCAAGGCGACCGGCAAGACGCTGTCCGCCTATCTGTCCGAGAAAATCTGGAAGCCATACGGCATGGCGGCGGATGCGATCTGGGTCACCAACGCCAGCGGCAATGAGATCAGCGGCTGCTGCATCTCGGCCCGGCTGTCGGACTATGCGCGTTTCGGCCAGTTCATCCTGGAAGGCGGGATTGCGGCCGGCAAGCCTGTGTTGCCGGCCAACTGGCTCGCCAGTGCAACGACCAAGCAGGCCGACATTGGCGTGCCCGGCCGCGGCTATGGCTACCAGTGGTGGACGTACGATGACGGCAGCGTTGCCGCGCAGGGCATTTTTGGCCAGGGCATCTTCATCGATCCCAAGCGCAAGCTGGTGATTGCATCGAATGGCGATTGGCCCAAGGCGACCATGCCCGATAGCGCCGGCCCGCAGCGCCAGGCCTTTTACAAGGCGGTTCAGGCGGCGGTCGATTCCGGCGCGACGCGGTAACGCCGCACGGCTCTGGTGCATGTATGGTGGATACCTCCGATATTAGGTCTCCGGCGGGGTGCGCTTTCGCTCCGAAAGAAGCGAGAAATGGTCGCTGTCCCTGACGTCACAACGGCGCGCGATGGCCCGCGACACCATTCTGACCGCTTACCGGATGGTTGGGACGCCGCTCGCCTCAAGTCACGGCGCTCACGAAGGCCTCGAACGCGCTGGCCTCCACCGGCGGACAGAAGAAGTGGCCTTGCCCGTAGTCGCAGCCGGCAGCCAGCAGGATGTCGCGCTGCGACTCGGTCTCGACGCCCTCGGCAATCACGCGGATGCGCAGTGCATGCGCCATGCTGATGATGGCGTGGCACAAGGCCACGTCGTCCGGGCCCCGCGTCAGCGAGCGGATGAAGGACTGGTCAATCTTGATGTAGTCGATGTCTAGGCGCCGCAGGTACGACAAGGACCCCGTTTCCAGCAGGCGCTGCGGGCTTATGCCGGGCGCGCGCTGGTGGGCGAGGTGCGCGGGGTCGGCCTGCTGGGCGCGATCGAACTGGCGGCGGAGCCCGCGGCGCGGCGCGCCTTCGACCCTGCCCTGAAGGCTGGCGCGCGCCTGGCCCAGCTGGCGCAGGAGCAAGGCCTGATCGTGCGCGCCATGGGCGACACCATCGCCTTCTGCCCGCCGCTGATCATCACCGAGGCGCAGATCGACGAGCTGTTCGCGCGCTTCGCGCGAGCCATGGCGGCGCTGGAGCGCGAGCTGCCGGCCAGCGGCAATGGTAGCGATGGCAGCAATGGTGCCAACCAGGCCGCAGCCTGATGACCGGCCCGGCCAATCCATCGCTACGGCTTACCACGGCGCGTGCGCGCCGCGACGGCATCCTGCTGTTTTTCTGCGCGCTGGTGGCGTTTGCCAGCTACGACGCCTTCTGCAAATGGATGCTGCGCGACCACTCGGCGCCCATGATGAACCTGACCCGCTATGTGTCGGTGAGCGTCATCGCGCTGGTGTGGCTGCTGCGCGCGCTCGGGATCGTGGCCAGCTGCTTCATGGCCGCGCTGGTCTACATGCCGCTGGCCGAGGCAACGGCGATCTACTTCACCGCGCCGCTGATCATGGTGGCGCTGTCCTGATCGTGCGGCCCGGCGGCGACCTGCCCTTCGTCGGCACGGTGCTGATGATGGTCTCGGCCATCTGCTATGCCGCCTTCCAGCTGCTGACGCGCCGGCTGGCGGGCGTGGTCGCCGGGCCGGTGCTCTACGCCTGGACCGCGCTGATCTGCCTGGTGGTCACCGGCGTGCCGGCGCTGGCGACGCTGCCCGAGGTCAGCCCGTCCGCGCCCGACATCTTGCTGATGATGGCCGGGGGTGCCTGCAGCGGCCTGGCGCAGTTGCTGCTGCTGGCCGCCTTCCGGCGCGTTGCCGCCTCCACGCTCGCGCCGCTCAATTACTTCCAACTGCTGCTCGCCGTGCTGATCAGCACCTTTGTCTTCCAGCGCCCGCCCGACGGCATCGCGCTGGCGGGCATCGCGCTGATCATGCTCTCGGGCGGATACCTCGCATTGCGCGGGCGGCAGGTGCCGTGCGCGCAGCCGGTCGCAGCCCGACCCAAGGACTAAGCCCATGTCTGATTCCGCAATCGAAGACGCCTCGCCCTTTGCCTCCATCGAAGTCTCCGACCTGGTGGCGGCGGTGGAGGCCCAGCTCACCCAGGCCATCGTCGAAGGCCGGCTGCCGCCCGGCAGCCGCATCGTCGAGGCGGACATCGCCCGCCGCATGAATGTCAGCCGCGCCCCGGTACGCGAGGCGGCGCGGCGGCTGGAGCGCCAGGGCGTGCTGGTGTCGCGCCCGCGCCATGGCTTTGCAGTGCGCACAGTGACGGTGCGCGAGATCGACGATCTGTTCCAGGTACGCCTGAACCTCGAGCTGATGGCCGCATCGCTCGCTTGCAAGCAGGCGCCGGAGGCTGGGCTGAAGCAACTCGTGGCCATGGTCGAGCGCATGGTGCAAGAGGCCGAATCGCTGCCGCAGATCGAGCGCGTGGCGCGCGACCTGGCGTTCCACACGGCCATCTGCGAGCTGTCCGGCAATGCCTACCTGCATCGCATGTTCTCCATGATGCAAACGGAGATCCGCATGATCGTGGCGCTGATCGACAGCGTGTACCACGACCCCAAGGCCGTAGCCGAGACCCACCGCCCGATCGCCGAGGCGCTTGCGCGGCGCGACGAAGCCGCCGCGCAAGCCGCGGTGCGCTTCCATATCGATGACGCCTGGGTCCATGTCCGGGCGGTGTTCATGCAAAAACAAGGCGCCGCCGAGGCGCCCTCGATGGAGTCCGTCCTATGAAAGTCGTCTACAGCGATCTGCATCTCGACCACGACCCGCACGCGTTCATGGTGCGCGGCAGGATGAAGCGCAGCAACGAGCAGCCCGAGCGCGCCCTGCGCCTGCTGGCGGCGGTGCGCGCCGACGGCCACGACGTGACCGCCCCCGCCGATCACGGCGCGGGCCCGCGCGCCGCGATCCACACGCCGGAATACCTGCGCTTCCTGGAAACCGCCTACGACCGCTGGCAGTTGCTGCCCGACGCGTCCGAAGAGGTCCTGCCCAACATCCACCCCTTCCCCGGGCAGCCCTGCACCTACCCCGACAGCGTGGTCGGCCAGGCGGGCTTCCATATGGGAGACGCCGCCTGCTCCATCGGGCCAAACACATGGCGCGCGGCGGCCGGGTCTGCCGACGTGGCCACCCACGCCGCGCAACTGGTCGCCGATGGCGAACGCGCGGCCTATGCGCTGTGCCGCCCGCCGGGCCACCACGCTTACGCGGACCGCGCCAACGGCTTTTGCTACCTGAACAACACCGCCATTGCCGCACAGCACCTGCGCCGCCACCATGACCGCGTCGCCATCCTCGACATCGACATGCACCACGGCAACGGCACCCAGGGCATCTTCTATCGCCGCAACGATGTGCTGACCGTGTCGCTGCATGGCGACCCGATGCTGTTCACGCCCTTCTTCACCGGACACGCGCACGAGCGCGGCGAGGCGGAAGGCCTGGGCTACAACATCAACCGCCCGCTGGCACGCGGCACCGGCGACGAGGCCTACCTGGCGGCGCTGCGCGACGTGTGCCTGAGCATCCGCGCGTTCGCGCCCGGGGCGCTGGTGGTAGCACTGGGGCTGGACGCGCACGAGCGCGACCCGTACCAGGCACTCGCCGTCACCACGCCCGGCTTCGCCCTCATCACCGCGGAAATCGCGCGGCTGGGCCTGCCGACGGTGCTGGTGCAGGAAGGCGGCTATCTCTCCGACGACCTCGGGCCCAATATCTCCAGCGCGCTGCGCGGCTTCGCGAGCGCCGCATGAACGGGCCGGCAAGCGCGGTGCTGGCAGCCGCCGATGTGCTTAGCGAAGGCTCGCCCGAAGTCCCGCTGGCGTGGGCCATGGACCTGCTGGCGCAGCAGTACGGGCTGGCGGGGCGGCTCTCCCCGCTGAGCGGCGAGCGCGACCAGAATTTCCTGCTGGAAACGCCGGCGGCAAGCTACATGCTCAAGGTCTCCCATCCCGCCGAGCTGCCGCTGGTGGCGGACTTCCAGACCCAGGCGCTGCTGCACATCGCCGCGGCCGATCCCGCCCTGCCCGTGCAGCGCATCATGCCGACCCTGGCGGGCCGTCCGTCGCTGATCGCGCAGCCGCCCGGCGGTGAAGCCCGCGTGGTGCGCCTGTTCAGCTACCTGCCGGGCGAGCCGCTGCCCAAGGCGCGGCGCTCGCCAGCGCAAGCGCGGGAGCTGGCGCGCACGCTGGCCCGGCTCGACCTGGCGCTGCGCGACTTCCGCCATCCCGCCGGCGAACTGGAGCTGCCGTGGGACATCCAGCGCGCCGGGCGCGTGCGCGGCCTGCTCGACAGCGTCCCGGACGAGCGCCGGCGCGCGCTGGCGACCCGCGCGCTGGATCGCTTTGCCGCCAACGTGCAGCCCCGGCTGGCGCGGCTGCGAGCCCAGCCGATCCATAACGACTTCAATATCTATAACGTGCTGGTCGACCCGCAAGACCACGCGCGCATTGCGGGCGTGCTGGATTTTGGCGACATGGTCCATGCGCCGCTGATCGACGACCTGGCCGTCGCCGCCGCTTATCAGGTTGACCCCGCCGGCGACACGTTGGCCACGCTGGCGGACTTTGCCGCCGCGTATCACGCGGTGCTGCCGCTGCAGGCCGATGAGATCGACGTGCTGTTCGACCTGGTGCAGGCCCGGCTGGTGATGGTGGTGGCCATCAGTGGCTGGCGCGCCGCGCGGCATCCGGAAAACGCCCCTTACCTGCTGCGCAACAACGCCGTCTCCTGGGACCGGCTGGCGGCCTGCGACGCGATCCCCACCGAGCAGGCGCGCATCGCCCTGCGCCGCGCTTGCGGGCTGGCGTAACCACGACACCAAGGAATCCGATGACCATGGCAGCAGCCACCCCATCCGTTGCGGCACTGACCGAGCGGCGCGCCCGCGTGCTCGGTCCCGCGTACCGCCTGTTCTACGAGGAGCCGCTGCACGTCGTGCGCGGCGATGGCGTCTGGCTTTACGACGCCAACGGCGAGCGCTACCTCGATGCGTATAACAACGTGGCGTCGGTCGGCCATTGCCATCCGCAGGTGGTGCAAGCCATTGCCCGCCAGGCCGCGCAGCTGAACACGCACACGCGCTACCTGCACGAGGGCATCCTGGACTACGCGGAGCGCCTGCTGGCTACCATGCCGGACGCGCTGGGCCATGCCATGCTCACCTGCACCGGCAGCGAGGCCAACGACCTGGCGATGCGCATCGCACGCGCCCACACCGGCGCGCAAGGGCTGATCATCACGCGCTTTGCCTATCACGGCGTGACCGCGTCCATTGCCGAGGCATCGCCCTCGCTCGGGCGCTATGTGAAGCTCGGCGACAACGTGCGTACCGTGCCGGCGCCGGACAGTTACCGCGTCGCGCCGGCGCAGCTCGGTGCCGTCTTTGCCGAAGGGGTGCGCCACGCCATCGAGGACCTGCGCGCGCATGGCATCCGCCCCGCCGCGCTGCTGGTCGACACCGTATTCTCCAGCGACGGCATTTTCACCGATCCTCCCGGCTTCCTGAAAGACGCGGCCGCCGCCATCCGCGCGGCCGGCGGCGTGTTCATCGCCGACGAGGTGCAGCCCGGCCTGGGGCGCACCGGCGAGGCGTTCTGGGGATTCCAGCGTCATGGCGTGGTGCCGGACATCGTCACCATGGGCAAGCCGATGGGCAACGGCCATCCGCTCGCCGGGCTGGCCGTGCGCCCTGAAGTGCTAGAGGCGTTTGGGCGCGAGTGCCGTTACTTCAATACCTTCGGCGGCAACCCGGTCTCCGTCGCCGCCGGCATGGCGGTGCTTGACGTCATCGAGCAGACGCAGCTCACGGCGCAAGTGCGGCGCGTAGGCACATACCTGCGCGAGCGGCTGGCAGGCCTGGCGGCACGGCATCCGCTGATCGGCGACATACGCGGGGCCGGGCTGTTCGTCGCCGTGGAGTTTGTCGAAGACGGGGACGCCGCGCGGCCCGCGACCGCGCGCACGGCGCGCATCGTCAACGGACTGCGGCGGCGCCACGTGCTGGTTGGCGCCACCGGCGAAGCGGCGAAGATCCGCCCGCCAATGGTCTTTACCGAAGCGTCCCGACACCCTGGCCGCCGTGCTGTCCGAGGTCAATAAAGCGATTTCGTATCCATCCATGGCGAGATTGCCCTGTTGAATGACGACACCGCCGTCGGTACGGGGAACCCTGCGCTGCAAAATCCGAAAATATGCCGCGTTGCGCACGCCAATCAGGTGCCCGCCGTTGCTGGCGTAGTAAGGGAAGGTTTCCGGATGCGCGGTCCAACCTGCTGCTCTTGCATAGGCCAAGGCAAGTTGCTGACCGGCGTCGCCTGCATAAACGTTGAAGCCCTCATTGCGGAAGACTTCCGCCGCCAGTGTGGAGGGCAGCAACGTATAGTGTGTATACGCTAGGCCGTTCACCCCTTTATCGGGTCCGCCACAATAATCCGTTGTGTTGCTCCGACAGATTTCAGCCGTCATCGATCCATCTGGCGACACCTGGCTGAGCATCAGGGCGCGCCAGCGATGTATTGCCTGCTCCATGAGGCGGCGGTCATTGAGATAGGCGGCACTGCTTGCTTCAAGCAGCACACCCCAGTTGCCAAAGTTATTGGATCGCGATGCGGCCGAAAGGGGCAGCACGCGTTCGCGCAGGAAGCTCTTGAACGTGGCGTCATGCCACTGACTGTCGGCACGAACCATCACCGCGGCCAACACGTACGCGGAAAACATGAAGTTGAAATCGGCGGCACCTTGCCCGCGGTCAATGCGTTGTACGCCAGCCGCCCAGGCATCGAGTATGCGCTCACTCGTTTCCGCGTATCGTCGATCACCGCTCAGCGCGAAACACAGCGCCTCTTGATAGGCTACATGACCGTCGTCTCCCAATGACCTGGCGAAGCGTTGCTCGCCTGCCCGATCGACATAGTGCGGTGGCGGCGTGAAATCAGCAATTGGATGCGGGGTGTAGTCAAGGTTCCGGTCGCACGTCGCACGTAGTGCGGACCACCGCCCTGGTGACGCGCGTAGCGAATCGACCAGTTCCGCGCTTGGCCATGCCGCCTGCTTGCTGAGCGCCACAGCCTTGGAAGACGTAGCATGGGGAGCTTGCTGGACCGCGCAGCCTGTGCAGGCCAGGATCCAGAGGACGGCGGCAGCCGAGTTTCGAACCCAGGTGGAGGGCCGCTTTGGCGCGACTTTACGAAGAGTCATACAGTGAAGGTCCGTTCGCGTTTACCAACGCATGGAATGATACCGGGAGTGCCCCGGCCAAGCCCCCAAGGGAACGCCGACCCGTTGGCCGAGGCAGGCATGGTTGGGATGTCTCTAAAAGCGCCTTAGTATCTGTGCCTGCATCTTCACGCCAGGCGCGCCGAGCCGGGTATAGACCGGCATGAACCAGGTGGCGCTCTGTCCCTTGCCGCATGAGCCATAGCCACACTCGTTCCAGATATAGAAACTGGCTATCCGATCAGCAGCATCGTACAGCGTGGACACTTGGACCGGATCGCCACCGTCGGCGGGCTTCAAGGTGAACTTCCATTCCCACATGGTGCGCGCATCGGGTACGGAAACCTGCGGGCCAGAACCAATGAAGACGTACACGCCTGGCGGAAATGTTATCTGCCTCCCCCTTTCGATCGTGAGGATGTACTCTTTGCCCGTCACCCACGGATACGCGTGACTGCGCTCTGAATCGGCAGCGTTCTGCATCAAGCGGAGATCCAAAGCGGGATCCTCCTCCCGATAATCGGTCGCGCCACCGCCGCGGCTCACCAGTCCGCCCCAATTCATTTGATAGTGGCCGTTCACCAGTTGGGGGCCGCCGTGAGCCCAGGTCTTATTTGGGAAATTGACTTGAATTGCGAAGAAATTAAGCCCCTGACCGACGGCCGTCGTCACCCGTACATGTGACGACACCTTGATGATGTCGTCTGGCGTCGCCGGGAATGCAGCGTGGGAATGGGGATCGCCTGCCTCCGGTCCGATCACGAAGCTGTGTGGCGGCGATGCGCCAGGTGCCGACGGGGTTGTGGGCGCGCAACCTGACATTTGCAGGGCGCCACAAAAAATGGCTAGCGCCAGAAGGCGGCTGGGTTGCGTGAGGGCTTTCAATATCGATCCTTAGACTAGGTGATTCGGCGCCTTGGCTGGCGCTTGCTCCTGAATCGTCCCTAGTTTACTAGGTCCTTTACGAACAACCCTCGCCGGTAAAGCCGCTGCCAACCTTGTCCACCAGGCCGCTGCGTATCCAAAGCCCTCCCGTCTGATCGGGGAAATTGCGTATCTGCACGCACATATTGCCAAACCGCGTCAGCGTGCCGAACTGGATGGCATCCGCTTCGGCCAGCTTGTCTGCGCGCGCCGATCGCCGTGCTTTCCTTCGCTGCCTCGCCGCCTACAATGAAATACCCTGGCTTGTCCGCGTTCGGCGCAACGTTACGGCTGCCATGCCCGCGCCAAAGATGGAGTACCGCAATGACAACGGCGTGTCCGCATCTTGCATTGAGCCATTCCGTGACGCCTAGCGCGGAAGGCTGCGAGGAATGCCTGCGCAGCGGCGACGAATGGGTGCACCTGCGCATCTGCCTGTGCTGCGGCCATGTCGGCTGCTGCGACGATTCGCCTAACCAGCATGCCGCCCGCCATTTCCTTGCCACGGAGCACCCGGTGGTCCAGTCGTTCGAGCCGGGCGAAACCTGGCGTTGGTGCTATATCGACAAGCTGTTCATTCCCTGAGGGGCGTCCCGGGCTCGCGCAAGCCAACCCCCATGCGCCAATCCTGCAAGGAGAATGTCATGCTGTCGACGCCCGTTGAAAAGACCGACCATGTACTGGGGCCTGCCTCGGCCCACGTCACCGTGGTCGAGTATGGCGACTTCGACTGCCAGTATTGCCGCCTGGCCTACGGCGGGGTGAAGATCCTGCTGGCCCGCTACCACGACCGGGTGCGCTTTGTGTACCGCCATTTCCCGCTGTCGGCCTGGCATCCGCTGGCGCAAGCCGCCGCGGAGGCTGCCGAGGCAGCGGCGGCCCAGCACAAGTTCTGGCCGATGCACCAGCAGATATTCGAGCAACATCACGGCATCAAGCCGGCGATGCTGCGCGAGTACGCCGCCACGCTGGAACTGGACCTGGAGCGCTTTGACTACGATATGAAGGCCCACACCTACCTGCAGCGCGTGCGCGAGCACCAGCAAGGCGGCATCGCCAGCCATGTGCGCAGCACACCGGCATTCTTCGTCAATGGGGCCATACAGGACGTGACGTTCGGCATCGAACACCTGGACCATGCCATTGCCGTGGCGCTGCGTAACTAAGGCGCAAGACCTAGGGGCCGACGGGCGTGGCCGCCGCCGCCGCGCTGTACACATGGCGCGTGGCGAGCAGTGACGCGAGGTCGGCGTCGCCGGCGATCACCGCCCGCAGGATCTGCGCGTGCTCGTCCCAGTTCTGCTGCGCGCGCTGCCGGTGCGCGGACGCAAACACCAGCCCGGTACGCTCGCGCAAGGAGCGCATCATCTCCTGCAGCACGCTGTTGGCGGCGATGTTGCCCAGCACTTCATGAAAACGGAAATTAAGCGTGAGCAGGCGCTCATCCTCGCCGCCGCACGCAGCCGCGCTGCCCTGGCGCAGCACCTCCTGCAACTCGGCGACCAGCCGAGGATCGCGCCGTTGCGCGGCCAGCTTGGCGTTCAGGCCTTCCAGCGTGGCGCGCACCTCCACCATCTCCCGGGCCACATGCTCCGACAGGCACGCCACCGACGCACCCCGGCGCGGCTCGATGCGAACCAGCCCTTCGGCCGCCAGCGCGCGCAGCGCCTCCCGCACCGGCACGCGCGATACACCCAGCTCCGCCGAGAGCGTGTGCTCCACCAGCCGGTCACCCTGGCGGTACACGCCGCCGACGATGCGCTGGCGCAAGGTATCGGTCACCTGCGAGAACAGCGGCGAATGGCGCGAGCCGAGGCTGTCGCCGGGAAGGCCTGCCGGGTGGGCGGGTGGAACACTGCCGTGGTCGTCGGACATGTTCGTCTTGTGGGAGCACGGGCCGGCCAACGCCTTGGCCGGCCCGTGCGCGATGGTTCAGTTGCGTTGGAATGTGAAGCTATCGGCGTAGATATGCGCGCCGCTGGCGCCCAGCCCGAGAAAGGCCTCGCGGGCGTCGCGGATCATGTCGGGCGAGCCGCACCGTGCTCGGACAGGTCCGGCAGGTCGGCGGCAACGGCGTGCTGCACGTGGCCGCGCCGGCCGCTCCATGTGCCGTCGGCACGCGATAGCACCGGCACGTACTGGAAATCGTAAAGCCGCGCCCCCCACGCCTGGATCTGTTGGTGCAGGTACAGGTCCGCCTGGGTACGCATGCCCCAGTACAGCGAGACCGGCGGGCAATCCGGATCGTCCATCAGCGATTCGAGGATGCTCTTGATCGGAGCCAGCCCGGTGCCCGTAGCCACCATCACCAGCGGCCGATAGTCGTCCTTGCGGAAATAGAAGCCGCCCAGCGGCAGCTCCACGTCGAGCTGGTCGTCGGCGCGCAGTCCCGCCAGCAAGCGCTCGGTGAAGTAGCCACCGGGAATGCGGCGCACGTGCAGGTCCACCGTGCGGTCCCTGGGTACCGACGCCATCGAGAAACTGCGCGCGATGCCGTCACCGGTAAAGATCTTGAGGTACTGGCCAGGACGGTAGTCAAGCGCCTGCGCCTGCGGCAACTCCAGCGTCAGGTGCACCACGTCGGCGCTGAGCGGCGCGATATGGCGGATCACCGCGGTATGGCGCGCGGGTTCGGCGCACGGCTCCCCTGGCCGCTCGGTGCTGATCACCAGGTCGCTGGTGGGCCGCGCCTGGCAGGCCAGCGCAAAGCCTTGGCCCTCCTCTTCCGGCGTCAGGCCCATGGGATATTCCTCATAGGCCACCGTGCCCTCCACCAGCTTGATGCGGCATGTGGCGCAACCGCCGAAGCGGCAGTCGTGCGCCATCGGCACATTGGCGCGCAGGGCGCCATCCAGCACCGATTCGTCGGCACCGACGTCGAACGTCTGCTGGGATTCGATGAGGTGAATGCGGTAAGACATGGCGGACTCGGAAAACGTGGGAGACGTGGGAGAGGTGAGAATCGTCGGAGACAAGGGATCTGCGCTGACTATGCGGATGCCGGCGCTTATTTCTTGATATCGGCCTGGACCAGCACCTCCAGGCCGTCGCCGGCCAGCAGCTCCTGCAGGGCCTGCAGCGCGGCCACGCCGCATGCCGTGTCCTGCTCGCCATTGCCGCCGCTCAGGCCGATGCCGCCGACGACTTCGCCGTTGATCACGATCGGGAAGCCGCCAACAAACACGGCGAACTTGCCCTCGAAGCTCCACTGGATGCCAAAGGCTTCATTGCCCGGCAGCGCGGGGCCGTTGGGGGCCTGGTTGAACAAATGGGTGGAACGCTTGTGGCCGGCGGCCGTGAAGGCCTTGTTCCAGGCGATCTGCGGGCCGGTGATGCGCGCGCCGTCCATGCGCTCCAGCGCCAGCGGATAGCCGCCGTCGTCGACCACGCAGATCGATTCCAGCACGCCGATTTCCTCGGACTTGCGGATGGCTGCCGCCACCATGTGACGGGCTTCCTTCAGTTCCAGCTTGATGGCTTTCTTCATGTCCTGCTCCTATCTTGATGCGCGGATGCTGATTGACTATCGGTATCGGTATCGGTATCGGTATCGGCTCGCTGGCCCTGGCTCAGCAGCCGCGATAAACGGTCTTGATCTGCGTGTAGAACTCCAGCCCTGCTCGGCCCGACTCGCGAAAGGTGGAGGTGCTGGATTGCTTGAGGCCGCCGAACGGCGCGTTGATCAGGTTGCCCGTGGTGGTGCGGTTGATCTTGACCGTGCCCGACTGGATGTCATGCGCGAAGTCGTGCGCATAGCGTGGATTGCTGGTCACGATGGCGGCCGACAAACCGTACTCGGTGTCGTTGGCCTTGGTGATGGCGTCGGCATAGCTGCTCACCTCGATGATGGCGATCACCGGCCCGAAGATTTCCTCGCGCGTATAGGCGGCCTTGACCGAAGCCATCACCAGCACGCGGCTGGTGCCGGTGCAGGCCTGGCCGCTCAGCGACAGGCCGCCCTTGATGGTGAGGTCCACCGCGCGGTCCAGGTCGGCGTCTTCCATCACGATCAACGGGTTCTTGCCGCCGAGTTCCATCTGGGTGCGCGTGCTCAGCGACACCGAGCGATGGATATGCTGGCCAGCGGCGGTCGAGCCGGTAAAGGAAATCGCGCGCACCGCCGGCGCTTCGGTAATGGCCGCGCCCACGTCGCCGGCACGGCCGGTGATGAAGTTGAGCACGCCCTTGGGGATGCCGGCTTCGACAAACGCCTGTGCCAGCCGGTAGCCGCTCAGCGGCGCATCCGACGAGGGCTTGAACACCACGGTGTTGCCCGCGATCAGCGCCGGGGCGATCTTGCGCGCCGGGATCGACACCGGAAAATTCCACGGCGAGATCACGGTCACCACGCCCAGCGGCTCGCGCTGGCTGTAGACGATCATGTCGGGATCGTCCTGGGGGTACGTCTCGCCGGAGAAGGACTGCCCTTCCACGGCATAGAAGCGGATGGTCTGCGCCGAGCGCAGCACTTCATCCTTGCTCAAGTTGAGCGCCTTGCCCTCTTCGCGGGTCAGTTCCTCGGCGATCTGGCCGACGTTGGCTTCCAGGTAATCGGCGGCGCCGTTGAGGATCTTGGCGCGCTTGGAGATGGGGGTCTTCTTCCACGCGTCGAACGCGGCCGCGGCGGCGGCCACGGCGGCCTGCGCGTCATCCGCGCTCGAGGCCTGGAAACGGCCGACGATATCGCCGGTATCGGCCGGGTTGACGTTGTCGAAAGTGCGCCCGCTGGCGCTCTTCGACCATTCGCCATTGATGTAGTTGTTGAATTCGTCTGTCTTTGCCACTGCCATGATGTCCAAGCCTTTCATCCGGTCAGGCCCCGGGCGGGGCCGTCAATGCCAATGCGGTGCTGCGTCTGCGCCCAGGCGGGCGGGCGGGCTCAGGCAGCCATCTCCAGTTCTGGGAGGGGGATTTCCTGTGCGACGTAGTCGTGATAGAGGGCGGTGGTGTAGAGCAGGCGCATCTGGGCGCCGATTTCGCAGATTTTCAGGCAGCGCTGCTGCAGCTCCGGGGTGTTGGCGTGTTCGAGCACGATCTGGTAGCCCCGCTCGCCGTGGATTTCATCCGAGACGATGTGCAGGTCGAAGAATTCGACTTCTTCGTCGGTGAAGTTGTACTTGTCGCGCAGCGTGGGGGTCTGCTTGCGGTAGATCGA
>NZ_AHJE01000087.1 GCF_000243095.1 Cupriavidus basilensis OR16 | reverse complement strand
GCTGCTGAACTCGCCGGTGATGCTGTTGAGATGGTCCTGCGCCAGGCGCAGTTCTTCCGCGAACAGGTCCAGCGCCTGTGCTTGCTGCGCGGCGCGTTCTTCGGCCAGGTCCAGGTGCGATTGCGCGTTGCGCAGCGCGGTGAGGTGCCGCTCGCGCGCGAGGAAGGTGCCTTCGTTGCCCGATTGCCAGCCCACCAGCCGCAGCAGCTGGCCGCGCAGCAGGTCGATGCCGGCGCCGGTGCGCGCGGAGATCCATACCTCGGCGGGGTTCGGGCCGATGGCGGCTACCACGTGCGGGCGATCGGTGCCGAAGTGGTGCTCGCCGACCATGGGCGCCAGGTCGATCTTGTTGACCACGCGCAGGATCGGCGAGCCCGGGGGCAAGTGGCCGGAGAGGCGGTCGTCGATGGCGTCGTCGATCTCCGACAGGCCGTGTTCCACGTAGTCGGCCGCGTCCACCAGGTGCAGCACCAGGTCGGCGCGGCCCACGGCTTCCCAGGTGCGCTCGATGCCGATGCGCTCGACTTCGTCGGTGGCGTCTTCGCGCAGGCCGGCGGTGTCGATGATATGCAGCGGGATGCCTTCGATCTGGATGGTCTCGCGCACGCGGTCGCGCGTGGTGCCGGGGATCGGCGTGACGATGGCGAGCTCCGCGCCGGCCAGCGCGTTGAGCAGCGACGACTTGCCCACATTGGGCTGCCCCGCCAGTACCACTGACAAGCCCTCGCGCAGCAGCGAGCCTTGCTTGGCTTGCGCCAGCACGCCGCACAGCGTATCGCGGATATTGGCCAGCTGGCCGCGCGCGTTGGAGGCTTCGAGGAAGTCGATCTCTTCCTCGGGGAAATCCAGCGTGGCTTCCACCAGCATGCGCAGGTGGATCACCTGCTCCACCAGCGCGCGGATGGCGTCGGAGAACACGCCCTCCATGGAGCGCGCGGCCGAGCGCGCGGCGGCTTCGGTGCTGGCCTCGATCAGGTCGGCCACGGCTTCCGCCTGGGCCAGGTCGAGCTTGTCATTCAGGAAGGCGCGGCGCGTGAACTCGCCGGGCTCGGCCACGCGCAGGCCAATCCCGCGGCCGGCATCCAGGCAGCGCGCCAGCAGCATCTGCATTACCACCGGGCCGCCGTGGCCCTGCAACTCCAGCACCTCTTCGCCGGTGTATGAGTGCGGCGCGGGGAAGTACAGCGCCAGGCCGTGGTCGATCGCCTTGCCGTGCGTATCCAGGAACGGCAGGTAGGTGGCGTGGCGGGCTTTCAGCGCCTGGCCGCACACGGCCTGCGCAATCGCGCTCACATCGGGGCCGGACACGCGCACCACGCCGATGCCGCCGCGCCCGGGCGCGGTGGCAATGGCGGCGATGGGGGTGGCGTGAGCGGTGCGAGGCTGGAGGGAGTCGGTTGCGGTCATGGCGGTGGTGGCAGTCATGGCGATATTGTCGCAGATCGATCCGGCGCAACCTTGGCACCTGGCGCTTCCGGCGCACCCGGCGCACCCGGCGCACGCACCGCATCCGCCGCGGGCATTTCCAGGCACGCCATCATCAGGCGGCGTGCCACCGCGCCGTCGATCAGGCCGCCCAGGCTGCCCTGCCGCTTCACCAGCTTGCCGTGCAGGCGTTTGGCATAGCGCTTGGCCAGTACCGGCTTCAGGGCCTCGATCACGTAGCGCAGCCGCTTGCTGACAATGCGAAAGCGATGCACGCGGGTCAGGTCTTCCGAGCGCGCGGCGCGCGCCAGCGCCTTCACGCGCTTGCGTGCGCGGCGCACCCGCCGGCGTGCGAACACCGCCAGCCGCTCCTGCGCGGCGGGGCCCGCCCGCTGCGCGCCGCCATTGCCCAGGTGCGTGAGGTCGCGGTGCAGCACGGGCAGCGGCCAGTGCTGGTGTTCGGTGAGCTGCGCCAGCATGGTGGCGCGTGCGTAGTGGCGGCGCGTGATCGCGGTGTCATGCACCGCCAGCAGCACCGGATCCTCCGGCTGCAAGTCCAGCGCCGGCCGCAAGGTCTCGCTGATGAACACGTCCCAGTCGCGCACATCGCCGGCGGCCTGCGCCAGCCGCCGCAAGCAATCATCCCAGCGCGCGCGGATGGCCTTGGGCAGGCCGGGGCAAATGCCCAGCACACGGCGCGCAGATGCCGCACCGCCACGCGCAACGCATGCACATCATCGGGATGGTCGCGCCGGTGCAAGGCATCCAGCTGATCGGCAATCGCCACCAGGCCCGCATCGCCGAGCGCGATGAAGGCGTCAATAGCGCCCATGCGAGGGTGCAACTGGATGGGAAGGTTGGCAGCGCGCATGGCGTATCGGCGTTGGCGTATCTACCGGAACAACGTGATCTTGCGAAGGCCAGGTTCATGGCACGTTTCAGGGCACGTCTATCCAGTGTAGGCGATTGTGCCGGTTGCGCCGCACTCCATTGACAGCCTGAGCGCTTCGGGTTGCAATGGGTGCTGGCAACGCCAGCCGGCCGCGCTGATCCAGCATCACCAAGCCGTACCTGACCCGTACCTAACCCTAGTAGGAGGAGCAGCGCCATGTCCACCGAACAAGAACGGCTTTTGCTGCGGGACACCATCGAGGCCGGCTTTCGTCAGGCCGCCTTTGTCGCGGACGTGGGCATCCGGCTGGTGGATTGCGGGCCGGGCTGGTGCGAGAGCGAACTGCTGGTCACGCCCCGTCACCTGCAGCATGGCGGCATCGTCCATGCCGGCGTGCAAGCCACCATCGCCGACCACACCGCCGGCGCGGCCGCCACCACCATGCTCGATGCCGGGCGCCATGTCGTCACCGCCGAATTCAAGATCAACCTGCTACGCGCCGCCCGCAGCGATCGCCTGACCTGCCGCGCCGACGTATTGAAATCCGGCCGCGCGATCATCGTGGTCGAGGCCGATGTCTTCGCCAGCGTGCACGGCGAGCGGGTGCTGGTCAGCCGCTTCAACGCCACCATGAGCGTGCTCGACCTGGCCTGAGCGGCGTCCGGCCGCGGCATCGAGGCGGCGTGCCCGGCAAAGAACGGGCAGCCACGGGTCTGGGCGGCTCAGAACAACAGCGTCAGCAAATCGAACAACTCACGATCCGCCGACGCAGCGGAACGGGCGCGCCGCCGGATCACCGCCAGCAGGCAATCCACGAAGCACTGCGCGGCCGCGCCACGCATCGCGCTGCGGCGCGCGATGATGCCGAGCTGGCTGGTTTCGAAGCGCTCGGCCACCGGCACCGCCTGCACCCAGCCGCGCAGCGCGTCGGTAAACATCAGCGGCCGCGGGCAATAGGTGATCATGCCCGCATGCCGCACCATCTCCAGCAGCAACGAGGTCGAATGGGCGCGATGCAGATGGCGCGGCTCGATGTCGGCGCCGTGTTGCCAGAACAGGTTCTGCATCATCGCGGGATAGGTGGCGGGCGTGTAGTTCACCACCCAGTCCTGGTCCAGCAGCTGATGCAGCGAGGTCTTGCCAGCGCAGGGGTGGCCGCGGCTGGCCACCACGCGGGAGTCGTAGGCGAGCAGCAGCTCGCAGTCGAACTCCTGGCCCGACATGGTCGGCGTGAACGGGCCCACCACAAAATCGAGCAGGCCCTCGCGCAGGCGCGGCAGCGCCACCGCCGTCAGGCCCTCGAACACTTCAAGCTGCACCTCCGGCATGCGCTCCCGGAAATGCAGCATCGCCTCGGACAAGAACGTCAGCATGACCCAGGGCGTGACGCCGATCGACAGCCGCCCGCCCACCTCGCCGCGTAGCTCCGCCAGTTCCGCGTTGGCGCGGTCAAGCTGGCCGACCACCAGGCGGGCGTGGCCCAGCAGCCGGTGCCCCGTCTCCGTGAAGCCAACGCCGCCCGCGGTGCGCAGCAGCAGAGCCAGCCGCTGCTCCGCTTCCAGTTCGCGCAGCGCCTTGGTCACCGCCGCCTGGGAGTGGCCCAGCAGGCGCGCGGCGGCACGGATGCTGCCGGCGTCGGCAACCGCAACCAAAGCCTGCAATTGATGGAGTTTCATGGCTCGCGCGAAATAGGCGGCGGTGTGGGCCGGGCCGTGGGGACAACCAACGGTTGTCAGGATAACAAGATTGCGGCTTCCCGCGGCGATTGGACGCTGCCTATGATCGGTTCCTGTTCCACGGGGGCGCCGCCGGCAAGGCGTTGGCCACCCGGCACCCACAAGGAGACCGTCATGCTGCAAGCCACCCAATCCCCTGTATTGCCCGGCATCCGCGCCATCGAAGCCGAGATGGTGGCCTTGCGCCACCGCATCCACTCGCATCCCGAGCTCGGCTTCGAGGAATTCGTCACCAGCGACCTGGTAGCGGAGTGCCTGCAGGCCTGGGGCTACGCGGTGCATCGCGGCCTGGGCGGCACCGGCGTGCTTGGCACGCTGCGCAACGGCGAGGGCCGCGCGCTGGGCCTGCGCGCCGACATGGACGCGCTACCGATCCAGGAAGCCACCGGCCTGCCCTACGCCAGCAAGCTCGACGGCAAGATGCACGCCTGCGGGCACGACGGCCATACCGCCACCCTGCTCGCCGCCGCCAGGTACCCTGGCCGAGCACAAGCCCTTCAAGGGCACGCTGCACCTGATCTTCCAGCCCGCCGAGGAAGGCATGGGCGGCGCCCGTGAAATGATGAACGACGGCCTGTTCACGCTGTTCCCCTGCGACGCCGTGTTCGCCTTGCACAATATGCCCGGCCATCCAGTCGGCAAGTTCGGTTTCCTGCCCGGCCCATTCATGGCCTCGTCCGATACCGTCACCATCCGCGTGAGCGGGCGCGGCGGCCACGGCGCGATGCCGCACAAGGCGATCGATCCGGTGGTGGTGTGCGCCTCCATGGTGATGGCGCTGCAAAGCGTGGTGTCCCGCAACGTCAACCCGCTCGACATGGCCATCGTCACGGTCGGCGCCATCCAGGCCGGCAAGGCGCCCAATGTGATTCCCGACACCGCCGAGATGCGGCTGTCCGTGCGCGCGCTCAAGGCCGAGGTGCGCGACCTGCTGCAGACCCGCATCACCGCGCTGGCGCACGCACAGGCAGAGAGCTTCGGCGCGCGCGCCGAGGTCGATTACGACCGCCGCTATCCGGTGCTGGTCAACCATCCCGCCGAAACGGAACTGGCCCGCGAAGTGGCGCGCGAATGGCTGGGCGACGCAGGCCTGATCGACAACATGGTGCCGCTCACCGGCAGCGAGGACTTCGCCTTCCTGCTGGAGCAGCGCCCCGGCTGCTACCTGATCATCGGCAACGGTGATGGCGAAGGCGGTTGCATGGTGCACAACCCCGGCTACGACTTCAACGACGCCTGCCTGCCGCTGGGCGCCACCTACTGGGTCAAGCTGGCCGAGCGCTTCCTGGCCTGAGCCGCGCCGCGCACGGGCAGGACCGGGCGCATGCCCGGCAATAACCAATAACGAAAACGCGAATAACGATTCAAGGAGACCGGACCATGTCCACCACCGCACCGGCGCAGGCGCTAGCCCTCGCGCCCGCCCTGCCCGCGCCCACGCGCCGCGCGATCGCCGCCATCACCATCGGCAACGGGCTCGAGTTCTACGACTTCACCGTCTACAGCTTCTTCGCCGTGATGATCGGCCGGCTGTACTTCCCGGTGCAAGGCGCGCTCGGGCAACTGATGCTGTCGCTGGCGACCTTCGGCGTGGGCTTTGTGGCGCGGCCGCTGGGCGGCGTGCTGATCGGCCTGTACGCCGACCGCGTTGGCCGCAAGCCGGCCATGACGCTGACGCTGTGGATGATGGGGCTGGGCTCCGCGCTGTTCGTGGTGGCGCCCACCTATGCCCAGGTGGGCCTGTTCGCGCCGGCGCTGATCGTGCTGGCGCGGTTGGTGCAGGGCTTTGCCATCGGCGGCGAGATGGGCGCATCCACCGCGCTGCTGATGGAGTACGCCGACGACAACTCGCGCGGCTACTTCGGCAGCTGGCAGTTGTTCAGCCAGGGTGTGAGCGTGTTGCTCGGCTCGCTGGTAGGCCTGCTGCTGACCAACGCGCTGCCCGCCGCCGCGCTGGAAAGCTGGGGCTGGCGCCTGCCCTTCCTGCTCGGCATCCTGGTGATTCCAGTCGGCCTCTATATCCGCCGGCATCTGGATGAGACCGCCGAGTCCGCCACGGCGGGCACCCACGGCGGCGCCAGCGAGCGCGCGGGCCTGTCGGAAATATTCCTCGGCCACGGCCGCGCGGTGGTGGCTGGCGTGCTGATCACCATCGGCGGCACCTCCGCCAACTACATCGTGCTGCACTACATGGCCAGCTACGCGGTGACGGTGCTCAAGCTGCCGCTGTCGGTCGGCATGGGCGCCGGCTGCCTGGCCGCGCTGGTCCAAGTGGCGCTATGCGCCTATGCCGGCCGCCTGTCGGACCGCGTCGGCCGCAAGCCCGCCATCCTGTGGTCGCGCGTGGCAATGCTGGTGCTGATCTACCCAGCCTTCCTGCTGATCAACGCGTACCCGTCGCTGCCGGTGCTGCTGGCCGCGGTGGCGTTGCTGGCGCTGACGCTGGTCTTCAACACGGTGCCCTCCGTGGTGCTGCTGACCGAACTCTTTCCCCGCCGGATTCGCGCCACTGGCCTGTCGGTGGTCTACTGCATCGGCGTGCTGGTGTTCGGCGGGTTTGCGCAGTTCCTCGCGACCTGGCTGATCGATCTCACCGGCAACCGCAACGCGCCGGCCTTGTATGTGATCGGCTGCGGGATAGCGTCCCTGGCGGGTTTGGTGATGGTGCGGGAGACGGCGGGCAAGCGGCTGGATTGAAAAGCGCCCGCTGGTTTGCTCCCCTCTCCCCCTGAGAGGAGGGGGAGTAAACACCTTCGCCATTCCAAACGGCTCTGGCGCATCTTGTCGGCTTCGTCGAGCACATTCGGCTAGCCCCAAAGAAAAAGCCCGGTGCATGCACCGGGCTCTTTTTTCGCCAGCAGGTTCATCACCCACCGGCCCTGGCATCAACCTCAGCCCTTGGCCACCACGGCGTTTTTCGCCTTGCTCTTGCCCAGCATCCGGTTGATCTGCCATTGCTGCGCGATCGACAAGACGTTGTTGGTCACCCAGTACATCACCAGGCCGGCCGGGAAGAAGAAGAACATGAACGAGAACACCAGCGGCATGATCATCATGACCTTGGCCTGCACGGGGTCCGGCGGGGTCGGGTTCAGCTTGGTCTGCACGAACATCGACACGGCCATCAGCACCGGCAGGATGTAGAACGGATCCGGCACCGACAGGTCATGGATCCAGCCCAGCCACGGCGCGCCGCGCATTTCCACCGACGACAGCAGCACCCAGTACAGCGCGATGAACACCGGGATCTGGATCACGATGGGCAGGCAGCCGCCGAGCGGGTTGACCTTCTCGGTGCGGTACAGCGCCATCATCTCCTGGTTCATCTTCTGCGGATCGCCCTTGTGGCGCTCGCGCATCGCGGTCATGCGGGGCTGCAGGTCCTTCATCTTGCCCATGGACTTGTAGCTAGCCGCCGACAGCGGGAAGAACACCAGCTTGATCAGCACGGTCAGCCCGATGATCGACCAGCCCCAGTTGCCCAGGAAGCCATGCAGCTTCTCCAGCAGCCAGAACAGCGGCTTGGCCAGGATGGTCAGCCAGCCATAGTCCTTCACCAGTTCCAGGCCCGGGGTGATCTTCTCGAGCATGCGCTCTTCCTGCGGGCCGGCGAACAGGCGCGCATCGGTGGTCACCGTGGCACCCGGGGCAATCGCGCCCAGCGGCTGCTGCACGCCCACGCGGAACAGGTTGTTGTCGATCTTCTCGACGTAGAAGCTGTGCTCCTTGCCCGATTGCGGAATCCACGCCGAGGCAAAGTAATGCTGCACCATCGCCACCCAGCCGCTGGTACCGGCGGAGGGGACCGAAGCCTTGCCCTTGCCGATGTCGTCGAAGGTGATCTTGTGGTACTTGTCGGCGTCGGTGTAGATGGCCGGGCCGGTGAAGGTGCTATAGAACTGCGACTGCTCGACCTTGCTGCCGTCGCGCGTCAGTTCCATGTACAGCGTCGGCGAGATCGGCTTGCCGCTGTCGTTGGTCACGGCAAATTTCGTGTCGACAACGTAGCTGCCCTTGTGGAAGGTATAGGTCTTGTCCAGCTTGACCCCGTCCTTCTCCGCCGTCAGCGTGATCGCCACCTTGTCCGAGCCAGCCAGGTCGCGCGGGCCCGCCGAAGCGGTAAACACCGTGGTGTGGTTGGGCAGGTCGCCACCGATCAGGCCGGAACGGGCCATATAGGTGCGCGTCTGGTCACGCTCGAACAGCACGACCGGCTTGCCGTCGTGCTCTTTGTGGTTGAGCAGTTCCAGGCGCGTCAGGATGCCGCCGGCGGTATCGATCTGGGCACGCATCACGTCGGTGCTGACCACGATCTTCTCGCCGCTGGGCTGGGCCGCGGCGACCGGCACGGACGCCGGGGCGTCTGCGGCGGCGCCCGCCGCTGCATTGGCCTTGGGCACGTCGCCTTGCGGGGCCGAAGCGCCGCCTGCGGTTGCCGGAGCCTGCTGCGTCGCGCTCGGGAAGAACATCGACTGGTGACCGTTGGCGCGCTGCCAGTTGTCGTAGAGCAGCACGAGGGCCATCGAGAAGATGACCCAGAGTATGGTGCGTTTGATATCCATGTCTCGCTGTGGTCGAGGGAATTCAGGGGCGGGGTAGCCGGATCGTGACTGGATGGCCAGTCGCGGGGCGAGCCCGGTCTTGCTTTGTTGCCGATGCCGGTGGCACCGGATCATACCCGCCATCCGTGAACGGATGACAGCGGCATAGCCGGCAAGCGGCCAGCCAGCTGCCGCGCCCTGCGCCATGGCACAGGATCGCTTCGCGGGCGTAATCGGAACAGGTGGGCAGGAAGCGGCACTGCGAGCCAAAGAACGGGCTCCATGGCCTGGCTGGCGTTGACGATATTGTCGCCACGCAGCGCCGACACCGGCACGTAGCGCACATCCTTCAAACCCAGCTGGCTGGCCAGCTCGGTGTAGGCGGCGCGGATCTGGTTGAAGCGCTCTTCGCTGAACTCGACCAGGTCCATCTTGTTGATGGCCACGATCACGTGCTGCAGCTCCAGCAGCTTCAGGATGGCCGAGTGGCGCTTGGTCTGCGCCAGCAGCTCGGCGCGGCCGTCGGTCACGGTCACGCGGGTGGCGTCGACCAGCACGATGGCGGCGTGCGCGGTGGATGCGCCCGTCACCATGTTGCGGGTGTACTGCTCATGCCCCGGCGTGTCCGCGATGATGAACTTGCGGCGCGCGGTGGAGAAGTAGCGGTAAGCCACGTCGATGGTGATGCCCTGCTCGCGCTCGGCTTCCAGGCCATCGGTCAGCAGCGAGAAATCGATCTGCTCGCCGGCGGTACGCTTGTTCTTGGCGTTGGTCAGCGCGGTCAGCTGATCGGACAGCACAGCCTTGCTGTCATACAGCAGGCGGCCAATCAGGGTGCTCTTGCCATCGTCGACCGAACCCGCGGTGATGAAACGCAGCAGGCCTTGGTGTGTTGCTTGGGTGCTCATGTCGAATCCTTTGCGTCCGGTCTTAGAAGTAGCCCCGGTCTTGCTTTGTTGCCGATGCCGGTGGCACCGGATCATACCCGCCATCCGTGAACGGATGACAGCGGCATAGCCGGCAAGCGGCCAGCCAGCTGCCGCGCCCTGCGCCATGGCACAGGATCGCTTCGCGGGCGTAATCGGAACAGGTGGGCAGGAAGCGGCACTGCGAGCCAAAGAACGGGCTCAGGGCGATCTTGTAGATACGCAGCAGGGCAAGCAGGATTCGCTTCATGGCAGCGGCTGGGGGGCGGTCAACAAGCGGGAGCGCCCGAGGGCGGGACTTCCGTGGGCGCAGCCTCGGCGGACGTTGGCGGCGACACCCCGGAAGGGGCAGCAGGGCGCGGGGCCAGCGGTTTCACCGCAACCTCGAACAAGCCGGTCAATTCGGCCAGGCACACCCGGCGTACCGCGCTGCGGCTGGCAAATTCCGCGCGCGGAAACTTGGCCTGCAGGCGCAGCAATACATCGCGGCCCGCGAGTTTGTCCTGCCGCTGGCGGAACAGTTCCCGCACCATGCGCTTGACCAGGTTGCGCTCGGCGGCCCGCGCCGCGAACTTCTTGCCAACCACCACGCCCAGGCGGGCTTGCGGCAGGTTGTTCTCGCCCACATACAGCACGAAATGCTGGCTGCGGCGGCGCGGGCGCAATGCAAAAACGGATGAAAACTCATCCGTTTTTGTGAGCCTCGCGGCTTTAGGGTAGGCAAAGGTAGTCACGCTAGGCAAAGCGAGCGGAAAAGCTGTGCTTGGCTGCTGGCTACCGGCCGTCCAAAAGGCGAGGCGAGTGGCCAGGGCGGCGCAAGCTGCTGCACCACCAGGGCCGGTCGCCAGGCCCTTAGACTGCCAGGCGCTTGCGGCCCTTGGAACGACGCGCGTTGATGACGGCACGGCCGCCGCGGGTCTTCATGCGCACGCGGAAACCATGGGTACGCTTGCGGCGGGTAACGGAAGGTTGGTATGTACGTTTCATGTTGCACTCTCTGGTTGATCTGGGCTCGCCCGGCTTCCGGCGTTTAGCCGGGCGCCGCCGCGTATGGTTCGCATGGGGCTGCCGCGGTTTGCGGTGTTGCCGACTGCTGTGGTGATCTTGCTGCCGGCCGTGTATCTCGCGAATCGATGGCACCGACGAATCGGACATCGACGCCGCGCGAAGCAGTTGTGGGAGGGAATCGTGCCGGAGCGGATCATAAACCAACCCATCCGTTCCAACCCCATCAGCCTGCCCGGCCCGCTGCCTGTTCCGGCCAATCCAGCTATTTCCGGTGCGCTTCAGCTTAGGTAAAGCTGAGGATTCGCACCAGTCTTGCACGGAACAGGTCAGACCCGGCGATGCGCATACGTGATCCCCTGCGGCATCGCAGAACCCGCCATTTAACTGAGTTTCGCGCGACGTGTCAAGACTACAGAAGGATTAGAGCCTAGTGGAGCACCCCTGCCTGAAAAATACGCAACAGGCCGTTGTATTTCATTGTCCACAATCGCCAGTGGGTAAGTTTTTTTTCAGCGGGGGTGCAACCCGGGGTCCACCAGGGTGAGCGAAGTCTCTGTTTAGACTGGGTTTTCCTGCGTTTGGGCTACCCGGAAATCCTTTGTGGATAACTTGGGGCGGGGGGTACAATCCGGGTCCAAACACCACACGGGCTGCGTGGCGCAAGCGCAACCCGGGCAACACCCTTGGCATGCCGGACAACGGACGCGCAACGGGCAGAGGCGATTTCGTCCCTCGCTCGTCAGCGGCTCCCGCTTGTCGCGTCGATCACCATGGGGGCCCGGGCTGCGGGGTCAATTGCGGATCGCTTTTGCGATCGCCTTCAGGTTGAACGTACTACCGGCAGGGATGCCTCACCGATCCTTGCCTGTCGTCCATTTGGCCGGACTGTCCATGCACCGTGGCGAACACCGAACAACAAAACAATGCAAGATTTCTGGCAGGCAGCAGCCGCGCAACTCGAGCGCGAACTGACGCCGCAACAGTTCAAGACCTGGATCAAGCCGTTGGCGCCTGTCGCCTTCGACGAGGAAGCGCACGCGCTGCGTATCGCCGCGCCCAACCGC
Organism: Cupriavidus basilensis OR16; assembly: GCF_000243095.1. GTDB lineage: Bacteria > Pseudomonadota > Gammaproteobacteria > Burkholderiales > Burkholderiaceae > Cupriavidus > Cupriavidus basilensis_D. Next base: position 31,756 of record NZ_AHJE01000087.1, on the reverse strand, counting down.
TTCAAGCTCGATTGGGTAAAAAGCCAGTTTTCGGGCCGCATCACCGCGCTCGCCTGCGAATACTGGGAAGCCAACGTCAGCGTTCACTTCGTCCTGGACCCCGCCGCCTCGGGTCGGGCCGCTGCCGGCTATCCGCAGCAGCCCGGTCAGGCCGGCCAGCCGGGCCAGCCCGGCATGGCGCCGCAGCACGCCGGCCCCGGCTATCCGTCCGGCCAGCCGCTGTCGCAGAATTTCGGCCAGCCCGGCATGCAGCCGGGCCAGGGCGGCCAGGGCTACGGCCCCATGAACCAAGGCGGCGGCCAGCGCGGCGGGCAAGCGCCCTACCCCGGCAATGGCGGCGGCGGCAACTATCCCGGCAACGCCAGCCAGGCCAATATGGGCGGCATGGGTGGCGAGATCGTCGACATCGACGTGCCGCAACTCGATCCGGCCGAAGCCAGCGCCCGCTCCTACCGCGTGCAACCGGCGCAGCAACCCATGCAGGGCGGCCACCCCGGCAACCAGGGCGGCCATCCCGGTCACCAAGGCCACCAAGGTCATCAGGCGCATCAAGGTCATCCAGGCCACCCGGGTCATCAAGGCCACCCCGGCAACCAGCAAGGCGGCCAGCAGAACGACTCGGTGCACGAGCGCTCGCGCCTGAACCACATCCTCACCTTCGACAACTTCGTCACCGGTAAGGCCAACCAGCTCGCGCGCGCTGCCGCCATCCAGGTGGCCAACAACCCGGGCAAGTCCTACAACCCGCTCTACCTGTATGGCGGCGTCGGCCTGGGCAAGACCCACTTGATCCACGCCATCGGCAACTTCATGTTGCTGGAGAACCCGCGCGCGCGCATCCGCTACATCCACGCCGAGCAATACGTCTCCGACGTGGTCAAGGCGTACCAACGCAAGGCCTTCGACGAGTTCAAGCGCTACTACCACTCGCTCGACCTGCTGCTGATCGACGATATTCAATTCTTCTCCGGCAAGAACCGCACGCAGGAAGAGTTCTTCTACGCCTTCGAAGCCCTGATCGCCAACCGGGCGCAGGTGATCATCACCAGCGATACGTATCCCAAGGAAATCAGCGGCATCGACGATCGCCTGATCTCGCGCTTCGACTCCGGCCTCACGGTCGCCATCGAGCCGCCCGAGCTGGAGATGCGCGTCGCCATCCTGATGAAGAAAGCCGCCGCCGAGAACGTCAGCGTGCCCGAGGAAGTCGCCTTCTTCGTCGCCAAGCATCTGCGCTCCAACGTGCGCGAGCTGGAAGGCGCGCTGCGCAAGATCCTCGCCTTCTCCAACTTCCACGGCAAGGACATCACCATCGATGTCACCCGTGAAGCGCTGAAGGACCTGTTGACGGTGCAGAACCGCCAGATCTCGGTTGAGAACATCCAGAAGACCTGCGCGGATTTCTACAACATCAAGGTCGCGGACATGTACAGCAAGAAGCGGCCCGCCAATATCGCGCGGCCCCGCCAGATTGCCATGTACCTGGCCAAGGAACTCACGCAGAAAAGCCTGCCGGAAATCGGCGAGCTGTTCGGCGGGCGCGATCACACCACCGTGCTGCACGCGGTGCGCAAGATCGCCGACGAACGCAGCAAGGACGCGCAGCTCAACCACGAGTTGCACGTGCTGGAGCAGACGCTCAAGGGCTGACCTCGAGCGTGGAGTCACAGTGAAGCAGCAGTGAAGCAGCATTTGCCAGCCCAGTCACGCAGGGCTGGCATACTGTAGGGTACGCGCCGGGCAGGATCCGGCGCATGAATCAATCGGAAAGCAACACCGGGGCATTGCGGAACATTGCCATGAAAACGGCCTGGGCTAAGGCTTTGCGGTGAGTCGGGACGAGCGGGCGGAGGGGGCGGCCAGCGACAACAGTCGCCAGCCACCGAAGAAGTCTGAATTTGTGTCGCTTTGCGCACAATTTCATCCTCCGATCGCGCTTCTCCCGCTTCACCGCAGCGGCTTATCCTTGGTACAATGGCGAATTAACTTGTTGATTCCAAAGCGTTTTGGAAGCGGTTTTATAAACCGTGCAGCCAGTTAGTGCCAGTCAGTGCGCACCCGCGGTCGCTTACTACAAACGACGAAGGATAAATTCAATGCAATTGGTCAAAACCTCGCGAGACAATCTGCTGCGTCCGCTGCAAATCGTGAGCGGCATCGTGGAGCGCCGCCACACACTCCCGATCCTGGCCAACCTGCTGATTCGCAAGTCCGGGTCCAACGTATCCTTCCTCTCGACCGACATCGAGATCCAGATCACCACGCACGCCGAATGCGGTGTGGGCAGCGACACCGTGGCCACCACCGTGGCCGCCCGCAAGCTGCTCGACATCCTGCGCGCCATGCCCGACGGCGAAGTCGCCCTGTCGCTCAACGACAAGCGCATGACCGTGCAGTCCGGCAAGAGCCGCTTCGCGCTGCAGACCCTGGCCGCCGAGGAATTCCCCACGGTAGCCGAAGCCAGCGAGTTCGGCGCGTCCGTCAGCCTGCCGCAAAAGACCTTCAAGCACCTGCTCGCCATGGTTCACTTCGCCATGGCCCAGCAAGACATCCGCTACTACCTCAACGGCATGCTGCTGGTGGTGGACGGCAAGAAGGTCATGGCAGTCGCCACCGACGGCCACCGCCTGGCGTACTGCGGCGTTGAGCTCGATACCGAGGCCACCAGCGGCGAAGCCGCCCCGGCGCGCCAGGAAGTCATCATCCCGCGCAAGACCATCCTCGAGCTGCAGCGCCTGCTGGAAGACAACGACGATCCCGTGCAAGTGCAACTGGCCGCCAACCAGGTCAAGTTCACCTTCGCCAACATCGAGCTGATCTCCAAGCTGGTCGAAGGCAAGTTCCCGGATTTCCAGCGCGTGATCCCCAAGGGCTACAAGAACGCCTTCGCCATCGACCGCGTCAAGCTGCAGCAAGCCCTGCAACGCACCGCCATCCTGACCACCGACAAGTTCAAGGGCGTGCGCTGCATCCTGGATACGCACGTACTCAAGATCAGCTCCACCAACGCCGACCAGGAAGAGGCGCAGGAAGAGCTCGAACTCGACTACTCGGGCGACGCGCTCGACATCGGGTTCAACGTGACCTATTTGCTGGACGTGCTCGCCAACCTCAAGAGCGAGCAAGTCCAGGTCAGCCTCGGCGACTCCAATTCGAGCGCGCTGATCACCGTGCCGGAAGACGACAACTTCAAGTACGTCGTCATGCCGATGCGCATTTGATGAGCCGGTAACAGGGACCACAAGATACGCAAAACCGGAGCATCTAACGGCACACCACGGCTTGCGCAACCGCCCAAAGGGCCCCGCGCAAGACCCGCCGCACCAGGGGCCGGATCGTCGAGATCCGCCCCTTTTGCCGTTTTTATGTAACCCGCTATGCGGCCCGATCCGGGCACGCCCATCCGGGCGTGACGAGAGATCGCCGCATTCGCCGTGAGTAAGAGAACATGACCGAAGAGCAACAACCGCAATCGCAACCGCAACAGCAAGACAGCTACGGCGCAGGCTCGATCCAGATCCTGGAAGGCCTGGAGGCGGTGCGCAAGCGTCCGGGCATGTACATCGGCGACACGTCCGACGGCACCGGCCTGCACCACCTCGTATTTGAAGTGCTGGACAACTCCATCGACGAAGCCCTGGCCGGCTGGTGCACGGAAATCACCGTCACCATCCACAGCGACAACTCGATCTCCATCACCGACAACGGCCGCGGCATTCCCCCGCTCGTCAAGTTCGACGACAAGCACGAACCCAAGCGCAGCGCGGCCGAAATCGCCATGACCGAGCTGCACGCCGGTGGCAAGTTCAATCAGAACAGCTACAAGGTCTCCGGCGGCCTGCACGGCGTGGGCGTGTCCTGCGTGAACGCCCTCTCCCAGTGGCTGCGCCTGACCGTGCGCCGCGACGGCCAGGCCCACCTGCTCGAGTTCGCCCAAGGCGCCGTGCAGAACCGCCTGGTGGAAACCGTGACCGGCCCCGACGGCCAGCCCGTGGAAGTCTCGCCGATGCGCATCATCGGCCCCACCGACAAGCGCGGCACCGAAGTCCACTTCCTCGCCGACGTGGATATCTTCACCAATGTGGAGTTCCACTACGAGATCCTGGCCAAGCGCATCCGCGAGCTCTCGTTCCTGAACAACGGCGTGCACATCCGCCTGAGTGACCAGCGCACTGGCAAGGAAGAAGACTTCGCCTTCTCCGGCGGCGTCAAAGGCTTCGTTGAGTACATCAACCGCGGCAAGAGCACCCTGCACCCCAACATCTTCTACGCCAACACCGAAAAAGACGGTATCGCCGTGGAAGTGTCCATGCAGTGGAACGACGGCTACAACGAACAAGTACTCTGCTTCACCAATAACATCCCGCAGCGAGACGGCGGCACCCACCTCACCGGGTTGCGCGCCGCCATGACGCGCGTGATGAACAAGTACATCGAAGAAAACGAGATCGCCAAGAAGGCCAAGGTAGAAACCACCGGCGACGACATGCGCGAAGGCCTCGCCTGCGTGCTGTCCGTGAAGGTGCCCGAGCCCAAGTTCAGCTCGCAGACCAAGGACAAGCTCGTCTCCTCCGAAGTGCGCCTGCCCGTGGAAGAACTCGTCGCCAAGGCCCTCGGCGACTTCCTGCTCGAAACCCCGGTAGACGCCAAGATCATCTGCGGCAAGATCGTGGACGCCGCCCGCGCCCGCGAAGCCGCCCGCAAGGCCCGCGAAATGACCCGCCGCAAAGGCGTGCTCGACGGCATGGGCCTGCCCGGCAAGCTCGCCGACTGCCAAGAGAAAGATCCCGCCCAGTCCGAACTCTTCCTGGTGGAGGGTGACTCCGCAGGCGGCTCCGCCAAGCAAGGCCGCGACCGTAAGTTCCAGGCCATCCTGCCGCTCAAGGGCAAGATCCTGAACGTGGAACGCGCCCGCTTTGACAAGATGCTCTCCAGCCAGGAAGTACTCACGCTGATTACCGCACTTGGTACGGGAATCGGCAAGGACGACTACAACCTCGAGAAGCTGCGCTACCACCGCATCATCATCATGACCGACGCGGACGTGGACGGCTCCCACATCCGCACGCTGCTGCTCACGTTCTTCTACCGCCAGATGCCCGACATCATCGAGCGCGGCCACGTGTATATCGCCCAACCGCCGCTGTACAAGATCAAGCACGGCAAGGAAGAGCGCTATATCAAGGACGACAACGAGCTCAACGCCTACCTGCTGCGCCTGGCCATGGAAAAGGCCGCGCTGGTCAACCCGGACGGCAGCGAAGTCGCCGGCGACGCCCTGACCGAGCTGGCCCGCCAGTACCAACTGGCCGAAGCCGTGATCGGCCGCCTGGCCCGCATCGTGGATAGCGACGCCCTGCGCGCTATTGCCGACGGCGTTGAGCTGGACCTGGACAGCGCCGCCGCCGCTGAAGCCTCAGCCACCGTGCTGAAGGCCAAGCTCTCGGAGATGCACGCCAAGACCCTGCTGGGCGCCGCCGTCAATGACGACGGCACGGCGGATGTCTATGCGCAGTTTGATGAGAAGACGGACAAGCATCGCCTGATGATCGCCCGCCGGCATCATGGCAATGTGCGCTTGTCTCACCTGGACGCGGACTTTGTCCACGGTGCGGATTACGCCGCGCTGTCGCTGGCTGCCAAGACCTTCTACTGCCAAGACCTTCCAGGGGCTGATTGCGGAAGGCACCAAGGTGCGCCGTGGCGAGGGTGAGAAGATGCGTGACCAGACGGTGAATGACTTCCATGCTGCCATGCAGTGGTTGTTGTCTGAGGCCGAGCGTGGGGTTTCTCGTCAGCGCTATAAGGGGCTGGGGGAGATGAATCCTGATCAGTTGTTTGAAACCACGCTGGACGTTACTCAGCGCCGTTTGCTGAAGGTGCAGATTGAGGATGCTATTGCGGCGGATCAGATTTTTACTACGCTGATGGGGGATGAGGTTGAGCCGCGTAGGAATTTTATTGAGTCGAATGCGTTGGTGGCTCGGAATATTGATGTTTGATGGAATAGCATTCGGATTCCAAGTTTGCTAAGAGGCCAGCCTCCATTGAGGCTGGCCTTTTTTCTAACAAATAATTTTTACGTGAGACCAATGCAAGTCGCAATATACACAATTTACGCCTGCCACCTGCATAGCATGCTTGGCTGTTAAGACCACGATTTTGAGGCCTCGACGCATGCATCAAGATGCCTCAATTGAGCACGGAGGTACTTGCTACCAGAGGCGATCTGCGATTGGCAGAGCAATGCACCCTCATTCGTAAGACCGAATGTATGACTCTATAGCGCAAGGCTTTGATCCGTAGGACATCCTCGCTGGAACTGGCTGTGCGAAACCCTCACGGACCACTTGCGCACCTTGTGCGCATCCCCAGCGCCGAGGCGGTCGTACTCGCAAACCGGGACTGAGCCCTCGCTCCCCGATGGGGCCGGGAAGGCCGGTTAGAAAGGAAGGGCTCGCATCGACCCCCTAGCTAGGTGTGCCGCCACTATTGGCGTATCAATCCACTTCCAAATATATGTAAATGAATGATACTTATAGTCCGTGGAATCATTGTCATCATTCTGTTTCAATGCAGGTATGCCCAAGCATCATGACAACTTCTTGCAATGGTTTGGAAGCCGAGTCCGCGGACTCAGGCAACAGAAGGGGCTGTCACAAGAAGAACTCTCACAGCTCGCAGGTATCGACCGAACCTACATTGGAGGTGTTGAGCGAGGTGAGCGTAACCTCAGTTTGTTGAACGTCAAGAGGCTTGCCGATGCGTTGGGCATTAATGCAAAGGACCTCTTCGACGATGACTTCGAATACTGACTATCTCTCTCGTGTACTTCAAAGATTGAGCGCTTTCCGTGGGGAAGCTGAGCTCAATCCCGCTCAAGTAGAAGAACGGTTAATCCTGGGCCCAGGATGGATTGGCGCTATCGAGGCTGGAGCCATTCATCCTAGCTTAGACGTCATCGCGTCGATGTTGTCGGTGTACGGCAAAACTTTAACGGACTTGGCCGATGGCGCGACGGGCAGTGTTCCGTATATCAACCGCTCGATTGCTGCTGAAGCTGTCGGCAGCGACTTGGACATTCATTTCGCCTACGCCCGGCACGATGCAACCTATCGATTGCTGCAAGCATCCCTTGATCAGTTCACGCAAGTTGTCTTGACACTCAGAAACGGGCTCGCCCAGCTAAGTAGGCAGAATGTGAGCGATGAACAAGAGAAGGCAATCAAAACAGAAAGCGTCGCAAGCGCCTTTCTAAAGGCGGTCGAGTTATGGCCGTCGGCAAATCCGTCTGATATCTGGTGGTTTGTTGTATACCGGGCGTATTGCGACCAGTACAACCACCCATCGGAGCACTCCCGACTGGATTTTACCCAAAGCTGGAAGCGGACCGGCGGTTGGGCATTGGAACGTATCCTCGAACGTCATTACGGCACGGCTTTAGCGGCGCATGGTATCAATCTGGTGATTGCAGACGGTGAACGTAAGGTTCGGTTGCTTGCAGGCATTAACATAGGGCACCGGCTTGAGGCAGACAAGATGGACGTCCTGCTTACAGTTGGGAATGGGGCAGCAGAGAAACTGATTGGCGTTGTCCATGTAAAGGCAAGTTTCGCCGAGAGGCGCACGGATGATGTTCCCATGAGCCAAGCACTCGTTGACGCAGGCTATATTTCCCCGCTTTGGACAATGGACTGTAAGAGTACCCCATCAGCTCGCCCGGTAAATCGCGGTGAGTTGGGAGCCATCTTTGACGGACAGGGTGCAGACGGCAGAAGCGCCAAGCGGAAGGACATAGAAGATGATGGTTTCTTTTCCGCCTGCTTTTCGTACAACAAGAATACCCGAGCAACTCCCGAAGCATATCAGGCAAGAGCAAGGGTATTCATCTGCGATTTTTCGAGCCCGAACGATTCTTTTACGCACTTCATCGTGTCGGAGAGGCAGCGCGTCAGAACAAGGCTTGGGATTTAACACCTGCTGCCTCAGCAAGACGCACGTTCGACGCTGCCACCTGTTCAGGCTCAATTTCGAAGCCTATATATGAGCAGCCTAAACGCAGGGCAGCGATACCCGTTGTGCCGGATCCAGAAAAGGGGTCCAGCACAACGACTTCTTCGCCCGCGGACCCATATGCATCAATGCAGCGAAACGGGAGTTCCTCTGGAAACCGCGAGAAATGCTTTAGCCCGTCGATTTTTTCGTTGGCGAACTCCCACACGCTTTTAACAGGAGGCGTCACGCGGAAGTTGTGGCGCTCATTCTTGGTCAGTAGGTAAATTGGTTCGTGATACCGATGGGGGCGGCGGCAGCGCCCTTCGGGCATAGGGTTTTTCTTGCGCCAGATGATCTCACCCCGAAACAGATACCCGCCATCACACAGACCCAAGACAAGTCTGTACGGAAGTGCCAACAAGTTTCCGTATTGGAGCCATGCCGCGTCCTTCTCTAGGAAGGCCTTTCGTTTCATTCTCGGCTTTGTATATGCTGAGTTATGCGCAGCGAGGCCATTCTTGTCAGCCCCCAACGTACTGAATTGGCGGTCATCCTCTCTCCAGTTAACGGGGGTGTTATAGGCATCTCCAATGTTGATCCAGAGAACTCCACCGGGCTTCAGCTTCGGGAGAAGCCCCATAAATACGTTGTTCAGAAACGCTACGTAATCACGCGGGTCTTCCTCCACTCCAGTACCCCGGGAGTGCCTTTGGCCCCAATATGGCGGACTTGTCACGATTACATCGATCGACTCGTCTGGAAGTTGGGGGATCAACTCGAGGCAATCACCTTCGTGGGCCCGGTTCAGTTGGAATGGTCCAAGCATTACGTCAGCATCTCTCATCAATATGGAACTCATAGTCATCATACCAGCACTTCAGCTCTAGGGACAATCAATTCATCGGTTTGAGTTGACACAACCATCTGCATGGTCGCGACTCACGCGGCCGACTGCTTGGAGTCCATCTGGGCAGGGAGCGTTCTCTGCCGCTCGAGTACCAGTACGCCTGCTTACGCGACCTACAGGCGAAACACTTTACTGATTTGGCGCTCGTCCCTCGAGGTGCAACTCATCGTGGAGCTCGCGGGCTTCAGCCGCAGCCTTCAGCCTCAGTGCGCACACTAGAGTGAGCAACGCGGCCAAGCCGCCGAGTACGCCAGCTGCCAACCGCTGCGCATGTATCGCCCTAGCAATAAGCCTCTGTATCGATTTGTCCTCGAACGCATTGCACAACGTCGTAGCTTCCGCGATGGTGAACTTGAACTCTTTTGCGAGTGCGCTCGGATCTGCAAGGCAGCCCTGGGGCTTTGCAGAAGGACTGCCCAAGAAGCCACGAATGACTGTTCCATCTGTCTTAAACCAAACCTCGGACCCTCTGGTCCGCAGGAACGCGTCATCTATGAACAAGCCGGCTATTGAAAGGCTAGCGACCAAATATCCCGCAACCACCATCGCGAACTGAGTTAGCGCGTACCGCCGTGGTGGCTTGAGGACGATAAGAGGCGAACGAATGTCCGATCCACTTGCGCACCCTCTGCAGCCTGGCGATGCCAACTTTGTGCCTATGCAGCCATGACATAAGTCGCTGAAATTCAGGTTGCGTTTCAATCTTCAATCCGTAGATGAAGCGAAATCGCTCAAGATCTCGATTTTCTTGAATGAGCTTTTTGAGCTGAGGGTTCTCTACTTCGGCCTTGCCAGTCACCAACCGCCAGATACGCTCAAGGAGGCTATGGAGAGAGCCAACGCGGAACCAAAAGAAGGTCAGACCCACGAACGCCAGAAGCGGACTGATCAAGGCCGTGGCAAGTGGGCTTTGAAAGATTGATGACAGGGATTCCATAGGCGTTGATGGCGATCCAAAGAGTGTGCAACTGGTTCTCTGCATCTGCAGGGCTGGGCGGGGGTTCTGTGTGTCTGACTATTGTTCCGTTCCCTTAATTTTCTCCAAATCCCGCGCAATCCGATCTCGAATCGGCGACGTATGCCCGTGCTCCTCGTCCGTCTTCCCAGTGACGAGCCAGTACGCGTACTGAGGCCACACTGCCCCAATAGCCTCCACCATCTCCTGGGTCACGCGCTGCTGATTGCGGCATGTGTTCTTCCAGCTATCGGATTTCACCCCGGTCAGTTCCTCCATGCGCTTGAAGCGCCGATGTCCGCCCGCAACGAAATCTATCAATTCTTCTACCCGATCGCGCATTTCAATTGGGCTATTTAAGCTTTATTAGGTAAATTTAGCCTCGTTCGGTGATTCGAGCGAAGGAATGGGCTGGCAACTTGCGAGCAGTGGCACTTTGCCGAGTGCGCCGGTGTTGGTCTACTACTCGCGACATCCGGCGCGGGCCACCTTATTCGTGCCGCACGACGACGAACACACTTTTGCCACCTCTCTTGTGAGGGTGGTGTAGGCGCTCGCGCCGAGAATTATCAGCCGCATTATGGACCATGCGGAGGGGCTTCTGCGCCCTACGGATCTGCGCAGCATCGCAAGGCTGCCTAGCAGAGCATCTCGACTGGTATCCCAAACGAGGAGGCGCCCATGACCGCCCGCCAACGCCACCCGCGCACCGCAGCCGAAGCAAGAGAGGCAGCCACAGAAGCCAAGCTGATCACTGGGCCCCTCATGCGCGAAGGCGAAACCACCCCAACCCACGAAACCATCCACCAAACCTGCCACGACCTCCTGCGCGTCAGCGCGGGCCTGGAATCCCTCCTGCTCCTGCTAGAGCTACAGGCCGCCGAGCAAGCCGCCAACGACGGCCTGCATGCCCTGCTGGCGCCGCTAAAGCAGCAGCTGGACCAGGCAGTGAACCGCGTGCAAGCGCTGTACTGAGCCACACCCGTTCCCCGCACCTGCACCGCGGCCCGCAAGGCCGCAGGCGGTGGGGATACACACGCCTATCGAGGCAAGCACCCACCGCCGCCGCGTGCCGGGACGATGGTCGCCAACCCCGTCCATCCACATTCCGATGTCCAAGATCGCACCCCGACCACAAAACAGGAGGTACCCATGACCGCCCGCCAACGTCGCCCGCGCACCGCTGCCGAAGCACGGGAAGCCGCCATGGAAGCCAGGCTGATCGCCGAGCCCTTGCTGCCGGCCAACGATCCCGATCCGAGCCACGAGGCTACCCACCAAGGCTGCCACGAACTGCTGCGCATCCGTGCACATCTGGAATCCGTCATCACGCTGCTGAACCTGCACGCAGGCGATAGCCGCCTGCATGCCTTGCTGACGCCGCTAAAGCAGCAGCTGGACTAAAGCAGCAGCTGGACCAGGCATTGAACCGGTGCAGGCGCTGTACCCGGGCCTGCGGGCCTCGCCGGCTATCCGTGCCTGCGTCGCCGCACGCTGGGCCGTAGCCGGCGGGGGCTGCGGCTGCATCACAGGCGCGTAGCGCGGTGCAAAGGAGATCACCCGATGACCCTCAAGGCCACCTTCGACCTCAACGCCGACATGGGCCGCATCAGGAAGGGGCGCAGCAAACGCTGCCCCATCAGTCGGCCAGCCTCACGCGGCGAGCCGGCCCTGGCACCACGACCAACAGCCCCAGTCACACATCAAAAGGTGATCCCATGGATGCACGCTCAAAGACCCTGGTTCCCGCCACCGATCCTTCCGAACCCGGCATGCTCGCCGAACCGCTCTTGCCGAAGGAAACGGCAGTCCCGCAGGACGACCCCAAGCGCGAAGCCATCATGCGGAGCTTCGACGAACTCCTGCGCGTCCGCGCCGGCCTGGGAGCCATCCTGACGCTGCTCGATCTACAGGCCGACGCTTCGATCGATTGTATTGGCCTGCATAGCCTGCTGGCGTCGTTGCAGCAGCAGCTTGACGCCAGCGTGGATCGACTCGACGAGCTGTTCTGAGAGCGGATGGCTGGTTGGCATCCGCTCAGCCTGCTTGTTGAGGGAGTGCGCAATAGCGCTTCGCAAGCGTAGAGATCGCCAGCAAAGAGGTCCGCGAGCCAAGACGAATCGCCCGAAGTTTCCAAGGCTACCCTGCGCCCCGGCGCTTGAGAGACGAAGATCGGCCCGATCCTGCCATTCTCCTAAAATAGCAACCTCGGCAAACCGTTGGGCTCGCGCCCCGTAGCATCAGCACAGCCATGAAGATCCTCGAATACATCGGCCTCGACGTCTCCCGGGTCAAGAGCACCTACCGCAAGGTCAAGGAAGCCATTGGCCGCGATGATTTCCGCGCGGCGCAGGTCAAGAAGCTGACCGGCCCCACGCATGGCAAGTTCTACCGCGCCCGGCTGGACGATGCCAATCGCCTGTTGTTCTCGCTGGTGCGCCACGATGGGCAGGCCTGTGCGTTGATGCTCGAGGTGATCGAGCACCATGATTACCGGAACAGCCGCTTTCTGCGTGGCGCGGAGATCGACGAAAGCAAGATCCCCGACATCGACGCGGCCGAGGCGGCGCGCGAGGCCGTGCCTGTGCGCTACCTGCATCCTGAGCGTACCGACATCCACCTGCTGGACAAGCCGATCTCCTTCGACGATGCCCAGGAGTCTGTCTACCGCCAGCCTGCGCCGCTCGTCCTGGTCGGGTCCGCCGGCAGCGGCAAGACCGCGCTGACACTGGAGAAGCTCAAGCATGCGGAGGGGTCGACGCTGTATGTCACGCATTCTGCCTACCTGGCCCGCAATGCCCGCGACCTCTACTATGCCCACGGCTTCGAGCATCCGGCCCAGGAGGCGGAGTTCCTCTCGTACCGGGAGTTCGTCGAGTCGATCCGCATGCCGGCTGGCCGCGAGGCGGGCTGGCGGGACTTCGCGGCGTGGTTTGAGCGTCAGCGCCAGCATTTCCGCGAGATTGACGGGCACCAGGCCTTTGAGGAGATCCGCGGTGTGATCACCGCTGGGGCGCACGGTGTGCTGGATCGCGATGCCTACCTGGCGCTGGGCGTGCGGCAGTCAATTTTTGCGCAGGACACGCGAGGGCGCATTTACGACCTGTTCGAGCGCTATCGCGCATGGCTGGCCCAAAGCGGCCTCTACGACCTCAATCTGGTGGCCCGCGAGTGGCAGCCGCTGGCGGCTGCCAGGTACGATTTCATCGTGATCGATGAGGTCCAGGACCTCACCATGGTGCAACTGGCGCTGGTGCTCAAGACCCTCAGGAAGCCCGGCCAGTTCCTCTTGTGCGGCGACTCCAACCAGATCGTGCACCCGAACTTCTTCAGCTGGAGCCAGGTCAAGAGCCTGTTCTGGCACGACCCGCAGCTTGCCGAGCAGCAGGCGTTGCGCGTGCTTGCCGCCAATTTCCGCAACGGCAGCGAGGCAACGCGTGTTGCCAACACGCTGCTCAAGGTCAAGCATCGCCGCTTCGGGTCCATCGACCGGGAGAGCAACTTCCTGGTCGACGCGGTAGGCGGTGACGCTGGCCAGGTGGTGCTGCTGCCGGACAAGGACAACGTCAAGCGCGAGCTTGACCAGAGCATCCGCCAGTCCACGCAGTGCGCCGTGCTGGTGCTGCGCGACGAGGACAAGGCCGAGGCGAGAAAGCACTTTTCCACGCCCCTGCTGTTTTCCATCCATGAGGCGAAGGGGCTGGAATACGAGAATATCGTGCTCTACCGCTTTGTCTCCGACCAGCGCGGCGAGTTTGCCGAGATTGCTGATGGGGTCGACAAGCAAGACCTGGCCGCGGACACGCTGGCCTACCGGCGCGCCAAGGACAAGAGCGACAAGTCGCTGGAGGTCTACAAGTTCTTCGTCAACGCGCTCTACGTGGCGCTTACCCGTGCGATCAAGAACCTCTACCTGATCGAGTCCGATACCGCGCATCCGCTGTTCGGCTTGCTTGAACTGGCACAGGGCGGCCAGGCCAAGGTGGAGGCGCGGCAGGCCACGCTGGAAGACTGGCAGAAGGAGGCAAGAAAGCTCGAGCTGCAGGGCAAGCAGGAGCAAGCCGATGCCATCCGCCGCGGCATCCTCAAGGAGGTGCCGCCGCCATGGCCAGTGTTTGACCAGGCCAAGGTGCAGGAACTGCTGCTCAAGGTGTTTAGGGAGCAGGCGCCGGGCGCCAAGCCTAAGCAGCAGCTCTATGAGATTGCGGCCAGCCATGATGAGCCGGTGCTGGCGGGATGGCTAGTGCAGGAGGCCGGCTTTGCCGCCGCGCAACATTTTGCCGGGCAACGCGGCGGCCTGGCACGCAAGAGTTTTGCGTCTTATTTCGCTGCCAATTTCAAGGAGATCCTGCGGCAATGCGAACGCCATGGCATCGAGCACCGCTTGCCGATGAACCAGACGCCGCTCATGGCCGCGGCTGCCGCCGGCAATGTGGCGTTGGTCGAGGCGTTGCTGGAGCGCGGCGCGGATCGCGAGAACGTCGACCACTATGGCTGCAACGCATTGCACTGGGCCATGCTGGAAGCGTTTCGCTCGCCTCGATTTGCCGCAGGCCCTTTCGCGGCGCTCTACGAATTGCTGGCGCCGCCGAGCATCGATGTGAACAACGGTGAGCGGCTGGTGCGCATCGACCGGCATTTGTCCGAGTATTTCCTGTTTCAGACGATGTGGGCGTTGTTCAAGTCGCGGTTTACGCACATCCACCGCAAGCCCAATGGCGCTTTTGAAACGCAGGCGCTGCTGGAGGCCTGGCAGCACTTGCCCGCCCACGTGGTGCGGCCGGAGCGTAATAAGCGCCAGCACCTGTCCGGCGTACTGGCGAGAAATGAAGTGGACCGTGACTATGCGTATAACCGCATGCTGTTCAAGCGCTTCGAGCAAGGCTGGTATCAGTTCAGCCCGGCGTTGTCGGTGCGGCGCCGGCATGAAGGGCAAGAGACCTGGGTGCCGATCTATGAAGCGCTCAACCTGCCGTGGATCAACGAGTCCTCCTGGGAAGCCGTCTGGCGGCACATCGATCTTTACCTGGGGCTGGCCCGGCTGCCGGACCGCACCGTGCCCATCGCCGCCGAACGTGCCGTGGCCCGGGCGAATGCGAGGTGACCTGGGGCGGTGTTTCGTCTGGCGAATGGTGGACGGTACACGGCAGCTATTTGCGAAGCCGGAATGAGCCTGTCGGCAAGCTGCTCTGGCAGCCCGCTCCAGATGGCCTTTGCACCTGGCTTCCACCATCGGCAACACGCTGATCGAGACCCGCATATGCCGAATACGGCATAAACCTGTAAACTCAACGGGGTCGACCACCCATCAACCGGATTGATGAGTTGTGCCATGGGTTGAAGCTGACCAGTTCACCGCCAACCCCAGGGTAACGCTTGCCAAACAAGTGGAACGCTTACCCTTGGACGGCCCTCTTCCAAAACCCATTACCGACCAGCCGTATCCAGATGACATCGGAATCCACCTACACGCCGCAGATCAACCCGGGCAATCCCGGCGAGACCTCTGTTTTCTCCATCGCCTTTACCCGCGACGACAAAAGCTGGACGGAGGACATCGACCTGACGAGCTTGCTCCAGGACGTGCTAATGGCCGAGAGCCAGCCGGCGTCACGCCACGGGGCATGGCTGCAGACCGCCGAGGGCCTATGGCTGCTTCCACAACTGCTGAGCTGGCATCTGCGCGAGGACGGCACCGGGCAGTCATCGACCACCATCCAGGCCTGCCATGAAGGACTCGTACCCGAGGGATGCTTTGAGTTCCAGCATGCGGCCAGCGATGTCGACGCGGCAACCGCCATGCGCAACGGCTTCACGCAATGGGCCAGGACCGACGCCGTGGCGCTGCGCGAGAGCGCGCGCGCCGAAGTCACGGAGTGCATGTCCATGACGATGGACTTCCCTGGCAAGGCAGGCCACCCGGCTTTGCGCCGCCGCGTGGTGTTGGGCCCAGCCTCGCACTACATGGCGACACCGCAGGCGCAGGCGGCATGCCCGGCCGCCGCAAGCGCAGAGAGCGTGCAGGACAGCGAGAGCGACGAGCACGGCTTCTGCCCGTGCTGCTTGCTGACCAAATCGATGGACGCCTTTCGCCCCTTGCTTGAGTCGACCGGGTACGCGGCTATCCGCCTGTACGCCGCGCGCGACGGCGACGGCGAGATCCAGGCCGATTGCCGTCTCAACGGCGAAGACTATCCGCCCGGCCAGGTCGCCTTGATGGACTACGTGAAGACTTGGCCGGAGATGGGATTCGAATTCCGCAAGCAGCTTGTGGTAGTGCACAGCCTGGACTGAGAGGGCGATTTGGTGGCCGTTATCACACCACGCTCTTGCGCCCCCGCGTCCGCCAATGCCGTGGCCGGTCCCTGCGCGGCCGGCTTTGTTAAGGCCGGCGGACGCAAACACGCTGATCCCGAAAACGTTGGCTAGCGTACCTGACACTGACGAAGGAAATGTAATGCAACGATCTGCGTCCGACCCGGTCACCACGGGGGCGGTGCGCTCCGCTTCTGGTAGCGCCCGGGAGACATCGTATGGCTGCCGGACAGGAAGGTACGGTGATCACTTGGCATGCCCAATCATCGGCTTGTCTCGCGCGACTTGATAGCATTGCGTATTCCATCGTGTCCACCCCTTTCACCGAGATGCCAGCATGGGTGTTGAATACAGGATCGTCGTTGATTTGCCATCAGAGGACATCGCCGAGAAGATTCTCAGTCGTGCAGTATGTGGCGCAGGCCAGAAGGGCGCCGCAGGCTTTGATTTCCGGTCGCCGGGGAATTCGGGCCCGATGCCAGATGCCATCGCCAGTGTAGAGCCCTATGGATTCTATTTTTGCAGTTTCTCGGGCATCAATGGCCTGAGCGCTGAAGTGCTTGGTTTCATCATCGGCTCCGCTGCCACATACGGAAAGGTGCTTGTGGAGGATCTTGAATAGGTCCGTGGCAAGCGCTCTGGTGCTGCGAACATCGGCTGTCCGGTCGCGCAGTCACTGTTCTACATTGCGGAACGCTCGTATCAAAATAAGAAACGGCCCTACACTCGGGTCCAACGCTGCGTCTCGCTGCGGCGATGACGAAGCCGGCCGGGCATGACCGACCTTCAACCCAACAGGATAGGAAAGAGCAGCATGAAGATGGATCCATTTGCGTTCGGCACGACCAACTGGGCGGAAGTCGAAAGAACAGAGCACAAAGGAGAGACTGGCGTGGCCTATTGGCGCACACAGTTCTTCGGTGACAAGCAGAATCAGATCCGCGTTCGCATGGTCGAGTACACGCCCGGCTACCTTGCGGACCATTGGTGCAAGAAAGGACATGTTCTCTTCTGCCTGGAAGGCGAGCTGGAAACGACGCTGGAAGACGGACGCAAGTTTGTCCTGACTGCCGGGATGAGCTATCAGGTCGGGGACAATGCCGAGGCACATCAGTCCTTCACCAGGACGGGCGCCAGGCTATTCGTTGTTGACTGAGCGACGAACCCCCTTGAGCTCGCCGCGCATGCATGCATTACGTTCGAACAGATGACATCGAGGCAGGTTTGGAGCTTCATGTCGGGCAAGTCGGAGATCGCGGTGCCCGTCCGTTCGCGGCTTGCCGTCAGCACTGCCGAAGCCGCAGTCGATGCGGCGGTGGCCGGCGTTGGGATCACTCGCGTGGTATCAGATGGCGAGCACGTTGCGTGCCGGTGCACTCAAGATCGTGCTCGAACCATTCGAGCCGGCGCCGTGGCCCATCAGCCTTGTTCACACCGGACAGGGAATCCTGCCGCTGAAGCTGTGCGCTTTTCTTGATTTCGCCGGGCCGCGATTGAAGGCTCGGTTGGTGGAGGTGGGGGTCTGAAAGCGATGCGCGCTGGCAACCCGAAGCTGTCCTTCAGAATATCTCCAAGCGGGCCTGGAACTGGAGCCATCCGCTGGTACTTAAGGTCGCTTGCCGGTAACGAAAACGCCCCGCACAAATGCCAGTACATCGTTGCGCGATTGTCGGTAAGCAGATTCGTTTCGCCCGACATGTACGCCTTGCCTGACGCACCCAGCGAAAAATTCCTTCAGCCTGGATGGGTCGATGGTTTCGCCCGTGCGCTCCACCGTTATCCTCCAAGGCTCGATGTCCCATCGCAACACGCCGCATGGGGCACCGGATGTCGCTTGAGGAAGATAGAACTCTTTGTACGTGGCATCCCAGGAATGGGCCGCACCGGAATACTTGATGGTGCGAACCTGCGCCCCAGCGTCAGCATAGCGCTGGGCAAGCCGTTCGCAGGGTTCGGCAGTGCTGTAGTCGTCTTCCGCTCCGACCAGATTGAGCAAGGGTGCCTTCGTAAGGTGCGCTGACCAATAGACCTGGTTGCATCCGGCGTACATCGGGATATGCAGCGCAAACTTCAGGTCGCTCTTTATGACAGCACGCCTAAGCGGTTCCTCCGCCGCCTGGAAGGCGGCGCTACCACCTCGGGAAAAACCCATGATGCCGATTCTCGTGGCGTCGATGCGCGGGTGGCTTGCTAGCAGTTGGAGTGCTTGAAACGCGTCCATCAGGTCTGCTGCATATGGCACCAGAGTCTGGTCTTCAGCCGTACGTTTGACACCGCGAGACGCGAAGACATGGACAACGAAGGTCGCGACGCCGATGTCATTGAAAGCTTCCACCCATTGCGCCATGCTGGCCTCGACCCCTCCGCTACCGTGCATGAGGACGATGGCGGGCACTTTGTCATCCCCACTTTTTGGCAGGGACAAATCGCCCCAGACTTTCTGTTCAGCCCAGTTCTGGCGACGCTCTCGCGCCAGATCGAACATGGTTTTTGGCGTGAAGCTTGCGAATTCGATGCGGCCTTGCGTTTCTGACCGGAATTCCTGGGCTACTGCGGCAAAGGAGAGCGTGATTGCGGCAAGCAGCAATAGGCGAAGTACCCATTGCTTGATTTGGGAGGTACGCCCTGTGAGGATTGACGCCTGCATATCCATTGTTCGCACTTGTGAGAGTTCCCTAAATCACGGGCAAACGCCATGATAGCGGATGACCCAAATAGCCCGCGGAGAACCGCAGTCTTGGGAAAGCGTGGCTTAGTTTGCCTCCGCCGCCGAACCAAGCTCGCGCAGCCGGCGCGAAAATTCCACAGGCTCAACAGGCCGGCAGAATAGAAAACCCTGCTGTCTCTCACAGCCTAGGGAGCGCAGATAGGCTGCCTGCTCCGGAGTCTCGACGCCCTCCGCCGTTACGCTCATGCCGAGCGAGTGCGCCATCGCGACGACCGCGTGGGTAATCGCGGTTGCATCGCGGTTTTCCGGAAGTCCGGCGACGAATGACCGATCGATCTTGAGATTATGAAGCGGGAAGCGCGTGAGATAGGATAGCGACGAGTACCCCGTCCCGAAGTCATCGACGGAAATCCTCACGCCGGTACCGGTAAGCGATGTCAGCGCCGGCATCACCGCTTCGCTGTCCATCATCAAGAGCCCTTCCGTGATTTCCAGCTCCAGCGCACCGGGCTCGAGCCCCGCGCGCGCAAGGCAGCTTTGGACCATCTGCGCCAATCCCTCGTTGATCTGGCGCGGGGACAGGTTCACCGCAATCGACAGATCCGGTGCGATGGTGCGTCGCCATTCGGCTGCCTGCGCGCAGGCTCGTTCCAGCACCCACTGGCCAATGGCTACGATCATGCCTGTCTCTTCCGCGACCGGAATGAATTCCTCGGGCGAGACGTCACCGAGTTCGCCGCTGTGCCATCGCAGGAGTGCTTCCGCGCCAACCGCATTCACGCACTGGCTGTCCATGATGGGTTGGTAGAGGATGCTGAGCTCGCCGGCGGTCAGCGCGCGCCTCAACGATTGCTCCAGGGCAAAGCGGCGCTGCATGCGCAAGTTAAGCGGCGCCGTAAAGAACTGGAAGCTGTTGCGTCCAAGCTGCTTGGCGTAGTACATCGCGGAATCCGCATTGCGCAGCAGCGTTGCCGCGTCACGGCCGTCTTGTGGAAACAGGCTGATGCCAATGGAGGCACCAAGGAAGTACTCGTTCTCGCCTACCGTGAACGGCAATGCGAAGACGTCCAGAAGCTGCGTGGCCAGTGCGGCGATCTCTTCCGTGCCGCGATAGCCGCGTATCACGATTACGAACTCGTCGCCGCCGACGCGGGCGAGCGTGTCGTCCTCGCGCACACATCCGGCCAGCCGCCGCGCGACACTGCGCAGCAGGACGTCGCCGGCTTCATGGCCGGCCGAATCGTTGACCATCTTGAAGCCGTCCAGGTCGACATAGAGGATGGCGACGCGCAGCGGGTCTTGCGCATGTTCGTCGCCGGGCGCGAGCAATTCGGTCATCCGGTCGGCGAGATAGCTGCGATTGAACAGGCCCGTCAGGGAGTCTCGCGTCGCGAGATACTTCAAGCGCTGGGTGGCGTCGCGCACCGGCCCGATATCCACAAAGGAGACCAGCAGGGAGGCCGGTGTTGTGTCGCCTGGCTTGATGATCGGGACTACATTCTCGTTGATCCAGATGATCTCGCCGTTGGTCAGTTCATGCCCGATCACTTGGCCAAGCACCGCTTGGCCCGTTTCTATCACGCGCGACGTTGGCCGGTCCGAGATGGCGATTGGGGAGCCGTCGTCATGAAAGGACCGCACGACATTGCCATAGATATTGCTGCCAACCAGCGACGTGGCCGACCGTAGCATGCGCTGCGCGCTTGGGTTGCATGCCAGCACGACACCGCTTGGCGTCAGCACGAGGATGCCTTCGCTCAGGAGATCGACAACGAGGCGATGGTGTTCCTCGCTCTGCGCAAGCCGTTGCGCAATCGCATCCTGGTGCACGGCAAGGCCGACGCTTTGCCCTATGTTCCGGAGGATCGCCTCTTCCTTGGCGGTTGGCCGGCGCGGCACGCGGTAATAGACCGCAAACGCCCCGAGCACCTTGCCGGCATCGTCCATGAACGGGATCGACCAGCAGGCGCGAAGCCCGATCGGCAATGCGAGCTGCCGATAGGCGTCCCACAATGGATCCGTCGCGATATCCTCGACCACGACCATGCGGCGCTCGAACATTGCCGTGCCGCATGAACCGGCGCAGGGGCCGATTTCGAGCCCGTCCACCGCCGCGCTGAACGCGTCCGGCAACGAAGGCGCCGCGCCAAATTTCGTGTGCGTGCCGTCGTCATCGAGAAGGAGGATGGAGCATGACGGGCCTTCGCCAAACATCTCCTCCGCGCGGCGGCATACCGAAGCGAGCAGCTCCGGGAGCGGCATATTGCGCGTGATCAGCCGCAATACGGCTTGCTCGAACGCCAGCATCTCGTCGGCCAGGTCGGCGGGAGCGCGACCGGTTGGGAGTTCTGCGGCATTGCTGAAATCGGCTGTCGCCGGGCTTTCGTCCATTGCTGCGCTCCCAGTTCGAGGCTAGCGGGTGGGGGTATTCTACGAACTTTGGCTCGTTCTTGCGAACAAAATCCTCCGCAAGCGGGTTGAGGGCAACGGCGGCTGCATCGGCCGGCTTGCCGCGAGGCAGGAGCGCCTTTGGAGCCCGGGTCGGCGGCCAGTTCGGGGCGGCGCAGCTCGGCGCTTGGGTTGGTGAGCTGGCCGCCGATGTTTCCGAGCGCAGCGTGCCATCGGTGATCCGCTATCCGCTATCCGCTCGACGCAATAGCACCGTCCAATTTTCGCGGAGGGCGTTACTGCGGCCTTCAACGCCAGTTCGCGAGTGGCCTTCTTTCGGCCGCATCCCTCTCGTCATTAGCCCGCGCGCCCCGCCCTACCAACGTAGGGTGAATCCTCGTTATCTGGCCGCCGTTATAGATGGATACCTTTCTTCCCCTCGCTCCGTCCAGGAGCGAACGATCGTCGCGCCCTGCGGAAAGATCGGTTGGGACCCGGAATCCAGTCTTACTAACATCTGCTTGAAGCATGACCGCTGTCGTAGGCCAAATTGTTAAAATTTTGTTAAATCCACTTACCGATGCGTTTTCCGAGTCATCAGAAGCGAATAAACACCTGCAGATTAGGAAATTTCCCAAATTTTTGACAATTTCCCTCTGCTAATGTCGCGTCAAAATCCAGCGCGACAGAATCGCAGTGGCGCTTCCTCTTTGAACATTGGAAGCGTCGTACGCATCGTCTTATCCGATTTCGTCTGCGCGCACCCTAAGAATGGGAGAGAACCTGTGCGGCAAGGCGAGGACGACGGTCACCGCAATGGCGCGGCGACACGGGCCGCGCCTTTCCGCTCTGGCCTGGGGAGCGCTTTTGCTCACGGGCACTAGCCTTGGCGCCGGCGTGGTGCCCGATGGCACCGCCACCGCCACCGCGCCCACGGTCACGGTGGGGGCCAATGGCCGCATCACCGTGGGCATCACCAATGCGGTCGGCGGTGTGTCCACCAACACCTACCGGGACTTCAATATCCCGCGCGCCGGTGTCGATCTCGACAACCGCGCGGTGCTCGCCCGCACCATCCTGAACCAGGTCACCAGTACCAACCCCTCCCTGCTCGAAGGGCCGTTGAATGTGCTGGGCAACCGCGCCAATGTCATTCTGGCCAATCCCAACGGGATCACCGTGAACGGCATGACGGTGCAGAACATTGGCAAGCTGGCGTTGACCACCGGGCAGGTCGACCTGACAACGCTCAACAATCCGGCAGCGCAAAGCAACATCACCATCAAGACCAGTCGCGGCCTGCTTGAGATCGGCCCGGAAGGACTGTCGGGCGAATTGCTCCAACTCGAGCTGATTGCCAAGCAGATTCGCATTGGCGGCAGGATCGAGAACCGTTACAGCAACCCCACCGCCAATCTGCGGGTGGTTGCCGGAACCAGCGCGGCGGAGGTTAATACGAGCCCTTCGGCCACCGATAACCGGACTGACTGGATCAAGTACACGGCGCCCGAGGACATTCGCCGCCAGGGCATTGCCGTGGACATCACCGGCGCAGGTAGCCTCGTTTCAGGCCGTATTGAGCTGCTTGTTACCGATCAGGGCGCTGGCGTACGGCATGCCGGCAGCGCCTACGCCACCTCCGGAGATTTTGTCGTCTCCGGCACTGGCGATCTACAACTTGCCTCCGGGAAAATCCGGGCCTTGCAAGATGCCCTGATCGCCACCGGCGGGTTCACCGGCACTGGCGACGTGGACGCCGGCCGGCATCTGCAGGCCACTTCCGACCGCGTTGACCTGAATGCCTCCACGCTGGCAGCCGGCATCCAGACAACGGGAGACCTGGTGATCGGTGTAGCAGGCCAGGCACACAGCCAGGCCGTGAAGCTGACCGGCTCGGTACTGAGCGCCACTGGCGGCATCGGGCTTCTCGACGCTGGCGCGGGCATCTCGCTCGCTGGCACGCAGGCCTCGGCCGCGGGTAACGTCGTCATTGCGGCGTCGCGGTTCCAGACCACGCAGGATGGCAAGCGCACGGCGCTGGCTTCGCACAATGGCACGCTGACCATCCAGGCAACTACGGCGACGCTGTCCGATACCGACGCTGACGGCGTGGCCGGCACTAGTATCCAGGCGCGCGATCTCGCGTTGCAGGACACCGCCATACGCGCCTCCGGCGCCGCCGTGGCGATCGATGCCACCGGCAGCTACGTCCAGCGTGACAGCAGTGTGCTGGCGGCCACCGATGTGCGGCTGCATGCGGGCTCGGTGTTGCTTGACTCTGCCGCCGCGCAATCGACGCTGGTTGCCACCAAGGGTGGCGTGCTGCTGCAGTCCGATGGCGAGCTGACCAGCCGGGGCGCGCTGATCCAGGGCCAGTCGCGTATCGCGGGGCAGGCGCAGTCCGCCGGCGCCGTCACCGTGCTGGCGGGTGGCAGCGTGCTCAATACCTCGACCCCGGAGTATCTGGGCATCTTCTTCGGCGCTGGCGATGACGTGACCGTGCGGGCCGGCGGCGATGTCGTCAACCGCTACGGTCGCATGCTATCGAACGGCTATCTCGCCGTGACGGCTGGCGGCGACTTGCGCAACGAGATCACCAAGCAAGCCGGGACCAACGGCGAGCAGCCGAGCTACCGGGCCGGCAGCGGTCACCGCTGGCTGGTGCTGACCAAGACCAGCGCGCGCTTCGACGTGGACTATGGCCAGGTGGACCGGCCCGCGCAGATTGCCTACCTGCTCTCCGACAAGGGCACCACGCTCACCGGGCGCAATGTCATCAACACCGGTGGGGAAATCTACGCCAACAACGGCGACATCAAGGTGCGCGCGGCGGACACGTTCCGCACCGAAGGCATCACCAGTGGCGCCGCGCACTATGCGCGCAACTGCATGATCGTCTGCCGCACCTCGGCATCATCTACCACCACCGTGACGGGCGGCTTGTTGTCCGCTGGCGGCAGCATCGACATCCAGGCGGGCAAGCTGGCCGCGAACGTGGGCGGGCGCGTGCTGGCGCTGGGCGACTTGACGGTCAATGCGCCGGTCACCTATGCCACCGGCGTCACCGGCTATTCCGCGATCGCGCGCGACCGAGGCTTCAAGGCATTCTTTGGCGACACCTGGGCCAGGCTCTATGCGACGGACATCGGCGGCAGCTGGATGGCGGCGGGGCGCACCCGCGTCACTGGCAATGCCCTGATAGACGGCGGCAGCTTCGACGGGGATGTGGCCATTGCGGGCGGCACCACCGTCACGCGTCCTCGCCAGCGCGTTCCGGTTACCGTCGAGAACCACCTTGGCCTGCCCTCATGGTGGTGGCAATGATGCGGGGCGATATGCGGCTGCGGCCGTCCGTTATCGCCCTGGCAATCCTGGCAATTCTGGCAGCCGGTTCCCTGCAGGCCCAGGTGCCGCCATTGCCGCTGCCGGTGCCTCCGCCATTGCCCCAGCTCACACCGGAAGACCCGGCGCAGCGCCTGTTGCGCGAGCAGCGCCAGCGCGAGCTCGAGCGTGAGGCCACGCAGCCGCCGGCCCGGATCGAGAGCCCGCAGGTACTGCCAGCCGATATGCCGATCGAAACGGTGCCCGAGACGTCCGCCACGTTTGCGATCCAGCGTATCCAGGTGATCGGCAATACCGTGCTGTCCGACGGCGAGATTGGCGCCATCACGGCGCCGTTCGCCGGCAAGCCATTGGGGACCAATCGCATCAACCTGTTGCTGCGGCGCTTTACCGAAGCCTTTGTGGCGCGGGGCTTTATCACCACGCGCGCTTACCTGGGCGAGCAGAATCTCGCCTCCGGCGTGTTGATCGTCACCGTGGTGCCGGGCACGGTCGAGTCGGTCAGCCTCAACGGGCGCGTCATCCGCCCGAGCGGCAGCGCAGGCAGCGGAGATAGCGGAGATAGCGGAGATAGCGGAGATAGCGGAGATAGCGGAGATAGCGGATGGTTCGATACCGTGGGCGGCGGGCTGCTGACGGACGCTGGCACCGGCTGGCAATTCCCCGCGCCGGGCGACACCTTGCGCCTGCAGGATCTGGAGCAAGGGGTCGACCAGGTCAACCGCTTGCGCCGCAACCGGGCCGAGCTGCAGATACTGCCCGGGCAGACGCCGGGCGGCTCGGTAGTGGCGCTGGCCAACCAGCCCGGCGACCGTTTCCGCTTCAATGCCGGCGTGGACAACTATGGCAGCCGGACCACCGGCATCTCGCGCACCCGGCTGGGCATCGATGCCGACAACGCCTTGGGTTTCCAGGAAGCGGTTTCCGCCAGCTATGTGGGCACGCGCGATACCAATGCGGCGGTGCTCTCGGCGGCGGCGCCGTTCGGCTACAACACTTTCAGCTATACCGGCTCGCTCTCCGAGTACCAGACCGCCATTGGCGATACCGCGCTGCTGTACGGCCGCACCTTTGGCCACACGCTGGGCTGGAACCGGGTCCTCACCCGCGACAGGAGCGGGCGGCAAGCCTTCGACCTGACCCTCACCTATCGCAAGAGCGAGCGCGAGATCAACAACCTGGAGCTGGATCCGCAGCGGCTCACCGTGTTGCGCGCGGCCTGGAACGGATTGCGGCGCTTTGCCGCCAACGACCAGCAGGGGTATGCCACGGCCGAGGTTGGCGTGTCGCGCGGATTGCGGCTGATCAATGCAACCCGCGACCCCGCCGATATCCGCTCCGACGAGGCGCATGCGCAATTCACCAAGCTCGATGCCAACGCGGCCCTGCAACTGCCGTTGCCGCGGGCCTTCGACACCGCACTGCTGGCCTGGCGTGCGCAGCTCGTCGGGCAGTGGGCCAACGTGGCGCTGTTCGGCTCCGAGCAGATCTACGCGGGCGGCGTCAGCACCGTGCGCGGTTTCCGCGAAGGCGCCATCGCTGGCGACCGCGGCGCGTACCTGCGCAATGAGATGGTGTGGGCCAACGTGCCGGCGCTGGCCGGCATCCGCATGGAGCCATACCTGTTCCTGGACGGCGGCCAGACCCAATCGGTTGCGACCCGCCGCTGGCAAGCGGTGGCTGGCACCGGCGCCGGTATCCGCCTCTCGGCGCAATGGGCCAAACAAACCTTCACCAGCGAACTGCTGGTTGGCGTGCCGCTCGCGCAGCCCAGCTATCTGGGCACAAAGGCGCCGCTTCTGTTGGCCACCCTTAACTGGACTTATTGAGTGCGGCTTGAATCCGCCTGGCGGAACGCCAGGCTCCGCTATCCGATTTCAAAGGAAACGAACATGCAATCCCGGATCTTTCGCCTTATCGCTACCACCGCATTGGCCTTCAGCCTGCAACCCGTTCTTGCCGCTTCGGTGAACGGCGTGGCCATCCCCGATGACCAGATCACCCGTGCCATGCAGCAGGCACAGCTCCCCGACAACGACGCCACGCGCAACGCCATCAAGCAGCAGCTGATCGCGCGCGAGCTGTTCCGCCAGGAGGCGGCCAAGGCCAAGGGGCTCGAAGCCCGCCCCGATGTGCAGCAGGCCCTGCGCGATGCGAAGGACGCCATCCTGACGCAGGCCTGGCTCAAGGACCATATCAAGCCCGCGCCGGTCACCGAGGAACAGGTGCGCGCGCGCTACAACGCCATCGTGTCGAGCCTGGGCGACAAGGAGTACAAGGCGCGCCTGATCGAGGTCGCCGACGATGCCGCCGCCGCTGCTGCGCTGGCGCGCATCAAGGCCGGCGAGGACTTCGCCAAGGTGGCGCAGCAGGTCAGCCTCGCGCCGTCCAAGGCCAGCGGTGGCGCGATGGACTGGCTCAGCTTCAAGGTGCCGGCGCAGGAGGGCCAGACCCAGAATCTGCCCTTGCCCCTCGCGCAGGCGCTGTCCACCCTGCCGGCTGGCACGGTGAGCGCCACCCCCATTGCCTGGAACAACCGCCGCTTCCTGGTCAAGGTCGACGAAGTGCGCGCGACCCTTGTCCCTGCCTATGACACCGTCAAGCCCGGCATCCAGCAAGCGCTGCAGGCGCAGGCACTTGAGCGGACCACGACCGCGCTGGTCACGCAGTTGCTGGGCAAGGCAAAGATCACGCAGTAAGGCGGCCGCAACGCCCGCCGACGCAACAGGCCCGAAGACATCAAGCCCGACGACCTCAAGCCCGACGACCTCAAGCCCGAAGACATCAGCTCGAAGCACTGCCAGGAAGCACCATGCACCGCGTGAAACAAGCGTCTCTGCCTCAGGGCAACGCACAACCCGATTCCGATTCCTCGTCCGGCATCTCCATGGCGGAGCGTGGGCGTCGCAGCGTGTGGGTGCGTGCGCTGGCCGGCGTGGTGGCCATCACGACCTGGCTTGCGCCGCTGCAGGTGTCCTTGCAGCAAGCCAGGCAGGCGGCGGGGGCGTTGGCGGCGGGCGCCACGGATCCGGCCAGCTTTGCGATCCAGTCCGGTGCCGCGCGGCAAAGCCTGTTGCGCTGGGCGGTGGCGCACCTGCCGGTGACGGTCAGCTTTGGCCCTGCGGCGGCCCATGCCGCGCCCATCACCGACCCCAACGCGCCGGTGCGTTTCACCCCGTCGATCGGCACCACAGCGGACCGGGCGCGCCGGCCGGCGGCGTGCCCGTGGTGGGCATCACCACGCCCAACGCGGCTGGCATTTCGCTCAACCAGTACCGGAGCTTCGTGGTCGATCCGATCGGCCTGATCCTCAATAACAGCACCACGGGTGGCGGCACCTTCCTCGGCGGCCAGGTTGGCGCCAACGCCAATCTCGCCATCTCTGGCCCGGCGGGCCTGATCATCAACCAGGTCACCAGCCAGGTGCCCGCCCAGGTCAACGGCACCATCGAAGTGTTCGGGGTTCCGGCCGGGGTCGTGATCGCCGCGCCGGGCGGGGTCTATACCAACGGCGCGAGCTTCACCAACACGACGCAGGTGACGCTCACCACCGGCGTGCCGCAGTTCCTGTCTGGCACCGGGACATCCAGCAGCTTCGATGCCGCCACCGCCGCTGGCTTCCTCGTGCAGGGCGGGCGCGTACAGATCGCCAATCCGTCGCCGGGGAACCCCAACGGCGTGGGCATCGAGGGCACGGTCGGCAACATCAACCTGATCGCCGAGTCGATCGGCATTGATGCGGCACTCCATGCGGGTAACCAGATCAATCTGGTGGCCGGGCGCCAGTTGGTCACGCCCTCCGCTGCGCCATCCGGCGGCGCCTTTGCCACCACCGCCAGCGGTGCGAACAACGCGGCTAGCAACACCAGTGCCGGCAGCGGCCTGGCGATCGACGCCACCGCTTTCGGTGCCATGACCGCCGGCCAGATCCAGATCGTCAGCACCGCCGCCGGCCTTGGCGTGCGCGCCGACGGCAATCTCGCCGCGTCGGCCAACAATCTGACGCTCGACTCCGCCGGTAACCTGAAGGTCGGCAGTACCTACGCCAAGCAGGCGGTGGCGCTCAATGCCGCCGGTTCCGTCGCAGCGTCGGGCAATGGCCATAGCGAGGCCGGATTCAGCATCAACGCCGGGCAGGACGCGACACTGGGCGGCACGCTGAACGCGGGCAAGGCCGTGGCGGTTTCCGCAGGCGGCTCGATCAGCGGCACCGGTGGCATCCAGGCGCAGGATGCCGTGGGCGTGGCCGCCGGCGGCAGCGTGGATGTGGGCGGTGCGGTCAGTGGATCCCGGATCGCCATCTCGGCCGCCGGCAACGATGGCCGTGGCGATATGCATCTGCGCGGTGATGTCACCGCGCCGGGCGCGATCCAACTCAACGCCGCGCGCGACACCACCATCGACGGCAGCGCGGTCTCGGCTGCCACGCTGGACCTGTCGACCCAGCGCAATCTGACCATCAACGGCATGGCGGGCAGCACCGGCGGCAATGTGTCGCTCACCGGCGTCACCGGCAGCGTCACCACCACCGGCAATATCGTGTCGCCCGGCACGCTTGCCATCTCCGCGGGCACAGATGCCAATCTCGGTGGCCAGGTGCTCGCCACCGGCCCGGCGAGCGTTACCGCGCGCAGCGGGAGCATCACCACCAGCGGGCAGATCGGCAGCAATGCCGACCTCTCGCTCACCGCCGCGCAGGACGTCACGGTGGGTGGCCAGGCCCAGAGCGCGGGCAAGACCACCATTACCGCCGCCGCCGGCAGCGCCGCGATCAACGGCGCGCTCACCAGCGATGGCGATGCGGCCATCTCGGCCGGGCAGAACGCCAACGTGGCCGGCAGCCTGGCCAGCGGCGGCAACGCCACGATCCAGGCTGCCGCTGGCTCGGCCACCGTGAGTGGCACACTCTCCAGCGTGGGCAATGCCACCGTCAATGCGGGACAGAACCTCACCCTGGGCGGCAGCGTCCTGGCCGGCGGCGACCTGGCGGCCACGGCCGGACAAACGCTCAAGGCGGGCCAGCTCACCTGGGTGGGCGGCAACGCCACCCTGCGCGGCACGGATATCCAGGTCGGCCCGGCGGCAGGTTCCGGCGCAACCCGGGGCAACGCCGTCACCGGCACGCTCGACGCGGCCGCCACCCGCAGCCTCGTCCTGACCGGCGACACCACCGCCGCCAATATGACCCTGGGCGGCCAGTCGATTGCCAACAGCGGTGCGACGATTGCCACGCAGCAGCTCACGGTCAACGGCGGCGCCGTCAGCAATACCGGCACGCTCGCCGGCAACCAGGTCAGCCTGGATGCCACCAGCCTGGTCAACCGCGGCACCGTCGGCGGCCAGACCGTGAACGTGACGGCGGCGTATACCCTGGACAATGCCCTGGGCCTGATCGCAGGCGCCAAGAGCCTCGCGGTGACGAGCGGCGCGCTCACCGGCAACCAGGGCGGCACCCTCTTCGCCGGCGATCTCACCGGACAGGCGCCCACGGTGGGCGACCTGACGCTGAGCGTCACCGGTGGCAACGGCAGCTTCAACAACGCCGCGGGCCAGATCCTGGCGGGCAACAACCTGACGGTAAATACGCCGTACCAGGTGTTCGACCCGTCGGCGGCCACCACCGGCACGCTGAACGCCAACGCCATCCTGACCCTCGCCGCGCGGGCCATCAACAACACCGGCACATGGAACGTGCCAGGCGGCAGCGCGGTGCTCAATGCCAGCCAGGGCATCACGAACACCGGCACGATCCAGAAATCCGGCGACCTGACCCTGGCCACAGGCGGCACGCTCACCAATGCCGGGCAGATTGTGGGCGGCAGCAATCTCTCGCTGTCCGCCGGCGCCTTGACGAACACCGGCACCGTGCACGCCAACGGCAATCTGGCGCTGGGCGGCAACGTGGCCAACAAGGGCACCGCCGAGGCACTGGGCAATCTGAGCGTCACCGGCGGCGACTATGACAACCGTGGTGGCACCACCCAGGCCGGTGGCGACATCAAGGTCGACATCTCCGGCACGCTCAACAATATCGGCAGTGTCATCGGGGCCAACGGCAACCTGCATATCGCCGCAGGCGCGGTCATCAATG
The DNA here is from genome assembly GCF_000243095.1 of Cupriavidus basilensis OR16. Lineage (GTDB taxonomy): Bacteria > Pseudomonadota > Gammaproteobacteria > Burkholderiales > Burkholderiaceae > Cupriavidus > Cupriavidus basilensis_D. The sequence goes on along the minus strand of NZ_AHJE01000087.1, from coordinate 1,095 downwards.
ACCGCACGGCCCCCGTCGATGCGGGCAGTTCCTCCACCAAGGTGGTCAACGATGGCCTGCTCAACTCGACCATCCTCGGCAGCTATTCGCCCTGGTTGCCAGGGGGGTCTTGCGACAGCTGCTCCGCCTATGTACCTGGCGCCATCTCCAATATCACGCTGGCCGACGTCGTGCGCAATCCCGACGGCTCCGTACTGCTGGTCCGTGGCGCGGAGATCATTCCCTCGAACGGGGACCAGCAGTTTGGACAAAACCTGTGGCACCTGATCCCGGCGGCTCTGGGTGCGGCCAGGGTGCCGCCCTCCCTCCTGACGCCCGGAAACGTCCGCAGTATCGGCGGCATCCCCACCGTCGACCATACGGTAGTGGCGCAAACCGACGGGAGCGCCGGCCAGATCATCAGCGGCGGGAACCTCGACATCAATACCGCCTCGCTCTCGAACAAGGGCGGCATGATGTCGGCGGGCAAGAACGTTACGCTCAATGTTGGCAGCCTGGACAACAGCCGCTCCGCGACGCTGATCAACAGCGTTGCGGAGTCGGTGAACCAGGCCGAGCTCTCGGCCTTCATGGCGCAGCTTGCGGCACTGACGACAGGCAATACCGAAGGACCCGGGCCGCTGGTCTACGGCGTCCCGCCGAGCATGAGCGCCTGCGACAGCTGTACCGCACCACCGCCATGGTCGCCGGTCGCGCTAGGTCAAACCGCTACGGGGGCATCAGCGCCCACGCCCGGCCAAACCACCGTCAGCACCCAGCTCGGCAAGGCCGGCCAGATTGTCGCGGGCGGCAACCTGACGCTCACCGGCACCGGCGACCTGATCAATGCCGGCGACCTGGTCGCAGCGGGCAAGGTCGCCATCAAGACGCCGGGCACGTTCACCAACAAGGGCGTCCACGACAGCAAGATCACCACCACGCCCGGCTGCGTGGCAGGCGCGCCGGACTGCCCGGACGACAGCAATCCCCGCGTGGAATCCCTCGCCTGGCAACAGACCCCCAGCACCGTCGCCGCCGGCCAGACGCTGACGATCACCGCATCCAACATCCAGAACCTGAACGCGACGCTGGCCGCGCAGGGCGATGTCAGCCTGA
>NZ_AHJE01000088.1 GCF_000243095.1 Cupriavidus basilensis OR16 | reverse complement strand
TAAACCCGGGGCGGTTCACAGGACTTGTTCGGTAGGACTATTGACGTTGCTCTGGAGAAGGGGCTGCGGGAGATAAGAAACCTGCTTGGGACCCGAGGTGGTAGAGGGGAGAGTGGGCCTATTCTTAGGAATATCGAAGGCAGCAATGGAAACAAATACCATCTTCAGCCGGGTGGTGTTCCGCAAATCGCACGACCGATACTTTCCGCCCCGACAGTGGATGGCGACGTCTTCGATGTAGATATTGCTCTTGGTGATGAAAGGCAACTGGGATGGGCGCTGGCTCAACTGCGGGAGAGGTATCCCTCCCATTCGATTGTACCGAGTGAGTTGACCGGGAAAGGGGAGGAGATGACGGAGGTGGCTCTGTCGTCAGCGTTTGATAGCGTTAGGAATTTTGTGTTGCAAGGAAGGGAAAGCATGCAGCCATGTGCGATGGGCTACGACTGACGAGAACTTCTCGGTACCGAGTATTGGAGAGTTCGATCACTTCGTCGGTGTCTATTCAACGGGCGGCTGCGTTGATGGTATCGTTCAGTTTTTTGGAAGCATTCCATTTCTGATTCGTTTGTCTGATAGCTTTGCTGGCGAAGAATTTCGGCTAGCATACTTGGTCGACCCCACTCGGGAGGGGAATCCGGCAGAGATACGGAACCCACATTTTGATGCACACGTTCTGCCGCCATTTGGCTCCGGCGCGGAGGTGCCAGATGCGTCTGCGCGTAAGGCATATCAAGCTCGCTTCCTTGGCCTGCTTTCTCGCCACTATGCGCGGGCTGATGGGCTTCACATCAGGGCGATAGTTGAGCAAGCGCTGTCCCCCTACGAAGGGGAAGTTGCACCGCAGGAAGTATTGGATGAGCTTCAGATGAAACTGCGCGCTTTTTTCTATCACAAGCTGGGGCTCCCCCAGCCCGCTAACGACTAAAAGAGCGCAACCAAAGGCAGAGTTGGGTGGTCTAGCTGAGCTACCCCAGGCGGTCCAGTAGCTTCCTCGGGTCGAGATGGGTGTACCGCTTGAGCATTTGCATGGTCTGGTGTCCGGAGATGGTTGCCACCTCCACCATGCCGAAGCCCTTTTCAAATAGCCGCGAGACAGCTTCGTGCCGGAGGTCATGGAATCGTAGGCCTTCAATGCCGCAGGCGTTACAGGCCGCGCTGAAGCGATGGGAAATGGTGTCAGGCTTTAGTCCTAGAACGCGCTCCTTCTTCCTCTCAAGTGATTCCAGCACGGCCATAGCACGCCGGGAGAGCGGGACCGTGCGTGACGTTGAGTTCTTCGTATCTGCGAGGTATGCGGTGCGGTCCTTCAGATCAACAACAGACCACAAGAGGCCCGCCAGCTCGCTCCTGCGCATGGCCGTCTCCACTGCCAACTCCACAGCAGCGGCTAGGGCTTTGTCACCGTTTTCCTTGCAATGCTGAAGCAGCCGTTCCAACTCCCCACCTCTCAGTCTGCGGTCTCGGCCCTTTGGTAGCTTTGGCATACGCATGGTCTTTACGGGATTGACCAGATAGTCCAAGCCCCAGTCCGTCCTAGCTACGGTGTACAGGTGTGAGATGATAGCCAGCTCCAGCCGGATGGTATTTCCGCCTCTCCCGGCCTTCAGCCGCGCCTGCTTGTGTCGTGCGAGGTCTACGCCGCGAATCTCGCTCAGCGGCCGAGCGGCCAGCGGATGCGCGCGCCACACCCTGATTAGCTTGCGCTCGTGGTATGCGCTCTTTTTCTCCGACGAGACTTCCTCAGCATACTTTGCCAGCGCATCGCCCAAAGTCAGCGACCGGGAGGCGTGTATCTTCGGCTCCTTGCGTACAGCCAGCAATTGCTCAGACAGCTCAGCAGCCCACGCCTTTGCGTCGCTTTCGCTATCAAACATTCTGGAATAGTCGGGATGCGGCTTGATACGGACAATGGCCTGGAAACGTCCGCCGCTGCGCTTTCGAACCGTGGGCATGGCACTCCTCCTGCGTGACAGAAGGTGTGACCGTAACAAGCCGTGACGGGGCCGACCGTTGATCACTTCAGCCTAACTTGGCGGCCAACTTCGACGCATCGAGGTGGGTGTAACGTTGGAGCATCTTCAGGTTCTTGTGCCCGGAGATGGCCGCGACCTCCATGACGTTCAGCCCCTTCTCAAAGAACCGGCTGATTGCCTCATGACGTAGATCATGGAAGCGGATGCCCTCCAGCCCGCACTGCTCACGTACCTGCTGAAAGGCATACTTCATAGCGTGCTGGGTCAGCTTGAACACTCTGCCCCTGTGTGGAGGGGGGCACCACGTCAGCGCCTCCAGCGCCTTGGAGGAGAGAGGCACACGCCTCCGCGTTCCGTTCTTGGTCATTGGGAGCAAGGCCGTCCGTTTTTCCACGTCGATGTTTTCCCACCGAAGCGAAGCAATCTCCCCCTGCCGCATTCCCGTTTCGATGGCAAGGATGATGGCCGGGGCTATTTCCCTGTTGAAGTCAATGGCTGCGGCTATCAGCTTGCCGTCATCTCCCTCAGTGAGCCTAACTTCCCGAGGCAGCGGCAGGGCGGGGCGACGGAATCCATGAACGGGATTCTCGGCAAGGCCAACGTTCCATTCTGCTATTGCCACCACGTACACGGCTGAGATCACATCCAGTTCCCTCCTAAGAGATGCGGGGGCCACCTCCTGTAGCCTACGGTCCCGCCATGTTGCTAAGTGATGCTTGCCAAGAGAGGCCGCGCCCAATGAGCAAAGCTTCGCCTCGGCCCGCAGCAGCCGTTGCAGAACTCTCCTCTCCCAATCCCCATTGCGGCGGCTGGGGGCAACACGCTTAACGTACATTTTGAATAGGTCACCCACCGTGACCCCACTGGCCGGGGTGGACTCTGCCGCCGCCCAAGCTTCTGCCTCCTCGCGCGTTCTGAATGTCTTCGACCGTACCGGCTGGCCTGTCGCCCTAACCTTGACCTGCCACGATTCCCCACGCTGCACGATAGTTGCCATGTCCCAATCCTTCTGTAAGTGGTTGATTTACATCAGGAATGTGACTGGTCTCGCACGACCGCGTGTTCGTGAGTGGCCTGGCCACGCGTGTGATTGAAGTGCGCAACGACGGCACGCTGACCGATTACCTTGGTACGTACGACGAGTATCTGGAGTCGCAGGGCATCGACGGCTAAGCAGCAAGTGCCGGTCGGGCAAACGAGAAGGGCCGCCATGCGCGGCCCTTCTCGTTTTGTAGCAGGGATCCGTTGCGGCCGCTCAGGCCGACGCATGCCCGTCGCCGCGCACCATCCGGTCGAGCTGGTCGATGATGGCGCCGGCGGTGATCTCGCCTTTGGCCTTGTGCAAGGCCGCGTAGAGCGGAGCGCGCAGCGCCGCCAGTTCGGCCGGGCTGGCGGCCTTTTCCACCTTGACCTGCAGCAGGTAGCCGCGCAGGCCGAGATGATGGCCGATGACATCCGTATAGAAGTGGTAGAGCTGCTGGTATGTGCCATCGGCGGGCGGCGTGGAGGCTTGCGCCGGCAAGGCCTCGTCCAGTACCTGCACGCTGGCGCCACGCATGGCGTACATGGAGAAGAGGCTGTCGGCCTTGCCGTCGCCACTGGCGCTAATGCTAACGCTGGCCGCGGCGGCTGGCACTGCCGGGCTGCCAGCCGGTGCCGCAGCCTCCGCGCGGATCAGGCCGGCTTCCAGCAGGGTTTCGATGCTCTGCGGCCCAACGCCCATGCCGCCGGTCTGGGCCAGCAGTTCGCTGCGCCGGCGCTCTCCATTGACGATCAGCAGCAGGGCGCGCAATTTATGGTCCAGCTTGCGCGCGCGTGTGCGGATTTCGTCCTGGCCTTGCTCGGTCTTGTGAAAAACCGGGTCGGTCATGTCTCGCTCCATTGTTTTAGGCCGGGCAGCGCCGCGCGGTGGCCCGCATCGGGCGCCAGGCGGCTCGCCGGCCGATTATCGCCACGTTGTTTGGGGCGCTGGCGCGCTGCAAAAAAACGAGCCGCCAAAGCGCACTACAATGTGGTGCACCATAAAAGTAACAAAATTTGCACCCGCCTATTCACCCAACTGAAAACTGTGGCCATGCAACAACGAGACAAACTCTTTATCAACGGTAAGTGGATTGCCCCGCACGGTACCGGCCTGATCAACGTCATCCATTCCACGACCGAAGCCGTCATGGGCCGCATCCCTGAGGGCCATGCGCGCGACGCCGAGGATGCCATCCAGGCAGCGCGGGCGGCCTTCGACAGCTGGTCGGCCACGCCGCCCAGCGTGCGCGCGGACTATATCCGCAAGATCGCGGAGGGCCTGAAGGCGCGCAGCGAGGAACTGGCGCAACTGATCGCAGGCGAAGTCGGCATGCCGATCAAGATGGCGCGCGCCATCCAGGTGGGCGGCCCGGTCTACAACTGGGCGCAGGCCGCCAAGCTGCTCGAGACCTTCGTGTTCGAGGAAGAAGTCGGCAATTCCCTGGTGGTTCGGGAGCCGGTGGGCGTGGTCGCGGCCATTACGCCGTGGAACTACCCGCTCAACCAGATCACGCTGAAGGTGGCGCCGGCGCTGGCCGCGGGCTGCACGGTGGTGCTCAAGCCGTCGGAAGTGGCGCCGCTCAATGCCTTCGTGCTGGCCGAAGTGATCGAAGCCGCCGGGCTGCCGCCGGGCGTGTTCAACCTGGTCACCGGCTACGGTCCGGTGGTGGGCGAGGTACTGGCCAGCCATCCGGAGGTCGACATGGTGTCGTTCACGGGTTCCACGCGCGCCGGCAAGCGCGTGTCCGAGCTGGGCGCGCAGAGCGTCAAGCGCGTGGCGCTGGAGCTGGGCGGCAAGTCCGCCTCGGTGATCCTGGACGACGCGGACCTGGCTGCCGCGGTCAAGGGCACCGTTGGCGCCTGTTTCCTCAACTCCGGGCAGACCTGCTCGGCGCATACCCGCATGCTGGTGCCGCGCGCGCGCTATGACGAGGTCAAGGCCATCGCCAGGAAGGTGGTGGAGGGCTATACCGTGGGCGACCCGTTGCTGGAAACCAGCCGCCTTGGCCCGCTCATCTCCGCCGCGCAGAAGGACCGCGTGACCGGCTACATCCAGCGCGGCATCAACGAGGGCGCTGAGCTGGTTGCGGGCGGCCCCGAGGCGCCCGAAGGGTTGGACAAGGGCTTCTTTGTCAAGCCGACGGTGCTGGGCAATGTCGATCCCAAGGCCACGGTGGCGCAAGAAGAGATCTTCGGCCCGGTGCTGTCGATCATCTGCTACGACACCGAGGAAGATGCCGTGCGCATCGCCAACGACAGCATCTACGGGCTGGGCGGCGGCGTGTGGTCGGGCGACGAGGCGCGCGCCATCCGCGTGGCGCGCCGAATCCGCACCGGTCAGGTCGACATCAATGGTGGCCCGTTCAACATGCAGGCGCCGTTTGGCGGCTACAAGCAGTCCGGCAACGGGCGCGAGGCCGGCAAGTACGGGCTTGAGGAATTCCTCGAGTACAAGTCGCTGCAGATGAAGAAGCCGGCTGCCTGAGGCCGGCCGCTGGCGAGGGCGGGCGCGTCTACCGATGCGCACCCGCCTCCGCGCGAGGAACGATGCCCGGCTGGTCCGGGCATTTTTCATGGGTGGGTTTGCCGGATTGATTCACGTTGGCGGCATGCATGATTCGGCGATAATGCCGGAGTGCCATTGGCCTGCGGCCTGCAAGCGGGCCTGCGGACGGGGCAAGAGACACGGGACCAAAAACATAAATAAAAACGCGGGCACGACATGCCACGCGGGGAGAGGGATCGATGCGTTGGTTGAAACGGCTGACCTGGCTGGTATTGACGCTGGCGGTGCTGCTGCTGGTCGGGGCATTCGGCGCTTATGTCTGGTATCGCCAGGCATCGCAGCCGCAGACCGCAGGTACGCTGAAGCTGCCCGGCCTGCGCGAGAGCGTATCGATCGTGCGGGACCGCCATGCCGTGCCGCATATCAAGGCGGCTAATGCGCAGGACGCTTATTTTGCGCTCGGTTTCGTCCACGCCCAGGATCGGCTGTGGCAATTGCAGATGAACAAGCGCATCGTGTCCGGCCGCCTGGCGGAAATCCTGGGGCCGAGCGCGCTGGATACCGACCGCTTCCTGCGTACCCTGGGCGTGCGGCGCAACGCCGAGGCGATCCTGGCCCAATCTTCCACCGAGACCCGGGCCGCGCTGCGGGCCTACGCCGATGGCGTGAATGCCTATATCGATGGCCGCACGGGGCCGTTGCCACCGGAGTTCCTGATCCTGCGGACCCGGCCCGAGCACTGGGAGCCGGCCGACACGCTGGCCTGGCAGACCATGATGGCGTGGGACCTGGGCGGCAACTGGACCCAGGAGACGCTGCGCATGCGGCTGGCGCAGGTGCTGCCCGTGTCGCGCATCAACGAGCTGCTTGCGCCGTATCCCGGCGAACGGCCGCTGCGCACCATGGACTATGGCAGCCTCTACCGGCACCTGGCGCCGCTGGCCACGGCCATGGCGCGCGTCGAGCAGCAGGCGCCGGCGGGTTACGTGGAGGGCATGGGCTCGAACAACTGGGTGGTGTCGGGCGCCCATACCCGATCGGGCAAGCCGCTGCTGGCCAATGATCCACACCTCGGGTTGCAGGCACCGGCGCTGTGGTACTTCGCCCAGATGCAGGCTCCCGGGCTGGATGTCACGGGCGCCACGCTGCCCGGCATGCCCACGGTGGTGCTCGGGCATAACCAGCGCATCGCCTGGGGCTTCACCAATACCGCGCCGGACGTGCAGGATCTCTATATCGAGCGTTTGCAGCCTGGCAGCACGCAGCGCTACCAGACGCCCGACGGCTGGGCCGAGTTCGTCACCCGCACGGAGACCATCCACGTCAAGGGCGCGCCCGACGTGACGCTGAACGTGCGCGAGACGCGCCACGGCCCGGTGATTTCGGATGTGGCCGAGCCGGTGGCGAGCGCTGCGGCTCCGCTCGGGGCGCAGTATGTGGTGGCCTTCCAGTGGACCGCGCTGCGCGCCGACGACCGGACCGCGCAGGCCGGGCTGGCGCTGAACCGCGCCACCGACTGGCCTGGCTTCCTGGCGGCGCTGCGCGATTTCCACTCGCCGCAGCAGAACATCGTCTACGCCGACGTGGACGGCAACATTGGCTTCATCGCGCCGGGACGGGTGCCGCTGCGCCGCGCCGACAATGACCTGAAGGGGTTGGCGCCGGCCCCCGGCTGGGATGCGCGCTACGACTGGTCCGGCTTCATCCCGTTCGAGCAGTTGCCGCGCAGCTTCAATCCGCCCGAGGGCGTGATCGCCACCGCCAACCAGAAGATCGTCGAGGACGACTACCCGTATTTCCTTAGCAGCGAGTGGACCGTGCCGTATCGCTACCAGCGCATCCGCACGCTGATCGACGCCACCGAGCGGCACACCATGGACAGCTTTGGCGCGATCCAGAAAGACACGCTCTCGCTGGCCGTGCGCGATGCCTTGCCGCTGCTGCTAGCATCGCCCTTCGCCAGCGACACGGCGCTGCCGGCACGCGAGCGCGCGCTGATCGAGTCGCTGCGCAAATGGGATGGCGATATGCAGGCCGGGCTGTCCGAGCCGCTGGTGGCAACCGCGTGGCTGCGCGCACTCTCGCGTGTGTTGTTCGAGGACAAGGTGGGTGCCGCGCTGTTCAACCGCCTGTGGGAGCAGCGTAACGTGCAGCAGCCCATGCTCAACGTGTTGCGCAATCCGCAGGGGCAGGGCGCGTTCTGGTGCGACGACAGCACGACTCCCGCGCAAGAGCGCTGTGACGATGCCGTCGCCAGAGCCTGGCGCCTCGCCATTGCCGACCTGGACCAGCGCTATGGCGACAAGCCCGAACGCTGGCACTGGGGCAAAGCGCACGCGGCCCGCTCCGAGCACAAGCCATTTGGCAAGCAGCCCTACCTGGCGGGTTTGTTCAACGTCAAGGTGCCCAGCGGCGGCGACACCTATACGGTCAACGTAGGGCGCCATAACCTGCGCGATGAAGCGGCGCCATTCGAGAGCGTGCACGCGGCCAGCCTGCGCGCCATCTACGACCTGTCGGACCTGGCCGAGTCCCGCTTCATGGATTCGACCGGGCAATCGGGCAACGTGATGTCGACCCATTACCGCGACTGGACCGACAAGTGGGCCGCGGTGCACTACATCACCATGGCGCCAGGCCGCCGCGCGCCGGGCAATGAAGCCTTCGATACGCTGGTGCTGCAACCGGCCGGCCGCGCGCGATGAAGGCCGGCCACATCGTCGGGCTCGGCAAGCCCGTGGCCGGGGGTGCCACCCGTATCGACAGCGTGCTGCTGGGCGTGGTGCGCCCCTTCGGGCCCAAGGGCGTGCCCAGCGGCATCGACAAGCAAGCACTGGATACAGCGGTACGCGTCACCATGCTGGGTTTGGCCGGAGACGGGCAGGGAGACCCCAAGCACCATGGCGGCCCGGAAAAGGCCATCCACCACTATGCCTTCGATCACTATCCGGCCTGGCGCCAAGAACTGTCGGCGCTATCGGCGCAGGCCGCCGAGGTGCTCGCGCGGCCCGGTGCGTTTGGCGAGAACGTGAGCACGGCGGGCCTGACCGAGGCCGATATCTGCATCGGCGATCGTTTTCGGCTCGGCGGGGCATTGGTGGAGGTGTCGCAGGCACGCCAGCCCTGCTGGAAGCTGAACCATCGCTTCGGGCACGCCGGCATGGCACGCGCGGTCCAGCAGAGCTTGCGCACGGGCTGGTACTACCGGGTGCTGGAAGAGGGGGCGCTGATGCGGGGCGACAATCTCGTGCTGGTTGCGCGTCCGTGTCCGGACTGGAGCCTGCAGCGGCTGTTGCACGTACTCTACGTGGATCGGCTGGATGTGGGCGCGCTGGCCGCCATGGCGGCGTTGCCGGCACTGGCCGAGAACTGGCGCAAGCTGGCGCGCCAGCGGCTGGAGCGGCGCGAGGTGGAGGATATGGAGCGGCGGCTGGCGGGTGGGTGAGCATTACCGGCCGCGGCTGGCCGGGCCAATCAGCCCTGGCGGAAGCGCTTGCCCGTGCCCTCACGGGTGATGCGTTCCCACACCACCTGCTTTTGCGCATCGTCCATGAAGACCCAGTTGCTGACCTCCATCGCACTACGGCCGCAGCCCTGGCAAATCTCGTCAAACAAGGTCGAGCAGATGCCGATGCACGGGCTGTCCGGGCGGTCGAACAGGCCTTCGTCGCCGCGTGGGGTGCTGGGCTGTGACTCCGGCTGCCCACTGGCTGGCTGGGCGGATTGGCTGGGGTCTTGCGGGTTTGACGGCATGCGGCTGGTAGGGGGCGGATGGGCGCTCATTATAAACGGCTGGCTCGCCGGTCTTGGCTGCCAACCGATTACGCCAGAGGTAATTGAGCGTCGCCGCTGGCACGCTTAGGCTGGCGGTATCGCGATCCTCCCGATCTTCCCGATCGATCCGCCATCTCAAGCAGGAGTCCAAGATGCTGTCCCTGATTCCCGCCTTGTCCAGCGCCGCTAGCAACGCCGCAAGCAACGCAGCCACAGCGCCCGTCGACCCGCGCGTCCGCCAGACCGTCGAGCAGGTGCTGATGGGCTCGCCCGTGGCCCGCGCCCTTGGCATCGCGCTGGATGTGCTGGCGGTAGACCAGGTGGAATTGCTGCTGCCCTTCAGTGCCGCCAACGTGACGGTCGGCGAGATCGTGCACGGCGGCGTGATCGCCACCTTGATCGACGTGGCGGGCGCGGCAGCCGCGGCTTCGGGTGCCGATGCCGACAACCTGCGTGGAGGCGCCACCAGTTCGCTGAACATCCAGTATCTCGAAGCCGCCCGCGCGACGACCCTGCGCGCCGTCGCCAACGTGGTGAGGCGAGGGCGCCGTCAGGTGGTGACCGAGGTCTCGGTCTACGCGGAAAGCGCGGACCAGGTCGAACTGGTCGCCAAGGCCTTGATGAGCAGCGCCTTGTTCTGAGGGCTGGCTGGATGCCTGACGGACTCCCGCCGTGTCAGCCTGGCTCCCCCTGGACGATGTGCCGCGGCTCGGCATCGAGTTGCCGTGCCAGCTCATCCACCGCCCGCCGGATCGGCTGGCCGCTCTTGGCCACCTTGGCGAGCGTCAATGCGCCCTGCCAGCCGCAGATCACGAGGCCGGCGAGCTCGGTTGCGCGTGCCTGTGGGATCCCGCGCACCGCAAAGGCATTGGCCAGTACGGCTTCCCACGCGGCAAACGCCGCGTTGCCGGCCGCCGCTACGCCCTCGGCTTCCGGGGCGATCTCCAGCAGGATGGTCGAGATCGGGCAGCCGTCACGGTAGTCCGACTGCGCCATCCAGCCGGCCATCAGGACGCCATAGGCACGCACGATCGCCCCTGGCGAGTCGTGTTCGGCGCATAGCTGCGCGAGCGTCGTGCGCACCAATTCGCCGGCATACACGATGACTTCCTCGGCGATCTGCTCCTTACCTCGCGGAAAATAATGGTAGAGCGAGCCCTTGGGCGCGCCGCTCAGCGCAACGATGTCGTTGGTGCCGCTGGCGGCATAGCCGTAGCGGCGAAAGAGCACGGCGGCGGAACGGACGATCTTGTCGCGGTGCTTGGCTTGTGCGGCCATTTGATCTGGTCCTCGGTCGTTGGAGGGGTTGATATCCCCATCGAATTATATAGACTGGTCTACATTAAGAATAGTGGTGGGGCAATCGCAGCCTCGCCGATACGACCAGGAGACATCTCGATGACCAGCACCACGGCCGGCCATGCCGCGCCTTCCCGGATATTCCAACCGGCTTCACGCCGCATTTCCGCCACAGTCCGCTGACGGACCCCTGGGAGCCGTTGTACTCGAAACGCTCGGACCAGGCCATCGTGCTGGCCGTGAAACTAGCCCAGGCGCACACCAATGCGCGCGGCTTCGCCCATGGCGGGCTGATCTCGGCCCTGGCGGACAACGCCATGGGCCTGTCGTGCGCCATGCAGTTCACCGAGGCACGCGGCCTGGTGACGGTGAACCTGTCGATCGACTTCCTCAGCGTGGCAAGGATAGGGCAGTGGCTGCTCTTTGAAACGTCATTCACCAAGGTCGGCGGCACCTTGTGCTTCGCCCAGGCCTTTGTCACCGCCGACGGTGTGGCCTGCGCCAGGGCCAACGCGACCTTCCGCGCCACGCAGTGAATTTTTCCTCGAATCTCAACCAGGCAGGGTAACGCAATGACAGCGAACACGATCAGCACCAACTTGACCGGCGGCAGCGCTTATTCACTGGACGTGGTCCAGCGTGCCAACCAGACCGCCGCATTCAACCGGTGGCTGGGCTTCGAGGTGGTCCGGGCGCAGGGCGGGGAGGCCGAGTTGCGCATGCCCTGGCATGACGAGGCCACGCAGTACGCCGGGTTCCTTCACGCCGGCGTGATCGGCGCGCTGGTCGATACCGCCTGCGGCTTCGCGGCCACCACGGTGGCGGGGCCGGTGATGGCGTCTCACTACTCGGTCAATTGCATGGCGCCTGCCGTGGGGCAGGGCTTTGTGGCCCGGGCGACCGTGACCAAGGCAGGCAAGCGGCAGGTGTTTGCGCGGGCGGAAGTGTTCGCTGAGCTCGACGGCGGCGAACTCAGGCTGGTGGCTTCGGGCGAGGTCATTCTTGTGCCCGTCGAGCGCAGGGCGCCAAGGCGGGTAAGCCACGCGATTGAAGCCATAAAAGCAATTAACCGCCAGGCATTTGGCGCGTACGGCAAAACCGGTGCCGTCTCGTGCGGCTCCGTAGTTTGCCCTGCAAGCGGCTTCGGCAGGCCTGTGCAAGCCGCCAAGATGCGGGGTGAGGCTTGATTGGAAGAGTGACAGTCCGATCGCTGCGCGACCGGAC
>NZ_AHJE01000089.1 GCF_000243095.1 Cupriavidus basilensis OR16 | reverse complement strand
GCAATGTCACCGTGCATATCGAGAACCAGCAATTGCGCCGCTATGGCGGCAACTACAGCCAGTTCGAGACGCTGCGCCTGCAGCAGATGGCCTTGCAGCAGTCGGCCTACTCGCGCCAGCAAAAGGAAATCGCCCACCTCGAATCCTTCATCACCCGCTTCAAGGCCAAGGCCAGCAAGGCACGCCAGGCGCAGAGCCGGGTCAAGGCACTGGAGAAGATGGAGCGGCTGGCGCCGGTGCATATCGCCGCGGGCTTTGCGTTCGAGTTCCGCGAGCCGGATTCGGCGCCCAACCCGATGATGGTGCTCGAAGGCGTGGACTGCGGCTATCCCGCTCCCGCGCCGGACGCACCGCCCGTGACCATCCTGCACAACCTCACGCTGTCGATCCAGACCGGCCAGCGCATCGGCCTGCTGGGTGCCAACGGCCAGGGCAAGTCGACACTGGTCAAGACGCTGGCCGCCTCGCAGGAAGCGCTGGCCGGCACGCTGCGCCAGGGCAAGGGCCTGCAGATCGGCTACTTTGCCCAGCACCAGCTGGAAACGCTGCGCGATCACGAGTCCCCGCTGCAGCACTTGGCCCGGCTCGCGCCGGACACCCGCGAGCAGGAACTGCGCGACTTCCTCGGCAGCTTCAACTTCCGCGGCGAAATGGCCACCGCGTCGATCGAGCCGTTCTCCGGCGGCGAGAAGGCGCGCCTGGCGCTGTCGCTGATCGTCTGGCAAAAGCCCAACCTGCTCCTGCTCGACGAGCCGACCAACCACCTGGACCTCGACACCCGCGAGGCTCTCACCATGGCGCTGGCGCAGTTCGAAGGCACGCTGATCGTGGTCTCTCACGACCGGCACTTGCTGCGCGCCACCACCGACCAGTTCCTGCTGGTGGCCGACGGCACCATCCAGCCCTTCGACGGCGACCTGGACGATTACCGCGACTGGCTGCTCAAGCAAGCCGCGGCCAAGCGCAATGCGGCCACCGCCGCGCACTCGCAGGAAGACGGCGAAACGCCGGCCGCCTCCACCGCCAACCGCCGCGACCAGCGCCGCGCCGAGGCCGACGAGCGCCAGCGCCTGACGCAGTTGCGCAAGCCGCTGGCCAAGGAACTGGAAAAGGTGGAAAAACGCATGGCTGTGCTGCAGCAGGCCAAAGCGGAGATCGACACGTTCATGGCCGACGAGGCCAGCTACGCGGAGGCCAACAAGGCAAAGCTGATGGAGATGCTCAAGCGCCAAGGCGAGGTCGGCGGCGAGCTGGACACGCTGGAAGAGCGCTGGCTGGCGCTGCAGGAGCAGATCGAGCTGATCGTTTGATCGTTTGATCGCTTGATCGTTGGATGGTGCGAAGGGTGCCGGGGTCCCGGCCCCCGGGATGCGCGCCGGCAGCCGCCGGTGCGCACCAGGCTGATCAGCGGTAGTTCTTCTCGCGCCGGATCATGCCGACCGCCAGCGTGGCGGACAGGATAAACAGCCAGATCAGCGACCACGCCGGGATCGACAGGCCAAAGATCGGGGGCAGCGGCGTGGTGCACATGCCATCCGAGTAGAACACCTGCGGCAGGATCTTGGCCGTGGGCAACTGGTTGACCCAGTTCTCCAACGGATCGATGCCGCAGCTGGCCTTGGGGTTGAGCAGCAGCGACACGTGATAGCCCGCCACCGCGATGCCGGCCACGCCGGACAACATGCCCAGGCCCTGCCACAAGCTGCGCGTGTTCTGCGCGATGGCGGCCAGCAGCGAGAACAGGCCGATGCCGACAAAGGCGAAGCGCTGCATCACGCAAAGCGGGCAAGGCTGGTAGCCCTCGACATGCTGCAGGTAGAGGGCGTAGCCGACCAGGCCGAACGAAATCGCGGCGATCAGCAAAAAGAAACTACGGGAATTGGCTTGCATGGCTCACTAGCAAAAAAGGGCCGGGCGACATGCGCCGGCGCGCAATACGAGGCACATTATTACCGATTTTGCGCAAGATGCCCGCGCAATCCCGCGCGCCGGGCTCGCCGCCACTTGCGGCGGATTGACGCAGGTGGCCACGGCACCGCGTCGCGCCGTCCTGGCTCAGGCGCCTACGCCTATGCTGCCCGCCTTCAGGGTGCGCGCACGCCGCCGGGCAAGCCACGCCAGCGCTGCGCCGGCAAGCGGTACAGCCAGTGCTCCCGCAACGGGCTGCCCGGCGCGACGCCCGGGTGCTCGAAAGTCCCTTCCGCCACCATGCCCAGCCGCGCCATCACGGCCCGCGAACGGGCGTTGGGCAGCGCCGTGAACGAGACGATTTGCGCCAGCGCCAGTTGCTCGAAGCCAAAGCGCAGCGCGGCCTGCGCCGCCTCCGTGGCATAACCCTGCCCCCAGTACGCCTGCGCCAGGCGCCAGCCGATTTCCACGCAGGGCGAAAACGGCAACGCAGCGGCAGGCTCGTGCAGGCCGACAAAGCCGATGAAAGCGCCGTCGGCCTTGCGCTCGACCGCCCAAAAGCCCCAGCCCCGCTGCGCGACCAGCGTCTGGCAGCGCAGCGCCATCGCGTCGCTGGCCGCGCGGTCCAGCGGCGCGGGGAAACATGCCATTACCACAGGATCGGCATTGAGCGAGGCAAAGGGGGCGAAATCCGCCTCACGCCACTGGCGCAGGCGCAGGCGCGCGGTTTCCAGCACGACCGGCTCATGGCCGGCCGCGCCTGCCGCCGCAGTGCGTTGATCGGGCATGGTGGCTGTTTCTCCTGGGCCGATGTCAGCGCGCGGCGGCGCCCTGCTCCGCCCGGCTGCGCTGGTAGGCTTCGAGCGCCCGCGCATCCGCGTGGCTGACGAGTTCGCAAATCAACAGCGTCTTGCCCGGCAGCGCGGCGCTTTCCCGCGCCACGACGGAAACGGTGCCGAGACCAGGCAGGGGCTGCTGGGCGGCCGGCAGAGCGCGGGCAAAGCCCTTGGTGGCAGTGCCCAGCAACGTCGAAGTCTCCTGCTTGAGCTGGTAGCGCGCGGCCAGCGCTGCGGCCTGCTGGCCTTGCACCAGCACCCCCACCGACGTACCGGCGAATACCACTTCATCGCTCTGGAAACCGTCCTGCCCGATCGGCTGCGGCAGCTTGTAGATGGCCGCGCCCAGCCTGGACAGGTCCGGCTTGGCGAGCTTCTCGGCGGCCTCGTAGACCGCGGTGGCGGACTTCGTGGTGTAGGGCGGCTTGCACAGCGCTGCGTCAAAAAACGCCTTGGTGGCATCGGCCGCGATGACAGCGCCGGACACCGAGAGCAGCGTGGCGCCGCAGCCGATCAGGGCCAGCACGCCGGCGTGGCGGCGGACGTTGAAAGTGCGCATGGATGAACTCCGATTAGAAAGTGCCTCGGAATATACCCAAAAATGGCATGAACATGGCCAGTAGTGGGCTGCAAGCCTCACTCCATATGCCGAACCCGGTCGATCGCCTGCTCCAGCCGCTCCACCGCTATCACTTCCAGGCCCTCAATCTTCTGCTTGGGCGCATTGGCCTTGGGGATCACCGCGATCGAGAAGCCCAGCTTGGCCGCCTCGCGCAAGCGGTCCTGCCCGCGCGGGCTGGGCCGGATCTCGCCGGCCAGGCCGATTTCGCCAAACACCACCAGGCCACGTGGCAGCGGCTTGTTGCGCATGGAGGAGTGAATGGCCAGCAGCACCGCCAGGTCGGCCGCCGGCTCGGTGATCTTGACCCCGCCCACGGCGTTGAGGAAGACGTCCTGGTCGAAGCAGGCAATGCCGGCATGGCGGTGCAGCACCGCCAGCAGCATGGCCAGCCGGTTCTGCTCCAGTCCCACCGCCAGGCGGCGCGGGTTCGGCACGTTCGCGGTATCCACCAGCGCCTGCACCTCCACCAGCAACGGCCGCGTGCCCTCCTGCGTCACCAGCACGCAGGAGCCGGGCACCACCTGTTCATGCTGCGACAGGAACAGCGCGGACGGGTTGCTGACGCCGCGCAGCCCGCGCTCGGTCATGGCGAAGACACCCAGCTCGTTGACGGCGCCAAAGCGGTTCTTGAAGGCACGGATCAGGCGGTGCGAGGAATGCGTGTCGCCCTCGAAGTACAGCACGGTGTCGACGATGTGCTCCAGCACCCGCGGGCCGGCCAGGCTGCCGTCCTTGGTCACATGGCCCACCAGGATGATGGTGGTGCCGGTGCTCTTGGCGATCCGGGTCAGTTGCGCCGCGCACTCGCGCACCTGGGCCACCGAGCCCGGCGCCGAGGTCAATGCATCCGAGAACAGGGTCTGGATCGAGTCGATTACCGCCACCTCGGGCTTTTCCACCTCCAGGGTGGCCTGGATCTTCTCAAGCTGGATCTCGGCCAGCAGCGCCAAGTGCGGGCTGTCCACACCCAGGCGCTGCGCGCGCAGCGCGATCTGCGCGCCGGACTCTTCGCCGCTGACGTACAGCACGCGGCGTTGCGCCGACAGGTTGGCCAAGGCCTGCAGCAACAAGGTGGACTTGCCGATGCCGGGGTCGCCGCCGATCAGCACCACGCCGCCTGACACCAGGCCGCCGCCGAGCACGCGGTCGAACTCCTCGATGCCGCTGGAAAAGCGCGGCACGTCGGCAGCGTCGATCTCGGACAGGCGCTGCACCATGGCGGAAGCGGCCAGCGGCTGGAAGCGCTTGGTCGAGGGCGTCTCCGCCACGCTCTCCACCAGCGTGTTCCATTGCTGGCACTGCGGGCACTGGCCTTGCCAGCGCGGCGAGGTGCCGCCGCATTCGGTGCAGGTATAGACGTTCTTGGGCTTGGCCAACTGAGGTCCTAGGGAATGCGGAAGAAAATGACGGGACAGGCGCTCGCGCTGCCCCTGCCCCTGCGCAATTGGCCGCTCAGGCCAGCGCGGGCTGCTCGGGCGCGGTCAGGGTCGCCACGGTAACGGGCACCCGGGGCGCCAGCGCGCACATCAGCTCATAGCCCACGGTGCCGCTGGCCATGGCGACGTCGTCGATCGGCAGGCCCTGGCCCCACAGGGTCACGGCGCTGCCCACCTTGGCCTTAGGGCAAGGCGTCAGGTCCACGCAGATCATGTGGCGTAGCCGCAGGCCACCACGTCCGATGCGCATCGGCCGCTCGGCCTTGAACAGCGAGCCATAGCCAACGGTATCGCCCGGCTGCAGGTCCTGCACCGAGATCAGCTCGCTGTGCAGCGACATGGCCGGCTGCAGCCCGAAGCTGGCCACGTCGGCCGCGACCCCCGTGGGCGAAGCACCGTACAGCACCACGCCCGGACGGACCCAGGCGCGATGGGCCTGGGGATGCCACAGCGTGGCGGCCGAGTTGGACAGGCTGGCCTCGCCCGGCAAGTTGGCGGTGGTGGCGTCGAACACGTCAAGCTGATGCGCGATGCCGCGCGCGCTGTCAGCGTCCGAGAAATGGGTCATATGCACGATACTGCCCACGCAAGACAGGGTCCGCGCACGCTCCCAAGCCGTGCGGTACTGCTCCGGGCGGAAGCCCAGCCGGTTCATGCCGGTGTTGAGCTTGAGCTGGATGCCCAGCGGCCCCTTGGGACGCGCCACTTCCAGCATGCGCAGCTGCTCCTCGCAATGCACCGCGGTGGTGAGACGGTACTGCTCCAGCAAGGGCACGTCCTGCGGCTGGAAGAAACCTTCGAGCAGCAGGATCGGGCCCTGCCAGCCCAGTTCGCGCAGCAGCACGGCTTCGTTCAGGTCGAGCAGGCCAAAGCCGTCGGCGGCGCGCAGGCCGGCGAAGGCACGGCGGATGCCGTGGCCATAGGCGTTGGCCTTGATCACGGCCCAGACGCGCGACTGGGGTGCGCAACGGCGCACTACGTCCAGGTTGTTGGCCAGGGCCGGTTGGTGAATGACGGCGTGAATGGGTCTTGGCATGGGATCGCTTCTAGTGCTTCTAGTGCTTGGTGTGCTTCTGGTGTGCTTCTAGTGGATTGCGGCGCGGCGGATCGGCGCGGGGCCTGGCTGGCTGGCCGGACCGCTCCCGGCGCGTGGATGCACCATATCAGGGAAGACCCGGTACGCGCAGCGCGTCGCACAGACGTTATTTGAACACATTAGGGCAAACATTTAGGGAATCGCTGCGCGCTTGCGCTGTCCAACCGGCGGCCCGTGGATGCTCGGAATCGCCTTATTTTCGTGTTATAAAGCCGGACGTTCCGGCCATGTTTTAAAAGTGATGCAATATGTCGAACACGGTCAGGCAAGCTGCGCAACGATCCCACGGCCGGCCCCGGCATCACTTTGACAACGACGCGGGCCCAGGTTCCCTCCAGGCATTCACAGCGCCCAGCGGCGCGCTGCTGCCTGACATGTACGGTGATAGCGATGGAGACAGAGTCCAAAGTATGAAGAAGGGTTTTTATACCATCATGGCCGCGCAGTTCTTCTCCTCGCTGGCCGACAATGCGCTACTCATCGCCGCTATCGCCCTTCTGACCGAGCTGCACTCCCCACAGTGGATGACGCCGCTGCTCAAATTGTTCTTCGTGCTGTCCTATGTCGTGCTGGCCGCCTTCGTGGGCGCCTTTGCCGACTCGATGCCCAAGGGCAAGGTGATGTTCATCACCAACACCATCAAGATAGCGGGGTGCGCCATCATGATGTTCGGCTTGCACCCGCTGCTGGCCTACGGCATCGTCGGGTTCGGCGCGGCGGCGTACTCGCCCGCCAAGTACGGCATCCTCACGGAGCTGCTGCCACCGGAGAAACTGGTGGCCGCCAATGGATGGATCGAGGGCCTGACGGTCGGCTCGATCATTCTGGGCACCGTTGTGGGCGGCGCATTGATCTCGGTGCACATTTCCAAGCTTCTGCTGGGCGTCGACGTCCCCTACATCAACACCGGCATCAACACGCCGGCCGAGGCCGCGATGGTAGTGATCATGCTGTTCTACGTGATCGCGGCCATCTTCAACCTGTTTATTCCCGAGACCGGCGCCCACTACCCGCAGCAGGAAAAGAACCCGATCAAGCTCATCGCGGAATTCGGCGACTGCTTTACCGCCTTGTGGCGCGACAAGCTGGGCCAGATCTCGCTGGCGGTGACGACGCTGTTCTGGGGCGTGGGCGCCACCCTCCAGTTCATTGTGCTCAAGTGGGCCGAAAAATCGCTTGGCCTCAATCTCTCGCAGAGCGCGCTGCTGCAAGCGGTGGTGGCGGTAGGCGTCGCGGTAGGGGCAATCATGGCCGCGGCACGCATTCCATTGCGCAGATCGCTGTCGGTATTGCCGTTCGGTGTCGCGATGGGAGGCGTCGTGATGTTGATGGCGTTCTACACGAAGGACACCGTGCCGTACGTCATGATCAACCTCCTTGGGCTGCACATGCCGCTGTACATGGGGATCGCCTATGTCTTCCTGATGGTGGTGGGCGCCATGTCTGGCTACTTCGTGGTCCCGATGAACGCGCTGCTGCAGCACCGTGGACACGTGCTGCTCTCGGCCGGCCACTCCATCGCCGTGCAGAATTTCAATGAGAACGTGTCGGTATTGCTGATGCTTTGCTTGTACGCCTTGCTGATCAAGCTGAACGCGCCGATTGGCTTGGTCATTGTGGCTCTTGGCTTCTTCATCTGCGTCACCATGCTGCTGGTGATGCGGCTACACCGCCACAACATGATCAATTTCAACTCGCTCGCGCTGATCGGCGAGGACAAGCACCACTAAGCGCCTCTTGACCCGCAGGCCGGTTCAGCTCACTGGCCTGGCGATACGTTCGCGCGCCCGCTCCTCTCCCGTTTGCCTGCCCAGGCCAGCCAGTCCGGCAAGGTCGACCACCATCCGTGCAGGTGATCGGGCGCGATGCCCAGGCTGCCGATCGCCGCCGGCACCACGCCGTCGCGGTAGAACAGCCAGCCGAGCAGGTAGACCTCGCTGCGGTCGACCGGCGGCCCAGCAGCGCCAGGGCCTCGGGCGTGCGTGACAGCGACAGCTGCCTGCGCACGATATGTTCAAGCTTGTCGCCCAGGCGGTCCACCAGGTTGGGGCCGACAAAGCAATGGCGGTCCAGCGCGGCAGCGCCGGGCCCGCCGCCGCGCGGCGCGCCGTCCGCCGCGGGCTCGACCAGCAGGTAGAACTTGGCCGCCATCTCCCAGTGCACGGTGGCGTCGCTGGCCACGTCGCGCCAGACAAAATCGAGCTCGCCCAACGTCTGCACGCCATGCGCGCCGGCGCGGCGCACCGGCAAGTTCGCCGCGAGCAACTCCAGCCCCTCGGTGTGTTCCAGCGTGAATTGCAGCAGGCGCTCCGCATGCCGGCCCAGCCGCAGGCTGGGCGCGGGCGATGGGCCGCGCACGCGTTGCTGCTCCAGGCCCGCGGCGAGCTCCGCAATGGTGGGGGGCAGCGCGGCGGGGTCGGCAGCGGGCAGCCAGCGCTGCCAGGCGGCCAGCGCCCCTTCCGGCCAGCGCGCGAGCGCTGCCTGCGAATGCCCGGGGGCATTGCCATTGACGATGGGACTGCCTGCCTCATCGGTCGGCAGGAATGCCAGGAGAGGGGGCGACAGCGAGCACCAGGCGAGCTCGCGCAGGCGCTGCGAGGCGGCATGGCGCCAGAGCGGCGCCATCTCGATGGCGCCGCCGGGGCTCAGCGCGAACTCAGGCCTTGGCTCCCGCACGGGCATGTACCTCGCGGGCCAGGCACAGGTCTTCCCAGGCGCGCGCCTTGTCCGACAAGGTGCGCAACAGGTAGGCCGGGTGGTAGGTCACCACCACCGGAATGCCTTCGTAGCTATGCACTGTGCCGCGCAGCTTGCCGATCGGTGTGGTGGTGCGCAGCAGGGACTGGGCCGCAAAGCGCCCCAGCACCACGATCAGCTTGGGCTGGATCAGCGCGATCTGCCGGCGCAGGTAGGGCTCGCACTGGGCGACCTCCTCCGGCTCGGGATTGCGGTTGCCGGGCGGGCGGCATTTCAGCACGTTGGCGATAAACACATTGCGCCCGCGTGCCAGGCCGACTGCCGCCAGCATATTGTCGAGCAGCTTGCCAGCCTGGCCCACGAAGGGCTCGCCTTGCAGGTCCTCGTTTTCGCCCGGGGCTTCGCCGACCAGCATCCATTCGGCCTGGCGGTCGCCCACGCCGAACACGGTCTGGGTACGCCCATGGCATAACTGGCAATCGGTGCAGCCGCGGACCCGCTGTTCGAGCGCGGCCCATTCCAGGCGGGCAATCACGGCTTCGCGGGCGTCCGTATCGGCCAGCACAGGCTCTGCCGGGATGCGTGCGACAGCAACTTCGGGCTGGGCGGGCGCCGCCGGTTCCATATCGGTTTGCAGCGACCCTGCGTCAGGCGCGACTTCGGCCCAGGCCGCCTCCACGCTAGCTTCGGCCATGGCAGCCTGGGCCACTTCGCGCGAGGCCGTATCTTCGATGACGGCGGCATCGTCCGCGCTTGCCTCGGCGAGCGCCGCCACTGCGGATGGCTCGACGGCCTCGGGCAGGAGCGGCGCGCGGCGCAACACCCATTCATCGGCAATGCCGAGCACTTCGAGGAACCTGGCGCGGCGGCTCATGGCATGGCCTCCGTGGGCGCCCACGCGCGGCGCAGCACGAGCGCATCCTCGCGCGTCTGGCCGAGCGCCGGGTAATAGCCCTTGCGCCGGCCGATCTCCGCAAAGCCTGCCCGCCGGTACAACTCGATCGCGCCCACATTGGAAGGCCGCACTTCAAGCAGCATGGTATGGAGATGGTGGGCGTGCGAGGTAGCCATGGCGGCGGCCAGCAGCAACCGGCCAAGGCCGCCGCGCTGGCGCGCCGGATCCACGGTGATATTGAGCAGGTGCATCTCGTCGACGACCGGCATCAGCACCGTGTACGCGATCAGCACGCCCCCGTTATCCCGCAAGGTCAGGCCGATATGCCCGGCCTTGACGGAATTCTCGAAGTTGGCGCGCGTCCATGGGTGGCTGTAGGCGCGGGCTTCGATCTGCGCCACGGCTTCCACATCCAGCGCCGTCATGCGGTCGATCTTCCAGCCCGCCGGCACGCTTGGCATCACCGGCACTTCGGGCCATGCGTACCCGGTGCCCGACGCCGCAGGCGCGCACTGGCCGGGATTGGCCGAGCCGGTTTCCGGTGGCGGCTTCCGCTCCACGCTCACGGCTGGTCTCCCGCCGCGGCCAGCGCAGCGCGCTGCGCCGCCACGGCCTGGCGCTCGGCGATGGTCTGGGCCACCTTGTCGCGCAAATAGATCGGCATGGCATCGGCCGGCGCGACGGTCTCGTTACGGGCCAGCGCGCGCAAGGCGATCGATACCAGGGCCGGCGCGGCGGGCAAGGCCTCGGGCACCTCGTGCAGCGCGAGCGCCGTGGCCTTGAGGCGCTCGCCAAACACGGCGGCGGCACTGCCCGCCAGCCAGAACGGCCCTGGGGGCAGGCTGACGGCCTCCGGCGGACACACCTGCATGCCGGTCGCCGCCTGCCACTCCTGCGCGGCGCCGTCCCAGCGGAACGCGCCCGCATAGGCTTCGTCCATGCGGGCGTCCAGCGCTACCAGCACGGATACGCCAGGCGGCAGCGCCGGCACCCCTTCCCCGCCCAGGCGCACCCGTTCGGCGCAGGCCATCAGCGAATTGACGGGAACGACCGGCAGCTCGGCGCCAAAGGCCAGGCCTTGGGCCACGCCGCAGGCAGTGCGCAGGCCGGTAAAAGAGCCCGGCCCAGCGCCAAAGGCGATGGCGGCGCAGTCGGACAGGGCAATGCCAGCCTCGGCCAGCAGCTCGCCAGCAGCCGGCAGCACGCGGGAAGACGAGCGCGGGCCGGTGTGTTCATGACGAACCAGGCACTCCAGGGCGCCGCCATCGGCGATGCGCCCGAGCGCGACGGAACACCACTCGGTGGAGGTTTCAACTGCAAGAATCCAGGACATGGCGAGATTGTATCCGGAGCGGCCTCAAAAGCTGAACTAGCGCGGTGCGCACGCCTCGCCGGGGGCGCGCCGGACTGAAGCGTTCTTCGGTTTCTTTCGGCTCAAACGCCCGCCGGCGGGCGCTATCATCGCGGCTACCGGATTTTTCCCGCCGCCACACTTCCCCCAATCCAGCCAGGAGAACCCCATGAGCGACCTGCAGGCACGCTTCGCCCAAGCCCAGATCGACGTCAAGCAACTGACCGAGCGCCCCAGCAACATGCTCAAGGGCACCGCTCAGGAAGAAGCGCAGGAAAAATACATCGCGCTGGTGGAAGAACTGCGCAGCGGCGCCACCGCCTGAAGCCATGGCGGCTAGCCGGCGCTCGGCCGGCTAGCCGCATTCAGGCCTGTGGCAACGGCCTTGGCCGGATCCGCCAGGCCGCCAGGATGGCGGTAGCGATGACGAGGCCCACCGCCAGGAAGGTCTCGTCGAAGGCGCGAATGCGCGCGGCCGGGTCGCCGTCGGTACCGAGTACCGCACCCTGCGCCGCCAGCCGCCATTGCAGGCCGACGCCAGCCAGGCTCACCCCGATCGCACCGCCCAGCTGCCGGATGAAATTGATGCAGCTGGAACCCTGCGCGATCAGCGAATAATCCACGCCCCGCATCGAGCCCAGCGTCAGCGACGGCAGGATGCAGCCCAGCCCGATCCGGCCCAGCACCGCAAACCCCACCAGCAGCAGGTAAGGCGTGGCCTTGGACCCGATCGCCATCAGCAGGAACGAAGCCGACAGCAGCGCCAGCCCGAACGACACCTGCAGGTGCGGCGAGACGCGATTGGTCAGCCGCCCTGCCGCGGCAATGGTCAGGGCCAGCGCGATGCCAGCCGGCAACAGCACCAGCCCGGCGCGCGACGGCGTATAGGCCAGCGCCATCTGCATGTAGACAGGCAGCAGGTAGGTCGATCCGAACAGCCCCGCGCCATAGATGAAGGCCACCACCGCCCCGGCCGAAAACTGCCGGTAGCTGTACAGGCGCATGTTCATCAGCGGATGGTCCGCGCGCAACTGCCACAACACGAACATCACCAGCATCAGCACGCCGAAACCGGCCAGCGCCAGCCCGGCCGGCACGCTCTCGCGCATCTGCACCAGCCCGTTGAGCAGGCTCACTGTGGCAATACCCGCCAGGCCCAGGCCCTGCCAGTCAAGCGGCTTGCGCTCGCCCATCATGGCCGAGTCCACCGCCATGAAGCGGCGCGCCATCCACAGCCCGATCAGGGTCAGCGGCACCACCACGAAGAAGATCGAGCGCCAGCCGAAGGCCTCCACCAGGAAGCCGCCCACGCTGGGGCCGAGCGCAGGCGCCAGCACCACGCCAAAGCCGAACATGCTGACCGCCTTGCCCTGCTCGCGCTCCTCGAACACCCGCAGGATCAGGATATTGGGCAGCGGCTGCAGGATCCCCGCCGCAATGCCCTCGGCCACCCGCATGGCGATCATCACGCCATAGGTAGGCGAGAATCCGCCGACCAGCCCGCCCACGCCCAGCAACAGCAAGCTGCCAATGAACGTGCGGCGCAGGCCGTAACGGTTAAGCAGCCACGGCGTGAGCAGCATCGACAGCGTCATGGCAATCATGAAGCTGGCCGCCACCCACTGCGCGCTGTCCTGGCCCAGCACGAAATGCCGGCTCAGGGCCGGGATGGCTACGTTGACGATGGTCGACGACACGATCGAGGAGACCGTGCCCAGCATCAGCGTCAGCAGCACCAGCCAGCGCAGCCGGCTGCCATAGCGCGCCCGCAGCGATTCCCGGGTCGGAGCGCCCGGCTGCCCGCCGGCGGCGGGCGACGAGGACTGCTCGCTCACCCCAGCCGTCCGAGGGCGGCCAGTTCGCGGATCTTGCGCACGGTGTCGAGGTCGGCCTCGTGATAAGCCGACTTGACGATTTCGGCGAAGCGGTCATCGCCGCTGTCGTCCACCGCGGGCATGGTGGTTTCGTAGACAAAGCGCAGCAGCAGCGAGCCCGGGCCCGGCGTCTCGATCGCCATGGTCAGGGTGCCACCGGCGTGTTCGTCGGTGGGCGCGGTTTCATAGCGCACGACGCGGCGCGGCTCGAACACGACGCGGTCACGGATCGTGGCCTTGCCGAAATGCAGCTTGCGCTCGACCCAGTCATCGCCCCGCTCCACGATCTCCGCGCGGTCCAGCCCCATGACAAACAGCTCGGGCTCGGCACTGCGCAGCACCAGCCCTTGCCAGAGCTGCTCCGGCGTGAGCGTGTCCAACTGGATATTTTGTGGATCGTTGATCTCCACCAGGTGCTCGAAACGCAACTTAACTCTCCCGATCTCATTGTTAGCCGATATTATGAAGGTCTGCGCCAAGGTCCGCAGCAAAACTTCCCGGAGCCCGCCCATGAGCGCCCCGCCGTCTTCCGACACCCGATCCGGCGACCATTGCGCCGTTGATCCGCTGCAGATACTGGTCTACGCCGACTCGCTATCGTGGGGCATCGTGCCGGGCACGCGCCAGCGCCTGCCATGGCCGGTGCGCTGGCCCGGCCGGCTGGAACTCGCCCTGAACGGCGGGATCGGCGGCGGGCAGCGCCCGGTGCGGATACTGGAAGACTGCCTCAACGGTCGCCGCACGGTCTGGGACGACCCCTTCAAGCCGGGCCGCAATGGCATCCAGGGCCTGGCGCAACGCATGGAGATGCACGCGCCTCTGGCGCTGGTCATCCTGATGCTCGGCAGCAACGACTTCCAGTCCATGCACCCGCATAACGCCTGGCACGCCGCGCAAGGCATCGGCGCCCTGCTCGACACCATCCGCGGCGCGCCCATCGAGCCCGGCATGCCAGTGCCGCCGGTACTGGTGCTGGTGCCGCCGCCCATCACCACGCCACGCGGGCCGCTGGCGCCGAAGTTCGCGGGCGGCGAGCACAAGTGCGCGGGGCTGGCGCAAGCCTTCCAGGAAGTCTGCCACGCGCGCGGCTGCGACTGGTTCGACACCGGCACGGTCATCCATAGCAGCGAAGTCGACGGCGTGCACCTGGACGCCGCCGAGCACGTCGCGCTGGGCAATGCGCTGGCGCCCGTGGTCAATGCGCTGCTGGCGCCAATGCGTGCCTGAGGCCCTCCGGGGGCCGCTTTCAGCCTTGCGCGTCACAGGCGCCGAGTAGAACACTCCTGACAGTACGTGTCAGGAGTGCCGGCGCACAATCCTGTTCTTCGGGCGGAGTGCTTCCATGCGGGCCGCGCCCCCTATTTCAAGCAGGAGACCGCGATGCAATTGCTGATCAATATCGACGTCGACGACCTCGCGCACGGCATCGGCTTCTACCAGCACGGCCTCGGGCTGCGCCTGGCGCGCAAGCTGTTCGACGGGTCCGTGGCGGAAATGCTGGGCGGCAGCGCACCAATCTACCTGCTGGCCAAGACACCTGGCACCAGGCCCAGCACGCGCGCCGACGGCCGGCGCGACTATCGCCGGCACTGGACGCCGGTGCATCTCGACTTTGTGGTGAACAACCTGGAAAGCGCCGTGGAGCGTGCGCTGGAAGCCGGCGCGGAGCTGGAGGACTGGCCGCAGGAATTCGCCTGGGGGCGGCAGGCCATGCTGTCGGACCCCTTTGGCCACGGGCTCTGCTTTATCGAGTGGAAGGGCGAAGGTTATGGCGCCACCGAGCCGGGAAAGGAAACCAGGGAGCCGGCGTTGCAGGATCAATAGCCCATGGCGTGGCCGTGCCCGCGCGGCTAGGCCATCCACAAAAGTGGATATGCAAGCGCGGTTTGCTTCGTTGGTGTCGCGACAACCTTGTTCTATCGTGCCTCGGGTGCAACTTTGAGAAGGCAACGCGGCATGTCCAACTTCGACCCGGATCTGACCGATCCCTTCGTCGCCCGCGCAGTGGTGCTGCGCGAGGCCTTCCATACCGATGCGGTCCAGCGCGACAAGGCTGGCGGCCGGCCTACCGAAGCAATCCGCTTGCTCAAGGAAAGCGGCCTGCTCTGCGCTGGCATTCCCACCGCGTACGGCGGGGGCGGTGCTTCGTGGTTGTCCGTGCTGCGCGTGGTGCGGGAGTTCGCGCGCACCGATGGCTCGCTGGCCCACCTGTTCGGCTACCACCATCTGCCGGTGCACGCCGTGCAGGCGCGCGGCACGCCGGCGCAGCAGGATCGCTGGCTGCGCGCCGCGGCCGCACAGCAATGGCTGTGGAGCAACTCTGGCAATGCGCTGTCGAAGACGTCCAGCGCGCAGCGCGCGCCCGGCAACGATGGCTGGGTAGTCACCGGCTTCCGGCCCTTCTCCAGCGGCAGCCATGTGGCAGACGTTATCCAGCTGGCGTGGGAGAACGAGCTAGGCCAACGCCTGATGGGGGTGGTGCCGGCAAATCGCGCGGGCATCGTGATCGAGGATGACTGGGATGGCATCGGCCAGCGCCAGACCGGTAGCGGCACCGTGACGTTCAACAGCGTGCGGGTGCGCGATGACGAACTGCTTGGCAAGCCTGATGATCCACTCACCCCTTTCGCATCGCTGACCACGCTGCTGCAGCAAAGCGTGCTGCTCAATGTGTTCGTCGGCACGGCACAGGGCGCGCTCGACGAAGGCCGCGCCTATACCGCCACGCAATCGCGCCCATGGATCCACGCGGGCGTGGAACGCCATGTCGATGATCCGTGGGTCCAGCGCAAATACGGCGAACTCGCCATCCGCACCATGGCGGCGACCGAGTTGGCCGACCAGGCGGCGCGCAGCCTGGATGCCATCTATGGCTACGGACAGGCGCTGACGCTGGAACAGCGCGGGCCGGTAGCCATCGCGCTGGCTAGCGCCAACCTGTACGCAGGGGAAACCGGCCTGGCCGTATCGAACGAGATCTTCGAGGTGATGGGTGCGCGTTCTGCCACCAACGCCAATGGCTTCGACCGCTTCTGGCGCAACGTGCGCACCCACACGCTGCACAACCCGGCCGAGTACAAGAAACGCACGGTAGGCACGTGGTTGCTCACGGGCGAGTTCCCCTCGCCCGCCGTCTATCGCTGAACCAGTTGAATCCGCTAAACCCGCTGAACCTCATGACCGCCAACGTCGCCTATCTCCATGCGCAGGCCGAACCAGCGCCCGCGCTGTTCGAGCCGGACACCAGCAACCCGTTCATCGCCCGCGCCGTGTCACTGCGCGAGCGCTTCGCCGAAGACGCCATCGCCCGCGACCAGGCTGGCGGGAAACCCGCACAGCAGATTCAACTGCTCAAGGAGCACGGCCTGCTCGCGCTGCTGCTGCCGCGCGAATACGGCGGCCAGGGCGAAACCTGGTCGACCGTGCTGCGCATCACGCGCCTGTTCGCGCAAGTGGACGGCTCGCTTGGCCATCTGTTCGGCTATCACTACAGCAGCCTGCTGAGCCCGCGCCTGCGCAACGCGCCGGAGAAGGCCGCCAGCCTGTGGCGCCGCTCGGCCGCGGGCAACTGGTTCTGGGGCAACACGGCGAACAGCTTTTCCAGGAGCCTGTTTGGACAGCGCGATGGCGAGTGGTTCGTACTGGACGGCTATCGCCCCTTCACCTCCGGCTCGCACGTGGCCGACTTCCTGGCCATTGCCTGGGAAGACGCTGCAAGCGGCGAGCGGCGCTTTGCCGCGATTCCCGCGGACCGCGAAGGTATCGTGATCGAGGACGACTGGGACGGCATTGGCCAGCGCCAGACCGGCAGCGGCCGCGTCACCTACCGGAGCGTGCGTGTGCACGAGAGCGAAGTGCTCGGCCAGCCGGTGCCCTTGAATCCCACCAGCGCGCCCGCGCAGCCCTACCGCACGGTCACGCCGCTGCAGCAGCAAAGCGTGCTGCTCAACGTGTTTATCGGCACGGCGCAAGGTGCGCTGCGCGCCGGGCGCGAATACACGGTGCATCAGTCACGCCCGTGGATTCACTCGGGCGTGGAGCGCCACGTGGACGATCCTTGGGTGCGCCGGCAATACGGCGAGCTCTGGGTCAAGACCCAGGCCGCCACCGCACTGGCCGACCGCGCGCTGCTTGCGCTCGACGGCGTGATCGCACGTGGCGAAGCGCTCAGCGCCGAGCAACGCGGCGAAGCGGCGGTAGCCATCGCGGCGGCCAACGTGCTGGCCGGCGAGGTCGCGCTGCAGGTCTCCAGCGAGATCTTCGAGGTCACGGGCGCGCGCTCGGCGGTACGAAAACCGGCCTGGACCGCTTCTGGCGCAACGTGCGCATCCATACCTTGCACAATCCATCCGAGTACAAGACGCGCAATGTCGGCCGCTGGATACTAGGCGAAGGCCATCCTGAACCGGGGACCTACCAATGAGTGCATCCATGCGCGCGCGCCAGCTCCACCTCAATATCAACATCCTGCACTCGGGCTTCGTGCCGTCGGCCTGGCGGCTGCCCGACAGCGATCCCGCTGCCTTTGCCGACGTGCGGCACTACATCCGCGTGGCGCAGATCGCCGAGGCCGGCAAGCTCGACGCGGTGTTCCTGGCGGACAACGCCGCCATCGTCGACCAGATCCATTTTCGCCCGATCCCCGCGCTGGAGCCCACGGTGCTGCTGGCCAGCATCGCGGCGGCGACCACGCATATCGGCCTGATCGGCACGGCGTCCACCAGCTACAACGAGCCTTACAACATCGCGCGGCGCTTTGCCACGCTGGATCATGTGAGCGCGGGGCGCGCCGGCTGGAACATGGTCACCACGGCCGACGCGCCTTCGGCACGCAACTTCGGGCGCGACGCCGCGCCGGACCACGCGCAGCGCTATGCGCGCGCGTCCGAGTTCGCCACCGTCGTCAAGGCGCTGTGGGACAGCTGGGAAGACGACGCCTTTATCGGCGACAAGACTTCGGGGCGCTTCGTCGACACCGCCAAGGTGCGGCCGATTGCGCACCATGGCGAGCATTTCAGCGTGCAAGGCCCGCTCAACCTGCCGCGCTCGCCGCAAGGCCATCCGGTGGTGGTGCAGGCCGGCGCCTCCGCCGACGGACGCGAACTGGCCGCGCGCCACGCCGAGGCCGTGTTCTCGGCGTCGCAATCGTTCGAGGAATCGCTGGCCTACGGGCACGCGCTCAAAGCGCGCGCACAGGCGCTCGGGCGCGGACCCGATGCCGTGCAGGTGCTGGCTGGCCTGACCACCATCATCGGCGCCACCGAGGCACAGGCGCGCCGCCGGCGCGACGATCTGATCGACCTGATCCCTTGGGACTACAGCCTGGCCCGGCTGGCCGGCACGCTCGGCATCACGCCGGAGCGCCTGAAGCTGGACGAGCGGTTGCCGGACAACCTCGCCCTGCCCGCCAACGGCAACGGCAATCACACCTTCTTCAACGCCACGCTGGCGCTCGCGCGGCGCCATGGCTACACCGTGCGCGAACTGATCCGCGAGCTGGCCGGCGGTGGCGGCCACCGCGTGATCGTGGGTACGCCCGAGCAGATTGCCGACGACATCGAGCACTGGTTCCGCCACGGCGCGGCCGATGGCTTCAACCTGATGCCGGATGCGCTGCCCGACGGGTTGCAGGACTTCGTTGACGGCGTGGTGCCCATCTTGCAGCGGCGCGGCATTTTCCGCTCGGAGTACGAAGGCAGCACGCTGCGCGAGCACCTGGGGCTAGCGCGGCCGCAAGGCCGGCAAAGCGCACGCAAGGCCGCCTGATATCCCTCAACAACTGACAAACAATCATGGCTCAACGTAGCGGTTTCCTCAGCCTTGGCGCCTTTCTTTACCCCCCCAGCGGCCACCATATCGCCGCCTGGCGCCATCCGGATGCCAAGGCCGACGCCGGCATCGACTTCAAGCACTACATCGCGCTCGCCCAGGCCGCCGAGGCGGCGAAGTTCGACCTGGTCTTCCTGGCCGACGGCGTGGGCACGCGCGGCGACGATGTTGAATTTCTCAGCCGCACCGCGCACAGCTATCAGGCCCAGTTCGAGCCCATCACCCTGTTGTCCGCGCTGGCCGCGGTGACGCAGCGCATCGGCCTGGTCGGCACCGCTTCCACCAGCTTCAACGAGCCCTATCACGTGGCGCGCAAGTTCGCCTCGCTGGACCATATCTCGGGCGGGCGCGCCGGCTGGAACCTGGTCACCTCGTCCAACGAGCACGAGGCGCGCAACTTCAACCGCGACCACCACCTGGCGCACGCCGATCGCTACGAGCGCGCCGCCGAATTCGCCGATGTGGTCACCGGGCTGTGGAACAGCTGGGAAGACGACGCCTTCCTGCGCGACAAGGCCAGCGGGCGCTACTACGAGCCTGCCCGGCGCCACGTGCTGCGCCACAAGGGCAAGCATTTCTCGGTGCAGGGGCCGCTCAACGTATCGCGCACGCCGCAGGGCCATCCGGTCGTGGTGCAGGCCGGCTCTTCCGAAGCCGGCAAGGAACTGGCCGCACGCAGCGGCGAAGCCGTGTTCACGGCACAGCAGACCGTGGAGGATGCCGTGGCGTTCTACGCCGACGTCAAAGGCCGGCTCGCCAGGTACGGGCGCGAGGCGGATGACCTGAAGATCCTGCCCGGCGTGTTCCCGGTGGTGGGCCTGAGCGAAAGCGAAGCCAAGGAGAAATTCGAGCAGCTGCAAGCGCTGATCGACCCGGTGGTCGGCCTGGCGCTGGTATCGGGCCTGACCGGCGGCTTCGATCTGTCGGGCTATCCGCTCGACGGCCCGATTCCCGAGTTGCCCGAGACCAATGCCAGCAAGAGCCGCCAGCGCCTGGTGATCGACCTGGCGCGGCGCGAGAACCTGACCATCCGCCAGCTTTACCAGCGCGTTGCGGGTGCGCGCGGCCATTGGCAGGTGATCGGCACGCCCGAACAGATCGTCGACCAGCTCGAGGAGCGCTTTCGCAAATACGGCGCCGACGGCTACAACATCATGTCGCCGGTGCTGCCGGGTGGGCTGACCGATTTCATCGCGCTGGTGCTGCCGGAGTTGCGCCGCCGTGGCCTGTTCCGTGCGGAGTACCACGGCAGCACGCTGCGCGAGCACCTTGGGCTCAAGCGCCCCGTGCATCCCGCCGCGTCCTCCAGACCCGCCACCCCAACCCTTGCCGCCGCAGCATGACGACTACCTCTTCCCTTCCCGCACCGGCCCCCGATTTCCTTGCGCGCGAAACGCTGCGCCTGCTCGGCCCCGCGCCCGACAACTGGGTGCCAGACCACGCGGGCATCGACCACAACGTGGCCATCGTCGGCGGCGGCCAGAGCGGCAGCGCCTACGCCTTCGTGCAGGTGCGATATGCCACGCGGGTGGTTCGCATCGAGCCCGTCGCCGGCGCCGCGGTGCAGCACTTCCGGCTGCATCTGCAAACCAACGCAGGGGCGCGCATCGAGACCGCGCGCAAGGTCATCCTGGCCAACGGCGTGGCCGGCAATGGCGCCCCGTTCGTCCCCGCCGTGCTGTCGCAGGCCGTGGCCGCCGGGCTGGCCGCCCACACCGCCGATGCCATCGACTTCGGCGCGCTGCGCGGCAAGACGGTCGCCGTGCTGGGGGCGGCCGCCTCCGCCTTCGACGCCGCCGCCGTGGCGCTGGAAGCCGGCGCCGCCTCCGTCCACCTGTTCGCGCGCCGCGGCCATATCGCCGCCACGCCGGTGTCGCGCGTGCGCGCCTACCCCGGCCTTTACGACAACTACCACGCCCTGCCCGATGCTACGCGCTGGGCGCAAGCCATTCGCTACCGCCGCGCCGGCTCCACGCCGCCGGCCGATTCGGTGGAGCGCGTGCTCAAGTTCCCGCACTTCCATCTGCACCTGAGCACAACGCTGTCCACGGCCGAGGTGGAGTCCGGCCACATCGTCACCGAGGTGCAAGGGCAGACGCTGCGCTTTGACTTCGCGATTGCCGGCACCGGCTACCTGGCGGATCCATCGGCTCGTCCGGAACTGGCCGACATCGCGCCGCATATCCTGCGCTGGCGCGACCGCTACCAGCCGCCGGCCGATGCGCGCGACGACGAGCTCGGCGCGTCGCCCTATCTGGGCAGCGGCCTTGAGTACCTGGAGAAAACGGCGGGTGCCACACCCTGGCTGCGCGATATCCACGTGCACAACCCGGCAGGCTTTGCCAGCGTCGGCCTGCCGCTGGGCGATGTGCCCAGCATGCGGCGTGATATTCCTCGCTCGGTCGCGCGTATCAGCCGCGATCTGCTGCTGGCCGATCTGGCGCTCCATGAGCAGCGGATGCGTGGCGACGTGCCGGCGGATTTTGGGGCGGAGTTTTATGCGGGTGCGGTCTGGAAGCCTGCAGGCGCGGCGCTCGTGGCGGCCTGACGCGACCGGCAGCGCCGCTAATCTTGTACCAACAAGCAACTAACACGCACGTGCAGCGTGCAGCACGCAGCAATCTCCACGCAAGCCCGATTCAACACAGGGTGCGCAGGCCGCGCCGCCCTCCCCGGGGGCGCACCCATAAAAAAAACCCGCAGCACACCAGGCTGCGGGTTTTTTAACACCGAGGCAGAAGCCCCGGCCAGGCAAGGGCTACCGCCCGGTCAGATCTCTTCGTACAGCGGCAGGGTCAGGAACTCTGCAAAATCTTCCGACGTGGACATCTGCTCGAAGATCTCGCCGGCGCGGTCATAGGTCGTGGTGTCGCCACCGACGAATTCCTTGACCTTGGCCAGTTCTTCCGGGATCAGCGCGCGCACCATCTCGGCGGTCACCTTGCGGCCGTCTTCCAGCTTGCCCTTGGGCGAGCGGATCCACTGCCACACTTGCGAGCGCGAGATTTCGGCGGTGGCGGCGTCTTCCATCAGGTTGTGGATGGGCACGCAGCCGTTGCCGGCCAGCCAGGAGCCGAGGTAGTGGATGCCGACGTTGATGTTCATGCGCAGGCCGGCTTCGGTAATGGGGGTTTCCGGCTGGAAGTCCAGCAGGTCCTTGGCCGCCACGTTGACGTCATCGCGTTGCTTGCCGAACTGGTTGGGCGCGTCGCCCAGCACTGCCACGAATTCCTTCATGGCCGGCTCGACCAGGCCCGGGTGAGCCACCCAGCCGCCGTCGTAGCCATCGGTGGCATCGCGCTTCTTGTCGTTGATGATGCCTTGCATGGCGATGGCGTTCTTCTCCGGATCGTTCTTGATCGGGATCAGTGCGCTCATGCCGCCGATGGCGGGCGCGCCGCGCTTGTGGCAGGTCTTGAGCAGCAGCAGCGCGTACGAGCGCATGAACGGCGCGGTCATGGTGACCTTGGCGCGGTCGGCCAGGCAGAAGTTCTTGTCGACCTTGAACTTCTTGATGCACGAGAAGATGTAGTCCCAGCGGCCGGCGTTCAGGCCTGCGCTGTGCTCGCGCAGCTCATACAGGATTTCTTCCATCTCGAAGGCGGCCAGGATCGTCTCGATCAGCACGGTCGCCTTGACGGTGCCTTGCGGCAGGCCAATTTCGTTCTGGGCCATGACGAAGACGTCGTTCCACAGACGGGCTTCGAGGTGGCTTTCCATCTTCGGCAGGTAGAAGAACGGGCCGGCGCCGCGTGCGATCTGTTCCTTGGCGTTATGGAACAGGAACAGCGCGAAATCGAAGATGCCGCCCGAGACGCGCTGGCCGTCGATGGTGACGTGCTTTTCATCCAGGTGCCAGCCGCGCGGGCGGACTTGCAGCGTGGCGATCTTGTCGCCCAGCTTGTAATGCTTGCCGTTGGAGTCCAGCGTGAGGGTGCGGCGCACGGCGGCCTTGAGGTTGACCTGACCCTGCAACTGGTTGTGCCAGTTGGGGGTGTTGGAGTCCTCGAAGTCGGTCATGTAGCTGTCCGCGCCGGAGTTGAACGCGTTGATGACCATCTTGGCTTCGACCGGGCCGGTGATTTCCACGCGGCGGCAATGCAGTGCCGGCGGCACCGGTGCGACCTTCCAGTCGCCTTCGCGCACGCTCTTGGTTTCCGGCAGGAAATCGGGCAGCTCGCCGGCGTCCAGGCGCTTGGTGCGCTCGACACGGGCCGCCAGCAGTTCCTGGCGGCGCGGCTCGAAGGCGCGATGCAGTTTGTCCACCAGGGCCAGGGCCGCCGGCGTGAGGATGTCTTCGTAGGCCGGCAGGATTTCGCCGGTAATCTTCATGCCCGCAGGCAGCGTGATGGCCATCAGTGTTCTCCTGTGATCGATGGTTGATTAAAGGTGCCCGCCGTCAAACCGCCGCGCCTTGGGCGCGGACGAATTCGAGCAGGTCATTCATGTCGTGCCCGGTGCCGGAAGGGCTCACATCGAGCCGCTCCGCCGGATGACCGGCACGATTGATCCAGAACGTGGTGTAGCCGTACCAGGCGGCGCCGCAAGCATCCCAGCCGTTGGAGGAGACGAAGAGGATCTCCCCGGCCGGCACGCCGAACGCCTTGGGGCCGAGCGCGTAGGCCTCGGGCGCAGTCTTGTACATGCGCACCGCGTCCACCGACAGCACGTGGTCAAACAGCCCGTGCATGCCGGCGCTCTTGACCGAGATGTCCAGCATCTCGGGGTTGCCGTTGGAAAGAATGCCCAGCGGCAGCCCGGCTGCCCGCAGGCGCTTGAGCGCCCCGAGGTTTTCCGGAAAGGCCGACAGGCATGCGTACTCCTTGAGCAGTTGCGCCTCCACCGCCGCGTCCAGCACCAGTTGCAGGCGCTCGGCCGCATAGCGCAGCGCATCCACCGTAATCGCCCAGAACGGCTTGTAGTATGCGCCGCCGGGCGCGGCCATCGAGCGGATGCGGGTGTAGTCGATCTGCCGCTCGCGCCACAGCAATGCCAGCGCCTCACCCTTGCCCGGAAACAATTGCTCCGCGCGCGCGGTGACGGAATACACGTCGAACAGCGTGCCGTAGGCATCGAAGACGACTGCGCGGATCTTTTGCATGAGCTAGAGCGGTTCCCTTTGGCAAACCCGGCAAACCCGGCCGGCCAGCGCCACTGCGTGGGCCTGTACACCAATGAATGCATAGCATTGTAGGGAGACGTTGCAGTGCGGCAAAGTCGGTCAGGGTCACTTGATCTTTTACTTTTACCCCACTAATCTTCGCTAACGGTGTAAAGATAAGGCACCAAATCCACTCCATTACCTCACCCACGCCGTTTCTTGGGTGGCATGAGGCACAAAACTGGCGAGCTTCGTGGATCATTTCAAACAATTGGAGACCTTTGTCTCGGTAGCCGCGCGCGGCAGCCTGTCTGCGGCCGCCGCGGCCGAGGGCGTGGCGCCCGCCATCATCGGCCGGCGCATCGATGCGCTGGAAGAGCGCCTGGGCGTCAAGCTGCTGCTGCGCACCACCCGCAAGATCAGCCTGACCTTCGAGGGCTCGGCCTTCCTGGAAGATTGCCAGCGCATCCTCAACGACCTGCACAACGCCGAGGCCAGCGTCTCGGCCGGCGGCGTCAAGGCCAGCGGCCACCTGCGCGTGACCGCGCCGGCGGGCTATGGCCGCAAGCACGTGGCGCCGCTGGTGCCGCTGTTCATCGAGTCGCACCCGGATGTGACCATCACGCTTGACCTGTCGGACCGCGTGGTGGATCTCGTCAACGAGGGCTTCGACTGCGCCATCCGCCTGGGCGACCTGCCCGACTCCAGCCTGGTGTCGATCCGCCTGGCGGAGAACCGGCGCGTGGTGGTGGCGTCTCCCGATTACCTGGCGCGCCACGGCGTGCCCGCCCAGCCCGAGGATCTCACGCGCCACAACTGCCTGGCCTTTGGCGCCAGCGCCAACGTGCAGCGCGGCTGGGCGTTCCAGCAGGAAGGACGCCCGGTGACGGTCAAGGTGGGCGGCAGCATGGAGTGCACCGATGGCGCGGTGCTGCACGCGTGGTGCCTGCATGGCCACGGGCTGGCATGGCGCTCATGGTGGGAAGTCGGGCAGGAAATTGCCAGTGGCAGGCTGGTCACGGTGCTCGACGAGTTCCAGGCGCCGCCGATCGGCATCCACGCCGTCTTTCCGCAGCGCAAGCACCTGCCACTGCGGGTGCGGCTGTTTATCGACCACCTGAAGAACACCTATGGCAACCCGGCCTACTGGCGGCGCGCGGAGCAGGCATCCGCCGCCAGCAAGCCGCAACTGGCAGTCAATTCGTAGTTCGATTTGATTTAGGGCAATGCCGCATGCGCCACCCCTGCCTACAATGACAGGTGACAGGTGCCATGCGGCCTGCCTTTCGTCCACGCGTCCACACGTCCACGCATCCAATCGGCCCACTTGGTCCATTCGCCCCAAAGGAGTCCAGCATGTTCAAGCACATCCTGCTACCCACCGACGGTTCGGAACTGTCCAAGAAGGCCATCGACGGCGCGCTGGAACTGGCCAAGACAATCAATGCGCGGGTCACCGCCTACGTCTGCCTGGAGGAATACCCGTACACGCCGTTCAGCGAGATCGTGGTGGAGGCGCCCCAGGCCTTCAGGGACCGCATCGAAAGCCAGGCCAAGCTGTACCTGAAGGAGGTGGAAACCGCCGCCAGGGCCGACGGCATCAGCTTTGACGCCGACATGTCCACTTTTGCCGTGCCCTACCTGGGCATCATCGACGCCGCCGAGCGCCATGGCTGCGACGTGATCTTCATGGCCTCGCACGGCAGGCGCGGCTTGTCGGGCTTGCTGCTGGGCAGCGAAACCCAGAAGGTGCTGACGCATACCGACATCCCGGTGATCGTGTATCGCTGAGCGCGCGCTGGCGCCAGGCGCCAAACAACAAAAAGGCTGGCCGCCCCGAACGGGGCTGCCAGCCTTTTTACTGGATCGGCCGGTATTGGCCTTGTTCCTGGTCAGCACATCGAACGAGTAGTCGTCGGCGGCGCTTTCCTGCGTTTGCGAGAATTGTGCGTTGATCAGTTGCTCGCCCATTTCGCCCAGCTGCGAAGCCGACAACGCGGCCACGGTGCCACCGGCGGCGGCCAGCGCGCCGCGCGCCGCCATGGTGGTGTATGCCACCTGCATCTTGTTCTTGGTATGGCCCAGCGCCACGTGGCCCAGCTCATGCCCCACCACGCCGCGCACTTCGTCGTCGGTCATCATGTCCATCAGGCCGCTGTACACGCGCACGCAGCCGTTGGCCATGGCCCAGGCGTTGACGTCCTTGGTCAGGTAGACCTTGGCGTTCACGTTGGGCAGGCCGCTCGATTGCAGGCCCGCCATGATCTTGGCCAGGCGCTTGCCATAGATGCTGTTGGCGGCCGCGATCTTGTTGGTCTTGTCGAGCTCGGCGCAGGACTGGTCGGACATCGCCTTGACGTCGCCATCGCTCAGCGAGGCCGCCTTGAACAGCGAGGTGCCCGCACCCATCATGCCGTCGACATTGGTGCCGGCGCAGCCGGCCACGGCAGCGCAGAGCGCAACGATAGCGGCCAGGGAGAGATTGTGCTTCATGCTTGTGGTCTTCTTGGGATCGACACCGGCCGGGTTGCTTGCCAGTGGCTTGAGTGGAGACTTGCCGGTGGCTGCCCGGCGACCTGCGGTGTGGCTTTACTCACACACGGGCAGCATCATATCGCCTAAAACGCCTCAAGTTACGCATAAGTGTCTGAATCGATACGGATACAATTTTTAACACTTTTCTGCAATCCCGTCCCAGAAAGCAAAAAACCGCGCCGTCCCTGAGAGGGAGACGGCGCGGCGCCTAATTGAGGGGCGTGATGGTCGCACGCCCTTCAAGATGCCCAGCTATTCGATCTGGCGATCTGAAGCCTCAGGCTACTTTCTTTTCGTCGAAGAATTGTTCGTCTTCGGTCGAACCCTTGAGGGCGGTCGTGGACGACTGGCCGCCTTCGATGGTCTGGGTCACGGCGTCGAAGTAACCGGTGCCGACTTCGCGCTGGTGCTTGACGGCGGTGAAGCCCTTCTCGGCTGCCTTGAACTCGTTCTCCTGCAGCTCGACGAAGGCGCTCATCTGGTTGCGGGCATAGCCGTAGGCCAGGTTGAACATCGAGTAGTTCAGCGAGTGGAAGCCGGCCAGCGTGATGAACTGGAACTTGTAGCCCATGGCGCCCAGCTCCCTCTGGAACTTGGCGATGGTGGCATCGTCCAGGTTCTTCTTCCAGTTGAACGACGGCGAGCAGTTGTAGGCGAGCATCTTGCCCGGGAACTTGGCGTGGACGGCTTCGGCAAACTTCTTGGCGAATTCCAGGTCCGGCTTGCCGGTTTCGCACCACACCAGGTCAGCCACTTCCGCGTAGGCCAGGGCGCGCGCGATCGATTGCTCGATGCCCGGCTTGACGCGGTAGAAACCTTCCACCGTGCGCTCGCCGGTGCAGAACGGGCGATCGCGCTCATCCACGTCGGAGGTCAGCAGGTCGGCGGCTTCAGCGTCGGTACGGGCGATCACCAGGGTCGGCACGCCAGACACGTCGGCGGCCAGGCGGGCGGCGGTCAGCTTGGCGACGGCTTCACGCGTCGGCACCAGCACCTTGCCACCCATGTGGCCGCACTTCTTGACCGAAGCCAGCTGGTCTTCGAAGTGCACGCCGGCAGCGCCCGCGTCGATCATCGACTTCATCAGTTCGAAGGCGTTGAGCACGCCGCCGAAACCGGCTTCGGCGTCAGCCACGATCGGTGCGAAGAAATCGGTATCGCCCTTGCCTTCGCTCCACTGGATCTGGTCGGCGCGCTGGAAGGTGTTGTTGATGCGGCGAACCACCTGCGGCACCGAGTTGGCCGGGTACAGCGACTGGTCGGGGTACATTTCGCCGGCCAGGTTGGCGTCGCCTGCGACTTGCCAGCCAGACAGGTAGATGGCCTTGAGGCCAGCCTTGACCTGTTGCAGGGCCTGGTTGCCGGTCAGCGCGCCCAGCGTGTTGACGAACGGCTCGGTATTCAGCAGGTGCCACAGCTTCTCGGCACCGCGGCGGGCCAGCGTGTGCTCGATCTGCACGGAGCCGCGCAGGCGCACGACGTCATCGGCGGTGTAGTGACGCGCGACGCCCTTCCAGCGGGGATTGGTATCCCATTCCTTTTGCAGGTTCTTTGCTTCGGTTTCGCGAGACATTTCACTCTCCTAGTGTTTAAGACAGGGATGGCATTGGAAACTTGCGACAGGCTAGCCACACCGTGGTGCCGAGTTGCCGACCGAGGCACTTTCGGGAGGTGGTTTGGAGGCGCTGTCTTGCTGGCCTCGCCACCCCTGTTTATTGCCGTTCAGGTCATGTGTCTTATATAAGAGTGTAGGGAAACGTCCCGCGTCGCAACAGCTCGGAATGCAGTCCTTGCTGAGTTTTTTTATTATTTATAATCAACAAGTTACAAAATATTTTTTACAATACGGAAGGCCATCTTCCATCATGAGACATGCCCGTTGTGCTACGCATCTACATTTTTTGCCGCACAAAACAGTATTCCGCATTATGAAATATCGGGATTTGGCGCCATGCGCGCCTGGCGCAATGCCAGGGGTTCCGGGCCGCCATCGATGTGCCCGGCCAGATCGCGCACCATCGCGGCCATGCCGGCGGGGTCCGCCAGCGGCAGCCAGTGCCGCGCGCTGACCTCCCGGCGCCACCAGCGCTCTACCCAGCGCGACAGATCCTCGGAGAGCGCCGGCCTGACATAGCGATCCAGCAGCGGCACGATCACCTGCACCGGCGCATGCGCATGGCGCGCCCCCGGTGACAGCAGGCGCGGCAACATGTTGGCACGGTACAGCGCCAGCCCGTGGCAGCCATCCGCGGCCTGGGTGGGATTGGCATCCGCCTCGATGCGCTCGGTCCGCTTCAGGTAAAGCGGCCAGGCGCTGCCCATCCAGAGCTGCCAGCTCAACTCGGGCAGCCACGGCAGGTGGAAGACATAGATGTACCAGGACGACACCATCTGCCGCAGCGAGCGCGAAAGCGCCGTGAACGACAGACGCCGGTTTCCCCGCATCCAGTGCCCGACATGGTCCAGGCAAGGCCCGGAGCACGACGTATAAGAAGCGATGCGCAGGCGTGGCTCGGTGACAAACTCCCAGCACTGGATCGAGCCCCAGTCATGGCCGACCAGGTGGACGGGCGCATCGGGAGAAACGGCGTCGATCACCGCGCTGAAATCCTCCGTCAGCCGCTCCAGGCGATAGGCCGCCACGCCTTTGGGTGCCGAAGAGCCGCCAGCGCCGCGCACATCGTAGGCAACTACGTAATAGTCATTGGCCAGCAGAGGCGCCACGCCATGCCAGACCGCGCTGTTGTCCGGATAGCCGTGCACCAGCACCATGGCTGGGCGCGCGGGATCGCCCCAGGTCTTGACGGCGAGCCGTACGCCGCCGGACTGGACGAATCGCTGGTTGGGAGGGGAATCGGGAGCGTGCATGCTTAACCATGACATCGGACGATGGAATGGTTGCCGATGCTACGCCAAGACCGGCCGCGCGGCGAGCGCGCGACGCGGCGTTTGAAACGCAAGCGGACTAGCGGGCGCGCCGGTAGGCCACCCAGTCGCCGGAATCGATGCGCGGCAGGCCAGCGACGGCATCCTCCCCCACCGGGTAAAGCAGGCAACTGACGGCTTGATCACCGAGCGCCACCACGCGCTCCTCGCGCACGAACAACGAGGCCTGGCCCGGATAGATCTCCTCGATCTCGTCGAGCACGGGCACCAGCGCGGCATCGACCTCGTACAAGTCGCCCGCCACGCCGGGCGCGGCAGCGTCCAGCACCAGCCCTGGATACGTGCCGAAGTCATAAAGCCGCCCCGCCACCGTCGCGCTGCCGATCAGGCGCGGCGCGGCGATGCCGTGCCTGCGCGCGGCCGCGTTGAGGTCGTTGACTTCGCCCGCGCGCAGCGTGCCATAGACAAAGACCACTGGCATGCTCAGCCCTCCAGCTTGGTGTCCGCCACCAGCACGCCATCGGCGTCGGCATAGATCCAGTTGCCGGGCCGCACCACGGCGCCGGGCATTTGCACGGTGACCTCGCGCTCGCCCACATTGCGCCTCTGGCTCTTTTGCGGGTGCAGGGCCAGGGCGCGCAGGCCGATATCGCATACCGCAAGCTCCCCGCTATCGCGCACGCAGCCATGCACGATGATGCCGACCCAGCCGTTCTTCTCGGCCAGCACGCCAAGGTTGCCGCCCACCAGCGCACAGCGCAGCGAGCCACCGCCATCGACCACCAGCACGCGGCCGTTGCCGGGCGACTCGACCGCCTCGCGCACCAGCGAGTTGTCCTCGAACACCTTGAGCGTGGCCGCCGGGCCGGAGAACGCCGCGCGCTTGCCGAAATGCTGGAATACCGGCGACAGCACGCGCAGCGAGCCGTCGGCCAGGCGTGCCTCATTGGCATCGCACAGGTCAGTGGTAGCAAAGCTCATGAAGGACTCCCGAATCAGAAAAGTGGAAAGTGAAAAGCGAAGGCCGCGCGCGGCGCCAATGGATCCTGCGCACCGCCCGGGCGCGCGCCAGCGCCATCCCGGCCAGCGCCTGCGTCAGCCGGCGGCCGCGCGCTTGCCCGCCACCTCGCGGCGGGAGCGGTTGCCATTGCCAACCGTGACGGCGGTGAAGATCGCCAGCATCTGGAAGGCGCCGATCATGAAGAACACCCAGCTCGGCCAGTGCGCGTCCATCAGCATGCCGAAGAACAGCGGTCCGCTGGCCAGGCCGATATCCAGGCCCGAGTAGACCACGCCATAGACCCGGCCCGTGGCGCCGGCAGGGGCCGCCGCGCGCACCAGCAGGTCACGCGAAGGCCCGGCCGTGCCCGCGCCGAAGCCGATCACGCCCATCAGCACCGGCACCATGACGGCCGGCAGCACGCCCAGCCCCACCACGATGGCGACCAGGCCCGACAGCGTGAAGCTCATCGCGATCAGGCGGTCGTGGTTGCTGGTGCGCCCCGCCGCAAAGCCGCCCACGATCATGCCGCCCGCGCTGCACAGCATGTAGACGGTGTACGAAGCCGTGGCGAGCGTCAGCGGCATGCCGTAGAGCTGGGTCAGCGCGGTCGGCGCGAAGCTCTGGATGCCGGAGAACGAAAAGGTGGTGACGAGGAAGAAGGCCCAGCAGATCCACACTTGCGGCAGCTTGAGGAACGCCAGCATGCTGCCGCCCGCCTTGGCCGCCGCAGCGACCGGCCTGGGCGCAGCGCCGGCGCGGGGATCGAGCACATGGCGAAAGGCCAGCAACACGGCCAGCACGCCAAAGGCCACCGCCGAGGCGCTGGCGAGCGCGGTGCGCCAGCTGCCGAGCTCGGCAATGGTCACCAGGAAGATCGGCGCCGCGGCCCAGCCGAGATTGCCCGAGATGCCATGCACCGAGAACGCGTGCCCCAGCCGCGGCTGGGAAACATGCTTGTTGAGCAAGGTGAAATCGGCGGGATGGAACACGCCGTTGCCGATCCCGGCCACGCCGGCGCCAAGCAGCAGCATCGCGTAGCTGGGGCTGACCGACAGCAGCAAGGCTGCCGTGCCCAGCAGCCCCAGGCCGCCAAACAGCACCGGCTTGGGGCCGAAGCGATCCACCACGAAGCCGAAGCCCGACGCGGTCTGCACCACGGCCGACACGGCGAAGAACACCGTCATCAGCAAACCCAGCTCGGCATAGCTCAGGCCGAACTCCGCCTTGATCCACGGGAACAGGGGCGCCAGCAGCAGGTGAAAGAAGTGAGAGACACCGTGGGCCAGCCCGACCAGGCCGATGACCTGGGCGTCGTGGCGCAGCGGATTGCGAACGGGATCGAGGGTGGCGGAAGTCATCGGGCGGCTATCTTGCTGGGCTTGGCATGGCGCGCCGGCCATGCTGCCAGGCTCAGGAAGCGCGCTGCGAATACCGCATCATAGAGTAAAACCGCCCGAGGCAGGGGTGCCCTGCGCGTTACATCTGCTTGAACAGATAGGCGTACTGGCGCGCCACTGGCAAGGTTTCCGTGCGATTGCGCAGCTTGAGCGAGAGCCGCCCCAGCGACTGGTTCACGGCGCTGGCCACGCAGTCGATATTGACCACTGTGCCGCGATGGATCTGCCAGAAGCGCTCGGGGTCGAGCTGCTGCGACAGCTCGCGCAGGCTGGTGCGGATCAGTGCCTCGCCGCTCGCGGACACGACGTTGACATACTTGTCCGTCGCCTCCAGGTAGATCACCTCGTCCACCGGAATGATGCGGATCTCCTGGCCGACCAGGGCCTTGATGAAGCGCAGGTAACCATGTTGCGGCGCGCCCGCCGGCGCCTGCTGCGCCGCGCCGCCACCCGGCCCCAGCGTCTCGAGGCGCGCCAGCAGTTGCGCCAGGCGATCGGTATCGAGGGCCGCGCCGCCCTCCTCGCTGGCCTGCCCCTGGGCCGCCAGCCTTGCCTTGAGACGGTGCACCGTCGCCT
Source organism: Cupriavidus basilensis OR16 (assembly GCF_000243095.1). Lineage (GTDB taxonomy): Bacteria > Pseudomonadota > Gammaproteobacteria > Burkholderiales > Burkholderiaceae > Cupriavidus > Cupriavidus basilensis_D. The sequence continues at coordinate 2,649 of NZ_AHJE01000089.1, read as the reverse complement.
CCAGCCGCTCGGGCTGCACCGGCTTGAGCACGTAGTCGACGGCCTCGCGCTCGAAGGCCTCCAGCGCGAACTGGTCGTATGCCGTGACAAACACCACCAGCGGCGGCGGATCGAACGCCATCAGCTCGCGCGCCACGTCCATGCCGCTCATGCCGGGCATGCGGATATCGAGGAACGCTACCTGGGGCTCATGCAGGCGGGCCGCCTCCAGCGCGGACACACCGTCATGCACCACGGCGACGACCTGCGCCTCGGGCCACAGGCTGGACAATTCGGCGTGCAAGGCGCGCGCGAGCAGTGGCTCGTCGTCGGCGATCAACAGGGTCGGGGCCATGGAAACGGGAGTAAGGGGCGGATCGGTCGAAGCGGTCTAAGTGGCGAGGCGCCTCAAGAATGGGAAATGCCTTGCGTGGCAGCGCTCACGGGGGGCATCGCGCGCACGCCGGCGGCCATGCCAGCGGGCACCGGCTGCGGTGCGTGGGCAACGGCAGGCGCCACCGTTCGTACCACCGGCAATGTGAGCCGGACGATCACGCCGCGCGGCGTGTTTTCTTCCATCTGCATGCTGGCCGCAGCCCCGAAAATCCGCGCCAGCCGCTCGCGCACATGGGTCAGCCCAAGACCGGAGCCCTTGGTCATGGCATGCCCGAAACCCACCCCGGTATCGGTGATCAGCACCTGCACGGCGTTGTCGCCCTGCGCCCGTGCCGACAGCACGATCCTGCCGCCATGCATGCACGGCTCGATGCCGTGGCTGACCGCGTTCTCCACCAGCGGCTGGATCAGCATGGGCGGGATCTCCACCTCCGCCAGCTCGGGCGGAAGCTCGATCTCATAGGCCAGGCGCGTGCCGAAACGCAGCGCCTGTATGTCCAGGTAGCTGCGCAGCAACTCGAACTCCTGGCGCAACGTGCATTGCTCGGCGCGCGTGTGGGACAACGACATGCGCAGGAAGCCGATCAGCCGCTGCAGCAGGCGCCTCGCGGCCTGCTGGTCGGTGGCAATCAGGCAATCGAGGTTGGCCAGGGAGTTGAACAGGAAATGCGGCTCGATCTGCGCCTGCAGGGCCATCAGTTGCGCGCGCACCAGCTGCTTCTCGGCCTCTTCGCGCTGCAAAGCATCGAGCGCTGCCTGCCGCTCGAGATGGGCGAGCTTCTCGCGCGCAAGGTCGCGCGCGAGGATCGAGATCCTGGAGGGAATGGCGGCGGGACAGCGATCCAGCGATTTCATAGGGGCAAGGTCGAGGACAACTGATCGTTATTGTAAAGGCCGCTCACCGGCGTTGACGTCATCGCCCCCGGGATTGGCGCCGTGGCCGTGCAACGCGGCCCACCACTGCCCAGACAGCACATAGCGCGGAAAAGTGATCCATTGTTCAGCCAGGATCCGCCGGGCGATGTCAAGCGGGCCGGCAAACGGCTCGGGCCTTACCGCCTCGAGCCGGTGCCCCCGCCCTTGCAGCATCATCGACAAGGCCATGCACAGCACGCCCAGCCCTCCTGCAGGCACCGATAGCGACAACACGCCGTAGACGAACAGCACATTGCCGGCCATGAACATCGGCACCGCGATCATGTGCAGCAACAGGCTGCGCGGGTGATTGTGATTGCGGGCGTAGCCGCGCCATTGCCAGCTCAGCAGCCCTTCAGGCCGAGCGCTCATGGCTTCGGGCCGCGCTGGTTGACGCGGCTCCAGGCCAGGCGGCGCACCAGCACGATGGCGCCCAGGGCGATCAGCAGTACGGGCCAGCCGTCTCGCACCAGAGAGGTCGGCAACAAGCCGCCGTTTTGCGCGAGGAATACCGCGCCCAATGCAATCAGGATGATCGGGGCGATCAGCCCCTTGCCGCTACGGCGTTGCTTCATCGCGCTCTCCTCTCGTGCGGACCCGTGCACCGTCGATATTGCGGTGCATCAAGCCATGTGACGGTATCAACGTATTCCATCACGAACAGTAGTGACTCTACGCGGACACCGGCCGCTACGAAAGTGGCGTGCGACGAATGGAAAGCGGATGGCGCGAAACGCGAGGATGCGGCGCGATCGGCACCGGGCTTGCCCAGGTGCCGCCAGCCCGGGCTATCAGGCCTCGACCACCTGCCCGCCCGCCGGCTCGGACAGCGCGCTGCTGACCGTGTCGCGCGAGAGGTGCGGCGCGAACATGTTGATGAAGGCATGCGCGTAGCCGCGCAGGTAGGCGCCGCGGCGCACGGCCACGCTGGTGGTATTGGGCTCGAACAAATGGTCGGCCGCAATCCGCACCAGCCCGGCATCCTTGCGTTCATCGTAGGCCATCGAGGCGATGATGCCCACGCCCAGTTCCAGCTCCGCGTAAGTCTTGATGACGTCCGCGTCCATGGCCGTCAGCACGATTTCCGGCTGCAGCCCGGCGGCGGCGAACGCGCCATCGATCTTGCGGCGCCCGGTGAACCCGGCATCGTAGGTAATGATCGGGAAGCCCGCGATGTCTTCCAGCGTTGGCTCCGGCAGGTGCGTCAGCGGGTGCTCCGGCGAGACCACCAGCACGTGGCGCCAGGTATAGGCCTCGAACGAGGTCAGCCCCGCCTCGCTGGCCACCGCCTCGGTCGCGATGCCAATATCCGCCTGGCCGCTCAGCACCAGTTCGACGATATGCGCGGGCGAGGCTTCC
>NZ_AHJE01000090.1 GCF_000243095.1 Cupriavidus basilensis OR16 | reverse complement strand
CCCATAGCGTAGACGATGTCAATGCGCTCGCCGGTGTGGGTATGGTCGAAGGCGAGGCTGCGGGCGCCCGGCAACGTTGCCAGGGCCGCAAGCGCGGGTGGGCCGGTAGCGGCAGTAGCACGCCGGCCAAGGCGAGTTCGCCGGTGCGACGCAGGAACAGTCGGCGGGGGTCGCTGGGTGGTCTGGTCATCGGACACTCCCTTTTGCTTATTGGCTCAATCTTGCGCGCTCGGCGCTCCAGGAGGAAGTCCGCAGGTTCGCGGACCGTTGCCGCAGCGCGTCGTCCAGGAGGCGGTCGAGTCCGTAGATATCGGAGAAGAAAAAGGTGCGACCGTCGGCCTTGACGATGGCCGTGCCGTACGCAAGCACCACCGGCAGTGGCTGCTGCAACCGCAACGTGCTGGATTGCCCTTTGTCCATGGCCTCGCGAATGCGCGCTTCGGTCCAGCCGGGTGTGTCGAGCCATGGCTCAGGTCGCGCCGGTCCCGCGTGAACAGCTTGGGCGCGGGCGTGTGATGCAGGTAGATGTTGTCGTTGTTGGGGAAAACAAACTTGATGTCCCCAAGCGCATTCATCGGCCCCGGGCGCTGCCGGATGCGCATCTGCCCGCGCTGGACGGCATCCAGGCTGGCCGCCGACAGCGTGGTCACCGCCTTGCCGTCGGCACCAACGAACTCGAAGCCCTGCCGCTCGAAATAGCCGGCGTCGCGCCGCAGCCTGGGCAAGGTTTCCGCACGCGCAATAGAGGGTGGCACGTTCCAATACGGGCTGAACTCGATGAAACGCATGTGCTCCTTGAAGAGCGGTGTTCGCGTGTCGAGCGCCTTGCCGACGATGACCTTCATCTCCACCTTGACCTGGACGTTGCTGTCGTGGACTTCATAGGCGCGCAGGACGAACTCCGGCACGTTGACCACGATCATGCGCGGGCCTTCCAGCAGGGGTGTCCAGCGAAGGCGCTCCAGCGTCAGTTCGATTTGCCGTACGCGGCTGGCGGGCGAGACATTCAGTTGCGCTAGCGTGCCGGCGCCGATAGCGCCATCGGCCTCCAGCCCGTGGCGGGCCTGGAAAGCCTTGACACCCTCCATCAGCGCGCCCTCGTAGCGTTCCGGGGCGGGTGTGCCCGTAGGCAGGTCGCCCATCGCAATCAGCCGCCGCGTCAGCACCGGTACGCCGGCGTAGGCTTGGCCGCTCGCCAGCTTCTTGCCCGGCAGCGGCGGCAGCGGTGCCTGCCAGGCCGGATCACCTGCCAGCGCTCGGTAGCGGGCGAGCGCCTCGCGCAGGGTGCCATATAGCGGGAACGACGGTGCCGCCTGCTGGACGGCCTTGGGCAGGTCCGCCGGAAGCCGCGGCGGCCGTGCGTGCCAATCACGATGAGATCCGCACTCCAGCGATCGGCTTCTTCCACGATGGTGGTGGAAATCTGCCCGGGGGCGACGGGCTTCTCGAGAATCTTTGTCGTATGCGGGATACCCGCTTCCGACAGGCGCTTGGCAGCGGCAGCCAGCGCATCGCGTCCCACGGCCAGGATGCTCTCCATAAGCTTGTTGGCATCGTAGCTGGCGACGGAGAAGAAGACATCGCTGTCGTCCGCGACGAAGAGCACCTCGACCTCGCTGCCGGTGGCCTTGGCTACGGTGATGGCCTGGCATAGGGCGAGATCGGAAGAGTGACTGCCGTCCACTGCGAGCAGTATTCGCTGATACATGGTTCGTGCCTCCTGGCTGGATATGGCAAGGTGCGCGTGCATGGGCGCCTCCGTCATTTGCAGCTTAGGGGGCGAGCCAGATGGCGTATTGACCTGTATCAAACACCTGCATCAGGCACTGCGCGCGCACCGTTGCCAGGCAGGCTAGGCGATGCGCAGTACCGCCGCGCCGGCCAGGCGGCCCGCGCGCAGGTCGGCTAGCGCGATATTGGCCTGCTCCAGCGGGTAGACCGTCGTGGTTATGCGCAGCGGCGTGGCTCGGGCGATTCGCATCAGTTCCAGTCCGTCGTTGCGCGTGAGGTTGGCCACCGACACGATCGATCGCTCCTCCCATAGCAGGCGATAGGGGAAGGCCGGAATATCGCTCATGTGGATGCCGCTGCAAACCACCGTGCCGCCCTTGGCGACGGCTTGCAGCGCCAGCGGCACCAGCGTGCCAACCGGGGCGAAGATCAGGGCGGCGTCGAGAGGCCGCGGCGCTGGTTGGTCGCTCGGGCCCGCCCAGCAGGCCCCAGTGTCAAGTGCGAACTGGGAGGCGTCGGCGTCGCCGGGCCGTGTGAAGGCGAAGATGTCCTGTTGCCGGGCGACGGCAATCTGCGTCACCAGGTGGGCTGCCGCGCCAAAGCCGTAGATGCCGATAGACCGGACGTCACGGGCGTCTCCTGCCATGCACAGCGTGCGGTACCCAATCAGGCCCGCGCACAGCAATGGCGCCGCATGCTCGTCATCGTAGTGCGCCGGGATGGGGAAGCAATAGCGGCTGTCGGCCACGACGTATTCGGCGTAGCCGCCGTCGCGCGTATAGCCGGTGAACTGCGGCGCATCGCACAGGTTTTCGCGATGTGCCGTGCAATAGCCACAGTGGCCACAGGTCCGCCCGAGCCACGGCACGCCGACCCGGTCGCCCGGGGCAAGGTCCGTCACACCGGCGCCGCAGGACTCGATCCTGCCGATGACTTCGTGTCCGGGAATCAGCGCCGTTTTCGGGTGCGTAAGATCGCCGTCGACAATGTGCAGGTCGGTGCGGCAGACGCCGCAGGTGTTCACGGCGATACGCACTTCGCCTGGGCCGGGAACCGGCACGGGGACGCGCGCCAGGCGCAGGGCCGGCCCGGTGCCTTGTGCCCAGCATTCATGCTAGGCCACGCCGGCGCTCGCCGCATGAGCCGCATCAATGGCATGCGCCAGGCGCCGCCCCCGGAAAGGTAGGCCGGTCCTTGTCATTCCATTTGCCGGTCAATTCGCAGTCCCCGGCGCACGTGCCATGGTGGCATGGAACGGCGGACGCGAGGCCGCGCGTGCCTTGCACGCGGATGCGGGCAGGTCAATGTGCTAGTCGGCCTCAGGTCTTATCTCGTCCGGACCAGCCGTGACGCGCGCAGCCGGAGTCATTCGAGCTCGGTTTCGCATCGACGGTACAGCTTGACCTGCGTCAGCCCGTTGATTCGGCGTCGCCGATTCGCACTACATGGCGCCATTCATCGCTGCCCAACGGCTCCTGTACGCGCCGCTGCCACTCCAGCACCTGAAGGTCCGCGTCGGATGGGTCTCCGCCATGGCGCGTGCGCGCGGCGATGCGTTCGCGCAGGGTAGCCAGGCCGGCATTGCAGTCGACGATGGAGAACGGCACGCCCCGGCGCGCGGCCAGCGACGCAAACCGCAGCCGCTGCTTGCGTGCAAGGAAGGTCGCATCGGCGATCATGGGGAAGCCGGCGGCACTGCCAAGCCGGCAGATTGCCAGTAGCCGCCCATAGACGCGGGCGGTGTGTTCAGCCGTGTAAAGATCGCCTTGTGCAGCGAGGTGGCTACGTGGAAGACGTTTGCGCTCAACGTCCGCGCGCACGCGGACCATGGCTGCGCCTAGCGCGAGCTGCTGGGCAACGGTGCTCTTGCCGCTGCCCGAGAGACCATGCATGAGAGTGATCGCGCCCGGAGGCCTCGTCAGGGTGACGCTGGCCAACGCAAGTAAATCGACGCAGCGCATCTGTATCGTCGCCATTTCCGCGGCAGTGCTCGTGCCCGCCACGTTGCGCTGGTGCTCCCGCTCAAGCAGCACACGGGCGCGCACCACGGCGCGCAGGGCCGTGTAGAACGGCAATACAGCCAGGCCGGCATAGTCGCCGCTGCACTCCAGGTAGGTATTGATCAGGCGATAGGCCAGATCTTGCCTGCCGGCATGCAGCAGGTCCATGAAGAGAAAGGCGATATCGCTGATCGTGTCGATCCAGCGCAGGCCAGCATCGAATTCAAGGCAGTCAAAAGGGGTTGGCACACCGTCGATCAGGGCGATATTGCCAAGATGCAAATCGCCATGGCACTCCCTGACATGGCCGCTCGCCAGCCGTTTCTCGAAGGCGGGGCGCAGCGAAGCGGCCCGCTCGTGCAGTAATGCCGCCAGGTGCGTAGCTGCATCGGTGGCAGATGCGAGCGCGGCGACCCTCGCGATGACCTGTTCTGCCACTGCCGCGATCTGCTCCGGCGTGCCGTGCCCGCCGTTGGCACTGGCTACGGGCGCCGCCAGGTGGATCGCGGCAAGCCGGTGGGCCAGCGTCTCGATATGCGATGCGGTCAATCGATTCGACTCTGCCATGGCGCAGAACAGGTCTCGCTGGCGGAAGCGGTGCATCTTCACCGCATACTCGAGCGCTGCGCCGGTGCCTCCCACCCGGACATCCCGCGGGGCGGGGCCCGCCACGATCGGTATCAGGCCGAGGTAGAGCGTCGGAGCCATCCGGCAATTCAATTCCAGTTCGGCTTCGCAATCCGCTTTGCGCGCAGCTAGCGTGCAGAGGTCGATGAAGTCGAGATGGACCGGCTTGCGCACCTTGTAGGCGAAGGCGCCGGCAAGGAATACCTGCGAAATGTGCGTCTCGATGAGGCTGACTTTGCCCACGGGATGTGGGTAGGCCGTGGGGCGCATCAACGCTTGCGTGAGTACCGCCGGTTCCATGCCGGGTTCTCCCAGGTGCCTGCCTCCCGGATCGGGAAGGCCATATGCCCATGCTATGCGCGCGGCCGGAATTTGGATTGACACGGATCAAGTCGACCGGTAGCCGCACTGCCTATATTTAAGCTTGAAGCGGAACGAGGGTTCGGCGTGCAACGCCGCGGGCACTTCTTGCCGACGGTCCATGCGCCGGCGATGGGAGAGAGGCGATGAGGATGATGATTTCCGACAAAGGCCCGGGTGGCGGCTCCGCGCGTTTGCGTGGTCTAGCGGCTTGCCTTGCCGCCATGTTTTGCGCCGGCTGCGCGTCGGGACCGGATTGGTTCCGGCCGCCCAAGCCCAGGGCGGACGCTACCGTACCTGCTGGGCCCGGGGTTGCCCGTAATGCGGCTGGGGACGACACATTCCGGATCGCGGCAGTTGACCTGGCGCAAGCCGCTTGCCCGATGTCATCGCATCATTGAAATGATCCACCTTTGCGCGCGCGGGAGTCCACGACGTTGAAGGCCGGTTGGCGCCACGGGATCTCGGCGTTTTACGGCGCATCAAGCATGCCGGGTGCGCATGACCCGGGCTTGAGAGGCAGTGCGTTGGCATCGCACCCGCGCTCTGGTCTCTTGTTCGTTGCCTTGGGAACACCGGCATGTATCAAACGGTAGTCGTCTTTTGCGTCGCCTTGGCGATCGGCTTGGGCTTCGGGCTGGAGCGGGAGCGCAGCCAAGTGCCGGACGGCGCCGAGGCCTCCGCCGGCCTGCGCACGTTTGCCATTGCCAGCGTGTGCGGCGCGCTGGGCGCGTTCCTGCCGAACGCCGGATTGCTGCCGGCGGTCTTGCTGGCGGTGGCCGCCCTGGCCGCCATGGGATACCGCCACACAGCAGCCAGCGACCCGGGGCTGACCACAGAGATTGCGCTGCTGTGCGCGGTGCTGCTCGGCGCGCTCGCCGTCTCGCAGCCTGCGCTTGCCGCCGGTATCGCAACGGTCCTGGTAATCCTGCTGCACGGCAAGGCCACCCTGCACCGTCTGGTGCGCAATGAACTGACCCGGCAGGAGGTGAGCGATGCCCTGATGCTCGCAGCCGCCGCGCTGGTGGTCTGGCCCCTGCTGCCAGACCGGTACATGGGGCCGCTCGATGCTTGGAACCCGCGCACGCTCTGGCTGGTGGCGGTGCTGGTCATGTTGTTGGGGATGGCCGGGCATATCGCCTCGCGCCTGTTCGGAGAGCAGGCCGGCCTGCCGCTGACCGGATTGTTCGGCGGCTTTATTTCTAGCGTGGCGACGATCGGTTCGATGGCGGCGATGGTGCGCAAGGCGCCTGGCGCGCACAAGGCGGCGGTAGCGTCTGCCTCGCTCTCCAGCGTGGCCACCTTCGTGCAGATGCTGCTGCTGCTTGCCGCCACCAGTGCGGCTGCATTTCGGGAATTGGCACTGCCCCTTACCGCTGGGCTGGCCACCATGCTGCTCTACGCGGGCGTCTGGCTGTGGCGCTCGGCCCGCGAACCGGCCGTGCACAACGGCACCCAACCGGCCGGCCGGTCCATGGACTGGCGGGTGGCGGCGGGCTTCGTGTTGCTGATGGCGCTGCTGTTGCTCGCTAACGCCGCCGCGCGGGCATGGGCCGGGTCCGGGCTACTGCTTGGCGTTGCGGTGGCCGGCGGATTTGCCGACGCGCACGCCGCGACGGTATCGGTCGCGGCGCAAGTGGCGGCCGGGCGCCTGTCCCCCGAGGCCGCGGTCTGGCCAGTGCTGGCGGCATTCTCCTCCAACACCATGACCAAGATCGTGGTGGCCGCGGCAGGCGGGCGCACCTTCGCGTGGCGCGTGGGCAGCGGGCTGGTGCTGGCCGCCGCCGCGACCTGGTGCACTGCCTTGATGCTTATCCCCTGGAGCTGATGCCAGAGGCCCGTGCCAAGCAGCAGCAGTCCGCCTATGCCTTGGCGCTTGGCGCGCTAGACCGCGAAGCGGAAATGACCGCTGTGCAGCACAATATTGTGGGCAGCGGTCATTTCGAACAACTGCCGGGCTACACCTTCGATATCTTTGCGGTGACCTTCAAAGGCCAGGATCAGGTCTTCAGCCCTGTGCGAGCGCGCGCCAAAGTGGTCTTCCAGTGCTTCGGCCGTGATCGCGTAGCTGGCCGGTGCGCCGTTCACGCTGACAGGGCATTCGAGAGACAGATCGGCGGGGCAATATGAGGGGCTTGCTTTGGGAAAGATGATCTGTGTGATGGTCATGGCATCGACCCCAGGGGCGAGAAAGGTGTAGCGCAGGGAAAAGCAGGGGAAAAGCAAGGAAAGGCACGAAAACGTCGAAGCCGCGATTGCGATGTCGACTACTTGCAGTCTAGGCAGTACGGTTTTGGCTTCAAGTCTAACTGCACGGTTTCCTGATCAACGTCAAGCCGTCGTTCATACATGGTCATGCTCTGTGCCAACTGCGAAGATCGGCCGAGTTCATGGTGCGGGGATACGCCGCGCAGCCCGTGCGTCAGCGACGCCCATAGCGCCTCGTTACCGACGCCTCGGCGGCGTGCTCAGCCGGCATGGACGGGCGCCCTTTGCGGACTGGCCGCGGTACCGGTGCCGTTCAACGCAGGATTCCACGCCATGGCCTGTCTGAACTGCTCGAATATGTCCTGCACCGGCGCGACCATCGAAGCGGTATCCCCCGCCTGCCGCAAGCTCATCGCCTGGCATCGCTGCCAGGACTCGCCGATCTCGCGCATCTGTTCGACAACGGCTGTCTGGTTGTGGATGGCCAGACTCACCCACGCTTGCATCAAGTGCGTGCAATGCTCGGCTTCGTTGCGCAGGAAGGTGACTGGCAGCGCGGCGAGCGCGGCGAAGTCGCCCGCATTGGCAAGCTCCACACCCACTTCGTGCGTGGTCTTGATGTCCCTGCGGATGGCTTCCAGCTGGATTTCAAGGAAGCGCTGGCGGCTCTCTTGCAGCAGGGTCAGCACACGCAGGCCTGCTTCGCAATTGGCGCCGAAGAACGCGAGTGGGACGTCGGTCTGGTCTGTCATGGTGTCTCTCCGTGATGCTCCGTGATTGGGCGCGCATACCCTGTGCTGCTGCCATGCCATGCGGACTCTCACGCGGGAAGGGCCCAGGTTTGGCATTGCTGGAAAGGACGAGTGCAGGGCATGCATGTCAGGCCACTCGTCCGCGAGATGCTTCTGAAGCGTGGCGGCCGCGCTCATGGATCCGCATCGAGCTTTGGCCGCCCATGGCGTGCCGCCATCGGGAATGGCAGCGGCACCTGGTGTTGCCGCAGGCGTCGGCCGGATCAGCCGGGCTTTCCGCCCGAGGCCGGGCAGGTCCTGACGCCGAGCAGGCTGTAGAGGGGGCAGATGCGGACGAGCCCTGTCAGGATCGGAATCACGCCGATCCATCCCCACACGCCGATCGTCCCGGTGACGGCAAGGCCGACTAAGGCCAGGCCGACGACGATCCTGAGAGTGCGGTCAATCGTACCAATATTGGTTTGCATTGCGTTCTCCTTTCGATAGCCCGTCAAATACAACCGCAGCGTCGCCGGGGTCGTTTTGCAATCTGGCGCCTGCACGATCCCAATATAACCAGATGGCTGTCGGTGGCTTTGATCTACGGCAACCCTGACGTGCATTAGCGCTGGAGTGCACGCCGTGCCGTGCGGCCTGGCGCCCTCTGTCAGGCGTCGCCCAGCGCGTGATACAACTCGTCCTCCTGCGCGAAATGCAGGCGCAGGATCGCATTGAGCTCATACAACAGGCGCTGGGCCTCCTGCGCGCTCTCCAGGTCAAGCCCGTCCTCGGCCCGGTCGGCGGCGATGCGCTCCAGCATGCCCGCCAGGTGGAATATTTCGCGATGCCCGCCGCTCAGCGCGGCAAGCGGATCCTCGCCGCCGAGCCGTTGCGCCAGCTCCGGATACAGGTCGGCGTCGTCGTGGAGCTCGTGCGCGAGCAATTGCCGGCGCAATGCCTGATTGAGTTGTGCGAGTTCCACTGCGGCGACGCCTCCAGGGAGGCTGGCTACACGATCCGCCATCAATCTCACTTGGCCCAGCACCTGCCCCAGTTCGCTGTGTTCGGTCTTCAGTTTCGTAGCCTCGGCAGGCGTGATCTGCGCGGGTCGCCAGCCTGGCCCCGGTTTGCGTGCCCGTAGTGCATTCAGGATTACCGCGACGTCGATCAACTCCTGCAGTATCGCGCCCGCCAGCGGCGGCAGGTAGCCGGCCGCGGCCACGATCATCGCGGCCAGGGAGAGCGCCATGCCCGCCACGACGCTTTGCACGGCGATGCGGCGTGCGCGCCGGGCGATCTGGATGGCCTCGGCCAGGCGGTCCAGGCGGTCGACCAGCAGTACCACGTCCGCTGCCTGCGCTGGCGCTGCGGCGCCCGCCGCGCCCATCGCGACGCCGACGTCGGCGGCAGCCAGCGCGGGCGCGTCGTTGACGCCGTCGCCAACCATGATGACGATGTCGTGCCGCTGCGCCTCGCGGATGGCCGCGAGCTTTTGCGCGGGCGTCTGCTGGGCGTGCACCTCCGTCACGCCCAGCATCGCGCCGGTCATCTGCGCCACGTCGTCGCGATCGCCGGTGAGCATCACCATGCGCCGGATGCCCGCTTGCCTGAGCAGCCTGAGCGCGCGGGGTGTGTCGAGCCGGATCTGGTCCGCGAGCTGCAGCACGCCGCACATGGCGCCGTCGACGCCAAGGAAGACGGCCGACGCACCCTCGTGGCCCAAGCGCCGCAGCAATGCCGTGCTCCACGGCTTGGGCGCCGTTGTCCTCGCTACGTGCGCCAGGGAACCCATGGCGACAGTGTGCCCGTCGACAATGCCGCTCAGGCCGGCGCCTGGCTCCTCACTGACCTTGGCCGGTAATGCCAGCGCCAGGCCGCGCTCGCGTGCCGTGGCCACCAGCGCGCGGGAACTCACGTGCACGGATGCCTGCGCCAGCGAGGCCGCCAGGCGAAGCACATCGCTGGGCGTGTGGCCCGGCGCTGCCTCGATCGCCGAGACGCGGGCCTGGCCTGTGGTCAGGGTTCCCGTTTTGTCGAAGAACAGCACGCGGCCCTGCGCCAACCGCTCCAGCGCGGCGCCGCTCTTGACCAAGATGCCCCGGCTGGCACTGCGCGACATGCCGCAGACGATGGCCACCGGTACCGCGAGAATCAGCGGGCAAGGGGTGGCGACCACCAGCACTGCGAGCGCGCGGCGCGCATCGCCAGTGATGAGCCAAGCGGCGCCGGCCAGCGCCAGCGCCAGCGGCACCAGCAGTAGGGCGTAGCGGTCGGCCAGGCGCGATGACGGGCTGCGGCTTTGCTGCGCTTGCGTCACAAGGTGGACAATGCCTGCATAGGTACTCTGCGCCGCGGTGGCGCCGGCGAGCATCTCGAACGGCGCGCCGGCATTGACCACGCCGCTGCGCAGCGGCTCGCCCGGCGCGCGCCGCTGCGGCATGGCCTCGCCGGTCAGGGTGGATTCATCCAGGTCAGCGGCCAGGATCAGGGTCCCGTCAGCAGGCACGACTTCGCCGGTGCGCACCAGCAGGCGGTCGCCAGCACGGATGAGGTCCACCGGCACCGGGCGCCATTCGCCGTTTTCGTAACGACTGGCCTCGCGCGGGGCATGGCGCAGCAGCGCGCTCATCTCCCTGGCGGCGCGCGCTTGCGCATAGCTCTCCAGGGCGCACCCGCTGGCCAGCATCAGGCTGATCACGGCCGCGGCAAAGTGCTCGCCAAGCCACCATGCGAAGCCGATGGCCAGCAGCGCAAGGACATCGACTCCAGCTTTGCGGTGCCATGCCGCCGAGACGGTGCTGGCGCTCAGGGTGATCAACACCGGCAGGACGCCGATCAGCCACACGCTGCGGGCGAGCGCAACCGACCCGAACCCATACAGCAGCGATCCCGCGGCGAGTGTGCCTGCGGAGATCGCCAAGAGCCCAGTATTGAGCCAGCGGTGGTAGCGAGGCTCCTGGAGTGCCATGTCAAGTTCAATCGCGGCGGGTGAGCACGATGGCGAAAAGCGCCTGCACATACTCTTCGCCGGAATCCGCCCAATCCCGTACTTGCTCGCGGCCCTGCGCCTGCAACTCGCGCAGCCGCAGTTGCAGCGCCTCCAGCCGTGCCTTGAACTGTTCACGGGCTTGACCGGCTTGCTCGCCGGTCAAGGCGGCGGTGTCACGCAGCAAGGCCTGCACATCCGACAACAGGACGTTGATATCGTGCTGTAGCGTGGCACGGTGCGCGGACAGGGCGGATCTGAGGTCGTTCACGGTGTTCTCCTGGCTGGTTCAATGAAGTGAATGCGGTGGGATGAAGCGTGGCGGATCCGCCGTGAGGAATAGCGGAATGGCATCTCCAACTATAGGCAGGGCTCGGGCGCGCCAGTTGATCTGCATCAATGGGTGCCGCGCACCCGACACTAGACTGAGCACACGGCATCGGAGTGTTCCGCCAGCGTGCAGAGACCGCTGCACGCCTGAATGGCGGGCGCGGCTTGGCCTGTGCCCGATGTCTCTCCCAGATACCGCCGGGACCGAACCGCGGTGAAGTCCAATGCAGCACGCGGATAAAGAAGCAAAAATATGGTGCCCGGCATTCCAATACCGTGGCCAACACCATCGGCATGCCAGACTGCATGCTTGATGCAGTGCGCAGCATGGAAGGCGTCAAGTTCGCCCTGCCGTCGTACTCTGGCGGCGCGCTGGTGCGCCTGAAGAGCGGCACCTACCAGCCGGCGACGGTGGTCGGCATCGACTCCGGCGTCAATGTATAAGCAGGCCGACATCGGCTACCTGCAGGCCAGGACCCAGCGGCTGCAGGACACCGTGGCCTTGGCCCTGGCGCTGGGTGCGGGCTGGGACGCCAATGCAGGGCAAGCACAGGCAAGGCAGCTATCATGATCGATCGAGCAATCCAGTACCTGGGCAAGACGGTGGGCTGGCTGCGCCGTCCGCGCACCATACCGCGGGAAGCGGCTGAAGCCCCGCGGGTCAGGGCCCCGCCAGGCAGAAGCCGGCAGCGTCCAGCGGCATGCCGGAAGCAATACTCCGGGCTGCCAGCACGCCACTCGCGGTCCTGCTCGGGCAACTGAACGCCAGCCCGGAAGGCCTGACCGACGCCGAGGCCACGCGGCGCCTGCAAGGATATGGCCCCAACCTGGTGGACCACGAACGCCAGCGCCCGGCCCTCTTCGACTTGCTGCGCCGTTTGCTCAATCCGCTCAATGTGCTGTTGCTGACCCTGGCGACGGTATCTGCCGCCATTCACGACTACGATGCCGCGACCGTGATCTTGGTGATGGTGATGCTCAGCGTTGGGCTGGCCACTGTGCAGGAGCGCCGCTCCGGCCGCGCCGCTGCGGCGCTGCGCGCGATGGTGCATACCACCACCGCCACGCAGCGCCGGCCCGAGCCGGGGGCATTGCCCCTCATCAGCGAACTGCCGATCGGCGCACTGGTGCCAGGCGATATCGTTCACTTGTCGGCAGGTGACCTGGTTCCCGCCGATGCCCGGCTGCTGGCCTCCAAGGACCTGTTCGTCAACCAATCGGCTCTCACAGGAGAATCACTGCCAGTGGAGAAGTTCGCGCTCGAGAGCGCCAGCGGCGACGAGCCCGGCACGCTGGAGAACATCGTGCTGATGGGCACGGCGGTGATCAGCGGCAGCGCGACCGTAGTTGTGGTGCTGACCGGGCCGCGCGCCATGTTCGGCAGCATCGCCCGCTCGCTTGAGGAAGAGACGTCCGGCACCGTGTTCGAGCAGGGCCTGCAGCGTTTCGCGCGCCTCATGATCGGCCTGATCGTGATCCTTGCGCCGCTGGTGTTCGTGATCAACGGGCTGACCAAGGGCGACTGGCTGGAGGCGCTGCTGTTCGCGGTGGCAGTCGCCGTGGGGCTGACCCCCGAGATGCTGCCTATGCTGGTGACGGTGAACCTGGCAAAGGGCGCGCTTGCCATGTCGCGCCGCAAAGTGATCGTGAAACGCCTCAGTGCCATCCAGAACCTGGGTGCCATGGATGTACTTTGCACCGACAAGACCGGCACCCTGACTCAGGATCGCATCATCCTGAAGAAGCATGTGGACCTGGCGGGACAGGAGACGGTGCGCGTGCTGGAATTCGCCTACCTGAACAGCTATCACCAGTCCGGGCTGCATAATCTGCTGGACAAGGCGGTACTCCTGCATGACGAGGTGGGCGAAACGCTGCGACAGGAGGGTGGCTACCGCAAGATCGACGAAGTGCCATTCGATTTCGAGCGGCGCCGCATGTCGGTTGTGGTGGACGGGCCGCAGGGCAGGCTCCTGGTCTGCAAGGGTGCGGTGGAGGAAGTCTATGCCGCATGCGCCAGCGCCGAGCTCGGGGGGCAGACCCTGGCGCTTGACGACTCGCATCGTCACTCGCTCATGACGGTCTGCAATGCACTCAACGAAGATGGCTTCAGGGTGATCGCTATCGCCTACAAGCCTTTGCCGCCGGCGCCGGATACGCATCCGTACTCGGTGGCGGACGAATCCGCGCTGATCCTGCTTGGCTATATTGCGTTTATCGACCCGCCCAAGGATAGCGCGGCACCGGCGCTGGCGGCGCTGCGCGACAGCGGCATCGAGGTCAAGGTGCTGACTGGCGACAGCCCTGTGATCGCGCGCAAGATATGCAGGGAAGTCGGCCTTGACGTGGATCGGGCCGTACTCGGCGCGGAACTCGACGGGCTCTCGCCGCAAGCGCTGGGAGAACTCGCCGAGCGCACGCAGCTCTTCGCCAAGCTGGCACCGGCGCACAAGGCCGCCATTGTCAAGGCCCTGCGGGCACGCGGACGGGTGGTGGGTGTACTGGGAGACGGCATCAACGACGGCCCTGCGCTAAAGGCGGCCGACGTGGGCATCTCGGTGGACAGCGGCGCCGACATCGCCAAGGAGTCCGCCAGCATCATCCTGCTGGAAAAGAGCCTGCTGGTGCTGCATGACGGCGTGATCGAAGGCCGCAAAGTCTTTGCCAACCTGCTCAAGTACCTGCGCATGGGGGCGAGCTCCAACTTCGGCAATATGTTCAGCGTGCTCGGCGCCAGTGCCTGGCTGCCGTTCCTGCCGATGGCACCGATCCAGGTACTGACCAACAACCTGCTTTACGATTTTTCGCAGACTGCACTGCCTACCGACAACGTGGACGACGATGCCGTCAGCCGCCCGCGCCGCTGGGAGATCGGCAAGCTCGGCCGCTATATCCTGTGCATTGGCCCGATCAGCTCGCTGTTCGACTACATCACCTTCGCGACGCTCTACTGGGGGCTGGGCGCCAGTACGCCTGCGCAGCAGCACCTGTTCCAGACCGGCTGGTTCCTGGAGTCGCTGCTGTCGCAGACCCTGATCGTCCACGTGATTCGCACGCGGAACATTCCCTTTGTGCAAAGCCGTGGCAGTACCGCGCTGATTGCCACCACGTTGGCGATTTGCCTGATTGGCATCTGGCTGCCGTACTCGCCGCTGGCAGCGCCGCTGGGACTGGTGTCTGCGCCGGGCACGTTCTGGCTGTTCCTGCCGCCGATCATCCTCGGTTATTGCTGTCTGACCTATGCGCTGCGCGGATGGCTGATTCGGCGCTTATCGATCGACTGAAGCGCGATCCAGGGCTGCGTGGCGCAACCCTTGACATGGCTCAAGGATTGGCTTCGTCAACGGCTTATTCTGGGCGCAAGCCCGATCACAGTGCCTTGCCCGACCTCGGGGTGCTTGCGCCTTATCCATACTTCCAATATTATGGAAATATGGAAGAAAACGATGTGATCCGCTCTCTCGCTGCGCTGGCCCATGGTCTGCGCCTTCAGGTTTTCCGCCTGCTGGTGGTGGCCGGGCCCACCGGGTTGACGCCCGGTGCGATCACCGAGCAGGTTGGGGTGCCCGGTGCGACGTTGTCTTTCCACCTGAAGGAACTGATGAATGCCCGCCTGATCACGCAGGAACGTGAAGGCCGGCACCTGATCTATCGCGCCGCGTTTGAGCACATGCGTGACTTGCTGGGCTTCCTGACAGCTAACTGCTGCCAGGGGGAAGCCTGTTTCGAAAATGCCGCTACCGCCACCACCGTTTGTGCGTGTTAAAGGGGAACTCCAATGAAGCGCTTTCACGTCCACCTTAACGTCCAGGACCTTGGCAAGAGCATTGCCTTCTACTCGAAGCTGTTCGCGGCCGAGCCCACGCGGGTCGAGAGCGACTACGCAAAGTGGATGCTGGAAGATCCGCGAGTGAACTTCGCCATCTCCACGCGTGGGGGGAACCCGGTGTAGATCACCTGGGGTTCCAGACCGACAACGCGGAAGAGCTCGTGGCGCTGAAAGACCGCGCGGAAGCCGCCGATATGGCGCTGCTTGATGAAGGGCAGACCACCTGCTGCTACGCACGTAGCGAGAAGCACTGGGTCACGGATCCCCAAGGCATCGCCTGGGAGCATTTCCACACGCTCGGGAACGTGCCGGTGTTCGGTGAAAGCCGGCCTGCGGAATCTGCTCATGCGGACTCGGCATGCTGCGCGCCGCGCGCCCCGCAGGGCAAGCCGATTGGCATCGCCGTGAAGGCGAACTCGTCGTGCTGCTGAAGAGGCCAAAATGAGCGAAAAAGCCTATAACGTGCTCTTCATCTGCACCGGGAATTCGGCGAGGCCCATCCTCTCCGAAGGGCTGATGAACCATCAGGGAAAGGGGCGCTTCCAGGCCTACTCGGCTGGCAGCCACCCGACGGGTATTGTTTATCCCCGTGCGCTGGCGACCCTGCGGCGCTACGGACATATCGGACATATCGGGCAAAGCTGACCATTGCGAGTAGCACTTATGACAACCAACGTTCTAATCCTCTGCACCCACAACTCTGCGCGAAGCGTACTGAGCGAAGGCATGCTCAACCATTGGGCAAGAAAGTTGGGCAAGAATGTCCGTGCCTATAGTGCGGGCAGTGCGCCAAGTGGCCGCCTGAACCCGTTCGCCCTCGAGGCGCTGACCAATGCCGGCGTTGATGTCAGCGGCTATCGCAGCAAGAGCTGGGACGAGTTTGTCGGCGAATGTGCGCCTGAGATGCACATTGTGATCACCGTGTGCGACAGCGCGGCCGCAGAGGAATGCCCATACTGGCCAGGCAGTCCGGTGAAGGTGCATTGGGGTTACGTCGACCCGTCGAACGCGCCCGGTGGGGATGACGGTAAACGTCAGGCCTTCGAGCTGACACGCCAGGCCATCAGCTACCGCATGTTGCAATTGCTGCAGTTGCCGCTTGAGAATCTGAGCAAGGCCGATCTGCAGGAAGTTTTGACCGCCATTTCGAAGAGCTGAGCATCATGGCAGACCTGCCTCGCAAACTTGGGGCGGAAGCCCTTGGCACGGCGCTACTGCTGGCCGTTGTAATTGGTTCGGGAATCATGGCCGAGCGCCTGGCCGGTGGCAATGTCGCCATTGCCTTGCTGGCCAACACACTCGCCACTGTGGGCGGCCTTTATGTGTTGATCGAGGTATTCGGTCCGATCAGTGGAGCGCACTTCAACCCGGCCGTCAGCGCGGTCATGGCGGTCCGGGGCGAACTGCCCATGCCGGCCCTGCTGCCTTACATCGTGGCCCAACTGCTTGGCGCCATGCTCGGCGCGTGGCTAGCCCACGCGATGTTCGACATGAGCATTCTGCAATTTTCCACCAAGGTGCGAACCGGCCCCGGGCAGTGGATCGCCGAAGCAGTGGCGACGGCCGGCCTGCTTTTGGTCATCCTGCGGGCGCCGAATGGGCGCGCACCCGCCATGGTGGCGAGCTACATCGGCGCCGCGTACTGGTTCACCGCTTCCACATCCTTCGCCAATCCGGCGGCCGCCTTCGGTCGGATGTTCAGTGATACGTTTGCCGGCATCGCGCCTGGGAGCGCGCCGGGATTCATGGTCGCCGAGTTGGTTGGCGCTGCCGTCGGACTGGCGCTGCACAGCGCGTTCGAGCCTCGCACGAAGAGCGCCGGTCATCCGAACGTGATCGAGTCCTCAGGCCAACAGGACCGCGCTCCAGGGGCGCGCGAAAATCTCTAACGTGTTCCTTCTGCCTCGCCATTGCGCTTCTCAGGCGCTTGCGGCAGCGATCGGTCAGGTAGTCGACCTGTCATGCCGCTGGAGCGTGAACTTGTAGAGTTTGTAGGGTTCTTCCATGGCGTCTACCACGCGATCGCTAGCAGGAGGAGTCGGGATTGGGCTATGGCACTGAGAGCCCCGTCGCTCAAGTTGTCTTGGCGGCCGACCTGGTTCGTTCTGCCGACTTGGGCTCGCATTCGAACGGCGTTACGTTGCAACCCTTAGGGTTGCCCTCGCAGCAGTGTTCAGTGAGGAAACCAACGAGCTCGTTGATCTGGTCATACTGGGCCTGGTAAATGACGAACCTGCCTTCCTGGTGGCTCCTTATCAGCCCGGCGTGGACGAGCTCCTTGAGATGAAACGAGAGGGTGGCCGGCGGCAGCCCCAACTCCTGGCCAATCCGTCCGGCGTTGACGCCTTCCAGGCCCGCTTGAACCAGCAGGCGAAAGATCGCCAGGCGAGATTGCTGCGCGAGCGCGGCTAGGGCTTTGACGGCGGAGGCACTTTGCATTGGTTGTTGCGCTTGGAGAGGCAATTCCACGTATTCTCCGTCAGTTTTCAGACGAACGGTTGCTTCCTAGCCTGGATGCAGGGAAACCAAGGTGATCGAGCGTGCCCCCGGCAGTGCCGGGAATCCCGCATCACGATGAAGGCGCAAAGCACGTCGACGGGTGCGCCAGTCGTGACTTGGCTGTCTGCGCCCCGCCTCCCGGGCACGGCCAGAACGTCCCACAATGGAGGCGAAGATGCCAATCGAAGAGCGCTAGGTTCAAGTGGCGCTTTGCTGCCCGTCCTTTCTAGCGACTGGACGTTCCGCGCGAATGCCGAACCAGCACATCACGGCTCCCCCCAGCAGCAGTGCGGCCGCGAGGCAGAGCGATAGATGCATGCCGCGCATGAAGGCTTGCGGGGCAGTGTCGTGCACCAGATAACCGAACCCCGCCACGCCGAGCATGCCGCCTACCTGTCGCGCCGAGTTGAGGACGCCGGAGGCGATGCCCGCGCGGGAGCCATCCACGGCTGAAAGCGTGACATTGGTCATGGTCGGTACCATCAGTGCGATGCCGCTGGCGGCCAGCAGCATTGGCGGGGCGAGCAACCAGTAGGGGCCGTCGATGCGCACCGGCAACAGCATTAGGTAGCCCAGGCCGGCCAGGAGCAATCCCAGCACCATCAAGTACCTCGCGCCCATCCGCGTGATCAGGCGGCCGGCGAGCACGTTGACTGCCATCAGCACCACCGTCATCGGGAGGAACGCCAGCCCGGTCTGCTGTGGCGATAGTCCCTGCTGAAGCTGGAAGAACAGGCTGAAGACAAAGATCTGGCCATAGTAGGCAAAATTCACGATCACACCGGCGAGCGACGCCACCCTGAACGCGGGGATCCGCAATAGCGCCAGCGGCAGCATCGGCGCAGCACTGCATGATTCGATGCGGATGAAGGCGGCCGCCGACGCCAAGGCCAGCCACAGCCCCGCCTGCACCCAGGCGTGTCCCCAGCCGAGGCGGCCCGCTTCGGTGACCGACGCGGTGAGTGCAGCCAGTGTGAGTATGGCCGCGCCTTGCCCGGGCCAATCCAGGCCGCGGTGATGTCCGCCGCCATCGGCGGCGACATGGCGCAACGTCAGGTACAGGCCAATCAGGCCTAGCGGCAGGTTGATCAGGAAGATGCTGCGCCAGCCGAAGTGGGTCACAAGCAGGCCGCCCAGCACCGGCCCGGCCGCCAGCGAGATGCCGCCGATCGCACCCCACCAGCCGACTGCGCGGCTGCGTTGTTCGCGTTCGGGAAACGCCCTCTGGAGCATCGACAGCGAGTTCGGCACCAGCAGCGCCGCGCCAATGCCCTGGCCCAGTCGGGCCACCACCAGCATTGCCAGGCTGCCCGCCGCGCCGCACGCCACCGACGTCAGAGTGAACAGCGCGAGCCCCATCAGGAACACCCGCCTGGCACCCAAGCGATCTCCGATTGCCCCGCTGGTCAGTAGCAACGCCGCGAATACCAGCGTGTAGGCGTTGATCACCCATTGCAGCCCGGCCACATCGGTGGCGAATCCTTGCCGCAAGGTATCAAGGGCGACGTTGACGACGCTGACGTCCAACAGGACGACGACGAAGCCGAGCGCAGCAGCCAGCAGGGTGGCCCGTTGCGCATTGGTGGTGGTAGGCATGGCATGGATTCCATCGATAGGATCTCCGGATGCTAGGCTGCAGACATAGCTGCGTAAATTCCATAAAATCTCCACCCAACCTGGAGAAAATGCACAGATGCTCGATTGGGAAAGTCTTCGCCATTTCCTGGCAGTCGCCCGCACCGGTACGTTGTCCGGCGCAGCGCGCGATTTGCAGGTGGACCACGCCACGGTAAGCCGCCGGCTGGCCGCGCTCGAAGCCGGGCTGCAAGCGCTTCTGGTTGAACGCTTGCCGCGCTCGTGCCGCCTGACGCCCCTTGGGGTGTCGGTCTTCGAGCAAGCCAAGACGATGGAAGCTGCCGCATTCGCTATCGAGCGGCAGACGCGTGCCAGCCACGAGCCCGTGAGCGGCAAGGTGTCGCTCAGTGCGCCACCGGTGCTGACCACACATCTGCTGGCCGGCAGGCTGGCGGATTTCCGCGCGGCTTATCCGGGTATCCAGCTCTCCGTGTCAGCGCAGGCCCGCGCGGTGTCGCTGACGCATTGCCTACGATGCGCAGTTCGCCGACATGCCGCAGCAGCGCTGGCTGCTGGAACTGGCGGGTCCACGGCCCGTGGGCTGCGAACTCAGCGATATCAGCAGCCATCTCGCCGCTGCCCGTGCAGGGGCGGGCGTGGCAGGCCTGCCTTGTTTCCTGGGGGATGCCGATGCAGGCCTGGTACGGCTGGAACACGAGGGCGCTGCATTCTCACGCGACATCTGGCTGGTGGTGCACAGGGACTTGCGGCGCTCGGCCCCTGTGCGCGCGGTGATGGATTTTCTGGGCGAGGTAGTGGCCGGGCACGGCGCATTTGGGGTCGTTTCGGAATAGGCTCCTACGCTCTCAAACGGCTGCTCAGGGCTGAAAAGGGACACCCCTTGAATTCTGGTCGTCGTCCCCCGGCGCGCACCCGGTGTCACGTCCCAAAGTGCATGGCGCAGATTCTCAGCGTTGGCGGAGCGTGTTGCCACGCCATGCAAGGAACCCCCTCAGAAGGGGGTTCGTGCGCAGAGGGAGACCATCGATACTTTCTTCATTGAACAGGGACGGGCGTATGACAGATTCGTCTGATGACACAGCGGCCACGCAGACCCCGTCTAACGAAACGGGCAGTGCAGAGGACGCATTTGCGCAGACGGCCAGACGCGCCCGGCACGAGCTTCTTCGCGCGAATGAACGTGCGGAATCAACGTTCTACGAAACACTCAGAGACGCAGCGCCGGGAGATTTTCACGCGCTGGCGGCTGCCCAGCTAGACCTGAATCAATCGATTGCGAAATTTGCTGAAAGATATCGTGAAGCGATCGCGGTCGCGATCGCTGAACGCGCGCGCCTCCTGGCTACTTTCCCCTCAGCAGTGACGGTCGATAACGAGGTATCGCATGCCATGGGGGGGCCGTTGAGCGCGCTGGTAAAGCACCTGGCAAAGCACCTGGCAAGGCAGCGCGTGGCAGCGCTGACCCGCCTCGATGCCAACGTACATACCCCTGGTACCCGTTCGACGAAGCGCGTCAAGCGGTGACCATCGCGAGCGCCTCGCGTAGCCGAACCAAACCTGCGCTCGGCGCGTAGCATTGTTTGGGTCAGCTGCTGAGCCAAGTTCATGCATTGATGGGGGAGGGAGCAGCGGCGCGCGAGCTATTAGCTATTAGCTATCGGGAGATGTCATGGGAAAGCGCTTCGAAGAACTACCGGTGGACGAGCAGGAGGCCTTCAAGTCGGCATGCCGCAAGCATGGCCGGATCCGTGAGGAATTCACGGTCGACTTTGAGGAGGACAGCCCTGCTAAAGAAGGCGTAAGTCACATTCCCCGTCAGGTGACCGTCGCGGCCACTCTGACTGGCGCCCGCCAGCACTACGCGGCCGGAAGCGACACGTCCTGGCCTGTCGAGTTCGAGCGAGACCTCGATCGAGGATTTTTCTGGGAAACCTACGACTAGGTTCATGCCGGTTCCACAGGCTGTGCCGCCGTCGGATTCGATAAGCAGGGATTGGAGGTCGCATTGCGGCGGAACCCTCGATTGGAACTATACAGGACCGTATCAGTTCTAATTGGCAAGGAGTAGCTTGGGGTAACGATGCTCAGACTAAGCAAACTGACCGACTACGGCACGGTGATCATGACGCACATGGCGCGGGAGCCGGGCCGGATCTGCAGTGCCGCCGAGGTTGCGGCCGAGATCGGCGTGTCGATGCCCACCGCGAGCAAGATCCTCAAGATGCTTGCGCGGCAAAAGCTGCTGCATTCGCTGCGCGGCGCGAAGGGCGGTTACCTGCTGGCGCGGCCGCCGCAGGAGATCTCGATCGCGCAGGTGATTGACGCCATGGAAGGCCCTGCCGGCATGACGGAATGCAGCATCGCGGCCGGCCTGTGTGCCCAGGAAGGAACGTGTTCCATCCGCGCGAACTGGCAGCGAATCAGCCTGGCGATCTTTCATGCCCTGGATGGCGTAACGCTGGCGGACATGACGCAACCGACGTTGCATCCGGTGGATATGGGCACGCTGCACGCCTGGAAGGCGGCAGGCCGCAAGCAGGCGTTCGAGTGACGCATGGCGACCGAAGGCAGAACATGGCAACCCCGGCACACAAGCTCGACCAGCTGATCAGCCAAGGCTATCAGCACGGCTTCTACACGTCCGTGGCAACGGACACGGTGCCGTGCGGGCTGAACGAGGACGTGATCCGCATGATCTCGGCCATGAAGGACGAGCCGGAGTTCATGCTTGCGTGGCGCCTGAAGGCCTATCGTCACTGGCTGACGGTGTCCGAGCCGCACTGGGCGACGGTCAGGCACCCGCCCATCGACTACCAGGCCATCGCCTACTATTCGGCGCCGCGTTCCCAGAAGGCCGGGCCGAAGACGCTGGACGAGGTCGACCCCGAGTTGCTGCGCACCTACGAGAAGCTGGGCGTGCCCCTGCGGGAGCGCGAGTTGCTCGCGGGCGTCGCCGTGGATGCGGTATTCGACAGCGTCTCGGTCGCGACCACCTTCAAGGCGAAACTGGGCGAGCTCGGCATTATTTTCTGTTCGTTCTCGGAGGCGGTGCGGGAACATCCCGAGCTGGTGCGGCAATACCTCGGCACGGTCGTGCCTTACACCGACAACTACTTCGCTACGCTCAACTCGGCTGTGTTCAGCGACGGCTCGTTCTGCTATATCCCGCCAGGAGTGCGCTGCCCGATGGAGTTGTCCACTTACTTTCGCATCAATGCGCAGAAGACCGGCCAGTTCGAGCGCACCCTGATTATTGCCGACGAGGGCGCCTACGTCAGCTATCTGGAAGGCTGCACCGCACCGATGCGCGACGAAAACCAGCTGCATGCCGCGGTGGTGGAACTGATCGCACTGGAAGGTGCGCAGATCCGGTACGCGACGGTGCAGAACTGGTATCCGGGCGACAAGGATGGCAAGGGCGGCATCTATAACTTCGTGACCAAGCGTGGTGACTGCCGCGGTGCCCGCTCGAAGATCTCGTGGACCCAGGTCGAGACCGGATCGGCCATTACCTGGAAGTATCCAAGCGTGATCCTGCAGGGCGACGACTCGGTTGGGGAGTTCTATTCCGTGGCGCTGACCAATCATTACCAGCAGGCCGACACCGGCACCAAGATGACCCACCTCGGCAGGAATACCCGGAGCACGATTCTCTCCAAGGGCATTTCGGCCGGCCACGGCCAGAACGCCTATCGCGGGCTGGTGAAGGTAGCAAAGAGCGCCGGCGGCGCGCGCAACTACTCGCAGTGCGACTCGCTGTTGCTGGGCGACAAGTGCGCGGCCCACACCTTTCCCTATATCGAGGTGAAGAACGCCACTGCCCGCGTCGAGCACGAGGCCTCCACCTCGCGCATCGGCGAGGACCAGCTGTTCTATTGCCAAAGCCGTGGCATCGGTCCCGAAGACGCGGTATCGATGATCGTGAACGGCTTTTGCAAGGAAGTGTTCAAGGAACTGCCGATGGAGTTCGCGGTGGAAGCGCAGAAGCTGCTGGGCGTCAGCCTGGAGGGAAGCATCGGCTAAGGGAGCGCGTGGGACGCGCTGCCTCGGAGCCGCATTGGCGTCGCGTTGGAGCCACATTGGAGCAAGAGGCCAGCCATGCTTGAAATCCGCAATCTGCACGTCTCAGTCGACGACAAGCCCATCCTGCACGGCATCGACCTTACCGTGAAGGCTGGGGAAGTGCACGCCATCATGGGCCCTAACGGCTCCGGCAAGAGCACACTTGCCCATGCGCTGGCTGGACGGGACCGCTACGTCGTCGCCGCGGGTGAAGTCCTCTACGATGGCGCGAACCTGCTCGGCATGCCGCCCGAAGAGCGGGCGCGCGCGGGTGTCTTCCTAGCCTTCCAGTATCCGGTGGAAATCCCCGGTGTCTCGAACATCTATCTGCTCAAGGCGGGGCTCAACGCGATCCGCAAGCATCGCGGCGAGCCGGAGCTGGATGCCATCGACTTTCTCGCGCTGGTCAAGGACAAGCTCAGGCTCATGGAGATGGACCCAAGCCTGCTTTACCGCGCCGTGAACGAGGGCTTTTCCGGTGGTGAAAAGAAACGCAACGAGATCCTGCAAATGGCGGTGCTGGAGCCACGGCTCGCCATTCTCGACGAGACCGATTCCGGGCTCGATATCGATGCGCTCAAGATCGTCGCCAGCGGCATCGGCGCCATGCGCGGCCCGCAACGCGCCATCGTACTGGTTACCCACTACCAGCGGCTGCTCAATTACATCGTGCCGGATCGCGTGCACGTGCTGGCGCAGGGCCGCATTGCCAGGTCCGGCGGGCCCGAGCTGGCGCTCGAACTGGAGCGTCATGGCTATGCGGGGATGGAGGCACCGGCCTTCGCCGGCGTGGAGGCCTCGCCATGAGCGCAACCGGCGTCGAACACTATCTTGCCGAGTTCGCCCGCGTCGAGGCAGTATTGCCCGGCCGGCGGCTGCCCTGGCTTGCGCGCGCGCGCAAGCAGGCGCTGGAATGCTTCGCGCAAGCCGGGTTTCCGACGCTGCGCCACGAGGACTGGAAATACACCAGCGTGGCCGCGATCGAAAAAAGTCGCTTTACCGCGGGGCCGGCGGCGTCCGGCGATAAGCCGGATGCCGCCCTCCTGGCTGCGCGGCTCGAGACGCTCGCCTTGCCCGGCGCGTACCTGATGGTATTCGTCAATGGCCGCCATCAGCCGCAATGGTCGCGTATCGGCGCGCTGCCGGCAGGGGCTGAACTCCTCAGCCTCGCCACCATGATGGAGTGCACACCGGAGCCTGTGGAAGCGCTGCTTTGCCGCCCCGTGAGCGAACTCCCGTCCGGCTTCGCTGCCTTGAACACCGCGTTCATGGCTGATGGCGCCTATATCCGCCTGGCCGCTGGCACGGCTCCCGACATGCCGATCCACCTGTTGTTCATCGCCACGGAGCCGGAACTGGTCACCCATACGCGTAATCTTGTGATGGCGGAAGAAGGTAGCCGTGTGTGCATCGTGGAGCACCACGTGGGTGTAGACGGCCTCGCTTATTTCACCAATAGCGTCACCGACATCGTCGCCGCGCGTGACGCGCACGTCGAACATCACAAGGTGCAGCAAGAGAGCCTCAAGGCATTCCACATCGCCGGCGTGAATATGGACCAGCGGCACGGCAGCCGCTTCACCTCCAGTGCATTCGCCCTGGGCGGCGCTCTGGCACGGGCCGACATCCAGGTCGGGCTGAATGCCGAGCGCGCGGAATGCTCGCTCGACGGGCTGTACATGACCGGCGGGCGGCAGCATATCGACCACCACACCCGCGTCGACCACGCCAGGCCGCAAGGCAAGAGCCGCGAGTTCTATAAAGGCGTGCTGTCCGGCGCCTCGCGCGCCGTGTTCAACGGCAAGGTGGTGGTGCATGCCGATGCCCAGCATACCGATGCGCACCAGTCCAACCGCAACCTGCTCCTGTCCGAGCAGGCCGAAGTCGACACCAAGCCACAGCTGGAGATCTACGCCGACGACGTCAAATGCAGTCATGGCGCCACCGTAGGCCAGCTCGATCCGGAGCAGATCTACTATCTGCGCACACGCGGGGTGGACGATGCCTCTGCGCGGGCCCTGTTGACCTTCGCTTTCGCCGAAGAGATGGTCAACCGGCTGGGCCTGGTTTCCTTGCGCGCGCGGCTGGGGACGCTCTTGCGCGGCCACTTGCCCGAGCCGCTGAGGGGGCTGACATGAACACGGTCGCGCAAGAGTTCCGGGCCCTGTGGGGCGCGGCACCGGCCGCTGGCCTGGACGTCATGCGGCTGCGCTGGGACTTCCCCATCCTGCGGCAGACGGTCAACGGCAAGCCGCTGGTCTATCTGGACAACGCCGCCACCAGCCAGAAGCCACAGAGCGTGATCGACTGCGAGGCACATTACTACGCCACGCTCAATGCCAACATCCATCGTGGCGTGCATACCCTGAGCCAGCTGGCAACCGATGCCTACGAGGCAGCGCGCGGCGCTACGCAAGGCTTGATCCATGCGGCGCGGCGCGAGGAGATCGTGTTCGTGCGCGGAACCACGGAGGCGATCAACCTGGTGGCAACGAGCTACGGACAGCGCCTGCGGGCCGGTGATGAGATCCTGATCAGCGCAATGGAGCACCACTCCAATATCGTACCGTGGCAAATGGCGTGCGAGCGTACGGGTGCCATCCTGCTGGTGGCCCCGATCAACGATGCGGGCGAACTGCTGCTGGATGAATTCGAGCGCCTGCTTGGCCCACGCACCAGGCTGGTTGCCGTGACCCATCTCTCCAATGCCCTTGGCACGGTCAACCCGGTGCGGTGCCTTATCGAACTGGCGCATGCCAGGGGCATTCCGGTGCTGGTCGACGGTGCCCAGGCCGTGCCGCACCTCAAGGTTGACGTGCAGGCGCTGGATTGCGATTTCTACGCATTTTCGGGACACAAGCTCTACGGCCCCACCGGCATTGGCGTGCTCTACGGCAAGGCCGCGCTACTCGATGCCATGCCACCTTACCAGGGCGGGGGCGACATGATTCGCGAGGTAACATTCAGCAAGACCACTTACAACGAGCTGCCCTTCAAGTTCGAGGCCGGCACACCCAATATCGCCGGCGTGATCGGCCTGGGCGCGGCGATCGACTATGTGAGCGCGGTGGGCCTGGAAGCCATCGCGACCCACGAGCACGCGCTGCTCGCCTACGCCACCGGACAGGCGGCGCAGATTTCCGGCCTGCGCATCATCGGCACGGCCACGGAAAAGGCGAGCATTCTCTCGTTCGTCCTGGATGGCGTGCATCCCCATGATGCCGGCACCATCCTCGACCTGGAAGGCGTTGCGATCCGTGCTGGCCACCATTGCGCGATGCCCGTGATGGAGCGGTTCGGTGTGCCTGCCACGGTGCGGGCGTCCTTCGCGCTCTATAACACGCGAGAGGAAGTGGATGCGCTGTTCCGTGCCGTGCGCAAGGCACAGGAGGTATTTGCCTGATGTCCGACCTGCTCGATCTCTTCCGGGGAGTTTGTGGTCGACCACAGCCGCTCGCCCCGCAATTGCAGGCGGCTGACGGGTGCGAACCGCAGCGCCGAGGGGTTCAACCCCCTGTGCGGTGACCGGCTGCGGCTGTACCTGAGGGTCAGCGATGGCGTGATCGAGGATGCGAGCTTCGAGGGTTCCGGCTGCGCCATCTCCACCGCCTCGGCGTCACTGATGACCGAGGCGCTCAAGGGTAAGACCGAGGCGCAGGCGCAGGCGCTGTTTTCCGGCTTCCATGCGCTCGTGACCGGATCTGGCGC
Organism: Cupriavidus basilensis OR16; assembly: GCF_000243095.1. Lineage (GTDB taxonomy): Bacteria > Pseudomonadota > Gammaproteobacteria > Burkholderiales > Burkholderiaceae > Cupriavidus > Cupriavidus basilensis_D. The sequence goes on along the minus strand of NZ_AHJE01000090.1, from coordinate 15,304 downwards.
GGCGCAGGCCGGCGCGCCGCTGGGCAAGCTGGCGGTGCTGGGCGGCGTACGGGAGTTTCCGGCGCGTGTGAAGTGCGCGACGCTGGCCTGGCATGCCATGCTAGCTGCCTTGCAAGGTAGCGCCCAGCCGGTCTCAACGGAGTGACGCGATGAGCATGATCGATTGGCTCCACAAGGTCGAGGCACACGAAGACACGCTCGAGCCAGGCCCCGACACGATGGAGGGACGGGTGATAGAGGCGCTGCGCACCGTCTACGACCCCGAGATTCCGGTCAATATCTACGACCTGGGCCTGGTCTATGCCCTGTCCGTGGACCAAGCCGCCGGCAGGGTGGGGATCCGCATGACGCTGACCGCGCCGGGCTGCCCGGTGGCGCAGACCTTCCCCGGCGTGGTCGAGAGTGCCGTCATGGAAGTTTGCGGCGTGGATGAAGTCGAGGTTGAGCTGGTATGGGATCCGCCCTGGTCGCGAGAGCGGATGAGCGAGGCGGCGCGGCTGGAACTGGGGTTGCTCTGAGATGAGCGAATGGATCGATGTCGCCGCGGCCGACGAATTCGCGCCCGGGATGTGCCGCACGGTTGACGTCGACGGCTTGCAGGTCGCGGTATTCAATGTGGACGGCAACTACTACGCGGTCGAGGACATGTGTTCCCACGAGGCGGAGCCGCTCTGTGGCGGCGACGTCGAAGGCCAGGAGGTCGTCTGTCCGCGCCACGGCGCGCATTTTTCCCTCATCACGGGGGCGGCGCTGTCCCCTCCGGCTTACGACCCGGTGGCGATTTTCCCGGTCCGGGTCGTGGGCGGCAAGGTGCAGGTCAAGGATGATCGCTGGGACTAGGTGGCAACGTGCTTCATCTCAATTCCCAAATCCCTGTTCAGCTTTCCAGGCAACAGCTCCAGTTGACAGTCGCACGCTACGCGCCGTCAGCGAGAGCGGATACCGTGCACTATCCAACATGCGGAGGTCGCCCATGTCGCGCATGCTTGTCGCTCTTGGCCTGATCCTGGTAGCAGGAGGACTGCTCTGGTCCTGGCTGTCCGGGCTCGGACTCGGTCACTTGCCCGGGGACATCATTATTCATCGTCATCACTTTCACCTGTACTTTCCAATGACGACTTCACTGCTCGCCAGTGCGGCGGCATCGTTCATTCTTTGGTTGATAGGCCGGTGAAGCGGCACTTGATCTGTTGATCTGTTATCCGGGTGTCGGCGAGTCCGTCAGGAAGTGGGAGTCTTGCCTACCGACACGCTCGGAGAACCTCCATGTGCATCGTGATCCAGACATGGATCGAAGGGGGGAGCATTCCTAGAAGACCATCACGGTTGAGGTGTTCAAGCGCAAAGCCGGCTTCGTGCCTGCCGCATGGGATCGCAGAAAGCGAAAAAAAACCGGAACTGTGCGGGGGTGCCCATTCCGGTTTCGCGCAGCGTGCGCGTAAGTGGTGCAGCAACGCTGCGAGAGACGAATTTAAACATGCCAACATCTGATTTAGACGGCGCTAAATTCACATGTTGTTGCAGGCCAACGCTGAATAGTGATTTCATGTCCAGCACGTGCGGGTTTCTCCATATCTGGACGCGGAGATAGCAATGAAGCGTTGCGCTAACCTGCTGGTCCGTCCGGGGCAGCCGTACATTGGCGGCCCATGTCGAGAAAGGGCTGCCCGTCTCAAGTGCGGCGGCCATGCCACATAAGAAGCGCCGCCTGATACGGCCACTCCCGATTCCGATTCCGATTCCGCTCACCCGAACGTGCCTCGCGCCAGATCCTTTTCGAATTCGGAGGTCCACGCGGTGGCATGTCCGATTCGGTACTCCCTTTCCTTGAGCGTCGACTTGCGGATGATGGTGACATAGCCCTGGATAGGGTAGACCTCGTCCACGACGTCGGTCGTGTCGGTTTCCTGAACCAAGAAGTCGGCCTCGGCAAGCCGATGACGGTGCAGGATGGCGACAAAATCCGCCTTTTCGTCCGGTGCGATCACTGACATTTGGCGCCCCCCGATATTGAACGCTCGACTTTTCCAAGATAGCACAAGCGTCAACGCTGCAATGGTGAGGAGCGCGTTCGGGCGCGCCGCGCTACCACGGCATCGGCATCGGCATCGGCATCGGTGTCGGTGTCGGACATCATGGCCACTTGGCACATGCAGCAAGCGGCCAGTTCGATGCTGGCGTCAATGCGCTGCTGCCTAGCAGGTGAGGTGCAGGATCGCATTGGCGCCGCGGGGGTGCTCCTCCAGCCTTGCGATGGCTTCGGCGGTCGGAAGAATGACCAGGTCGACGTGGCGATGCCTGGCCTCTCGCTTCACATCTTCCATCACCGGCAAAGCACCGGTGCCGGTGCCGATCACCAGTTGGCTGCAATTCCAGGGTATGTCTTCCCTGGCTGATAGCGGTGTGTGCCCGAAGGCTTCGCGGAATTGCCGGGATGGCTTCTTCTTTCGTTTGCGAACCTCACCCCGGTCGATGACCACGTCATGCTGATAAGTCACGCCGTCAATACAGACGGACCCAAAGGAAAATGCTTCGAAGCGCATACGTACCTCCACTGGGACGCGGGCGGTGACAGCGGCTCATGACTCGTTCTCCTGGAGCTTGCCGGTGCTGGTTACAGCCACCACGTCCAGGTCGAAGAATGGGCTGTCCTGGGGCGGCGGCGGCAATCCCGCGCCCCAGGCACTGATGGCAAGCTTGATGTACTCGGCCATCTGCTCGTCCGAGACGTCCTTGGGTTGGTCAATGATGACCACGTACCGATGATTGCTCATGGTGCATCCTTATCGGCTGGTAGCGGAGCCTGCTCAAGGCTGCCATGGATCGCGTGTCCTAACGCTTGCGATGCTTCCCGCCGTGCGGCGCATCGTCGGCCGGATCGGGAATCAGGTCCTTGTCCAGCACGTCATCGATGTTGGGCGGCGCAGGCGGGTGCTCTTCGCGCTCCGCGCTCCGATCCGCCCGGTCCGCGGGGGTATCGGCGGGAATGCTTTCGGCGGCGCGCGTGATTTCGTTCATGCCTTCTTCTGGCGCCTCATCCTCGTCCGGATCGTGGCCATGGGGGAAATCGATCGGTTCTGCCGCCCGTTGGGTGAATTCGTCGACGGCCTCGTCCAAGTTCTCCCACACGTCTTCCAGTTCGATGGCATCCAGGATGCTGGGCATGGTGCGGTCCGTGCGCGGCCGAACCGGTGATCCGGTCGGCCGCGTCTTGGCAGAATCCACCTTGTGCGGCTTTTTCATCGTCAACTCCTGACCGACGATCATGGCCATGCTTTGTGCAAGCACGTGTATGTCTCAATAATAAGCACGCAAAGAGCGCGCTGTGAAGCATGGGTGCCTGATGTGGTACCGGGGACGCGAGACCGCCAGGGGATCCGTCGGAGCGCAAGCCCGGGAGCGCCATGAAAAGATATTCCGTTATCGCCATGCAGGCCTGGACGGTATCCTAGAATGGAGTGCCGAACTGCCGGAAGTCGCTGGCATCGCAAGGTCCGGCGAGTTCCTGCGCCAAGCAGGCTGGAGGCGCCTCATGCCCACCTATCAGTACCGTTGCGAGAAATGCGGTGAGGTTTTCGACCGCGCGGAACATCTCGCCGAACATGAAATTGCCCACCCGTCGTGCCCCAAATGCGGCAGCAAGACGGTGCAGCACGTGCCAACGCCGTTTGTTGCGAAGACGGCGAGAAAGAGCTGAGGTCTGCCGCCGGTGACCCTTGGCGCGGTGATGAAGCTGGTCAAGGAGCATTCCGGCGCCTACGGCATGGGTGTGGACTATGCCTACACCGTGGCGCACAAGGCAGCGCAGCGCACCGCAACGCCGCACGAGTCGTCGCGCCCGTGGCGGCACGCTGATTCCGCGCGGCGGGGTACTAGGCCGGCAGCAGCAGAAAGTTTCTCGCGCCGGCAAGACTAATGCTAAAGTTCAGCATCGCGCGCCCTGGTACCGCTATCGGAATTGGCAGGTAGCTGGCGGACGCGACGCAAAGTTGATATCGGGAGAGACTGCCTTGGCCGTACGGCCGGACAGCGCCGAAGGAGCAACCGCCCCGGAAACTCTCAGGCAAAAGGACCGGTATCACGTTTGAACTCTGAAGAACCCCGGCACTCGTCAGCCGGCGGTACCGAAGGAGCAAGCGATCCCACCCCAAAGTGGCGCATCGTGAATCTCTCAGGTCAAGGACAGAGGGGGCGTCTTTCGCGCATGTCGCGCAAGAGGCTCCCATTCGACGTCCTGGAACCATAGAGATGAAGACAATAGCCGTTATCGGTGGTGGCATCACCGGCGTGACCACTGCTTACGCACTCGCCAAACGCGGTTTCTCGGTCACCCTGCTCGAAAAACACCGCTACGCCGCCATGGAAACCTCGTTCGCCAATGGCGGGCAGCTTTCCGCCTCCAACGCCGAAGTCTGGACGCACTGGTCCACCATCCTCAAGGGCATCAAGTGGATGCTCAAGAGCGATGCGCCGTTGCTGGTCAACCCGCGCCCGAGCTGGCACAAGCTGTCCTGGTTCGCCGAGTTCATCGCGGCCATCCCCCAGTACCGCAAGAACACCGTGGAAACCACACGCCTGGCGATTGCCGCGCGCGAGCACCTGTTCTCCTGGGCGGCGGCCGAGGGCATTGATTTCGACCTGAAGCAGGAAGGCATCCTCCATATCTATCGCGACAAGGCGGGCTTTGACCACGCCGGCCGGGTATCGAAGCTGCTGGCCGAGGGCGGGCTGGAGCGCCAAGCCGTCACGCCGCAAGAGATGCGCGCCATCGAGCCGACCCTGGCCGGCGACTACTACGGCGGTTATTTCACCCAGAGCGATTCCACCGGCGACATCCACAAGTTCACCAGCGGCATGGCCGCGGCCATCGACCGCCTGGGTGTGCGCTGCTTGTACAACCAGGATGTCCAGTCGGTCAGCACCGACGGCCGGCAGGTCGCCATCGTCAGCAGCGACGGCCAGCAGACCGAATCGCGCGTGTTCGACGGTGTGGTGGTGTGTGCCGGCACCGCCAGCCGTGCGCTGGCGGCCAGCCTTGGCGATCGCGTCAACATCTATCCGGTCAAGGGCTATTCGATCACCGTCAACCTGAACGACGCGCAAAGCCAGGCTGCCGCGCCTGTGGTGAGCTTGCTCGACGACGAGACCAAGCTGGTCACCAGCCGCCTGGGCGTCGACCGTTTCCGCGTGGCGGGTACCGCCGAGTTCAACGGCTACAACCGCGACATCCGCGCCGATCGCATCCGCCCGCTGGTGGAGTGGGTCAACCAGTGCTTCCCCGGCGTCAGCACGCGTAGCGTGGTGCCCTGGGCCGGCTTGCGGCCGATGATGCCCACCATGCTGCCGCGCGTGGGCCGGGGCCGTGCGTCCTGCGTGTTCTACAACACGGGCCATGGCCACCTGGGATGGACGCTGTCGGCGGTCACCGCAGACATGATCGGCGATGTCGTGCAGCAAGCCATGGGCGCCAGGAGCGTTAGTGGCGTGCAGGGCCCGGCGGTGCTGGTCAGTCCATAAGGGGCCGGCTCCAAGGCCCCGAGCGAGGCCCAAAGACAGCGACAGCGAACGCGTCATGCGGCCAGCGCGGCCATGTTCTCCACCCGCAACGTTTGCGGGACCGACAGCGAGATATCGGCCGCGCGCAGCCGCTTCAGGATCTCGAACAGCAGGTCGCTCTTGGTCGCGGTGGCGATGCGCGGGCTGCCTACGTAGCCCGTCACGCTAAGCGTGATCCCGTTCGGCGCCAGCTGGCTGAACGTGACGGATGGCGCGGGCTTGTCAAGGATCGCCTCATTCTCCCGATAAGAGTCGAGCAGCAGCTCGCGCACTTGTTCGGGATCGATGTTCAACGGAAAGGTGAGCACAAGCGTCGCGACGCCTTGCGTGCTGTTGCTCATCGTCACATTGCGCAGGTTCTGCGAGATCAACTGCGAGTTCGGCACGATCACGGTGGAGCGGTCGCCCAACAGGATCTCCGTCGCGCGCACGTTGATGCGCTTGATGTCGCCCTCCACGCCGCCGATGCTCACCATGTCGCCGACCTTCACCGGGCGCTCGGTCAGCAGGATGAGCCCCGACACGAAGTTCTTGACGATCTCCTGCAGGCCAAAGCCAATGCCGACGGACAGTGCGCTGACGATCCAGGCCAGGTTTTCCCATTTGACGCCCAAAAGCGAGAGCGTCAGCAATACGATCAGCACGTAGCCGATGTTGCTGAACAGCGTGATCAGCGAGGCCCGCAGGCCCGCTTCCATGCAGACCTTCGGCAGGAGTTCCGCGTCCAGCCAGCGCCGCACCGAGCGCAGCAGGTAGGTGCCGACCGACAGCGCGATGACCGCGTTCAGGATGCGGTCCGGCATGATGTTCAGGCTGCGCAGCCGCTCCCCGCCGAGCATTGTCAGCAGGCTGTTGAGCAGGTCGCTAGGCGTGGTCCCGAAGCCACCGGTCAGCAGTGCAATGACGGCCACCAATAGCAGCAGGCTGGTGCCGATCCCCGACAGCACCGTCGACGCCTGTTCGAGATGGCTGTCCCCGAGCCCGAACAATTGCTTGATCACCTTGCCGCTCGGGTGGTGCGCCGCAAACACGTTATCGCAGACGTCGCGGGTCAGTTGCGTCAACAGGTACAGGCTGCACAGGACGATGTCGATCCATACCAGCTCGTAGGTCAGGAAGCGCGCGAACGTGATATAGCCGACGAGCAGGGCCAGCAATGAGGCGACGACCGTCACCGTCACGCCAGCGTGAATCAGGCCGGCGAAGGTGGAGCGCGCTTCAGGCCGCTCGCCCGCCGCGGCGAGCCGCGTGCGCACACGGTTGGCGCGCAGCAGCGCCGCGCCGATCGTCAGTACCACCACCAGCGACACCAGGCCGCGGCCGAGCAAGGTCACCTGCAGGCTTGTGTCCGCGGTCCGGTTGAGTTGCTCGAGCGCGCCGGCGATCAGCAGCAGGCCCGCGAGGACGGAGGGGAAAGGGCGCATCGCCAGCGCGACCTTGTCGGCGAGCGCCGGCAGGCGCCATGAGGGATGGCGCGTGCACAGCAACGCCCGGCCCAGGCCGGCTATCAGCGCGCTCGTCAGAGCCAGCTTGCCGAATTCGCCGATCAGGTCTTGCACCTGGGGTGGCAGCTCGTCGTGCGGGACGAAAGCAAAGCACACAAGCTGTACCGCAATGGCGGTCGCCGCGACGGTCGCGAGCACAGTCGCCAGCGCGAGTGCGCTGCGCCGTAGCCGGCTTTCCGGCAACCGCGTCAGGCAGAACCACGCCAGCGCCCGCTCGATCAGCCGTCGGCCGATGGTCCAGGCGCCGATCGCAAGCAGCACAAGCAGGGCTGTGATCGCTTGCCGCCCTGGCTGCCAGGCCAGGTCCCACAACGGGGTGACCTGTTCCTTGAACGCGTTCAGCCGCCGCTGGTCCTCTGGGCTCGGCGTGAACAACGGCGCCCAGAACTGCATGCTGAGAATGCTTGCCGAGCGCAGCGCAAGCTGGTTCTTCAGCCGGCTGCGCTGCAGCTTGGCGATCTGTTCGGTCAGGTTGGCGACATTGTCCTTGACCTCGGCGGCCTGCTTCAGGCCGCTATCGAGCTGTGCCTTGCGTGCGGTCAGGTCGGCCCGCTGCTGCGCGACCGCAGGTGCTTCGGGCGTGGTGCCGGCGGCAGGTGGCGGACCAAGTACATCGAGCTGTGCCTGCAACTGCGCACGCTGCGGCAGCAGCGCCGCATTCAGCTTGTCGGCATCGCCGGCCAGCTGGTGGATGGCGTCATCCAGCCCTTCGAGCTGCATGCCGCTGGTGGGGGACGACGCCAGTTGCTTGATGCGGTCCTGTTCGGTCTGGAGCCGCTTCAGCTCGGCGACGGCATCGGCATGCCCAAGGGGCTTGGCGGCGGGCGCGTCCGCTTTCGATGTGATGTCCGCGGTTACGCTCGAGGCTGCCGCTGTTGCGCTTGGCAGCGCTGTGGGGATCAGGTGCAATAGTGCAACCAGCGCAAGGCTCAGCGCGAGCTTGGGGAGTTTGCTCATAGAAAGAGAAAGATCCTTACTGATCGGCTCGCCGGGCCGGCCATCGAGAGGGTTCGCGGGGATTGCAATGGCGCGTCAGACGGCGAATGACCGGGGTCGACGATCAGGATGTTGGGTGGCCGCGCCAGCGATCGAGATGGGAGTCGATCGGAGCGCCAGGGGGCGGCCTTGCCGGCGTGTGCCCTATAGTCCGTCGGACTACTGGCAATGCCGCGTGATTGGCAAGCCGCTTGATACGGAAGAACTGGCTGAATGAGCCTGAATTATACAGAAGGCATCGCGCGCCCTTCGTTTTCGGCAGGCAACAGGCGCTTGCGTAACTCGACCTGTATCATCCAGGTTTCACGCGAGCAGTAGGTAGTAGGTAGTAGGCAAGCTCTGCTATTCTTGGCCCGCAGCCGCTGCCGCGGCATGGGTTTTCATGGTGGTGGTTTATTCCCGTGCGAGATCATGACCGTCAACGCTAATGCCTCCATCGTGCTCGCATCCCCTGGATCGATCGACTCATTCGGGTGCGCCGCGGAAAAGCTCTCCAACGATCAGAAGCTCGCCGGCAGCGAGATCAAGTTTTTTCGCAAAAGCTCGGCCGGCGAGAACGCAAGCCAGGTGATCACTTCGGCATCGAATCGCGGCTTTCTGGTGGGGGTTTCGCTGTGCACGGGACATCGCCGCCGGGTGTTTCATGAGGGCTGCGCGAGCACCCATGAGTTTGAAACAAACTCCATCTATATCCGGAATTTTTCTGAAGACTATAAAGCCGATTTTTATGGCTACTTCGATTTCATATTGCTGGAAATTTCCCGCGCCTTTATCGAGCGCACCAGCGCGGAACTAGGTCGCTCGCGCATCCTGGGGCTGCGCAGCGCGGCGGGAGAACAAGACCAGTTACTGGCGCATCTCGCCCAGGCGGCGGCGCCGGCACTGAGCCACCCCGAGATGGCCAGCAAGCTGTTCGTCGATCAACTGGGCTTCGCGATCGGGACCTATCTCGTCGAGCAATATGGCAATGGCGCCGTCGCGACCCCCAAGACAAACCGGTTGCTGTCGCAACGCAGCGTGGCGATGGCAAAGGAAATGCTGATCGCCAAGATCGATGGCGACCTGTCCATTGCGCAGGTCGCGGATGCCTGCAACCTGTCGCGTAGCCATTTCACCCGTGCCTTCCGGGATACGACTGGCCAGACACCCCATCAGTGGCTGGCAGCCCAGCGCCTGGAGCGCGCCCGCGGGCTCCTGCGCCAAACAGGACTCTCCCTGGCGGAAGTGGCCATGGCTTGTGGCTTCTCCGATCAGAGCCATTTCACCCGCGTGTTCTCGCAATCGGTCGGCGTCTCTCCCGGCAACTGGCGGCGCAGGGTTCACTCCTGAAGGGCTGGGCACAAGGACGATGCGTCGGCTCCGATGCTAGTTGGCGCCGAGGCACAAGACAATTGTCCCTTGGTATGGGTAGACGGCGCCGGCTGTGCTCCACACAATGCGGCTGTGCCACCGTCGGCATTGCCACCGTCAGCGCCTGAGCAACCTGCGACCAAGCCATGAATGACTCTCAAGCCGGCACTGCCGGCAAGCCTGCCGCCGAGCGCGCCAGCGCCGGTTCTGCCGGTTCTGCCGGCTCGCCGTGGAGCCCGTTGCGGCACCGCACTTTCCGGATGCTGTGGATCGCCACGGTGGCGTCCAATGTGGGCACCTGGATGAACGACGTGGGGGCCAGCTGGCTGATGACGTCGCTCGATCCCGATCCCCTGATGGTCGCCCTGGTGCAGGCTGCGGGCAGCCTGCCGATGTTCCTGTTCGCCATGCCGTCCGGGGTGCTTGCCGATATCGTCGACCGGCGCAGGTACCTGATCTTCGCGCAGCTTTGGACGCTGGCCGTGGCGACCACGCTGGGGGTGCTTGCGCTCACCGGGCTGGTCAACGCCCATGTGTTGCTGCTTGCGGCGTTCTTGCTGAGTACCGGTGCGGCGATGAGCTCGCCGCCGTTCCAGGCCATCGTGCCGGATCTGGTCGACAAGGCGGATTTGCCGCCGGCCATTGCGCTGAACTCCCTGGGGATCAATATCAGCCGCGCGATCGGCCCCGCGCTGGGCGGCCTGATCCTGTCGTTCTCCGGGCCCGCGGCGGTCTTTCTGCTCAACGCGCTGTCGGTGCTGGGCGTGACGCTGGTGCTGTACCGGTGGAAGGCCGAGCCCGCCCGGCGGAACCTGCCGCCCGAGCATTTCTTTTCGGCGGTGCGCGCCGGCCTGCGGTACGTGGAGGCCGCGCCGCTGCTGCGGGTCGTGCTGGTCAGGGCGGTTGCGTTCTTTCTCTTCGGCAGTGCCGGCTGGGCGCTGCTGCCGCTGGTGGCCCGGAGCGAGCTGGGCCTCGGCCCGGGCGGCTATGGCTTGCTGCTGGCCAGCATCGGCCTGGGCGCGGTCGGTGGCGCCCTTGTGCTCCCCAAGCTGCGTGGCCGGGTCTCAGCCGATCGCATGGTGGTGCTGGCAAGCCTGCTGTTCGCGCTGAGCTTGCTCGCGCTGGCCTATGTGCGGCACTTCTGGCTGCTGGCAGCGGCCCTGCTGTTTGCCGGGCTGGCTTGGATCGCGGTACTGTCCACGCTCAATGTGGCCGCCCAGCGTAGCGCCGCGGGCTGGGTCAAGGCACGCGCGCTGGCGGCCTACCTGACCGTGTTCTTCGGCGCCATGACCGCGGGGAGCGCGCTATGGGGCAAGACCGCCGCGCTGCTGGGCATTCCCGCCGCCCTGATGCTGGCGGCCGCGGGGCTGGCCCTTGCGTGCGCCGCTGCGCTGCGGTGGCGCCTGGGGATCTCGCCGGACCTGGACCTGGCGCCTTCAGGCATGCTGCACCCGGGCGAACTGGACGTGGCCCACGACCGCGGGCCGGTGATGGTCAGCGTGGAGTACGAGGTCGCGCGCGAGGATGCAGCCGCGTTTGCCAAAGCCGTGCAGGAGATGCGCCGGATTCGCCGTCGCAGCGGTGCACTGTCCTGGGGCGTCTACGAAGACCTTGCCGCGCCTGGCCGCTTCATCGAGACCTTCGTGGTGGAGTCTTGGCTGGAGCATCTGCGCCAGCACGAGCGCCACACCATGAACGACAAGCTGATCCAGACGCGCGTGCATGGCTTTCACCGCGGTGCCGCGCCGCCCGTCGTGCGCCACCTGGCAGCCCCCGACGGCCGCTGACCACAGCTGCGCCGGATCAGGGTGGGGTGGCGTCCAGGCGATGCAGCAGTTGCCTGGACACTTCCAGGATCAGCAGGATCACGAGCACGCCACTGATGGCAAACAAGGCCGGGATGCCGGCCGTGTCCACCAGGCGCGCGGCCAGCAGTACGCCAAGGCCCTGGCCGGCAAACAGGCAGAATGCAAACAGGGCGACGGCGTTCGCGCGTTGCGACGGTGCCATCTGCGTGGCGGCGGTTTGCATCGCATTCAGGACGATGTAGTAGCCGCAGCCCGCGCACAGGCACCCTGCGGCGATCCAGAGCCAGTGTTGCCCAAGCGCAATACAAGCCATCCCCACGCCAAGCAGCGCGGCCGCCAGCCTGGCCAGGCGCTGCCGTCCCATCCTGCGAATCAGCGCCGGCGCGAAGCCGGCATACAGCAGCCCGCCGACGCCGTGCATCGACGTGATGGCGCCGGCCGCTGCCAGGGACAGGGCAAAGTGGAGCTTGAGGTAGGTCGGCACAAAGGCGAACACGCTCGGGCAGAGCAAGCCCAGCAGCAAGGTCATGCAGAGTACCCGGCGCACCCATGCGGATTTCAGCAGGGTTGCGGGCCCTGGCCGCGGGCCGGGGTCCACGCGCTGCCAATGGCCGGCCGTTTCACCGCGGCGTGCCAGGTTGGCCAGGATTGCGGCCACGCAGGCGAAGCCGGCCGCCAGCAGCACGAAGGCAGCGCGCCAGCCCAGCGCATCGGCGACGAGCCCGGATACCCATTGGCCGGTCATCAGTCCGCAGATAGTGGCCACCGAATAGCGCGCGAGCAGGCTCTGCCGCGAGGCCAGCGGTTCGGTATCGCCGAGGCGCGCCAGGCAGATCGGGATGACGCCCGCGGCCGCGGCGCCGGCCATGGCGCGCAGCACCACCAGCCATGCAAAACCGGGCGCCAGCGACTGGCTGAAATTGGCAACAGCGCAGGCCAGCAAGGCGGCCGCGATGACACGCAGCTTGCCGTAGCGCTCGGCTAAGGGGCCGTAGATCAGCTGGAACGCGGCATAGGCAAGCATGAAGCTTGTCACGGCCACACCCGTCTTTCCCGCGGAAATCCCAAAATCGCGCGACAGGGCCGGCAGCAGGGTGTCGGCGGCCCGGATGGAGGCGGCGGCAAAGAAGCCGCTCAGGCCCAGGGCAAGCCGCTCATGGCGCATGCCGAGCGCCAGGGGCATCACGCTTTCGGGCATCGTCTTCAGTCTTCCGGCTGCTGCCAGGAACCGGCGCTTTGCGCCAGCACATGCCCGATGCAGCGGATGATGTCGGTTTCCATGAACGGCTTGCTGAGAAAACAGACCGCGCCGCTCGCCTCGGCGCGTTGCCGGTAGCGTTCCTCGGGGAAGGCCGTCATGAAGATCACCGGCGTGGAAAACCCGCGTGCGCGCAGGAGTTCGCAAAGCGCGAAGCCGTTCATCGCAGGCATCTGCACGTCGGTGACCAGGCAGGAAATGGCATCGATGGTCTTTGATTGAAGCAGATCGTTCCCGCTCGCATAGAGTTCGACACCCATGTTGAAGGAGCGGAGCAGGCTTCCCAGGGCTTGTCGGACAGCAGCATCGTCGTCGACGATGGCGATCACCGGGGTAGCTATCACACGGTGTTCCTCTTATTGTCATGAGCGGTGACGAAGCGGTCGGAAGCCCCCATCGCTTGCTTCGAGGATATCGCGCTGTCGCGCTCAATGGAATCATACGGTGGTATTGTCGGCATCAGCCGGGGATGCCCCCTGGGTGCGGCGGGGGGGAGCGGCCCGGCCGCGCTGTCCCCGCTGTGCTATCAGGCCCGCCAGGCCCAGGCCTGGCGTGGCCGGGGGTAACACCAAAGTATGAGACAACGTTCCCGGCGTACGCATCCTCTACAGCGGATTGCCCCTCTTGGGCGCGATATGCTCTGAGGTTCCCTGCCTTCATGATGCTGTCCCAGCTTCGATGACTTCGTTACGGTGCTACAAGTTCGAGTATTTGCTGGACGGTGAGATCGCGCTGCTTCGCGGGACCGCCGCCGGATGCTCGCCCGTGCTGCTTTCGCTCGCCGGCCCGGCTGCCAACGAGGCTGGCGTACAGCGGCGCCTCGAGCACGAATACGCCTTGCGGGGCCTGCTGCGATCCGATTGGGCAGCGGTTCCGGTGGCATTGACTCGCTATGGCCGCAGGCCGGCCCTGCTCGCGGCCGACGAGGGTGGCTTGCCGCTGGCCCGCTCGCTTGGCGAGCCGTTTCAACCGGATGCCTTCCTCGAAATCGCGATCGCGGTGTCTGCCGCGATCGCGGCCATGCACGGATCCGGCATGGTCCACCGGGACATCAAGCCAGCGCATCTCCTTGTCGCGCCTAGCCGGGAACGGGCCTGGATTACCGGTTTCGGCATCGCCACCGTCGCATCGTCCGGCGCCTTGCCAGGCGTGGAATCCCCGATGCTGGCGGGAACCCTGCCCTACATGGCGCCCGAGCAGGCCGGCAGGGGAGAGCCGGCGGTCGACGCACGGGCGGACCTCTACGCATTGGGCGTGATCCTGTATCAGATGCTCACGGGTGTCCTGCCGCTCGAAGCCAGCGAGCCGGTCGCCTGGGTGCACAGCCATTTCGCAAGACAGCCGGTGGCGCCGTCGGAGCGCAACGACGCCGTTGCGCCGGTGCTGTCCGCGATGGTGATGCGGTTGCTGGCCAAGGCACCCGAGGAACGCTACCCCAGCGCGAGCGCGCTTGCCGCCGAACTGCGCCGATGCCTGGAGGCGTGGCGCAACCAGGGCAACCTGGATCTGGTCGCAAGCGCCCCATTGCCTGATTCGCCGGGTATCCAGGGCGATGCCCCGGGTTTGCTTGCCGAGGGCCTGCAGCGGCTGCCGCCAGAAACGAGCGCCTTGCTGATGGCGCTGTCTTGCCTGGGCCGCGTGGTGCCGGCGGCAACCGCGGCTCAGGCGTTGGATGTCAGCGAAGCACGCCTTGGCGGCCTGTTGGCCGAAGCCGTGGCCGGGGGCTACATCGTCGTCGGCGATGCCTGCTATCGCTTCGCCCACGAACGGGTCCAGGAGGCAGCCTATGCCTTGATCCCGGCAGCCGACCGCCCGGACTTGCACCTGCGGCTTGGACGCCGCCTGGCGCAGCGGGGGAGCACGGTGACAACAGCGACGGCAACGGCAACCGCGGCGTCGCCGGCGCGGTTGACCAGTTCAACCAGGCAGTCGGCATCCAGGTCGCCCAACTGAGCCTGGAGGCCGCGCTTCGCGCGATGAAGGCAACCGCCTACGACAACGCCGGGGCCTATTTTTCCGCCGGCGAGCGCTGGCTGCCTGACGGGGCATGGGAGACCCATCATGCATTGGCACTGGCGTTGGCGATGGGACGCGCCGAGTGCGAGTTCGTTGGCGGACGGCTTGGCCCCGCCGCGGCCAGCTTGCTGGCGCTGAGTGCCAGGACGCGGACACCCTCCGACCTGGCGGCGGTCACGCGGCTGCGGGTGGCGGTGCATACCGCGCTTGACCAGTCCGATCACGCCGTCAGGTTGGGGCTGGCGTTCATCCACACGATGGGCCTGGACTTCCGGCCCGACGCGCAGGGACAGGTGGAGGAGGAGTACCAGCGCTTCCTTGCGCTGCTGGGCGATCGGCCGGTCGAGTCGCTGGCCAGCTTGCCGCGCATGCACAGCCCGGTGTGGCGTGCCACGCTCAGTGTCCTGGCCGAGGTGATGTCGCCCGCGTCGTTCATGGACCGGAACCTGCGCGACCTGATACCGCTCTGGATGGCGCTCATCAGCCTGGAACATGGCAACGACGAAGCCTCCTGCATTGCCTACGTTCATCTTGGCATGACGATCGGGCCACGCCTTGGCGACTATGGGCTGGGCTACCGCCTCGGCCAGGCCGGCCTGGCGCTGGTCGCACAGGAGGGCATGGGCCGCTTTCGCGCCAAGGTCCATATGTGCTTTGGGGCGTTGCTGCTGCCGTGGACCCAGCCCATCCGCGCTGGGCGCGAGCTGATCGAGCGCAGTTTCGACGAGGGCCGGCAGACGGGGGATTTCAATTTCGCTGCCTACAGCCGTAACCAGCTGGTGACCCATCTGCTCGGTTGCGCAGAGCCGCTGGCC
>NZ_AHJE01000091.1 GCF_000243095.1 Cupriavidus basilensis OR16 | reverse complement strand
ATCGGTTTGTTAATTGTTAGAGCTAGGATACGCGCTGCGTGTCCTGTGTTGCATGGTCAAATGCAAGCGCTTAGCGTTGAGTGCTTGCATTTGGCTTTGCCAAGACGACAGGGACTAAGTCTCAGTCGGCTGTTCTTTAAAAATATGGGATGTAGTAAAGGTGTCGTGAGCGTTGATGAGACGCTGTAGTAACACACGATACCGGGTTGTGATTGT
>NZ_AHJE01000092.1 GCF_000243095.1 Cupriavidus basilensis OR16 | reverse complement strand
TGGGCCGCCGCCCGGACCTGGTAGCCGCACGCTGGCGCGTGGAAGCCAGCAGCAAGGACATCGAGGTAGCGGCGCACGGAATTCCTGCCCGCCGTCACCTTGACCGCCTTCGCCGGCGTGGCTTCGCTGGACCCGTCCAACCTGTTGATGGGCATCAGCCGGACCTTCGGCATCGGCCCGGCCATCCGCCTGCCGATCTTCGAGGGTGGCAAGCTGCGCGCCACGCGCTGCGCGAAACCGCCGACACGGTCGCCAGCATCCGCAGCGTGGACACGCAGATCACGGCCCAGCGCGAGGCGCTTGCCCTGGCCGAGCGCGCGTACTCACTGTCCACCATCCGCTACAAGGCGGGACTGGGCACCCAGCTCACCGTGCTCAATGCCGAAAGCAATGTGCTGCAGCAACGCCGCCTTGCCACCGACCTGCAGGCCCGCCGCCTGGACCTGCAGATGGGCCTGATGAAAGCGCTCGGCGGGGGTTACCAGGAACAAGCCGAAGGCGCCGGGACGGATGCACAAAAGCCGGCGGAGACGCGCGGCTAAGGCCGCCCGTCCTATACCCGTGCACTGCCTGAAGAACAACGAGCAGCACCGACAGCACCGACAGCATTCTTAAAAGACGATCATGAGCGATAACAAGCAAGCGGCCCAGACTCCCGCCTCCCCGGCGGCTCCCGTCAACAACAACGGCAAGCGCAGGCGCCTGCTGCTCTCGCTGACCGCCGCGGTAGTGGTGGCCGGCGTGGCCTACGGCATTTACTGGGGCCTGTACGCGCGCCATTTCGAAAGCACCGACGACGCCTATGTCGCGGGCAACGTGGTGCAGGTCACCCCGCTGGTCGGCGGCACCGTGATCTCGATCACCGCCGATGACACGCAACTGGTCACCGCGGGGCAGCCCCTGATCCAGCTAGACCGCGCCGATTCCCAGGTAGCGCTGGAGCAAGCCGAGGCGCAACTGGCGCAAGCCGTGCGCGAAGTGCGCACGCTTTACGTCAACAACGGCTCGCTGGCTGCCAACGTGGCCATGCGCGAGGCCGATGTGGCCAAGGCCAGTGAAGACCTCAAGCGCCGCATGGCCATCGCCGGCTCCGGCGCGGTCTCGGGCGAGGAAATCTCACATGCGCAGACCGCGCTCACCGCAGCCCAGTCGGCGCTGCTGGCCACGCGCGAGCAACTGGCCTCCAACAAGGTCCTGACCGACCAGACCACGGTGGAGAAGCACCCCAATGTGCAGCGCGCGGCCGCCAACCTGCGTGCCGCCTATCTCGCCTTTGCCCGCTCGACGCTGCCCGCGCCGGTGACCGGCTACGTGGCCAAGCGTTCGGTGCAGGTGGGCCAGCGCGTGGCCCCGGGCGCCCCGCTGATGGCCGTGGTCCCGCTGGACCAGGTGTGGATCGACGCCAACTTCAAGGAAGTGCAGATCACGCATATGCGCGTGGGCCAGCCGGTGACGCTGGAGGCCGACCTGTACGGCTCCAAAGTGACCTACAACGGCAAGGTGGAAGGCTTCTCGGCCGGCACCGGCTCGGCCTTCTCATTGTTGCCGGCGCAGAATGCCACCGGCAACTGGATCAAGGTGGTGCAACGCCTGCCGGTGCGCATCGCGCTGGACCCGCAGCAACTGAAGGACCACCCGCTGCGGGTCGGCCTGTCGATGAACGTGACGGTGGACGTGCGCAAGGAAGAGGGTGCGGCCATGACCAACGCCACGGTTGCGCGCCCAATGCAGACCGACGTCTATGAGAAGGTCGCGCAAGACGCCGACGCGCTGATCACCCGCATCATCTCGCTGAACAACGGCGGCCGGCAGGCGGGCGAGCCCATGGCAGCACCGGGATCGGCGCCCGCCGCCGCGGCCAAGCCCGCCAACACCTGAACATGGCTACCTCCCTCCCCGCGCGCGACGGCGCCGCGCCTGGCGCCCCGCCGCCGGCCGTGCGCGCCGCGCCAGTGCCATTGTCGGGCGGCAAGCTGATCGTCGGCACGATCGCGTTGTCGCTGGCCACGTTCATGAACGTGCTCGACTCTTCGATCGCCAACGTATCGATCCCGGCCATCTCGGGCGACCTCGGCGTGGCGCCCAATCAGGGCACCTGGGTCATCACCTCGTTCGCGGTGGCCAACGCCATCTCGGTGCCGCTGACCGGGTGGATGACCACGCGCTTCGGCGCGGTACGGCTGTTCATCACGTCGATCCTGCTGTTCGTGATGTCGTCGTGGCTATGCGGTGTCGCGCCCAACCTCGAAGTCCTGCTGGCCGCGCGCGTGCTGCAGGGCGCCGTGGCCGGGCCGATGATCCCGTTGTCACAGTCGCTGCTGCTGTCGAGCTATCCGCCCCAGAAGAGCACCATGGCGCTCGCCCTATGGGGCATGACCACGCTGGTGGCGCCGATCATGGGGCCGCTGCTGGGCGGCTGGATCTCGGACAACATGACCTGGCCGTGGATCTTCTACATCAACATCCCGGTGGGCCTTGGCGCCGCCTATGCCACCTGGGTGATCTACCGCGACCGCGAGACCGCCATCAAGATCCTGCCGATCGACCGGATCGGGCTGGCGCTGCTGGTGATCTGGGTAGGCTCGATGCAACTGATGCTCGACAAGGGCAAGGAGCTGGACTGGTTCCACTCGACCTCGATCGTGGTGCTGACAGTGGTGGCCATTGTCGGCTTCCTGTTCTTCCTGATCTGGGAGAGCTACGAGAAGCATCCGATCGTCGATATCACCTTGTTCAAGGGACGTAACTTCAGCGCGGGGGTGGTGGCCATCTCGGTCGCCTACGGGCTGTTCTTCGGCAACCTGGTGATCCTGCCGCTGTGGCTGCAGACCATCGTCGGCTATACGGCCACGGATGCCGGCATCGTCATGGCGCCGGTCGGGATTTTCGCCATCCTGCTGTCGCCGGTGATCGGCAAGAACCTGCCCAAGATGGATGCGCGCTGGGTCGCGACCCTGGCCTTCGTGACCTTTGGCGTGGTCAGCCTGATGCGCTCGGGCTTCACCTTGCAGGTCGATACCCGCACGCTGATGATCCCGACGCTGATCCAGGGCGCGGCGATGGCGATGTTCTTCATCCCGCTGACCTCGATCATCCTGTCTGGCCAGCCGCCGGAGAAAATCCCGTCGGCCTCCGGGGTGTCCAACTTCGTGCGGATCACGTTCGGCGCGATCGGTGCGTCGATCTCGACCACCATCTGGGAGAACCGCACGGCGCTGCATCACGCGCAACTGGTGGAGCAGGTCAACCCGTACAACCCGGCCTATGCCGATCAGCTCAATCACCTGATGCAGCTGGGCATGAGCCAGGCCCAGGCCAACGGCCAGATCGAGCGCAGCATTTCGCAGCAGGCCGCCATGCTGGGCGCCAACGATATCTTCTGGATCTCGGGCGTGCTGTTCTTCGTGCTGATCGTCTTTGTCTGGCTGACCAAGCCCAAGAAGGGAGGCGATCTGGACGCCTCCGCCGCCGGGGCGCACTAAGCGCGCCCGATGCACCCGATGCACAGCGAGGCCGATGCCGTTACAGGCATCGGCCTCTTGTCTTTCACGCGCTGCTCGGCGCGCCTAGCAGCGCGATGCGAGTGCCTTACAGCTTGACCAGCCGTTCGGGACGCAAAGCGCCTTCACGCATGCGCGCCACGCCGAGCAGGCGGCGCGGCTCGCCGCCGTAGACGCTGGCGAGTTCGTCGTCCGCGAGCGCCACGCCGGCCGGAAGGTCGCGTTGCGCGATGCGCTGCCCTTGCAGGAAGCGAGCCATCGCCGCCTCGTCAAGCGTCACCACGGCGCAGCGCTGCAGCAGCGCATCGACGGGCGCGAGCATGCCAGGGCGCTCGTCGTCGGTGCGCTGCTCGATTTGCTCCAGCGTCACCGCGCCGTCCAGGCTCAGGTCGCCGACCGCCGTGCGGCGCAGGCCGGTCAGATGCGCGCCGCAACCGAGCGCCTCGCCGATGTCTTCGGCCAGGGTGCGGATATAGGTGCCCTTGCTGCAAGTCACACGCATGCTGAAGGTGGGCGCCTGCGGCAGCCCGCAATCCAGCAGCGCGATTTCATGGATGGTGACGCGCCGCGCGGCGCGCTCCACCGTCTGGCCGGCACGCGCGTATTCGTACAGCGGACGCCCGTCCTTCTTCAGCGCGGAATGCATCGGCGGTACCTGCTCGATTTCGCCTGCGAAGCGCGACATCGCAGCGCGCAGGGCATCGATATCGCAGGTTACCGGGCGCTCCGCGATCACCTCGCCTTCGGCGTCTCCGGTAGCGGTCTTTAGCCCCAAGCGCACGGCGGCTTCATAGGTCTTGTCGGCCTCGAGCAGATCTTGCGAGAACTTGGTCGCCTCGCCGAAGCACAACGGCAGCAAGCCGGTGGCCAGCGGATCGAGCGTGCCGGTGTGTCCAGCCTTGAGCGCGCGCAACATGCGCTTGGCACGCACCAGCGCGTCGTTGGACGAGAGGCCGAGCGGCTTGTCGAGCAGCAGCACGCCATGCACCTCGCGGCGCGGTTGCCGGGGCGGGCGATTGTTTTTGGGATCGGTCATGACGGGGGAGCTATGTGACGCCGGCAGGTACTTCAGGGCCGGACGCGACCAACAGGTACGAGCGGGGGAACGAGAAAACGGCCCGTGGGTACGGGCCGTGTTTCAGTCTTCTTTTGCGCGCGTGGAGTTGGCTTCTTTGATCAGCTTGGACATCTCGATCGCCTGTTCCACCGAGGTATCGTGGAAAAAGCGCAGCGTCGGCACGGTATGGATATGCAGCCGCTTATAGAGCAGCGAATGCAGATAACCGGACTTTTCGTTGAGGATGCCCTCCACTTCCGCGGCATCGGCCGCCAAGACGGTGAAGTACACCTTGGCGTGCGCGTAGTCGGGGGTCAGCGTGACCGACTGCAGTGTGACGAGCCCCAGGCGGGGATCGCGCAGCTCACGCTGGATCATCTCGGCCAGGTCGCGCTGGATCTGGTCGGAAATCCGGAGATTACGAGAGGAGATATTGCCTTTCTTGGCCATTCAATACGCTTGCTGTCGAGAAGGGCAGCGGCGGGCCAGTTGGCCCGCCGCCCGCAACACGCCTTACAGCGTGCGCGCCACCTCGGTGATTTCATACACTTCGAGCTGGTCGCCTTCCTGAACATCGTTGAAGTTCTTGACCGACAAACCGCACTCGAAGCCTTGCTTGACTTCCTTGACGTCATCCTTGAAGCGCTTGAGCGAATCGAGCTCGCCGGTATGGATGACCACGTTGTTGCGCAGCACCCGTACCAGGGCGGTACGCTTGACCAACCCGTCGGTGACCATACAACCAGCCACCGCGCCAATCTTCGGCACGCGGAAGACCTGGCGCACTTCGACCGTACCCAGCGCGACTTCGCGCTTTTCCGGTGCCAGCATGCCCGACATTGCCGCCTTGATCTCGTCTACCGCATCGTAAATGATGTTGTAGTAGCGAATATCGATGCCGTTGTTCTCGGCCAGCTTGCGCGCACCAGCATCGGCACGCACGTTGAAGCCGATGATGACCGCCTTCGAGGCCGTGGCCAGGTTGACGTCCGACTCCGAGATGCCGCCCACGCCGCCGTGCACGATCTGAACGCGCACTTCTTCGGTGGAGAGCTTCTGCAGCGATTGCACCAGTGCTTCCTGCGAACCCTGAACGTCGGCCTTGACGATCAACGGCAGCGTCTGCACTTCGCCTTCGCTCATCTGCTCCAGCATCGTTTCGAGCTTGGCCGCTTGCTGCTTGGCCAGCTTGACGTCACGGTACTTGCCTTGGCGGAACAGCGCGATTTCACGCGCCTTGCGCTCGTCCGGCAGCACCAGCACTTCTTCACCAGCCGCCGGCACTTCCCGCAATGGCTTCCTTCGTCTGCGGCATCACGCCGTCGTCGGCCGCGACCACCAGGATCACGATGTCGGTTGCCTTGGCACCGCGAGCACGCATGGCCGTGAAGGCCTCGTGACCCGGGGTGTCCAGGAAGGTGATCACGCCGCGCTCGGTTTCCACGTGGTAGGCACCGATGTGCTGCGTAATACCGCCGGCTTCGCCTGCCGCAACCTTGGCACGACGGATGTAGTCCAGCAGCGAGGTCTTGCCGTGGTCGACGTGACCCATCACGGTCACCACCGGCGGACGCGGCAGCTGCTCGGCGTCGGTGTGGTCTTCACCACCCACCACCAGCAGCGCTTCCGGATCGTCCAGCTTGGCGGCAAACGCCTTGTGGCCCATTTCTTCCACCACGATCATGGCGGTTTCCTGGTCCAGCACCTGGTTGATGGTCACCATCTGGCCGAGCTTCATCATCTGCTTGATGACCTCGGAAGCCTTGACGGCCATCTTGTGCGCCAGGTCGGCCACCGAAATGGTCTCGGGGATGTGCACTTCGCGCACCACCGGTTCCGTCGGCGCCTGGAAATTCGTGCCGCGATCGTCTTGCTGGTGACGGTTGCCACGGCCGCGCGGACCGCCGCGCCAGCCGCCTACGCCACCCGACGAATCGCCGCGGGTCTTCAGGCCGCTGCCCTTCTTCTTCGAACCTTCGTCCTGCCAGGTCGAGGAGGTCCCTGCCTTCACTACCTTGCCGGTCTTCTTGTCGACGGTGGTGGTAGCGGTGGCGGTGGTCGTGGCAGGCTTCTTCTCGTCTTTCTTGACTTCAGTGCCAGGCGGCTTGACCGGCTTGTGCAGCGTGCCGGTCTGCTCGGCCTTCTTTTCCTCGGCCTTGCGTTCCGACGGCGCCTTGAGCACGCGCGCCGGGGCATTCAGCATCTGCTGAATCGCACGGGCTTCGGCTTCGGCGGCCTCGCGGCGCTTGCGCGCTGCATCCTGCTCGGCACGCGCCTTGTCGGCAGCCTGCTTGGCATCGTCGGCGGCCTTCTGCGCGGCAGCGCGTTCGGCGGCCAGGCGAGCCTTCTCGTCTTCGGCCTTCTTGCGCGAATCGTCGTCTTCCGGCGCCTTGGCCGTAGCGGCGGCGCGCAGGGCAGCAGCTTCCTCTTCCGCCTTGCGGGCGGCGAGCTCAGCCTGGCGGCGTTCTTCGGCCTCCAGCGCTTCCTGCTTGGCGCGACGCTCGGCTTCCTCGCGTTCGGCCGCTTCCTGGCGTGCCTTCGACTCGGCTTCCTGGCGTGCCAGCAACTCGGCCTGCTGACGATCTTCCTCGTCCTGGCGTGCCTGCTCGGCCGCATCGAGCGGCAGCTCGACCACTTCGTGGCCGTCTGCGCCGTCGGCGGAAGCCTCGTCGCGCTTGATCAGGACGCGCTTTTTGCGCACCTCGACCTGCACCGTGCGAGTCTTGCCGGTGGAATCGGCTTGGCGAATCTCGGAGGTTTCACGCTTGGTCAGCGTGATCTTCTTGCGCGCGCTGTCATCGGCCGCCCCGTGGGAACGCTTGAGGTAATCCAGCAACTTGGTCTTGTCGGATTCGGTGATGATGTCGTCAGGCGTCACCTTGCCCACCCCAGCTGCCTGCAATTGTTCCAGCAGGGCAGCTGCGCTGCGGCTCAGTTCTGCGGCCAGTTGGGCAACTGTTGTGCTTGCCATTCAAACCCTTTCAATGCTCGGTTTATACGTCGGGACAATTGTGTGCGGAATGCGCGCTCAAGCAGTCTGGAAAAGCACTACGTGAGCGTGTCCCTCAGTTAAACCAATGTTCCCGTGCTTTCATGATCAGCGCGCGGGCATCATCCTCGCCAAGACCAACCATGTCGACAAGTTCGTCGACGGCCAACTCGGCCAGTTCGTCACGCGTGTGGATATTGCCTTCGGCCAGCTTGCCGATCAGTTCCGGGGTCAGGCCGTCGAGCGAACGCAGATCCTGCGACACCTCTTCCACCTTTTCTTCCCGGGCCAGTTCCATCGTCAAGAGCGCATCGCGGGCGCGGTTGCGCAGCTCGTTGACGGTATCTTCATCGAATGCATCGATCTCCAACATCTCGCTGATGGGCACGTAGGCCACTTCTTCCAGCGTGGAGAATCCTTCGTCGATCAAGATGTCAGCCACTTCTTCGTCCACGTCCAGCTTGGCCATGAACAACTTGCGCACCACGGCGCTTTCCTCGGCTTGCTTCTGCGCCGATTCTTCCTGCGTCATGATGTTGATCTGCCAGCCGGTCAGCTCGGACGCCAGGCGTACGTTCTGACCACTGCGGCCGATGGCGACGGCGAGGTTTTCCTCGTCGACCACCACGTCCATGCTGTGCTTTTCTTCGTCTACAACGATCGACTGTACCTGTGCCGGCGCCAGGGCGCCAATCACGAACTGCGCCGGGTCTTCCGACCACAGCACGATGTCGACCGCTTCGCCGCCAATCTCGTTACGCACCGCGGTCACCCGCGTGCCGCGCACGCCGACACAGGTACCGATCGGATCGATACGCTTGTCATGCGCCACTACGGCGATCTTGGCGCGCACGCCGGGGTCGCGAGCGGCCGCCTTGATTTCCAGCAGGCCCTGCTCCATCTCCGGCACTTCATTCTCGAACAGCTTGATCAGGAACTCCGGCGCGGTGCGCGAGAGCTCGATCTGCGGACCGCGTGCGGTGCGATCCACATTCAGGATATATGCGCGGACACGGTCGCCGGTGCGCAGGTTTTCCTTGGGGATGATCTGGTCGCGAGCCAGCAACGCTTCCACGCGGCCCGACTCGACGATCAAGCCCTTCTTGTCGGCACGCTTGACCGTGCCGGTCATGACCTTTTCGCCACGATCCAGGTAATCGTTGAGGATCTGCTCGCGCTCGGCGTCGCGGATCTTCTGCAGGATCACCTGCTTGGCGGCTTGCGCACCGATACGGCCGAACTCGACCGACTCGATCTGCTCTTCGACGAATTCATCCAGCTGGATCTCGGGATCCTGCTCGCGCGCCTCGAACATGAGGATTTGCTTGTCCGGCTCCTGCAGGCCCTGTTCATCGGGGACTACAAGCCAGCGGCGGAACGTCTCGTGCTCACCGGACTCACGATCGATCGCGACGCGAATATCCACGTCTTCCTCGAAACGCTTCTTGGTTGCCGAAGCGAGTGCCGCTTCCAGCGCACCGAATACCACATCCTTGTCGACGTTCTTCTCACGCGCAAGCGCATCGACGAGCAACAGAACTTCGCGGCTCATTGCTTGTTCCCTTTTTTCTGATTTCCTTTGAAGTCGATCACCGGCACCAGGCGTGCGCGATCAACATCGGATATGGTGAATTCCAGCAGCGCCGTACCGTTCTGGCCTTCGAACTCGAGGCCAATCTGCTCCGCCCCCGGCTCACCGGTAGGCGTCTGCAGGATGCCGACGAAATTCTTCTGGCCATTGACCGGAAGGCGCAAGGTAACCCTGGCCTCCTGGCCCGCGAAGCGGACGAAGTCAGCCAGTTTCTTGAGCGGCCGGTCCAGCCCCGGCGAGGACACTTCGAGGCGCTCGTAGTCGATATTCTCGACCGTGAGCACGTGGGTAAGCTGACGGCTTACCTTCTCGCAATCCTCAATGACGATGCCGGTTTCAGGCTGATCGATGTAGACGCGCATGAGTCCGCCTGGAGGTGGTTTCGATCAAATCTGCCAGATGCACTGTATTCCCGAATAATGGCCATCAATACCGTGGCAGACCCAGCCCATCGGCACGGCCGTCGTGGTTGACGGCTTCAGCCAGCTTGCCTGCCAGTCATCCCGACCGGCGCGCCGCGCAACACGGCAAGCACACGAAACGGGCGAAGCAAAAAAAAATACCGCTGCGGCCACCGCGATTCGGGCCACCAGGGCCGCGGGGGGAGCCCGCGCCGCCACCGCCCAGCTTCGTGGTGTGCGACGTCAGCAGGGTCGGGCCACCGATGTAGCCCATCGAGGTTTGCATCGGATCCGGCTGACCGCGGCCGGCGCCACTGCCGCGCGGGCCGTTGCCGCGGTTGACGCGCGGCAGGCCGTCCATGCCGGTCGGCATGGGCATGCCGGCAATGGCTGCCTCGGCGCGTTGCTGGCGGCCACCGACCTTGCTGCCACCCCGGGGACCGCTATCGCCCTTGGACGGTGCCTTCAGCCCGATGGATGCCATCAGCGCGCGCACGTCGTCGGCCGCGAGTTCCTGCCAGCGGCCGCGCTTCAAGCCGCGCGGCAGCAGGAACTGGCCATAGCGGGTACGGATCAGGCGCGACACGGTCAGGCCCACAGCCTCAAACATGCGGCGCACTTCGCGGTTGCGGCCTTCGGTCAGCGCCACGTGGTACCAGTGGTTGATGCCTTCACCACCACCGTCCGCGATGCGCAGGAAATTGGCCTCGCCGTCATCGAGCTTGATGCCATGCAGCAGGCGCTGGCGATCGGCCTCGGCCAGCTCGCCCAGCGTACGCACCGCATATTCGCGCTCCACGCCGTAGCGCGGATGCATGAACTTGTTAGCGATATCGCCCGAGGACGTAAAGATCAGCAAGCCCTCGGTGTTGAAGTCGAGGCGGCCCACGGCCACCCACTTCCCTGCCTTGATGCGCGGCAGGCTATCAAACACGGTCGGACGGCCTTCCGGGTCCGACTGGCTGACGATCTCGCCGGACGGCTTGTGATAAAGCAGCACGCGCGGCGGCTTGGACGACACACGGCGGTGGATCAGCTTGCCATTCACACGGACCTGGTCAGCCGGCAGGATACGCTGGCCGATGTGGGCAGGCAGGCCATTGACCGAAACCCGGCCCTGCAGGATCAGCTCTTCCATTTCCCGGCGCGAGCCCAGTCCGCCCTCGGCAAGCACCTTGTGCAGCTTGGGCGCATCGTCGTCTGCCGACAGCTCGCGCACCGGCTTGACCCGGGCTTGCGGGCCGCTCGATTCTTCCTGGTCGTACTGACCGGAAATGACGAAGCGGAAAAGATCTTCACCGCTCGCGGCGACGGCGGGCGCCTTTTCGGGCACACCCGCGGCCGGACGCTGCGCGCCGCCCTTGCCCTTGTTGCCCTTGCCTTGCTGGCGCGGGCCGCCTTGCTGCCCCTCGGCGCCACCGCGACGGGCCGCGCCTTGCTGCTGGCCCTGCTGCGGCTTGCGCTTGCGGGCATTCTGGTTGGCATGCGCGCCGTCGCGCTGGCGCTCGCCCGTGGCTTCGCCGCCAGCTTCGCCGGTGCCTTCGGCGTTGTCACCGCTGAAGTTGCGGCGGCCTCGCGGCGCCGGGCGTTCGCCCTGCTGCTCGCCGGCCTGCACGACCTCGCCTTCGGCGGGCTTGCGCTTGCCGCGCGTACGCCCCCTCCTTGCGCCGTCGCCACGCGCGTCTTGCGCGGCGCCCGCGTCGGAGCCGCCCGCTAGGGCTGCTGTCTCGCCGTCCGCGGCACGGCCGCCATCGCGGTCCTGCGCGGCCTGGCGTCGCGTGGCCACCAGATTGCGCAGGCCACGGCGCAGGCCCTTGCGGCGCGGCGCGCCATCGGCCCCGGCGCCACCTTCGGCGCCATTGCCGGCATCGCCGGCCGGCGTATCCGCCTGGCGGACGTCTTGATCAGAATCGGACAAGTTATTCACATTCGGATGTTGCATGGTGTTCAGTTGGACACGCGCTGGTCGTGCTCGTCGTGCTCGCTGGGGTGCGCCGGATTCGTCTTGGACGCCCCCGGGACTTCGGACTGCTGCTCGCCGGAGGCCACTTGCACGTGGTAACCGTCGGCGGGCGTGTCCGTTTGCTCATTGGTTTCACCGTCTTCGACGGCTTGCTCCGCGGCTGTGTCGTCAAGCCGTGCGCCGGCGGGCTCGGCGCACACCGGCTCGCTCCCTGGCTCACTGTCTGGCTCAGGTATTGCCGCCACTTCAGCCTCGGCCCCGGCCTCGGGGGTGAACCCAGCCTCCGCTTGGACCAGGGCTTCCTTCTTTTCAAACGCATCCACCAGATCGGCGATGCTATCCGCGGCACCTGCCGCAAGCACATCGGCTGCAACCGACTCGGGACCGGGCGCTTCACCCTCTGCAGCGTCGGCCGCAACCTCTGCGGTAGCTGCAGCCTGGTCATCGCCAGGTTCCGCGAAGGCCTCTTCGTCGCTACCGTCCGGCACCGCGCCCAGCGCCTCGAAATCGATCGGCTCCTGGTTCAGCAGCGCGACCTGCGCCTGGGCCTGGATGTCCTCCAGCGGCGGCAGTTCATCGAGCGTGCGCAGCCCAAGGTCATCCAGGAAATTCTTGGTGGTGGCATAAAGCGCCGGCCGCCCCGGCACGTCGCGGTGGCCGATCACCTCAATCCAGCTGCGGTCCTCGAGCTTCTTCACGACCTCGGTGCTGACCGCGACGCCGCGGATTTCCTCGATATCGCCCCGCGTGACCGGTTGCCGGTAGGCAATGATCGCCAGCGTCTCCATGACGGCGCGGGAGTATTTGGGCGGCTTCTCGGGATTGAGCCGGTCCAGGTATTCGCGCATGTCCGGGCGGCTCTGAAAACGCCAGCCACTGGCCAATGCCACGAGTTCCACGCCGCGTTGCTCCCAGTCCCGGCGCAGCTCTTCGAGCAGCACGCGAATGGTGTCGGCACCAACGTCGTCGGCAAACAGCCGGCGCAAGTCATTGACGCGCAAGGGCTCCTGCGCGCAGATCAGCGCGGTCTCGAGGACGATCTTCGCCTCTTGGGTATTCATGTTGATTGCGTGCAGCCTGTCTTTGCACCTGCGCCCCGATTGATCCCGGGCGCACTGGAGATTGCGGGTTCAGCGGTAGGGATTGCCACCGCCATCTGGCCGCGCAGCCAACCGCATGCTTGTTGCATGCCAGCCGTGCGCTTTCTTTTATTGCATCGGGTGCCGGACCTGACCGGCAGGAGATCGCCCGGCCACCGGCTTTACCTGCCAGTCGACGGAGCCCTTGCGTCGCGCCTTCCCCCTGATGTGGCGGACCTGTCCGGCGCGGCGTTTATCATCGAACGCGCCGGGTGCAAGAAATACGGATGAAAGCCGTGACCGCGAGGCCAGCACCGGTCCGCACCGCCGGGCGGCGTGAAAGCTGCCTGAGATAGCCTGACAGGCCCGAGATCACCAGCAGGTTCGGCAGGGTGCCCAGGCCGAACACGGCCATCACCAGCGCGCCCGACGCGGCGTTGCCCGCCAGCAACGCCATGGCAAGGGCACCGTACACCATGCCGCACGGCACCAGCCCCCAGGCCAGCCCCATCCCGTAGCGGCGCAACAACCGCCCCTGCCCCTGCCGCAGGACAACGGCCGGCAAGCGCGCCCCGACGGCGCCAAGGGCACGCAGCAAGGCGCCCGCGCCCCTGGCGGCGAGCCGCTCCAGCCAGCCAGCGCCTACGGTGCGCCCGCGCAGCATCCACAGGCCCGACAACACCAGCATCACGCTGCCAACGCCAAACAGCCAGCGCTGCAGCGGCAGGTACTGCGCCCCCCAGACGCCGGCGCCCAGGGCGCCCAGCAAGGCCCCCAGCACGGCATACATGCTGAGCCGCCCGGCGTGCATCACGAGTAGTTCCAGCAGCCAATGAGCAGGCCGCCGGAGCACCGTGGCCGGCACGCGCGCAACGCCCCCCTGCTCGGCGGCCAGCGCGATCCCGCCGCACATGGCGGCGCAGTGCACACCGCCCAGCAAAGCCAGGGTAAATACGCTGATAAGCACGCCTATGGTCAACTTCTCCTCCCAATCACACAATCGCAACGTCCGGCGCGGTAAAATGCGCCCAACGCGCCCCCGCAGCTTCAAGAGGCGCTATCGACATGAAGCCTAGCGCCCGCGCCAGTTCGCGCGCTCGCAAAACATGACGACGGGCACGGCAGGCTGCGCTGCACAGATAGCGCACCGCCGACAGACCCGCGCGCCAGGCCAATGTGGATAGCGCTTCCAACCGACGACTTTCAACGTCAAGCTCTCAACTCAATGCGCCTGCCACACCGCGCTTGGTTGACTGCGCTAAACCGACAGGCCTCAATTGCTCACCTCCATTCCCATTACCGAGATGTCGCCCCGCTGCTCCACATGCTCGCTCGGGCAGCTCTGCCTGCCCGTCGGCATGACACAGCAGGACCTCGTAAAGATGGATACGCTGGTGCAGGACCGGGTGCGCGTACGCAAGGGCGAAACCCTGTACCGCCTCGGCGACCCTCTCACCGCTGTCTATGCGATCCGCTTCGGCACGCTCAAGACCCACCTGACGATGGAAGACGGCCGCTCGCAGATCACGGGCTTCCACCTCCCTGGTGAAGTCGTCGGCCTCGACGGCCTCGGCGAGATGCAGCACGCATCGGACGCCACCGCGCTGGAGGATACCGAAGTCTGCGTGGTTCGCTTCGGCGATCTCCAGTCGTTGTCCAACGTCCTGCCTTCCCTGCAGCATCAGTTCATGCGGCTGATGAGCAAGGAGATCTCCCAGGATCAGGTCATGCTGATCACGCTCGGCTCGATGCGCGCCGAGGAGCGGCTCGCCGCTTTCCTGATCAACCTGTCCGAGCGCTTGTCCGCGCGCGGCTATTCGGCCTCCGAGTTCGTGCTGCGCATGAGCCGCGAGGAGATCGGCAGCTACCTGGGACTCAAGCTCGAAACCGTCAGCCGCCTGTTCTCGCGCTTTGCGGAAGCCGGCCTGATCCAGATCCGCCAGCGCCACGTCAAGCTGGTCGACATGGTGGGGATCAAGCAGATCGTCAACAAGTCTTGCTGACGTGCACGTCGCGGGCCACCTTCGCCCGCGGCCGCTAGCCGCGATGCCGCGCCCCCTGGCCTGAACCGGCAAGGCGCGCACCGCGCTCATTCGAGCTCGTCCGTGTCCGCCAGCCGCGTGGGCATGGTGTATAGCGTCAAGCCGCTCGACAAGGAGCAAAGCACCCACGCGATCAGGAATCCCACCGTGTAGACCGCCTCCCGCGACGCCTCGACCGGCTGGCCGAAGAAGCGCAGGTCGCCGGGGTCCACCATGGAAAACACCAGCGCGGTCGTCAGCCCGGCAACCAGGAAAGCGGGCCACAGCACCCACATCAGCCAGCGCAGTCTCATGATCACCTCGCTTGCGCCGCAACCGGCGCTGCCTGGCGTGCCGCGCTGCCCGCCTTCTCGACCACCAGGCCGTGCCGCGACACGCCCTCTTCAATGGGCGGGTCCGGATGGGTCATCGCCAGCCAGATCGTGACCCCGCAAGCCACCATCGCCACCAATGGCCCGCTCATCAGCAGCCACGGCCACGGCTCCTTCCACCAAGGATTGCTTTGCTGCGTCATCTGGCCTCCTCTAGATCTAGTTCGCGTCTGTTGCGTATGGATTGGTGCATCCAGTGTCCCCTGGCGCCTCACAGATTGCGCGGCACGATAAAGCTGGTGCTCTGGCGAATCTCCGCGCCATGGCTCCCCGCGCCCTCGTCGGGCACCGCGGTCACTGTGACCTCGATCTTGTGCGTGCCCTGCGCCGCGGACTCGATCGGCACGCGCACCCGGATGGGAATCAGGCGATTGGACGTGGGCTCCAGGTTGCCGGCAGCGTGATCATATTCCACGGCCAGGCCCTTGAGCTCATCGCTGCCCGCGCTGACGGCGACGCGCATTGGCGCCTCGGTCGTGTTGATTAGTTGCAGCCGATACACGTTCTCGATCCAGCGCCCTTCCACTTCCCGCCCCAGCGCGCCGCGGTCGCGGATGATATCGACCTTGAGCGGCGTGCGCATGGCCAGCGAGGCCATGAAGCCGGCGACCAGCGCCAGCCAGATCACCGAGTAGATCACCGTGCGCGGCCGCACCAGGCGCTTGCGCGCCACGGTCTCGGAGAGCGCGCTGCGCATGGCGTTCTCAGACGTATAGCGGATCAGCCCGCGCGGGTAAGCCATCTTGTCCATGACTTGGTTGCAGGCGTCGATACAGGCGCCGCAGCCAATGCAGTCGTACTGCAGTCCATCACGGATATCGATGCCAGTAGGACAGACCTGCACGCAGATGCTGCAATTCACGCACGAGCCCAGCCCGGCGGCCTTGTGGTCCGCCTTGCGCGAACGGCTGCCGCGCGGCTCGCCGCGGCCCACGTCATAAGTGACCACATAGGTGTCGCGATCGACCATCACGCTCTGGAAGCGTGCATACGGACACATGTACTTGCAAACCTGCTCGCGCATGAAGCCGGCGTTGCCCCAGGTGGCAAACGAGTAAAACAGCATCCAAAACGTCTGCCACGGACCCAGCGAGAGGCTCAGCACCTGCGCGCCGAGCGTGCGAATGGGCGAGAAATAGCCGACGAAGGTAAAGCCCGTCCATAGCGCGATCACGATCCAGAGCGTGTGCTTGGTGGCCTTCAGGCGCAGCTTGCGCACGCTCCAAGGATCGCCGTCCAGGCGGATGCGGGCAAAGCGGTCGCCTTCCACATGCCGCTCGATCCACATGAAGATCTCGGTGTACACCGTTTGCGGACACGCATAGCCGCAGAACAGCCGCCCTGCGATCGCCGTGAAGAGAAACAGCGACACCGCGGAGATCACCAGCAGCACGGCAAGGTAGATCACGTCCTGGGGCCACAGCACCAGGCCGAATATATAGAACTTGCGCGCGCCGAGATCGAACAACATGGCCTGGCGGCCATTCCACTGCAGCCAGGGCATGCCATAGAAGAACAGCTGGGTCAGGACCACCATCCAGACCCGCCAGCTCGAGAATGCGCCCGACACCGAGCGCGGATAGATCTTGCGGCGGACTTCGTACAGGGTCTCGTCCGACGTTTCCGCGTCCGCCGAGGCAGGTGTGGGCGCTCGCAGCGGCGCCCACGCGGCCCCGTTCCTTTCAAGCGGCTCCGGTCCGGGGGCGTTCATGGGCGAACACCCCCGCCGCGGCGCGGGCCCGGCTGACAAGCACAAGCGTGGTGGCTCATTGCCTGCCCCCCTCGCCTGCACCGCCGCCGGTGTTGGACAGCCCCCAGACATAGGCCGTCAACATGCGGATGCGCTCGGGCGTAAGGATCTCCTCGTGCGCGGGCATATGGTTGTTATGGCCCTTGAGGATCGCGTCGACAATATTCGCCTCCGAGCTGCCATACAGCCAGACGCGATCGGACAGGTTAGGCGCGCCGAGCGCCTGGTTGCCCTTGCCGGTGGAGCCGTGGCAGGCCGCGCAGGTGGACTTGAACGTGCTCTCGCCCCGCGAGGCGCGGATCGGATCGTAAGACAGGCCGGACAGCGAGCGCGCATATTGCGCCACGTCGCCGGCGAGCTTGCCGTCGATGGTCGAAGCGAACGACGGCATCACGCCGTTGCGGCCCTTGGTGATGGTCTGCGTGATGGTGTCGGGTTCCCCGCCATACAGCCAGTCGTTGTCCGTCAGGTTGGGAAAGCCGCGGCTGCCGCGGGCGTCGGAGCCATGGCATTGCGCGCAGTAGTTGAGAAACAGGCGCTGCCCGATCTCGCGCGCCGCCGGGTCGGCCGCCACCTGCTTGACGTCCATCTGCATGTACTTGCCATAGACGTCGCGCTGCAGTTGTTCGGCTGCCTGGCGGTGCGCCTCCAGCTCAACCCGGCTGGAGGTCTTGAGCACGCCGGCATAGGAACCCAGACCGGGATACAGCACCAGGTAACCAAGGCCAAAGATGCATGCCAGCAGGAACATCCACATCCACCAGCGTGGCAGCGGGTTGTTCAGCTCGCGCAGGTCGCCGTCCCACACGTGGCCGGTGTCCTCAGGCGCGCCCACAACCTTGGTGACCTTGCGCTGGGAGAACAGCAGCCACACGCACCAGACGATGCCGACCAGCGCGATGGCGGCAATGTAGTAGCTCCAGAAATCCGTGAAGAAGTCGCTCATGACTCAGTGTTCCTGCGTGGTGTTGTTTGCGCCGTGGGCATGACGCGCGATGCGGTGGCCGGCATCGGGCCTGGCGTCTTGGCGTGCGGCCAGCGGCTCGTCGGGCAAGGCGAACGGCAGCATGGCCGACTCCTGGTTGGCAGCCTTGCGCCCGGACGACCAGGCCCACCAGCAGATCGCGATGAAGGCAGCCATCGAAACCACGGTGGAGAACGCGGTGATCATTGCCATGGCTTACTCCTTGGCGGGCGTGGCCGCGGGCTGCGCCGCAACCGCGGCGTCGACGCGCACATTGCGCTTGGCGATGCCAAGCTCTTGCAGGTAGGCGACCATCGCGTCTTCCTCGGTCTTGCCGGCCAGCGTGGCGGGCGCCTGCTCGATCTCGGCATCGGTGTAGGGCACGCCGAGGCGGCGCAGCGCACGCATGCGGTCGCGGACATCGTTGGTCTGCAGCGGCGTTTTCTCGAGCCACGGGTAGGACGGCATCACCGACTCGGGCACCACGTCGCGCGGATTGCGCAAGTGGATGCGCTGCCAGTCGTCGGAGTAGCGCCCGCCAACGCGAGCCAGGTCGGGACCGGTACGCTTGGAACCCCACAGGAAGGGATGGTCGTAGACCGACTCGCCGGCCGTCGAGTAGTGGCCATAGCGTTCGACGTCGCCCTGCAGCGTGCGCACCTGCTGCGAATGGCAGCCCACGCAGCCTTCGCGGATATAGATATCGCGGCCCATCAGGCGCAGCGCGGAGTACGGCTTGATCCCCGCGTCGGGCTCGGTGGTGGAGTGCTGGAAGAACAGCGGCACGATCTGGACGAGCCCGGCGATGCTGACCACCAGGATGGTGCACAGGATCAGCCAGCCGATGTTCTTCTCCAGGGTCTCGTGCGTAAAGAAGCTTCGTTTTTCGGACATCGTTTCTATCCTGGAATGATCAATGGGCGGAGGCGGAAACGCTGGTCGGGATCAGTGCATCCACGGCAGGCTTGCCGATGATGGTCCTGGCCACGTTGTATGCCATCAGCAGCATGCCGGAGAGGAAGCACAAGCCACCCAGCAAGCGGATCAGGTAGAACGGGTACTTGGCCTTGACCGCTTCCACGAAGGCGTAGGTCAGCGTGCCGTCAGGCTGGGTGGCTCGCCACATCAGGCCTTCCATCACACCGGCGATCCACATCGAGGCGATGTACAGCACCACGCCGATGGTGGCGATCCAGAAGTGCAGCTCGATCAGGCGCACGCTGTACATCTCCTTCTCGCCGAACAGGCGCGGAATCAGGTAGTAGAGCGAGCCGATGGAGATCATCGCAACCCAGCCCAGCGCGCCGGAGTGCACGTGGCCGATGGTCCAGTCCGTGTAGTGCGACAGCGCGTTGACGGTCTTGATCGACATCATCGAACCCTCGAAGGTCGCCATGCCGTAGAAGGACAGCGCCACCACCAGGAACTTGAGGATGGGATCGGTGCGCAGCTTGTGCCAGGCACCCGACAAGGTCATGATGCCGTTGATCATGCCGCCCCACGAAGGCGCTAGCAGGATCAGCGAGAACACCATGCCCAGCGACTGCGCCCAGTCCGGCAGCGACGTGAACTGCAGGTGGTGGGGGCCAGCCCACATATAGGTGAAGTTGAGCGCCCAGAAGTGAACGATCGACAGGCGGTAGGAATAGATCGGGCGGCCGGCCTGCTTGGGGATGAAGTAATACATCATGCCCAGGAAGCTGGTGGTCAGGAAGAAGCCCACCGCGTTATGGCCGTACCACCACTGCACCATGGCGTCCTGCACCCCGGCATAAGCCGAGTAGGACTTCCACATGCCCACCGGCATCTCGGCGTTGTTGACGATATGCAGGATGGCGATGGTCAGGATGTAGGCGCCGAAGAACCAGTTGGCCACGTAGATATGCCGGGTCTTGCGCTTCATGATGGTGCCGAAGAAGACGATGGCATAGGCCACCCAGACCAGCGTGATCAGGATGTCGATTGGCCATTCGAGCTCGGCGTACTCCTTCGAACTGGTGATGCCCAGGGGCAGCGTGATGACCGCGGCCACGATCACCAGTTGCCAGCCCCAGAACGTGAAGGCCGCCAGCGGGCCGCAGAACAGCCGCGCCTGGCAGGTACGCTGCACGATGTAGTAGGAGGTGGCGAACAGCGCGCTGCCGCCGAAGGCGAAGATGACCGCATTGGTGTGCAGCGGGCGCAGGCGCCCGAAGGACAGCCATGGCGTGTTGAAATTCAGCTCCGGCCAGATCAACTGTGCCGCGAGCAAAACGCCTACGGCCATACCGACAATCCCCCAGACTACCGTCATGACGGCAAACTGCCGCACAACGCCGTAATTGAAGGTGTCGGCGCGAGAATACGCGGCGGTGACAGCCATTCAGACCCCCAGATTGGATAAACATGAATTGATGTTGTGACTGTAGGAAAAGCGAGCGCCGACCGTCTTGATCTGTATCAAGCGCACCGGAAAGCATGGGAACTCAGGTGCATCGGCGTCTCACATCCGCACACACGGCCACACAGGAGCGCGAGCGCGCGGCTGCGTGGCCGTGATTGGTCAGGGCTTGTCGTTGTCGAGCAGGATGGCCTCACCGGGCCGGTCGAGGTCGTCGTATTGCCCGGCATGCAGCGCCCACCAGAGCGCGCCGGCAATCACCGCGACCAGCACCAGGCTCATCGGCACCAGCAGGTAGAGCATGTCCATGCGTCAGTCTCCAGGCTTGCCGGCGCGCAGCAGGCGCCAGGCATTGGCCACCACCAGCAGCGACGACGCCGACATGCCGATGCCTGCCATCCAGGCGGTGACATAGCCGGTAGCCGCCAGCGGGATGGCGATCACGTTATAGGCGAAGGCCCAGGCCAGGTTCTGGCGCACCACGCTGCGGGTGCGGCGGGCCATCCTCAGCGCGTTCGCGATCTCGGCCACGCGGCCATGGGTCAGCACGGCGTCGGCACCTGCCTGCGCCAGCGGCGCACCGCTGCCGATCGCGATCGAGACCTGCGCCTGCGCCAGCACCGGCGCATCGTTGATGCCGTCGCCCACCGCCAGCACCACGGCACCGGCTTGCTGCAGGCGCCCCACGTACTCGCGCTTGCCCTCGGGCGTGACGCCGCCTTCGCGTTGCGGGATCTGGAAATGATCGGCCCACCAGCCAACGGTGGCGGGCGTATCGCCAGACACGAGATGGCAGGTCACGCCGAGCGCGCGCAGCTCGCTGAGCAAGCGCGTGGATTGCTCGCGCGCCACATCGGCCAGCTCGAACACCGCCAGCGCGCCGGCGGCGCTGCCCAGCCACACCAGCGTGGCGCCGCGGCGCTCGCTGCCAGCCAGCTCGGCATCCGCAACGCCGGCGCTGCCGCGCCCGCACAGCGCATCGACGAACTCCCGGCGGCCAAGCCGGTAACGCTGCCCATCCACCTCGGCCTCAAGGCCCTGCCCTGGCACATTGCGCACGGCGCCGATGGCGCGCGTATCCTGCGCAAGGCCTTGCGCCTGCGCGGCCACCACGATGCCCCGCGCGATAGGATGCTCGCCGGAGCGCTCCATGGCAGCGGCCAGACCCAGGCTGGCGGCGGCATCGGCGTCGCCCAAGGGCTGCGTTCGCACCAGCGCGAAACACCCTTGCGTGAGCGTGCCGGTCTTGTCGAGCATCACGTCCGTGACGCTGGCCAGGGTCTCCAGCGCGTGGCCGCGCGCGAGCAGCAAGCCGCGACGCGACAGCGCGGCTCCAGCCGCGGCCAGCGCCGCCGGCGTGGCCAGCGAGAGTGCGCACGGGCAACTCACCACGAGCACGGCAACCGTCACCAGCAACGCGCGCGCGGGATCGATCCAGGTCCACCAGACGGCACCGGTCACAGCCGCCAGTACCAGCAGGATGGCGACGAACCAGCCCGCCACGCGGTCGGCCACCGTGGCCAGGCGTGGCTTCTCGGCGAGTGCGCGGTCCAGCACGGCGACGATCTCCGCCAGCCGGGTGCCCGCCCCCACCTTGGTCACGCGCAGCTCAAGCGGGCTCGTGGTATTGAAGCACCCTGCCAGCACCGGGTCGCCGATGCCGCGCGGCACCGGCCGGCTCTCGCCGGTCAGCATGGATTCGTCGAGCTCACTCGTGCCGGCGATCACCGTGGCATCCGCCGGCACCACCTCGCCCGCCTTGACGCGGATCAGGTCGCCGGCGCGCAGCCGCGCCACAGGCACCCGCTCGCCCGTGCCGCCTTCGGCCTGCAAGCGCTCGCAGGTGGCGGGCAACTGCCGCGCCAGCATCTCGGCGCCACTGCGCGAGGCCTGGCGCACGCGCAACTCCAGGTAGCGCGCCAGCAGCAGGAAGGCCACGAACATCGTGACGGAATCGAAGTACACCTCGCCGGTGCCGCGCAACGTCGCCACGGTGCTGGCGATAAAGCCCGCACCCACGCCCAGCGCCACCGGCACGTCCATGCCCAGATGGCGCTGCCTGAGGCCGCGCCACGCACCGGCAAAGATCGGCGAGGCCGAGTACAGCACCACGGGCAGGGTCAGCACCAGGCTGGCCCAGCGCATCAGTTGCAGCTGCCCCGGATCGATGGCGGCTTCATGGGTGTAGATGGGCCATGCGTACATCATCACCTGCATCATGCCGAGCATGGCCACCGCCATGCGCATCAGCAGGCCGCGGCGTGCGACGCGCTCCTGCCGGTCCGAGCGCGAAACCTCGAACGGCCATGCCAGGTAGCCGATGCCGGCCAGCGCCGCGAGCAAAGCTGAGACAGGCTGCTCGGCCGCGCGCCAGCGCACCACCACGCGGCGCGTAGCCACATTGGCGATCACCGATTCCACGCCGGGCAGGCTGCCCAGATGCTGCTCGATCAGCCAGGCGCAGGCGGCGCAGCGGATATTCTCCGGCGCCAGCGTGATCTCGGCCCGGCGCTCGTCCAGCGGGCGCACGAACTGGGCCCGCAATTCCTCGGTGTCATAGGCAGCCCACACCGGCTCGGCCTCGCGCCGCGCCGCGTCGTCGATGGGGCGAGCAAAGCGGGCTTGGTCGCCGTACAAATGGCCGAACCCGGCCGCGTGCAGGGTCTGCGCCAGGGCCTGGCAGCCACCGCAGCAAAAGGCCTGTTCCTCGCCGTTGATGCTGGCGTGCAAGGGTGGCTCGCCGGTCACGAGCGGCTGTCCGCAGTGGAAACAACCCGCATGCCCGGCGGCCGCAGGCGCGCCGCTTGCACGCGCAAGTGGCGGATTGGGCAGGGAATAGGCTGGGGCTGGGGCTGGGGAAGGCTGCATCGGGACTCTTTTTTACCAATTGCATGGTAAGAGTCCCGCTGGCAAGCCGCCTTGATACAGATCAAGCGGGCGGCCCGAAGGGGCTTGCGGAAAGCGTCAGGTCAGCGAGGTATCGACCGTGCGGCGCGGCGCTTCCAGGTATTCGCGCGACTGCATCTCGATGATGCGCGACACCGTGCGGCTGAACTCGTTGGCCATCTGGCCTTCGGTGTAAAGTTCGTCGGCCGGCACTTCCGCCGAGATCAGCAGCTTGACCTTGTGGTCGTAGAACACGTCGATCAGCCAAGTGAAGCGCCGCGCCTCGGACGACATGCGTGGCGTCATCCTGGGCACGTCGGAGAGGATCACCGTGTGGAACTCGGTGGCGAGCTCAAGGTAGTCGTTCTGCGAGCGGGGACCACCACAAAGCGTATTGAAATCGAACCAGACCACGCCGCCCGCCTTGCGCAGCGCGCGCAGCTCGCGGTGCTCGATATGCAGGATGGGGGATTCGTCGGCCACGCCGGCAATGCCGGTAAAGGCATGGCGCAGGGCCGAACTGGCCTCGGGCCCCAGCGGCGTGTGATAGGCATCCACCTGCTCGAGCGCGCGCTTGCGGTAGTCGATGCCGGCATCCACATTGAGCACGTCGAGCTTGTGCTGCAGCAGCGCGATCGCCGGCAGCACGCGGTCCCGGTGCAGGCCGTCCGGGTACAGCAGGTCGGGCCGGTAGTTCGACGTCATCACGAACTGCACGCCGTTCTCGAACATCTGCTGCAGCAGGCGGTGCAGGATCATCGCATCGGCCACGTCGCTGACGTGGAACTCATCGAAGCAGATCAGGCGGAACCGCCGCGCGATGCGCTTGGCCAGCTCGTCCAGCGGATCCGGGCGCCCACGCAGCTCTTCGAGCTGGCGATGCACCTCGCGCATGAACTCATGGAAATGCAGCCGCGTCTTGCGCACCACCGGCACGCAGGTATAGAAGCTGTCCATCAGGAAGGACTTGCCGCGCCCTACCCCGCCCCACAGGTACACGCCCTTGGGCACGTCCGGGTGCACCAGCAGCTTTTTCAGCGTGCTGCTGCGCCGGCCCTTGTAGGCCACCCACTCGTCATAGCATTGCTGCAGACGCTCGACGGCGCGCAACTGCGCCTCATCCGAGGTGTAGCCGCGTTGCTTCAGTTCCTGCTCGTAGTACTCATGGACGTTCATGCTGACTGCTTGCGCTGGATGCCGGGAGGCATCGGCTTGAATGGGGATCGGGGCGCATGACAGGGCAGCCTGCCCCTGCCGCCCCGAAAGCGAAAACGGCGCGCCGCTGGAGCGGCGCGCCGGTACTGAACAATACTCAGGCTACTGCCTTACATATTGAGCTGGCGCTTGTCGACAGCCAGTGCGGCTTCGCGCATGACTTCCGACATCGACGGATGCGGATGGCAGGTGCGGCCGATGTCTTCGCTGGCGGCCTTGAACTCCATCGCCACCACGGCTTCGGCGATCAGGTCCGACGCGTTCGCTGCAACCACGTGCACGCCCAGGATCTCATCGGTCTTGGCATCGGCCAGCATCTTGACGAAGCCATCCGAATGCCCCATGCCCAGCGCACGGCCGTTGGCCATGAACGGGAACTGGCCGGACTTGTACTCGCGGCCTTCGGCCTTGAGCTGCTGCTCGGTCTTGCCCACCCATGCGATTTCCGGGAAGGTGTAGATCACCCACGGAATGCAGTTGTAGTCGATATGCGGCTTCTGGCCGGCGATGCGCTCGGCAACGGCCACGCCTTCGTCCTCGGCCTTGTGGGCCAGCATCGGGCCACGCACCACGTCGCCGATGGCCCACAGGCCCGGCACCTTGGTCGCGCAGTGGTCGTCCACCTCGATGAAGCCGCGCTGGTCGGCCGCCAGGCCAATGGCCTTTGGGCACGCGGCCAACCGACACGATCAGGCGATCGACTTCCAGGGTCTGGGCAGCGCCGTCCTTGTCGGTGTAGCTGACGGTGACGTTGTCCTTGCCGGTCTTGACTTCATTGACCTGCACGCCCAGGCTGAACTTCAGGCCTTGCTTGGCCAACAGCTTCTGCGCTTCCTTGGCCACGCCTTCGTCGGCGGCGCCCAGGAATGCGGGCAAAGCTTCCAGCACGGTCACTTCGGCACCCAGGCGGCGCCACACGGAGCCCAGCTCGAGGCCGATCACGCCGGCGCCGATCACGCCCAGCTTCTTCGGCACGCCGGCGAACTTGAGCGCGCCTTCGTTATCGCTGACCAGCACGTTGTCCACCGTGACGCCCGGCAGGTGACGCGCCTTGGAACCCGTAGCAACGATGACCTGCTTGGCCGTCACGACTTCGGCGCCGGCCTTGCCGGCGATCTCGACCTGGAAGCCCTCGGCGGTCTTGCCGACGAACTTGCCGTAGCCCTTGAGCAGCGTGACCTTGTTCTTGCGGAACAGGAACTCGATGCCCTTGGTCATCTTGCCGACGATATCGTCCTTGCGCTTGAGCATCTTGGCCACGTCGACCTTGACGTCACCCACGGTGATGCCGTGGTCGGCGATGTGATGCTGCACGTTCTCGAACTCTTCCGAGGAAGCCAGCAGTGCCTTGGAAGGGATGCAACCCACGTTCAGGCAGGTGCCGCCCAGGCGCGGTTCGTCCTTGGGATCATCGTAGGCGTTGCCTTCGCAGCAGGCCACGTTCAGGCCAAGCTGGCCGGCACGGATGGCGGCAATGTAGCCGCCGGGGCCGGCACCGATCACCAGCACGTCGAATTGTTTGCTCATGGAGATTCCTTTTGCAGCCACGGCGGGGCAACATCGCCCGCCAGGCCACCTTCAACTCTTCGGTCCATCATGCCCGCGCCGC
Source organism: Cupriavidus basilensis OR16 (assembly GCF_000243095.1). Lineage (GTDB taxonomy): Bacteria > Pseudomonadota > Gammaproteobacteria > Burkholderiales > Burkholderiaceae > Cupriavidus > Cupriavidus basilensis_D. Next base: position 1,533 of record NZ_AHJE01000092.1, on the reverse strand, counting down.
ACCCGATGAAGGGTGGCGGGAAGAACGCGGACAAGACCTCAGGCTTTGCAGATGATTACAGGTCCAGCAGCAGGCGTGCCGGATCTTCCAGCGCATCCTTCATGGCGACCAGGCCCAGGACGGCTTCGCGGCCATCGATGATGCGGTGGTCGTAGGACATGGCGAGGTAGTTCATCGGACGGATCACGATCTGGCCGTCTTCCACCACCGGGCGGTCCTTGGTGGCGTGCACGCCCAGGATAGCGGATTGCGGCGGGTTGATGATCGGGGTCGACAGCATCGAGCCGAAGGTGCCGCCATTGGAGATCGAGAACGTACCACCGGTCAGCTCTTCCAGCGACAGCTTGCCATCGCGGGCCTTGGCGCCGAACTCAGCGATCTTCTTCTCGATTTCGGCCAGGCTCATCTGGTCGGCGTTGCGCAGGATAGGCACCACCAGGCCACGGGGCGAGCCCACCGCGATACCGATGTCGAAGTAGCCGTGGTAGACGATGTCGTTGCCGTCGATCGAGGCATTGATCAGCGGGAACTTCTTCAGCGCGTGGACCGCGGCCTTGACGAAGAAGGACATGAAGCCCAGCTTCACGCCGTGTTCCTTCTCGAAGCGGTCCTTGTACTTGTTACGCAGGTCCATCACCGGCTTCATGTTCACTTCATTGAAGGTGGTGAGGATGGCGTTGGTGCTTTGCGATTGCAGCAGGCGCTCGGCGATACGGGCGCGCAGGCGGCTCATCGGCACGCGTTCTTCCGGGCGGTCGCCCAGGGCGGCGAAGTCCACCGGGGCGGCAACCTGCTGCAGCGCCGGCTTGGCGGCGGCCGGAGCCGGTGCTGCCTTGGCGGCCGGGGCGGGAGCGGGCGCAGCGGTCGCGGCCAGCACGTCGCCCTTGGTGATGCGGCCATCCTTGCCCGTGCCAGCAACCTGGCCGGCGGACAGGCCGCCTTCGGCCATCAGCTTGGCTGCCGAAGGCATGGCCACGGCGCCGGCTGCGGCCGGAGCGGCTGCGGCGGCCGGGGCGGCGGCCACGGGTGCCGGGGCGGCGGCAGCGGCGGGAGCGACGGCGCCAGCGGTGGCTTCGGTGTCGATCTTGGCGATCACTTCGTCGGCAACCACGGTGTCGCCGTCGTTGCGGATGATCTGCGACAGCACGCCAGCCGACGGGGCCGGCACTTCGAGCACGACTTTGTCGGTCTCGATTTCAATCAGGATTTCGTCTTGGGCAACCGCTTCGCCCGGCTTCTTCTTCCAGTTCAGCATGGTTGCTTCTGCAACCGATTCAGAGAGTTGCGGAACCTTGACGTCAACAATAGCCATGGTTGGAATTTCCTTGATGTATTCGTTTTTGCTTAAGGCAGGTGGCAAAAAACATGGCGGCGCGCTCTCTTCGCGCGCCGCCATGCTGGCCACGATCATTTGGTCAGGACAAAGCCCTTGAGCTTGGAGAACGCCGCATCCAGCAGCGCCTTTTGTTGCTCATTGTGCTTGGCGTAGTAGCCCACCGCCGGCGATGCCGAGGCGGGGCGACCCGCGTAACC
>NZ_AHJE01000093.1 GCF_000243095.1 Cupriavidus basilensis OR16 | reverse complement strand
GAGCAATCAGGCTTGTGGGCCTCGGTGGTTGCGTCGTACGGCCCTGAGTGTTGGCTGGCGTGTCTTACCGGCTCGAAGGGCATCTAAATAGCATGACCCATGGGTTACGTGGTGGGGCCCCTGACCTCGGGCACGGTGACCATTCCCACATCTGCCGTTCGCGGCGCAACGTGCTGCGCTGTTTCGGGTGTGGCTGGTTTCGTGGTTTTGTCTCGGAGGGCGAGCGCCTGATGGCAAGCGGCGGCCCCCGCGAACCGGGCCACTGCGCCCACCACGAAACCAGGGAAGTTGATGGCAAGGAACCGTCAGCGCCGGTACGGCAGGGCATCAAATGGCCGGGCGCCCGCCGCCAGAGACAAAACCACGAAACCACCAATGCGGGCTGGATCGTGGTCCTCCGCACCGCGAACGGCAGATGGCCGAACGGTCACCGCGCCCGAGGTCAGGGGCCTCACCACGTAACCCATGTGTAACGGCGCGCGGAGTTTGGCGCGATTTTGCGCGAAGTTTGGCATCACAGGGGCGTCAACTTAACGCCTAGCCGCAGCCCCCCGGGCGTTCCTACAATCCATTAGTGCCAAAGCCACCCCTCCGGACGGAGGGGTACGCATTTTGGCCGGCCTAGCTCTTGGGAGGACGTGGCTTAAGCGCCTCACAATAACCATTCACGCCGACCTTCAGCGCCGTCATCAGGCCGAGAACGGCCGCCCCGGTAAGGACTCCAACCGGCAGGGAAAACTGCGCGGCCACGGCAGTTGCGATGATGGTTACGAGACTCTTTATGGCAGTTTGCCCCTCCTTACGCTCCGACTTATAGCGTACCGAATCGGTGCAGAGAAGGTTGTACACCTCCCCACGAACACACGACCAGACCGAGGGCGCCACGCGGCCATCCTGTTCCGGCGGGACGCCGGTGTATGCGATATATCCGGGCTCCCTGCGTTCACCCACAAGCATCATGCCGGTCGCATCAATCGTCTCCTCTGAGACGTCCGCGCCGGCAATCAGATCGAGCAGCGTACCTTGTTGGTATGCGGGAACGAGCTCCAGGATAACCGCCTTGAGTGCGGTCTCGTCGTATTGAATGTTAAGCACTGAGGCCCTCCGCCTTCATTAGATCTAACCCATAAGCTATTGAAGTTGCATACGAAATGCTGCTTTCACCCCCGATCACGTGACCGCCAGTGACGAACGCGAAGCCACCAGCGCTGGCCACAGGCGAAAACCTGCCAGACAAGATTCCGATGATCTTCCCCGTATTGGCGTCGATAGCAGGACCACCGCTACACCCCTCGTGGACCATCGCATCGAGCTGGAACTGCCGGATGCCACTCTCCGTCACGATTTTGCTGGCCAATGTTGCGGACGCTATATGCCGAACGGTGAGCCCGCGATGCGAAAACGGATAGCCTATGTATGCAATTGTTGCCCCCACTTCGACCGCATTCTCATCCATGAACATGTCGTCCGGGAGCACAGCCTTTCCTCCTACTCCGGCCTCAATTTTGAGGAGCGCCACGTCTCTGACGGCATCAAATTGAGCGACCTTAACGTGGAGCGTTCCGGCACCAATTTCCCTCATTGGAACAAAGTTGCCCCTGGCGGGGGCAACAATCCCTAGCGGGTCTGTGAGCGCAAAATTGTGTGCACACGTCAAGAGGTATCCTTTACGGTGACAAACAAAAGCGGTGCCGATCGGTGTGAATGAGGTCTCGTTGGGATCCATCCTGCACAGCAAGATGGTTGTCATTTGATGCCGCTTTGCGATCTCTCGAAACACAATCCCCCCCCAAAGGAGTACTTAACGCCGTTATGGTCGGCGTTAAGTATGCCACGTAGCTCACAGGCCTCAATCATTGTGCGAATAGGGTCGCGCATACCTCCCGGTAAGGGGTTCCTTAGACTCAGACGCCAGCCGATGGCCATACAATCGCAGCCAACTCCTCTTCACTTGCTGCTGTTGAGAGCAATGCTTTCAAGTCCCCAGCGATCCGATAACAATTGTCACGGTGTTCCGCGAGCGCCATAGCAAGATTGACCAGTTCGTCGGCCTCGAAGTCGACGTCGCTCCCATCTGAGGCAGGCAACGAGGCCGTATACGTGCGGCCGGCCCCCTTGGCAATGCCGCCAATCTGGCCAGCTGCGAGAATGCGTGCGGTAGACACCGGATCCGCATCAAACTTGTGCCCACCAAACGCGAACGGCGAGGCCTGGCGCTGAGCCCACTCGGCATTGATAGCCACCAGCTTGGCAGCCTTCGCCGCGACCAGGTCGAATACCCATGCGCCGCCCGACCAAGTGTGACTGCTCGACGGCCGTGGCTGGGCAGTGATATTCACCGGAATCTCACCTAGGCCGGACCAGCCCGCGAGTTCCGAAGCGCCTGCCTGCAACGGAGCCCCATCGGTCGCTCGATAGAGCACTGTCAGCCTCCAATCGCGCACCAGCGACCAGGAGCAACCATAGCCGGCGGTCAAGCTGCCGGGCACGACCACGGCCACGTAACCTTCGGTGGGGTCCGGTGGAGGTGTTAAGGTCGCGAAAGCCGCGATCTGCTCGTCGCCTGCAGGCCCAATGTAGACAGGCCCGCTGGCGAGCAGCTCGCCGGTTGTCGGATCGAAGTGATAGATGATCTTGTCCATGTTGCTCGCTACTTAACACGCATGATGAAGGGATATCCGGTGCCGCGCTGGCGCGTTTCAAGCCCGCCAGCGCTGCTCACCGTCACATTGTGGATGTGGGCGCCCGCAGCGTTTGTTGTCACGTTGTGCGCATGGCTGCCATCACCGTTGATGCCGTGGGCGTGCGCACCTCCAGCACCGGTGTTATCGCCCACGAACTGTGTTAGATCTAGCATCGAAGCGCCGGCGTCGGCGCCCTGTGCGTCGGGGTTGGAGGCCGCCGGAGAGCGGGTGTAGGGGTGCGTATGATCGCCAACTCCCGCAGTCGCCCCGCCATGCGAGTGGTATCCCTGCGTGTCGGTCGTGCCGGCATGCGAGTGAGTGCCTTGCGAGTCCGTCGAGGCAGCGTGAACGTGTGCGAGCAACTCTCCGGCAAGCCAGTCGCCGATGGCTGCAGATCGCACTCCGCGGCCAAGATCCGCGCCGTAGATCAGCTCGCCCCGAAGATCGGGAAGCCGAATGGTCGATAGCCCGTCACCTGTAGAGAATTTGGTACGGTGCAGCGCCTGGGCCAACCAATCAGTGTCGGAGACGATGATCCCGCTGGCGAGGGCGTGGGTCGAGACCAAGGGATACAGCTCCCGGTCAAGCGTTTGGCCCATGAGGACAACGCAGTTTGAGGGAATAGTCGACGTCGCGCCCAGCCAAGGCAATGGCACGCCCACCGGCATGCCAACTTGATTGGCGATCGCCCGAATTGCCTGAAGCATCTGCGATCCATCTCCCTTAACCAGAGCGATGGTGGCTGCCTCAATGACTTGGCAGATGTTCTCCTGGACATCGTTCGCCCAGTCTGCGGTAAGCCAAGTTGCCTCTTGCCCGGTCAATGGATCGCCAGGCGTAAAGTAACCAGGCGCGCCTGCTGCCAGTGGGTCAGGTTTAACAGCTACAGCTGTCGAATGGTCTATGCGCTGCATTTCATCATTCCTCGTTAAGGGTATAGCCTTGGTGCGAAAGCCCCTGGGCCCACTTCGCATCCAAAATCATGCGGCGGCGGCATCAACACTCGTACCAAGCTCCCGCGCCTCGCACGAGGCGCAGGGTCTTACCCGCCACGCCCACGAAGTCGGCGTTGGTGCGTTTCAGTTGAATATTGGCGTTGTTCTGTACCGTACAGTTTGCGTCCGAGAAAAGAAGCAAAAGGACTTGCCCATCTACGCCATTGAGGAAGTTGGTGACGGTGTAAGGAGTCGCATTTGTCGGAATCTGCAAGAACGAGATATTTCCCACATTCGGCGTCGTATCGCCCGCAGTTCCCACGACGCGCGCGGCACCGTACGCTTTCTGGAAAATGACATTGTTAAATGTTGCCTGCAGCAGAGATACGCCGGTATGGAGCATTTCCAGGGCGTTCGCTGTGTTCATACGCAAACCGCTGTCCGCCGCGCCGAGTGCCGTGACTGTGGTGCTTGATACGGTCTGAGAAGCGCCGACGGTATAGGTGCCAGCGCCGCCGGCTCCAGTGCCCAGAGCAGTGATCGTCGTGCCAGATGCGACCCCTGATCCTGTGATTACCTGACCGACAGCTAGTGCACCCGATGTCACCCCTGTAACCGTCAGTGTGTTGCCGCTGATGGAGCCCGTGACGACTGCGGCCGATGACTTCTCGAAGCGCAGGAACATGTTGTTCGGGATAACCTGCCCCAAAGTCTGCGACCAGCGCGAAGTCCGGATGCCATTGCACAGTATCTCGAGCTCGTCCAGCAGGTTGAATCGAAGCAGGTCAGTGGCAGCAGTTCCGGCTGCGTTGTACCAACGCAGGCTGACGTTGTTGATGAAGGCCGCTGCCTTAGTGAATATCGTCGGGATAGACGAATACCAGGTCATGCCGGTCGGCTTTTCGCCACCAAGAGCCAAGCCGAAGAAGCGCTGGTTTCCGTCAGTCTCGTCGAACAACTCCCCCGCAACCCGCTGCCCATCCTGGGAGCTCAAGACGATGGATGGGGGCAGGAAGGTTCCGTTCGACTTCGCGTTTAAGTAGGCCTTCCCTGTCGTTCGGTCCGTGTAGATACTGACGTCCCGATAGTTGATCTGGTCAGCAGTGTAGTCATCAAAGAAGAGCTTCACCGCTGCCGCGGTTCCAGTCGGCGATCCGTTTGGAACCACGTACTGGCGTGATGCGAAATTCGGCTTGATATTGCGCCATGCCACATGGTCAGTGAAGGTGCCGCGCTCTAGCCCAATACCCGACATGATGAGTCGACCTCGCTTGAGGTCAAGGATCATCTGTGTGTCAGGAATAATCAGAGACTCCATCGTGACGTTGATGTCTGGCGGTAGGATGATGAGCCCTTTCGAGCCTGCGGCATTGATTGCTGCCTGGGCCATCGCCGTCTCATCCCCGACACCGCCTGCACCGTAGTCCTTCGGGTTCCGGATATCTCCTAGCTTGTCGCGCACTGTCCTACCGACGGCACCAGGATCCGGTGACAGGAAGCCGACTAACGCGGCGCCTTTCGCCGGATCGATATGATTCGCAAGGTCAGCTGCATCTGGATCCGGCGTGATCCACACCGTCCCTGTGTATCGGCGGGTGGCATTCGCTACCGTGTTGAAATACCCATCTCCGGCTTGGCAAGCTCCCCCACTAGGTCGAGCCGCCGGGTCGGCAGACAAAGCCCCATAGAACCGGTCGTTGATCGCCTGCTCCGTCGCCGAGGCGTCTGCAGCCGACTGACCGGATAGTGCCGCGCTTTGCGCTGCCTCGGCGGCAATGCTTGTGACAACTGCGGTGATGGGTACCCGCGGGACGACAAATTCTGCGAGCGCGTCGACCGTGCCCGCCATGGTCTTTCCATTCCGTGTGACGGGGAACAGCTCGGTACCAAGGAACGACGCAATTCTGTCTCGTAGAGAAAGCGGTTTGGAAGCCATGTCAGGAAAAATCCAGGTAGTCGTTGTCTTCGTCGAGAAGGAAGCCGTCGCCCTCCTCATCGATGAGGAGGGATGGGTCGCCGGCGTATGCAAACTGGAGAACGGTATGGGCAGGCGCCAGAGCCTTTAAAGCGGCCTCGAGCAGCTCGTTCCCCCACTTCATCAGGGGCTCACCGACCGCGCTGCGACCGACTCTGAATGGAACCAGAGTCGTCTCTGGAGCGTTGATGCGCCACGCGAAAACCCAATCATCGCCATACAGAGGTTGGCCCACCGCGGAGCCGACCTTAAACGGCGAAAACTCGGCAATGTTGATGCTGAATCCCAGGTTTAACGCCAAGAAGATGAAGTACTCTCGCGAGAGACCTCCATCCTCATTGATGCGCTGGAGGAGCGCCGCTAAGCGCTCTTGAATGGTGCGCTGTCGAGCCGCATCCGCCAGCCCATAGATGCGTTCCCAATCGACCAGCAAGTCGGCGCGCCCGTATGGCGTGATGCCGTCGATAACGGCGACCCCATCGAGCATCGCCTTGTCGAGCGAATTGCCATCGGCCTTGATGGAAGCAGTGAGACGCCCGCCCTCAGGCGAGTATCGGTAGCTCACCGGCGGAAGCAGCAGCGAGAGGAGCTCGGCGTGTGTCATGGCAGCGTGTACAGTGAAATGGTGCCGAGGCGCAGCCACTCGACCACGGTCGCGTTCACGGTGGCTATCACGTTCCCGGCTGGAGACGCCGCAATGGAATCCCCAACGCCCCGACTGTTGGACACAATGGCATCTGCTTTGGATTTAACCATCGCGGCGCCAGGTACAAGGGTGTCAAAGTAGGCACCAAAGTCCCGATATAGAGAAGCGAGAAGCGTGTCTCCATCTGTTCCTGAGAGCTTCACACCGTAGGTGAAATCGACTGGCTTAAGCGTCGGCGTGAAAACCGTCACGCCGCGGCAGGCCGCGGGACGCTCGGTGTCGATATTGAGCTGGGCGGCCGCGATCTCGTCGTCGTTGGCTTGGGCATTGCCGCTAATTACTGCCACGTCGACGCGGCCCACGCCGCCGCGATGGGGAAACACGTAGGCGTCCGTGATGCCCGGGATCTCCATCGCCCACGAGCGATAGTCCTGCGTATTCCCACCAGCAGGCGGATGCTGCATGCGATCCAGCAGGCGCGAGAGCAGCTCGGCATCGGTCTCCGCGTCGCGGCCGCCGACCATGGACACGACGGTGACCTGGCTGGAGATGCCTGACGGCGCCGCGGACAGCTGACCTGGTGTGTTGTCCGCCAGGTTACCGGCCGAACCGGCCGCCAGTGCCACAGCGGTGACCAGCGCGGTCCCGCCTGCGCCAATAGTCGCTGGCGTCGAGGTCTGGTAGCGCTGATTGCCCACGACAATCTGGAGCCCGATATCGGCAGTCGAGGGGACGGTGCCAGTCAGCAGTACGGTGCCCCCAGCGGGAGCCGCGGGCTTCGGGAAAATCCGTCGCAATGCCGCATGCCGGCGCAAGTTCTCGCTGTCGGCGGTGTCGGGGAAGATCTGCCGCGTCTGCCAGGCCTGGAACTGATACAGGCCCTCGACGGCGCCAGCCACGCCCGTGGCCCTCACAAAGTTGTCGCTGTCGGAGGTGATGTCGACCGAGTCATCCAGGTTCGCCTGGTCTCGCAGGATGTCGCCGCGGATCTGCTCCATGGAGCGCAGAGGGTAGGACATCAAGCCACCTTAACGGGATGGTTAAACGCGCGCTTGCGGCCCTGTGCGTCAACGACGGTAATCAGGAGAAGGCAGCGCCCGTCGTGTGGTTGTTCGGTTTCCACCGTGATGGAGGTGGCGCGGCCATCGTCCAGGATGGGCCGCAGGGCCTCCTCCGCATACTGCTTGGCGAGAATCTGGATTCGGGGGACATCCTTCTCGCGCTGCAGTTCATGCAGGCGCGAGCCCAGGGTCGGGTCTGCCCACCAGCTGCCCAGAGGCGTCTGCAGGCGCAGGTAGACCGCGTTACCCAGGTCGTCAATTACCTGGCCGCTATAGTCGCCGGTGAGAGGATCAAGGCCCATGTCCATACCCGCAATTCTGCGGATTGAAGCGGTCTCGGATGAGTGCGAACGGGTTCGGTCAGGTCAGCTGATTCGGTTTGCTGGTTGTGCCGCCGTCGTGCTCCTGGTGGTCATGGTCGTCGTGGACCTGGCGCATCTCGGCCATGGTCTTTGTGCCACCTTGGTCAGCCACGTCATGGGTCGCGGTGATTGAGCCGCCGCTCCCCACGTCGCCATCCGAATGGTGGGTGCCCGTGTTTTCGACCGCTGGCGTCTCGAAGCGGACCTTGGTGGTCGCCTTAACCAGCAGCGTATCGCAGACGATCTCGGTCACGCGGTTCTCGCGCATGAGCACATGGTCCCCGAAGGCGTTGAACACTACCGCTTCGCCGGGCTTGAGCGGCTTGAAGCGTAGCTCACCATTCTCAGTGGCGATGATGACGCCCTGCGAAGTCTTGCCCCCTATCGGAAGGATCACGCCGAGCGTGCCCGAGGGCGGATTGGACGAGAAGCCGAACTGCTGGAACAGCTCGTTGTCCTGCAAATCGTCGCCCGCGGCCATGCCCTTGAGCTGGACGAGCTGCACGTCCGGCGCATTGTTGATGTGCGTGATGACACCCCGGAAGGGTAACCGGATGCGGCCCAGTGCGCGCTCGATCAACCGCTTAACGTCTTGCACTTGCATTAGCCGTCCACCTCATAGATCTGGCCCTCGCCGCCGGCGATGCCATTGCGGCCGCGGCGATGGCGCTTGTTGTGCGGATGCGGCTTAATCACCCACATCCCGTCTTCCTTGAGCGTCAGCCGCGTGAGCGTCGGGCGATCGCGCCCGCCACTTAACCGGCGGCCGATCATGAAAAAGGTGGCATTGATGTCATGCGGCTCGGACAGTACGTCGACGCGCTGCCCTGGCGTCCAGAGCAAGCCGTTGCCAGGCGCACCAGGTGCATGGATGGTGTGGCCAGCCACTTCCGCTTCGAGGGTGAATCCGTTGAGCCGGCTGTCCGCCTGCAGCTTCTGCGCCCGATCCGCTGCGGCTTGCTGGCTGTTCGCCTCATGGTCGATCACGATCCGCGGCCGATACCAGGGCACGGATGGATCTCGATAGGTCGCCTTAACCACGGTCTTTGCCGCTTCCAGCTCGGTGGTGTGCGACTGGGACAGTACGGTGATCTCTGAATAGCAGCGCGCGATCGAGTCGACACGCTCGATAGACTCGACGTTGTTGCCTTTGCCCGAGAATCGCTTGACCAGCGTGGCCACCGGCGCGCGGGTGTAATCTGGCCCGCCAATGACGAGCGTTCCATCCGGATCGAACCAGGGCCAAAGGCCGTTCGCCTCGGCGGCATGGGCGAGGACTTCCCAGGCCGAGTCCCCCGGCTCGACGTTGACCTTCTCGAAGACACTCGTCGCCGACTCGATGCGAACCTTGGTGATCCCCAGCGGGGTGACCACCTTGCTGACGACCTCGGGCAGCGTCGCCTTGCGGCTGACGAAGATGGGCGCCGAGCAGTCCGCGAGAACAGCGGCCGCATCTCGCCCCGCGATGGTCAGCGTGTGGCTATCCTTCGCCACCTTGTCCCGGATGGTGTCGATGCGGCCGGTGAGCACCAGCTTATCGTTCACGCGCACCTCGACGGGCGCACCACGGGTCACTACGGGTGGCAGCCGGCCCGACTCTAGCGCAAGCCTGAGTTGCCAGCCGTCGGCAGGGATCAGCAGATTGCTGTCAATCTCGTAGTAGGACCAGCCAGAGTGCTGCCGGCCGCCCACGGTCAGCGAGACCCGATCATTGAAGGCGCTCATGAGGCGTAGGCGTTGATCAACTGGCCAGCCTTGATGAAGTTCGGCAGCTTGATCTGAGGATTCAGGCGCGCGAGCTCGTAACAGCGCGTGTAGTCGCCGTACAGCGAGAAGGCGATCAGGGCCAGGTTACCCGTGATCGGCGCCTGGCGGACCAACACCGGCGGCCGCAGGACCAGAACTGCCCTGGCGGCATCCTGGACTGCCAGGGCGGTCGTCTTCAGCGGCTCGGTGATATACCTGGCGTGCTCGGCATCGAAGACGGTGCGCATATCATCGAGCGACGCCTGGAGGGCGGCCCTGGCATCGTTGGTGATCTGCTCCACTTCGTCCGGGTTGAGCGTCGGCGTGTCGTCGATCTCCGCGCTGAAGATGGCGGCGGCGAGCTCGACCAGGGCCAGCGTCGAGGCTAGGCGCACCTGGGCGTCGGCAAGTGCGTTGGCCTGCTTCAGCGTTCCCTCGGTCGCCAGGCGCAAGGTGGTGAAGGAAGCCGTGCTGGTGGCTCCAGCGGTCACTGCCTCGGATGCCGCCGCCGTGCCCGAGTTCCACGCAGACAGACGCGCGGGGACCGAGCCGACATTCAGCGACGGCGCAGTGTTGCCGCTGCTCGAGCTCGACACCAGGCGCGTTAGCGCACTGTTGCGGAACGGATCGGCGATGGTCTGGAACAAGCCACGAATGTCGCCCATCCAGGCCGTGGGATAGTTGAGTGCGCTCAGGCCGGAGCTGACGTACCCGCTAACGAGGTTGCGGATCTGCACGACCTTGCTGTCGATCGCGTCCGCCAGCGCGAGCGCCTCGGCGACGCCTGGCACCAGGGACTTGAGCGATGGAAGCGCGAAGCGGAAGCTGTTGACGGCCGCCAGCCAGGACGTGTCCGCGCCGTTCGCAGCGGCGTCCGGCTTGGATGCCGCCAGGGTTGCATTGAAGAACGACTGGCCGATGCGGCTTTCGGTGAACTCAAGGGACAGCGTGGCCGCATCCGGCATTTCCGCGGTGTGGCCGATGCGCGCGCCGGTGAGCTGCATCCGCCGGCTGCCGAACACCGGGTGGATCAGCTCGCCCTCGCCTGGCGTTTCGAGGGCGGTTATGAAGTCACGGAGCCGTGTCTCATAGTCGTTGCCCCAGAAGATGGCTTGCACCGTGAGCCGCCGGCCCTTGCCGCCCAGATCTTCGGTGTCGGTGCCCTCGAGGTAGGCATACTCGTGCTCGGCGACGGAGCGCCGCAGGGTGTCCTCGATGCTTAGCACTTCGAAGGCAACGCCACGGAAGCTGGCCGGAAGGAGATTATCTTTCCAGGCCATGGCGGAGACGAGTGAGGAAGTGGGAGCAGCGGCGCATACCCGGAAGGTATGCCGCCGTCTCGAAGCAGGCCAGCCAGAAGGGGTTCGGTCTACGCTGCTACCTAGTGCCTGGAAGCGTCTCTGCCGTCGATATCGCTGATCGCTTCCGCCAGGACGCGGCCGTCGACCACCAGTTGACTCTTGAGCACCATCGGCCGGTCGGCGAGCTGTGTGAGTGCCTGGACGGTCTGCTGCATGGTCTGCTGCTGGGCACGGATCCCGTCGACCAGGGCGGTGTCTGGCACGCGCGCTGCGACACTGGTCAGGGTGGCGGGCATGCCGCGGCGCCGGGCCAGCTCCGCGTCCTCGCCTTCGCCGAGATCGCCACTATGGAGCAGCAGGGACAGGCCTGCCGCAGGTTTAGCCAACCACGGTAGCGTGCGGGCCATCCATCCGGCACTGGCCCCAGCGCCTGCCGCGCCCGCGGCGCCGGCAGCTGCACCACCGGCTCCGGCCGCGGCGGCACCCCCAGCGGCACCGCCCAGGAGCGGAGCGCCGCGGGTCAGAACGCCGACCAGTGCGGCCGTGCCAGCTGCCGCCGCAAGCGCCGTTAGCCCGCCCCAGCGTGGCGCCCTCGATCGCTGCGCTGTAGCCAGGGTATTTCTGGTACAGCTCGGTCGCCTTGTCAGCGAGCGTGCCCAGGGCCGGCGTCAGCTTGTCGAGGGCGGCTTGCTGGGCGAACTGGCGCTCATTCTCGAACTGCTGCATCTTGAACCCGGCAGTGTCCTGGATCAGCGCCATGTTGTCCCGGATGGGCAGGTCCGTCATGTTCTCCCGGAACTGTTTAACCATGTTCCGGTAGCCTTCAGGGTCCATGATGGCGCCAATGCCACCGAGCAGTGCCTGCTGGTTGTGGAAGATCTTTCCCACGCCAGCGCCTAGCAGAATGTCATAGGCTGCCTGGTAGTTCTCGGTCGCCCCCGACTTGTCGCCCGAGGCCTTGGACGCCAGGTACTTCTTCTTGATGGCCTGGAACTTCGGGTTGCTCTCGGCGATGTTGCGCACAAGCGAGATCATGGTGTCGTCTGCCGAGATGCCCTTTTCGGCGTTTGCCGCGAGCGTGGCGCCCAGATCGATATGGTCGCCGCCGCGACTGTGGCCCGATTTTTCGAGGATCCGGCCGCTCTTCTTGTCGATCGAGAAGCGCTTGAGGTGGTTTGCCGTGTTCGTGGCGTTGAGCTCGTGCAGAAAGTCGCGGACGTTGTTGCCGGCTGCATCGGTCGACCCGGCGGCATCGATCGAGAGTTCGTTGAGCGCGAGCATCTTGGCCATGCCGGACTTGTTGGTCAGGCCGGCCTTCTTTGCCATGGCCATCTGCTCCGGCAGCCACTTTGCCATGTCCTTGAGCTCGAAGCCGCCTTGCTGGCCGGCGTAGAGTGCGCCGCCCAGGACGTCCGGGATCTCGCCAACCTTGATGCCACCGGTTTTAACGGCGGTCGAGACGATCTTGCCGATCTCGATAGGGTCAGCCTTGCCGGCCGTGGCCGCCATCATGATGGTCGGCATCAGCGCGGCGACATCCTTCGGGCTGCCGATCGCGTTGCGCGCGATCAGCGAGTCCATGGTCTCGGCGGCGCCTTCTCGCGTGCCACCGCCGACGCGTACCGATTTCTCGATCGCTTCGTTCAGGAAGCGCATACCCGCCTTCCGCTCCTCCAAGGGGCGGCCGGCATAGGCGGTGTTCGCCATGTGTGCGAGGGTCACGCCGTAGTTGGCGGCACGCTGGATAGGGTCGGCCAGCACCATCTGGCCGGCCTTGAACGCACCGCCGATCTGGAAGCCGCGTCCGAGCGTGGTGCCTATCGCGCGGATGGAGCGCTCCGCCAAGTTCGCTTCGCGGACCACCTGGCGGAAGTACTGCGTGAGGGTCTGGGGGATCGGACGGCTTCCCAGGATCCGGCCGGCCTCGGCCACACCCTGGATGCTCCGGGAGACGCCGTCGAATCCCTTCTCCAGGGTGTCGGCCTGGGTGGCCAGCTTGCGTGCGCTATCGGCGACCTGGTTGAGGTTCTTGCTCAGCTGGCCGCTGGCGCTGTCCTTGAGGGCCAGGACCAGCGCCAGGTCGAGTTGCTTACTAGACATGCTGGCCTCGGTGATTTAACGCTATTGCGGCTTCTGTTTCTTGCGCAACAACCGCTGATTGACGAACCTGGTACCGTTGCCCTTGCCCTTCTCGGGGAAGTAGAGCCTGGCGCGCATATCCAGCTCGGCCAGGCTCATGGTCCGCAGCTGCGCCTCGGTGACACCGGCGCGCTGCCAGAATGCGGCGGAGACGATCAGAAAGTCGCGCCGGCCTTCGGCAGCGCGCGCCGCTTTTTTCGGGCTTCCTCCGACTTCTGGTAGAGGACGTCGAAGTCGTCGGGGGAGAGCCAGTGCCGCAACCAGGCGTAGGAGATCTTCTCGCGCGGGATGGTGCCCAGCGAAACGATCTGGCGCACAACCATGGCCAGGCGGATGCGGGCTTCGTGCACGCCCTTATCCACGTCCTCGTCGGTCGAATCGGCCGCTACGTCCTCGAGCGCAAGGAGCTGGTCCTCGACGCTCGCCGGCCGGATCTCGAACTCGACGTGCACCAGGTCGTCATAGGCAACGCCGTCGAGCAGTTGCCCCTTAACCGTGATCGTGGTCTCCATTACTCGTTCACCCTCTTGATGGCCGCCATGGTGATGTCACGCTTGGCCTCGTTGTCGACCTGGTACTTCTCGCTGACTTTCAGCGTGAAGCAGCCCAGGAAGCTGATCCGTTTGCCCGTGGTGGTGCTCGGGTAATGGGTCAGCTTGGCGCCCACGATCGAGGCCCAGTCGACCTCCTCCGACGCGTCGACGGGGATAGGCGCGGTCAGGGAGAGGCTGTACTCGCCCACACCCTGGGTGAAGCCCGACGGCCGCCCGGTGCGGTTCATGGTCTTCACCAGCTTGCGGCCGGTGTCATCGTCGACCTGGTAGCTCTCGATCTCGATCTCGCGACCATCGACCTCGAGGACGATCGCGCCCAGGTACTCCTTCGGAATTGCCATGATGGCTCCTTATGGCGTTAAATCGTTAGAGGATCAGATCCAGGCGGCCGGCGAAGATGTGGAAACCGTTGACCACGTCGGTCGGGATCTTGGCGTTCAGGCGGCTCACGTCCTGGCTGTCCCGCTCGACCAGGAGATAGTCCTTCCATTGGTCGACGTTCTCGATGATCTCCAGCTCTTCGGCCTTGTACGAGACGTCGAGCAGCTCGCTGCGGACCTTCGGCGCGGTTCGGCCAGAGAGCTTCTCCCGCGGGAAGCGCAGGGCGATACGCTGGCGGTAGGCCTTGCGCATATAGAAGAGCGTGCGCGGCGTCGTCACGTCCAGCATGGAGGGATCCTGCACCCCTTGGGGGTCAACCAGATAGGTGGTGATGGCGCGCACGATCTGCACCTTCTGGCCCGGGCCGATCTCGATGGGCGTGACGCCGTTGTAGAGCAGGTTCTCCTGCTCGGTGCGGCCCAGCCACTGGGAGGCGTCGGGGACATCAATGCCGACCAGCTCGAGGGTGTTGAGCGGCCGCGCTGGATCTTCTTCCGACGCGATCACTGCGGCATAAGCCGCGGCCAGCTCGCACGGTAGGCTGCGGGTGGCACGCAGGAATGCCGTGGTGGTGAAGCCGTCGTTGATCAGGCCGGCCAGCGTCGAGGCGGCGCCGAGCGTGCCGGTGGTGGCATAGACGCCCAGCGCATCACGCTGTTCCATCGGGCTGCCAACCGACGCCAGGTGCGTGCGCAGTGCGGTCAGGCTGACCTGGTCGTTCAGGCCGGAGCAGACGATGTTGTGGCCGGCCGGGAAAATGGCAGTCAGTGCCGACGAGAGCACCGGGTCGGTGGCACCCGCCGACATGGCCGTTACGGTCGGCACGATGCCGGCGACGTTCTGGAGGATGGTGACCGGGATGAGGTTGCCCTGGGAGCCCTTGTTCTTGGCGGTCAAGGTCACGGTGCCGGCATTGACGGCAGCGGCGACGGGGAGGTCGACCAGGCTGGCCAGCGCGGTGTTGATGGCGGTGGCCACCACGGCGGCCGTGTCGCCCACGGAGACGGCCACAGCGATGGGATCCGCGTTGCCGATCTTGATCGCAAACGACCCACCGGCGGTGGCAGTGCCTGCCAGTGCCAAGCTGCCAGATGCCGCAACGGAGCCGGCGGCATCGTCCAGGGCGATGGCGGAGAGCTGCAGGTACGGGTTCGCCTTGATGGCAGCGCGAGCCATCAGGTGCAGCTGGGATCCGTGGCCGAAGTAGTCGCCAGCCTGCTGATCACTGAAGACGTTGACCAGGGTAGTTGCCGACACGGAGCCGGCGGCCAGCCGCTGGCCGATCAGCACGACGAGCTGCGGATTGCCCGGCAGGGTCCGCACCGCCAGCTTGGTGTTGAACTCGAAGTACTTGCCCGGTTTGCGGATCGAGGACGGGATCTTGTCGAAGCTGATGTTAGGGCTCGTCATGGCGTCGGCTCCTGATGGTTAAGCCGTGGTGTTGGTGGAAGCGGCCGCTTTGGAAGCTGCCGGCTTGGCGGCGTCCAGGTCGACCAGGTCGCCGTCCACGATCGCCTTCAGGTAGTAGGCGGTGGCAGGTACCTCGGTCTCGTCCTGCTCGATATAGTTGCGAGGCTTGTCCTCGCGGGGAAACCGGATGCCCGGTGCAGCTTTAACGCGCACGATTCGCTCCTAAGTGTTAAGTATCACGGTGTCGGTGGAAACTACCCTCGACGGGTCGGCCGCGTCCGTGTACGTCATGCCGACCACCTTGAGCAGCGGGAGATCGCCGGTAGGCTTCTGCTCGATCCAGCAGGTCTCGTACTCCTGGGCGAACACCGACAGCGCCATATCGTTGAGCCTGGTGTTGTAGAGCGTCTTAACGTCGCGCGGCTCCAGCGCCTGGATGGGCAGATCGAAGTCAGTACCCCACAACACGCCGCGAATGTCTTCCAGCATGCGATAGGTGCCAGGCTCGATCACCGCACCATTGGGCCCGGTGGTGCCCTGGCGCGTCGCTTCCTCGCCCCGCACGTTCCTGGCGCCGACCACCACGGCAAAACGCGCAGTCACGAGCTGCTTGTCCTTCGAAACGCCATGGGGCTTGTTCAGACTGCCACCAAAGGTCACCCACACGCCGGGGAAGTTGCGCACGACCAGCCCGATGTCGTCATCGAACTCGCCGCCGTAGCTGCCGACGAACTTGAGCGGATACGCCAACTCGGCCGCCTTGATGGCGGCAACGATCTTGGATTCGACGAGGCCGATCATTCGCGGAACCGGTAGTCGGCCAGGCTACCGTCGCTGAACACGCGGCGGCCTGGCACGGATTTAACGCTGCCCATGCCGGACTTGCCCGGGTCGCCCAGGGCGCGACCGGTGGCATCGACTAGGAGCACGTCGCCATCGGCGACGCGCTCCAGCCAGCGCACGGCATCCCGGTACCGGTCCCGCACAGGCTGAGTCTCGGTGGCTTCCGAGCCTGTCAAGCGGTACCTGGCGATCGCACAGGCAACGGTCTTGAGCATCGGATCTGCGGCATCGAGCGGCAGCACATAGCGGCGCGCCAGGTAGCCGTTGATTTCGGACTCGGCGCCGGCCAGCGCATCGGTGGCCACGGCGGCGTCAATGACACCCTGCGTGTCCCGGTCGGTCAGCGCAAGCATCTCGCGCTGACCGAAGATCCGGGTCATATCGTCGACGGTGGCGTATGGCACGAGGCGTCCTTAACCTTCCGACTTCTGGGCGCCGGTGCCGTCGCCTTGACCGCCATCGGCCGCGGTCGAGGTCTGGGCGGCAGCCGGTTCAGCTGCCGGGGTGGAGTCGCAAGGCGTTGAGCCATGCCGGGTCAAACTGCGTCGCAGTGGCAGCAGAATCCGTCGTGACCGGCACAGCGACGGGCTTCTCTTTCGAGATTGCGCCGGCGGCCAGCAGCTCGCGGGCTTCCTTGGGCTTGAGGTCCACCTCTTCACCCGGCTCCAGACGTCCCTCTGCGGTCAGGAGAGGGGTCAGCACCCAAAATTTCGGCATGACGCTCCCCTTATGCGACGGTCTGGAACAGGAAGCCCGAGGTGATGCCGGACAGCACCGGAGCGCGTTCCCAGTTCAGGCCATACACCCAGCTGCGGGACGGATTGTCACGATACGGCTGCTCGACGTTCGGGTGACCGCGCATCGTGTAGGTGTAGCCATAGGACGGCTGCTGAATGGTGGCGCCAACCTTGGTTGCCTCGGACAGGTTGCCGGCACGGATCGGCACGTAGGCCAGGACTGCGTCCGCTCCCCACACGTCGGTGAAATTGCCCTTGTCGTCGGCCTTGACTGCGCCACCCACCACGACCCTGTCAACATTGAAGTACTTCGCCAGCATGTCTTCGGTAATCGAAGCGGAGCTGGTGTACTTGAACTTTTCGAGGATCTTGGGATGGAAGCGCAGCGCCGTGAAGGCCATGGCCGACAGCAGCAGCGTGTTCGGATAGCGGCCGGTACTCGCACGGATCGCCTCGCGCCCCGCGTTGACGTTTGCCGCGGGATCGCTGGACGGATCGCTCCACTTGGCCGTACCCGCCAGGGCGAGCTTGTGGTTCGCGTCGTACTTGGTGGCATCGCGCGCCATCGTGGCCTGGGCCACTTCCACTCCCAGACCCAGCGAATCCTGGACGGTCTTGATGTACACCTTCGCCAGGTCGATACCAGGCACGCGCTGCGCGTCGCGGGAAATTTCGTCCGGGACCTGCGCGTCCAGGCCGTGGTTTTCCAGGGCATACGGGACACCCTGGTAGCCGGCGTTGATGCGCGCTGCGCGGCCGCCCGGGGCGCGCTGCGTGTCATAGAGCTGGAAGGCTTCCTTGCCGAACTGGATCACCTTGCCACCGGAAACTTCGACCGGGACCACGGGAAACAGGAAGTTCCCGACCAGCTCGCCGTTGGTATAGCCCTGGACGATGGTGGTCAGGATCGGATCGACAACCCGCGCCTGGCCGAGATTGAGCAATTGCGTCATAGACGACTCCTATGTGTTAAGCGTGGATCAGTTCGGGATCAGGATCACCTCGACCAGGTCGCCGAGCGCACCGGCCGACTGGGAGGACTTGAGGCGGCCGACGGTCTTGCCGGCGTTCTGGGTGATGGCGCGGCCGGCGCCGTCCACCTCGATGGCGGCGCCGGCGGCGATGGCCGCACCCGCGATCACGACCGCCGTACCCAGGGTGTCGACGGCCACCATGTCACCGGCGGCGGCATCGGTTTTGGCCACGCCCAGCGCATTGCCGCCAGCGGCCGGGACGCCGCCCGTGGGCGACACGAAGGTTTGGGCCGCAATGGCTGCGGCGGCCTTCACCGACAGGGTGAAGATGGCATTGGCTTGCTGGCTCACGGTCAGGCTCCTTGCTGGGAAACGATGGAAGCGGCCGTGGCGTAGTCGACGCCCTTGGATTCGGCGTAGGCGACGGCCTTGTTGTGCAGCTCGAGGCGGACGGGGTCGACGTTCGCACCAGGCGGCAGCGATACGCCGGCGGCCGGAGCCGGAGCGCCGGTGTTGTCAGCGCGGGCGGCTTCGCCGAAGGTGACGCGGGCGGGCATCTTTTCGAGCAGGCCCTTGAGCAGCGCGGCGGGGTCACCCTTAACCGCGCGGTCGCCCTCGCCGAAGCTGGCTTCGGTGCCGGCGGGCACGGCGGTCAGCACGGCGATCACGGTGTTCCGCTCGGCCGGGAGGATCCGGCCTTCCTTAACCTGCTGGTCAGCGAAGCTGGTGGCGTCAGCCAGGCGGCCCTCGGCGACACGTTTCTTTTCGGCTTCCGCGAAGGCGGCCAACTGGTCGTTGGCGTGCTTGAGCTTGGCCTCGGCGGCCTCGCGGGCGGATTTCTCGGCGGCCAGGATGGCGGCCTGATCGGGTTGCATCACGGATCTCTCCTGCTGGTGGTGTTCGGTGAACGAGGGCGGGATGCCGATGCCGGTATCCATGTCTTCGCGGCGGGCTGCCTCCTCGAGGGAGGCGATCTGGTAGTCGGGGATGACCTTGTCAGCTTCGTCCAGGCCGAAGCGGCCGATGAACCAGTCGCGCATCCGGCGCCACAGGCCGGCATTGACCACATCGTCCCAATCGGCAAAATCGACAGTCACTACGCCCTGCTCGCCGTCGGCGAACTGCGGGTTGCGCAGCCCCTTAACGGCGGGTGGCTGGGCACCCAGGAAGGCGACGTGGCGCAGATACCAGACGCCGGGCTTGGGATTGCTGGCCGAGTCTGGGGCGTAGAAGGAAGCCGAGATCTTCTTGAAGCGACCGGCCTCGCGCATCTCCGCGAACGCCGGATCGAGCTGCTGCTCTTCCGCGAACAGGCCGTCAGGCTTGGCGGCGATGCTTTTGATCCAGCCGTAGGCAGGCAGATCGTGCTTGGGGTGGCCCACGCAGATGGGGGCCTCGTGCACCGCGGGGTCGTAGGCCGCCGCGGTGGCCGCCAGGTCGCTCTCCGAAAACGAGAGCGCCGCACCCTCCATGGAGGTGTGCGTACCGGTCTTGAAGATATGGAGGGCTTTGGTCATGCCGCCAGTATCGAGACTGGCGGCGCAGCGGATCAGCTAGAACGGGTTCGGTCACAGGCCAGGTGGCCGCGACCGGAACTAGCTAAGCAAAGTCATTAGGTGCCGCTGAAGCGCAGCCTTGCATGCAGTGAAACCTCTGGCAATCCTGTCGAGTTCTGTGAGGCGGAAGCACTGCTTGGGCGTTGGAATAGCGACGTTGTCCTTGAGCAATAGAAGATCCCACGGCTCGTTGCTGATGTCGATGCCCAGGTAAAGGGGGCCAGTGTGAGCAACATAGTTCCTCGCGCCAGCGAGGCGCACAACCCATTTTGGGTCAATGCCGTCGGCTGCCATCCAGCCGTTGATGATCTCTTTGCGTTTGAGGTCGTCTATCGGCTGGCCGACATAATCGTGGACGGTTTCCATGAATTGCTTCATATGGTCCATGCAGGCGTCCAGCTCAGAGACAAACGCGTGCAGGTTGCAGATCACCAGGTACTTAAGGTGGTCGTCAACTTGAAGAGCAATAGCATCTTGGTGCCTGGGCGTGAAAACATGCTCAGGCTGCATCGCTCCTCTCGCCTGCTCGAGAAGCAGCTCCATATCACTATTGAGGCGGCCAATCAGGCTCGGCAAGAGGTTAAGACGCATTGTTATCCGTAGTCCAAGCCTCGTTACCGTGTCAGGTAGTGGGTCGCGTCCCCGGTACTGCTGCGTCTGGTTTGCTCGAGTGTAGATGGGCAGAACCCAGGGATCGCTGCCCAGCTGCCTTAGATGGATCATGCGTGTAATCATCTGTTCGGCCCTGTCAGTTATCGAACTGGGACTTGATGTAGGCCGTAGCGGCGGCCTTGATGGCATCGAAGCCGAGCGCAAGGCCCTTTTCCGAGACGGTCTTCTTGAGCTTTGTCCAGACCGTATCGCTGCGTATGTTCGCCAGGAGTTCGTGGCCCTGCCACGTCAGTGCGATTGCCAAGCCAAACCAGTAACGCTCGTCCATATTCGAGTCAATCCGAGCGCTGATCAAGCCGGCCTGCTCCATGATGCTGTAGTGATATACGACCACAGAGGAGTCGTAGTCTGGGAAGCTATCGCCGTCGAGTGCATTGGCGTTGGGTGATTGCTCCTCCAGCTTGGTCAGGATTGCGCGAACAAGTTCCCAATCACGCTTCATCGTCACTTCCATGGTCCCTCCACATTGCGGCTCTCGGGGTGGCGATGCACGACCGTTTCGCGCATCGGGTTTAACCGTATGTTTAACCACCGCCAAGGCTACCACGCAACCCGGGACGTACCATCGCCTACCCAAGGAGGGATTTTTGCTCTGAGCGTGTTTTAACGCTTAGTCATAGCAGACCGAGCAGATAGCTATGCACGGCACTGAGGATCTTGTCCTCGTCGAGCGCCGTGAGCGTCAGGAAGGGGCGGGCCGGGATGTCGCTGCCAGGGTGCCGCACCGCCTTGCGCACAATTCCGTTGAAGGAGAGCGCCTTCTTGTACCGCGGCCGGATGACGTGAGGCTTGGTCTTGCCGCCGAAGTTGTGGATGGCTGCATAGACGACGTTGGTGCCGACCACCGCGGTGTTGGCATCGCTGTAGCTGGTGATGGACTTCACCAGCCGCCCGGTGTCCTGGAGCACCTGGTGACTATTCATGCTACCAGCGATACGGCCGGCAACCTTGATGCTCCAGGCACCACTGGCGAGAATGCCGCGACCCATCTTGAGGTGGCGGCGTACCCGCTCCGGCGTGGCCCGTGGCGCCTTGAGGCCAGCCCAGCGCGGGCGACCGCCTTGTTGGAAGTTCTCCTGGACGGCATGCAGCATGATGCCGGCGATCTGGCGGGTGATGGGCGAGTGGTCGGCGGCGACCTGCTGCAGGCGCTTGGCGGCGCCGTCGAGGGTGTCTGTGCGGACGGTGGTGCGGAGCATGGTCGATGGCCCTATTGACGCTTATATAGAAGGTAGCCGCGGCGCTGTGCCTCGGGCGAAGCCTCGCCAGCAGACTTGGCCGGAAACAGCACCGCGCCGGTCCAGCCCGTGGGGCCATACTCGAGCACGGCAAGACCGCGCTGGCCTTCGTCGGTATCCAGCTCGCGGACATACCGGCGCACCAGGCGGCCTGCCGCCGACCTGGTGTCCCAGTCTACCCAGATCTCATCCGGGTCCATGGCGGCCGTGGCGAGCAGCTCGCCGGCGCTGGCATTGTCGCCGGCGACCTTCCACTTGCCCGCGCCGGTCTGGAAGAGGCCGGCGTTGATCTGCAACTCGTTGCCGACGACGTCCCGATAGACCACCGCCTTGTCCTTGTCCGCACCGAACATGCGCAGGAACGCCTCGGCATACTGCTGGGGTGGCTGACCAGGTGGCAGGATCTTGGCGCCCTCGAGCGTCGCCGCCGGCGGCAGAGGCGGCAGCGGCATGCTGCGTGGGAAGGTGCTCGGCAGTGCGTCCAGCCGTTCCGGCGTGAACGGCCGTACCCAGCTCTTCCCAGGGTTGTAGCTCCAGCCCGGATCCGGTGCGATTGTCTTGCCCGACACCGGGTCGCGGTACCCCGTCACCTCCACCGGCTGCCGATCGCGCCGTGACCGCGGGATATCGACGGTGGTGAGCCGCCCTTCGCTACTGGACTCGACCAGGTTGCCGTCGACCAAGTCAGCGCGGTCGAGCGCGTCGACGCGGCAACGGCAGTTGAAGCCGTTGGGCGGGTAGAACGCATCCCAGAACGGATCGTCATAGCGGAACACCCGGCCATGCAGGAGCCGATGCGCCGGACGCGTGCGGCCGTCCAGGATCGCGACATACTTCCAGTGCGGTCTGTCAGCAACGTTCGCCATCATGGTGCGGTAGTGGCCGGCCATGTAGCTGGTCTGCACATTGGTCTGGAAGATCGTCTGCAGGCGCCGCGGTGTGAGCCCCTTGCCGGCCATCTCGCCTGTCTCAAGATCCGTCTGGGCCAGCTTTCCCCACCAGCCCTTACGCTCGAGCATCGGCTGCAGGTTCGCCCGGAAGTCGGCAAAGGTCGTGCCGCCCTTGATGGCCTTGTCCAGTTCCCCGCGGATGTCCTGCAGCACGTCAACCTGGGTCACGCCGGCGACGGTGAAGGCCTTGGCCTGGGCTTGCTGCCAGAGGTCGCGCCAGCCCCAGGTGATCGCGTAGCCCTTGCTCTCGAAGTATTTAACGGCCTCTTCGGGCTCCAGGCCGAAGGCATGCGCCAGGTCGACGGCGCCGCGCGTCACGACTTGCCCCCGTCGACCAGGCCGTTCTGATACCAGTGGCGGGCGAGGAAGTCGACCTCGCCGCCGCACCTGGTGCAACGCCAGCGGCCGCCGAGCCGCTGCGGCTCGGTGTTGACTGAAAAGTCGTGCGGGCCCGGGCAGCCTTTCAATGCCGCCTGGTTGGCCCGGACCTGCGCAAGGATCGCGTGGCTGTCGATCTTCATGCGCCCACCACCTGGCTCTGACGGGACAGCATGCCCCACAGGTCGCTTACGAAGAACGCCTTGGCCAGCACGGCTTCGAGCTGGGCGGTCGAAAGATTCGGGTACGCCTCGAGCAGCGCGTCCATGGCCTCGTCGGGCGTGGCTGCCTCCTGGATGGCCTTGAGCGCCGGGGCCAGGAGCGCCTTGAGTGCTTCGGTGGGTGCGCCGCCGAGCTCGGCGATGGCGTCATCCAGTGCCTTCTGGTCTGCGAAGGTCGTGCCTTCCGCAAATGCCAGGTCACCATCCAGGTTCCCCGGATCCGCAGGGGCAGCGGCGCGCGCTGCGGCCGGATCCACTTCCCAGCCCTCGCCGTAGACCTCCTGGATGTAATCCATCGTGGGCTTGAAGCCGAGCGATTTGATGCGCACGTCGCGCCCGGCGCGGACGGCCAGGTCTTCGGCGGGCCGCACATCGCGGCGCACCGCCGGCACGCCAGCGCCGGGGCAGTTGTACTCGACGAGCCAGCGGATCAGTGTGCAGGCCAGCGAGTCGGTCAGCAGGTCCGCGTCGGCCTGTACGAGCTCGAGCCGGACCTCGTTGTGCGTGCGACTGGCGGCCAGGCTGCCGCCTCCGCGCAGCTCGGTCGACAGGGTCTCCCCCAGGGTCGCCTTGGAGATCTCGCCGTCCATATAGCGGCAGAGCTGCTCGTAGGTGGTCACCGAGCCGCTCTTCGCGGCCTCGAGCAATTTAACCTCCATGCCCTGGGGCACGGCGATCGCCGAGTCGGTGGCGATCGACTGCAGCGACGCGATCAGGCGGTCCTGGTCCGGTTCGCTGGTGCCCTGGGGATACGTCCCGACGGCCGTGGGCGAGCCGAACTTGTCGCAGAAGGTGAGCCAAAACTGGATACCCTGGCGCTTGAAGAAGACCGGCCAGAACAGACGGGTTCCCAGGCCCAGGCCGTACGGGTTGCCGACCTTGCTGCCGAATCGGTGGATGATGAACTTGCGCTCAGGGAGCTCTTCGCCCTCCAGCATGTTCTCCAGCGTGATGAGGCGTGGCTTGTAGTCGACGTCGAAGACAAAGCGCTTCTGCTCGCGCGCCATCACATCCTGGGCCCGGATCTCGCTGCCCTGGACGTCCCAGATGATCTCGCCGACGGAGTACCCCTTGAGCACGGCATCAAGCAGGTCGACGCAGATCCGGTCGAACTGGATGGCGGTGATGTTTTCCTTAACGATGTCTGCCGCCTTCTTGTCGAGGCGGCTGCTGCTGGCCGGTTCGATAAACCATGGCCGGGAGACGACGGCCATCTTGCGCTTCTGGAGCACGCTGTAGGCATGGCAGTCGCGCTCGATCTCGTCGTAGATGCGCAACCCGGCGCCGCCGCCGCGGGTGGCGAGCGTCGAGTCGTCGGCCCGCATCAGGTTCAAGTAGAACGCCTGGAACGGGTCGCGCAGCACGTGCGCGACCTGGTGCATCACAGGCTGCTGCGATTTCGGGTTGTCCTGGTCGCTCATTTAACGCTCACGAGTTCATGTTGGTGTAGTCGGCCATGCGGCCGCCGCTGACGCGGCGACCGGCCGAAGTCACGGAAGTGCGGTAGATACCGCTCTGAGCCGCCATCCACAGCATCTGCACCATGTCCGGCCCGTCGTCGTGGTCCGCCTTCGGGAAGTGCTTGAACTGCTGGATCAAGGTGTGCTGGCTGATGTGCAACCGGATCACGCCGTTTGCCATGTGCGGCTGCAGCGATTCGATCCGCAGGATCTTGTCCGTATGCGGGGTAACTGCGCGTGCCGGTACCGCGATGCCGCGCGCGGCGCTGCGCTTAACCAGTTCCGTCCGCAGGAACTCTTGGAACTGGACCGCCTCGATCACCCACACCTGGCAGCGATACTCGTCGTGGAGCTTGATGATGTCCTCGATGATCCGGTCGGGCAGTCGCTTGCGGATCTGCGCCTCAACCACGTCAAGCACACCGGTCTCCCGATTCAGACCACCGATGCCAATGGCCGACGGATCCCGGCTACCACCCGACTTGCCGAGAGACGGATCGCAGGCGCCGTAAAAGATCCAGTGCGCCAGGCGATTGACCCAAAAGTGGACGCTGTTGGCGAACGGGGCATCGGCGCCAGTCGACGGGTCGTTCTGCTGCTCGCTGTCGAAGGCATCATGGCCGTCGCGCGCGCGCTTAACCATGAGTTTGTACAGCGGCTGACCGGCCGGCCAGAGCACCACAGCACCGGCATCCATGTCGACCTGGTGCAACTCGTAGAAGGCGCGGCCCATGGCTTCGCCTTCGTCCTTGGTGGGGGCGTTAAGGAGGATCTCCTCCCAGCGGTCCCACAACGCCATGTCGCTGGGCCATTCCAGAATCGACTTGAAGATCCGGTGGCTCCATAGCGGGTGCCGCAGCTTGCGCGCCAGCACCGAGTCGTAGTGCAGGATCGTGCCAATGAACACCACGTCCATGGTGTCGTCGGTGCTGCCCAGGGACAGCACCGACCGGTCGATCCAGCGCTCCAGCTTGTCGCGCTGCTGGGGACTCTCGACGTTCTCGTCGTTTTCCACGTCGTCGAGCACCACCCAGTCGGGACGGTGCGGGCCGTGCCGGCGGCCGCGGATCTTCTTGCCGGAGCCGAAGGCCTCCAGCTTGACGCCAGACGGCGTCACAGCGACGCCAGAGCGCCAGACCTTGCCCTGGCCACAGTGGGCCGGGAAGTCGTTCGCCAGGCGCGGGTTGAACTCGAGCTCGGCCTTGATGGCCTCCAGCATCTCGGCGGCCTGCTCGAAGGCGTCCATGACGATGCAGGGATACCAGGCGCGACCGGTCACCACACGCCAGACGGTGTAGATCTGGGTGACCACCGTCGACTTGGCATTGCCGCGGGGCGCGGCGATCGCCTCGCGCGCGCCGGTACCGGCGATCTGCGGCAGGCGCTTGTACAGGTAGTCGTGGAGCTTGCTGTTCTCGTGCTTAACGTAGTGCGGGAAGTACGTCCGGGCGAAGTACTCCAGGTCGCCGCCGTCGACGCGCTCGCGCCGCTCGGCCGCGGCCGCCTCGCCGGGCTCGAAGCCCATAACCTCGCTCTCGATCTTGCGGCGCAGGCTTTCCGCGAGGGCCGCGATCTGGGCCTTGAAGTCCTTGTCTTTCACTTCACTTCCGCCACAAGTTTCGGCAGCACGTCGCCGAACGGCTCCAGGATCTCCACGAAAGCGGCGCCATGCTGCGGGAATCGTTCCTGGATGAACTCAGCCAGGCCGCGCACGATGCGCATGCCCACCGCAAGACCGTTGACTTCCGGCATGAATCGACGCAGGGCAGCCAGGCTCTTGTGGATGTTGTCCATGAGACTGGTGAGCAGCTCGACGCGGGTCGTGGCGGGCATCTTTTCGTCGGCCTTAACCATCTCGAGTACCGCATTGAACTTTGAACTGGACCAGCATCTCGGTCAGGATCTGCTGCGAGAGCTGCTCGACGCTGCCGCCCGCCAGCACCGCCGCAGTGCGGACCTTGTCCCAGTCGTCACCGCCCTCGGCTGCACGTTCCTTCCAGCGCTTTGCCGTGGTGTACGAGACATCGGCGAGCCGGGCTGCCTGTTCCAGGGACAGACGATCAAACACATAGTGCTTGCGCAGCAGGGCACGGGTTTCTTCGGACTTTGCCATGCGTTACATCCCGAGCTTGCGCTTCAGGAGTTCGACGACGACGGCCATCCCCACACTGGCGCCCGCACCGGCAATAGCGCCTGTCATGGCGCTGCTGCGCTCCAGTGACGCAATACGGCGTCCGTGGTCCTCCTGCTCCTCCTGAAGCCGGCTCGGGTTGGCAATCTCAAGTTCGCGCAGGCGCCGATCGATATCGGCGATCTGGCCGCCCAGCTTGATTTCCAGATTGCTGATGGCCGTCGCCATCTGTTTGAAATTCTCTGCCTGCGCGTCGAGCTTGCCTTCGATGCGGCCCAGGATGCGGAGTTCTTCGGGTTCGAGTGGCATTTAACGGCGTCCGGGTTGATGTTGTTCGCGCCAGCGGGCGCAGTCGATGCAAAGGGTGCAGCCCTGCACGGCCAGGCGACGGGCCTCTGGGATCGGCTCGCCGCACTTGGCGCAGTCAGCGCGGCTTTCGTGAGTGGCATGGGCGCGGGCGCGCGCCTGGGCGATCGCGTCTTCGCGGTGCCGTTCTTCCGCCTCGGTCGCCCGGTCGAAGATGTCTGGGGTCAACGGGGTGCCCCAGTGCCGGACTTGCTGTTGAACGCAGCGGAGAAGGCCGTGGTCATTGCGTCGGTCTTGTGATCCGAGCCGCGCGAGCTGCCGAAGAAGAAGCTGACGACCTGCTGGGCGTTGGCTGCGACGTAGCCGATGATCGTGCCAATGAAGCCGGACACCATGCCGGCGATCGCGGCGTCCTTCACCGTGATATCGCCGATCAGCAGGAGGTAGGATCCCCACAGCGCGGCGAACATGATCACAGCAAAGGTCGTCATCACGACCATGCCGAACCAGAACACGCGCTCATTCTGGGCATTGGCCTTGCGTGCGTCCTGAGTATCGGTGAGGTAGGCCTGTTCGGTCTGGAATGCGAGAGCGGCCAGCGCCTCCTGATTCTTGAAGCCGGCCTCGGCCATGCGCGCCTGGTAGTCCTGGTCGGCCTTGCGCAGTGCGAGCAATTGGTCTGACGTGGCGCCGCCGATCGCAGTGGCCAGGGTCTGCTGGCGATCGTCCATGCTCTGGCCAGCGCTCGGCGAGAGGCCGAAGACGGCTTCCAGCGCGGCGACAGCGCCACCAATCAACGGTCCGCCGAGACCGGTAGCGATCATCGGCGCCAGCTTCGTCAAGACGGGCAGAACGTCTTTGAGTGCCATATCAGCATCCTCCGTGCGCGCGTTTGTTACGACGGCGATTGCGCACCTTCGTGGCCATACGCTTGCCTTGCGCCACGCTCCAGCCGGTCTTGCGGATCTGGTACGAGAGGACGTAGCGATTGACCAGGTCTTCGGCGGAGCTCTTGCGGCGCTTAACGCTGATGGTGTGGGTCGGGACGGCCTTGGACATCTCCGAGTGGGCGATCATGGCGCCGAGACCGCCGGCGCTGAGCAGCGCCGCGGACATGAGGATAGCGACGCGGTTCTTCATGCCGCCACCCCCGTGCGCATCATCTTCACCAGGCGCTCGGCACGAGCGCCGACCTGGCCGTACCACTTCGATGCCTTCATGCCATCGGCCGCGCCCTGGTAGTCGCCTGCCTTCACCTTGGCGAGGGTGTTCACGAAACCCAGCAAGCCCTTGCCCAGCGCCGCGTTGCCAATGCCCATGTTGAAACACATGTTGACGATGACGCGCTGGCGCACCTCGTCGAGCTGGCGCCACCAGGGCAGCTTCGCATCCAGGTCGGCCATGGCATGGTGCGGTCGATGTCGTTCTGCGCCAGGAAAATGGCTTCTTCCTGCGAGATACCGACGTCGTCGAGATTGCGGCCAATGCCGATGGAGGTCTTGCCTACCGTGTCAACGTAGGGCTTGAGCCGCAAATCCTCGTCGCGCTTGAGTTCGGCGAGGAGCTTCTGTCTGTCCATGGAGCGCTCCAGGGGCGCGCACCACGGTGGCCAGGAAGGTCGGGATGGGAGGTTTCAACCCGATGCGCGCATGCCGCAAAGGTAAGCAATACGACGCATTCGGCAGATCATGACGGGGTTCAGGAACAAACAGGGGCGGCCGAAGCCGCCCTGTGAGCAGTGATGCTTGCCAGTCCTATCGACGCTTGGCCGGTTCAGAAATAAAATCGTACTTGTCGCCATCGTCGGAAGATGCAGCGAAACTCACCCCCGCGTGATCCTCCTTTGCGATGGCGCCCGGCTTTCTTCTGGCCTCAAGAAGCAGGCGCTGAGCAATAGCAATGTGATCCCTGGCTTCGTCGTAGCGCGTCGTGCGCACGATATAAGCAGCGGCATGAAGCATAGATTGCCGGGAAGCGACGTCGGTTGCTTGGTAGACCATCCATGTGTCGTGAATCGTCTTGTCCGGATTCAGATTGCCAACGATTCCGAGGGGACCAGAGGATCTGCAGGTAAAGGGCTGCAGCGGCTTTCCGGGAACCGTTTCGGTTGCACACCTACCGATACGGAGCGACGGCTCCCTGTCTTCGCTTGCATATCCGTTAAATGTGTTTTGGAACTGTGTCAGCGTCAATGGCCGAAGTCCCGTGAACTGTGCATACGCTGATGTAGAGGCTGTGAAGGCCGCAAGAAGTACCAATCGTGCAAGCATCCTGATTTTCCCGTCAGAAGAGCTGTTGTTGAGCTGGACCAACATTGTCCGAACTGACAGGCTTCTTTAGGATTTTCCAGATTGCCCGCTCAGACAGCCGGTACTTTAACGCAAGCTCGGGAGCGCTTGCACCGCGGTCGAACTCGCCAATGATCCTCGACCACCGCTCCTCGGTCATGGAACGCTGGCACCGAGGAACGTACATACGATCGCCGCCATACCGCGCGATCAGCTTTTCTGCGGCCTCGGCGCCGACAACCTCAGCGATGGCCTCATACCTGGCGCTGCCTAGCTCTCTGCGCCCCTTCGGAATCCAGAGGTCCAGGCCTCCAAACGCGCGCACGAACGCGATGGTTTCCGCAAGACCGATCAACTCGGCTAGCTCTTTGGCAAAGGCCAACTGCTTCTTAGCGACGTGGATCTTGGCGAGGATGGCGCGATCAAGCATGGAGTCGATGGCCTATGGAAACGGGTTAGCAAGTGGACAGAAGAATCGATGATTCGTTCTGCGCCATGGCGATGATTTATTCATTTTTTTTCGCAGCGCTTCTCGAAGCGCTTGTGCCCGATGTATGCCACGCAGGCGATCACGAGCATGGAACCCAGCAGCGATGCTGCGAGCATCAGTTCACGCATTTTTAACGGTCCTCTTCTTGTTTGATTTGGCGGCTCTCAGCGGCCCAGCCTTTGCAGAAGGCAGCCACTAGGGCACCGAGGCAAGCGAAGCCGCTAGCGATGACGACCGCAGCGATCAACAGGGTCCAAATAGAGATTGTCACGTTGCCCATGGTTAAGTCCTCTTGGCTGCTCATCAGTACCACCACGCCTGGCAGACACCCGTTGTGGCGGGTGTTTCGCAGACCGCGCTACCCTCTTGAGGCATACAGCGCTGCCTTCGCGAAATTCCGGCTCTGCATCACGCGCCCCCTGCAATAGGCCTGCTGGGCCCACCGCGGCCACGACAGCATTGCGTTGCGCCGCAGGCCGTATGGCACGCCTCGATCCTTATCGCTTCGTCCCATAGCTTCGAAGGAACGCTTACCACTGAGGGGCTTGCTCATTCATGTCTCCTTTGGCTGCTCATCAGTACCAGGCCACCACACCTGGCAGACACCCGCCGCGGCGGGTGTTTCGCATCACTAGGTCAGGCCACAGCCGCCTTCAGGTTGCTGCCGGGCTTGAACTTCGGCGCCAGCGACTCGGGCACCTGGATGGCTTCGCCGTTCTGCGGGTTGCGCGACACACGCGCTGCCCGCTTGGTCACCGAGAAGGCGCCGAAGCCGGTCAGCGCAACAGTGCCGCCGGCGGCAAGCGTCGTGGTGACGCCGCTGATGACGGCATTCAGAGCACGCTCGGCCTCGGACTTGCTCAGCTTGGCTTCATCGGCGACGTGGGCGATCAGGTCTTGCTTGTTCATGGTGCGTTTCCTTCTATGGTTAAAGGTGTGTCCGGGTTGGACCGCCCCGGCGCGGGTTACTTAACGCAGTCTGAGCACGGGGCTCGGGTTGTTCTCCAGCGCGAGCTCGTCATCGCGACGTGGTGCACGCTGGCGGATGTGCTGTGGCTTAACCATCTCCAGCTTCACCTCCGGCTGCTCGCCAATGACGACCCGGACAGGCAGGTACCCGGACTTTTCACATTCGACTGCCGAGGTCATGATGTCCACGAGCTTCATGCCGCTCGCGGCCGGCAGGAGGTAGTCTTGGAAGCCAATGCTGACGATGCACATGGGGACGGCCTTCTTCGCGGTTGCCATGGGTGTCCCTCAGATCTTCGCGATGTCGAGCGAGATGGGCCGGTACTCTTCCGAGTCGCCGACACGCTCATAGAAGCGCACGTATGCCTTGGTGCCGATCACCTGGACGCTGTCGCTGATGGCGTACATGGCCTTCTTCCAGCGGGGATCCTGGATGTCGAGGCGGCGCAGCGAGAGGATGCGGCCGGTGTTCAGGTTGCCTTCCTTGTCCGTTTCGAAGGCGCCCTGGATGATGGCCTGCAGCTCTGGCCGTGCGCCCAGGGTCCACTCGGCGAGCAGCTCGTCGATCATCACCTTGGCCGCCTGCAGACGCTCGTCGAAGGTGATGTTCTCCGCGCGGGCGATCTGGACCTTGTAACGACCGTCGAACGAGAACAGTGTGACATTGCCCTTGGCGCCGCCGACCTTGGCACCGTACTCTTCGGCCGACATCGAGATGAACGCCTCGGCGTCGCCGAAGACGCGCTTCTTGAACTCGGCCAGCGCCTGGCTCTGGCGCTTGGCCAGCGCGACCAGCTCACCGACGATCTGGTCGCGAGTGCGGTCGATGGGTTTAACCATCTCTTCGCGGATAAGGCGGCCGCGGGCGTCCTGCATGTAGCCAGTCGGGATGGTGGTTGCTGCTTGGGTCATGGATGGCTCCGAGTTAAATCAGTGGCTGGTGGCAGGGGTGGCGGCGCTGCGGCCGAACGGAACAACCACGAATTGGCCGGCCCAGCGCGAGGAGATTTCCTGCCGAACTTCGCTAGCCTTGATCATCAGCGCCCGGTAACCGGCTTCGCTGATCCAACCGACGGCGTTCGCGAAGCCGATCAGGCCGACGGACATCGCAATGGCCTCGGCCACGGACAGGGGGTTGTCTGCGCCCATCGCGCACTGCTGGAAGGTGAAATAGCCTTCGGCGAGCTCCGAGAGCTCCGGCGTCCAGGAGTACTTCTCGCCGGCGAGGATCTCGAACATCGCCTGGGTGTCGGCGATCTGCTGTGCAGTCTTCATTTGCTATCTCCAAGGTTTTCGGCGCGCCGGCTTCCTACCGCGCGCAGCATGTCTTGACGGATGTGCTCGGGAACGATCGTGCGGGCGGGCGGTTCGCTGACCGTAACGGTCTGCAAGCGGGCCGGGGCTGTCCCTGTGCCGGCATGACCCGCGCGCTGCGCCTCGGTGTGACGCTCGGCGGACGCCGCGGCCTTGTTCGACATGCCGGCCACGATTGCGGTGAGGTAGCCATGGCTCTTCAGCGGCAGCTTCAGGCCGCCGGTATCGCGCCGGGCGATCATCTCGTCAAAGGCCAGACGCCAGTACTCCAGTGGGGCCGGCCATTCCTGGCCGTGGGCGTCGCGCACGGTGCCGGCGTGGATCAGCGCCACCATCTCGCCCAGGATGGCCGCGACGCGCTCATAACGCATCTCGGTCTTAACCGGGGCGAAGAGGCCCACATAGGCCAGGAGGGGCCGCAGCAGCCGGCCTGCCTCGGGGTGCGCGTTGACCAGGTGCAGGATGGACTCGCGCACGCCGTCGTGCGCGAACACGACATCGAGCGTGAGAGTGTTCCGGCAGACCGGGCAGCGGAAGGCTGGCAACGGCATCAGGCGGCACCCCCTGCAGCCTTCATGACCTGGTCGACGTTAATGCGGTCGAGGTAGGCAATCAGGCTGCCGGTCATGGCGGGCGTGAGCTGCACCGACTTGCGGCCGTCGCTGATGGTCAGGTCGCCGCGGGAGGACAGCGCCGCGCTGAAACCGTCGTCACCGGCCGGCGCTTCGGCCCGTGCCTTAACTACACGCTGGCGCGGGTTCAGCGTCTCGTCGGGCGGGTTGTCCGGGTTGAGGCGGTAGGCATTGACGGGACGCCCGCCGAGTTCGGATGCGATCTTCTCTACCAGGATCTCGCCTCGGTCGATCTCGCCCGTGATATAGGCGATTGGGTTCTCGATGCTCAGCTCGTCGGTAATCTCCGGCGTACGGATGCCAGGACGGCCCTTGATCAGCGCGATGATGTTCTGCTTGTTCGACATGATTCTTCCTTTCAGGTCGTGATGCGCGGGCGCTGGGTCTTTACACCCTGCGACGGGTTGGAGATCTGGCCCAGGTTGAAGGCCAGCAGGGCCACCAGCAGCGTCCAGACCAGGATGCCCAGGCGGGTGTGCAGGAACTCGCGAAGGCTCTTCATTGCGGATCTCCGGCAACGCTGTTCAAGCGGGTGTTAAGAGCGTCGCGACGCTGGCGGTACTCAATCTGGAGCCAGTTCCAGTTGTGCTCGGCCTGCTCCAGTTCGTTGCGCAGCCATGCCAGTTCGCGAGAGGCGCGGCGCTCTTCGCGATCGACGGCCCGAAGCGCGCGCAGTGCCGCCACCCTGGCGACCATGCGGCGGACTTCGCTGCCGACCCGCGCCAGGCCGACGCGCAGCTCGCGCGCCACCGGACCGTCGAAGCGCGGCCGGGCCGGGAGGTTAAGGGCGCCACGATGGCGCGATGCGTTGCTCGGGGTGCTCATGCGGGCTCCTCGTTGGTCAGTTGGATCTGGGGTGCGCCCACTTCGGGCAGGGGCAGCGTCTTCGTGTCCAAGACGGCCTGCGGTATCTCCGCCTTTGGCGCCCTTGCTCCCTTCGGCTCGAGCGGCGCAGGCTTGTACTGGCAGTCCTGGCATGCCTTCCAGTGGTTAAGCTGCAGTGGGTTGTGCGTCGGCGGATGCTGCAGAGCCTTCCCGCGGCAATGCTGGATGCCAACCGTCTCGCCGGTGTGGGGACACGGGATCTGCTCGAAGGCCTGGCGGTAGCGCATCTCGAAGCGGTCCGTCTTGGCGCCGCCGTTCCCGTACTCGCCGAGGCCGTTCACCAAGACGCTGAGGGTCGGACGGGAAACGCCCAGACGCTCGGCAACTGCGCGCTGCGTGCTGTTCTTGATTTCGTGCAGCAGGCCATGGAACCATGGCTCGCTCATGTATGCCGGACGGTGTTTAGTTGGCATCTTCAATCCCCTTTTGGTCGACCCAAACGATGCGGCCTTGATTCGGGTCGTAGATCGTCCGTGCGTGCTGCATGATTGGCGCGCGCGGCCCGGTGTACTTCGAGGCTTTCATCACGTACCGTGCGGGCTGCCCCTTCATTCCGAGAACTGCCTCTTGCGTGCGGTTGAGATATCCGGCGGCGTGAAGAGCGGCGATGTACCTCTCAGCCATGCATTTAGTGACGGTACGGTTCGCCGTACTTGCAAAGGCAGCGAGCTCCCGACAGTTGAAGTCCTTGCGTTCGAACATGCGGTGCATCGTTCCCCACATGGCTTCGGTAATGGCACCGTGGACGACCTGTGCCCCTGCACGCGTCACGCGCGGGGCTTCAACGCCGTTATCGCGGACGAGACGGTAGGTCTTGCGCACACTGAACCGATGTTCTCTTCCAGCCCACCGACGACTTCCGCGATCTCCGCCTGTGTGAACCGCTTACGGTTCGCTCGCACTGCCTCCCAGATCCGTTGGCGGGGCGTCTTCCCGCCCTTCATTTCCAGATGAATCGGCTTACGCGCCATCGCGATGCCCCTTTTGCGAGCGCAGCATGTCTCGCATCGCCTGCAGTTGATGAATCAGGCCGTCCAGGTCGGACGGGTTGAGCGGGATCGAAGCCATGACGCGCTGATGGCGGCGCGCGCCGGACAGAGCGATGTCGAGTTGCGCACCGCATTGATCGGCAGACAGAGTGGTCTGGATCACGCCTCTGGCCTTGATCTCGGGCGCATCAGTGCGGCCGATCTGGTAGTGGCAGTTATCGAAGCTGGAAAAGGTCAGCGTGCCGGCGTTCATCACAGCCTCCGTTCCGGCGAGCGGCCGGTATAGATTTCGACGCCTTCGAGCTCGGCCAGGCCGATGCTCTCGAGGCCATAGGTCATGCTGTGCTCGTGGAGTTGGGTCAGGTTGACCGAGACACGACGCACCGAGCCGTTGGACAGCTCAACCAGGCGCTGCAGGACGTCCTGCTCGATCGGCAGGCCGGGGGCATAGATCTCCGCCAGCTTGCCGGCGTCGTCAGCGGTCACGCGCTGTGCCGGCGCCCAGGTAAGCACACGCGAGTGGAACCGCTCCCAGCGCTCCAGCTTCTTGGGCAGCAGTTCCTCGCCAACCAGCAGCAGGGATCCCTGTGAGCCCTCGTAGATATCGCGCGCCAGCTCGATCAGGCTGTCGGACTTGGTCGCGTAGTCGAACTCGTCGAGGATCAGAGTGCGGCGGGACGCGCTCAGCTGCTCACAGACCAGGTCGAGCAGCACGGGCACGGTGGACCTAGTGTGTTTAACGCCCATCTCGAACAGCACCTTCTCCAGCAGCGTCTTCGAGCGCCATGCGCTGCGCATCTGGACGTAGTAGGCGCGGTTCTCGATGGCCAGGACGTTCGTCGCGAAGGTCTTGCCCCAGCCAGCCGGGCCATACAGCACGGCCATACCGGGCAGGCCGGTGCGGCGGCTGTCGAGCCGCTCGAGAGTGGCAGACACCAGGTCAAGTGTGCCGATCTGGGCGATGCCCCCAGCCGGACGGGGGTAGCCGGTTTGCTCGTCGTCGTGTTTTTGGTCATAATGGGATCTCGTTGTGATTACCGGAAGGCGTGCCGCACGGGTGCAGCCGTGCTGCTACCGCCACTAGACGCCGCCTGGAGTTGTCCCTCCAGGTGGCGTTTTTTCATTGCTCTGAACTCGGATCCCTGCGCGTAGCTGCCATACCAGCGCGCGAAGAACGGATCGTCGATGGAACCTCCATTGGTTACGGTTTGATCGAGCTCCAGCCACTTCCGGAAGCGCAACTGCGCGGTTTCGGGAAGGCGGTGGACGTTGGTGGCCGGGGGCGTAGCCTCGGCCGGGGTCGGATTGCTATCGGCCTGCTTGCGGGCGTCGAGGATGCGCTGCAGGTCAGCCGGTACCGGCGCGGCGGCCTTGCGGCCGGTCAGCGCGCGATGGGCAGCACCTGCTGCGGCAAGGGCCGGCGTGTCGTGCGCGACTGTCGGCTGGGGCAACGTGGCCAGCTTGCCGGCGGCCTCAGCGCGCTTCCGCAGGAGCGATTCGATTAGCTGGTCGGGATTGGTCTTGGTGGCCTTTGCGTTCCGACGTTGTTCCTGGATGTGGGCGCGTTGGGCTTCGCGTGCATGGGCGGCGATTTCCTTGCGGGATACGCCGGTGCGCTCCGGGCAGACAGCGACACACACGAACTCGCCCTCGTGGTAGACCACGAGCTCGCCCATGTCCGCCGTCTGACGCACGCTGACATCACGGCCGACGTAAAGGCCCAGCTCGGGCGCGATGTAGTTGCCGCTTTCGATGTTCAAGCCCTTCTTCGTCACCACGTAGGTGCCCTTGCCGGCCGGCTGCGCCAGCAGCAGGTCAAGTGCACGCTCGTCCTGGATACGCCGGATCTCGCCGCGATAGGATGCGGCCATGGCGAACGGTGTTTGCTCCAGGCCGCCATGCACGCGATGTTCGTACGTGCCGGCGAGCCAGTCATTGATAAGGGCCTGCAGCTTCGATGCCGGCAGGGCCAATTCGACGACCTGGTCCTTCTTGAAGAGGCGCTCAGCGAAGGTCTTGCGGGCCTCAATGGCCGACCGCTCGGCGACGTTATGGCCGACAAAGTTCGACAGCGCCTCCAGGTTGGAGTGCAGCAGGGTCTGGATCCCGCGTTCGACGTGCGGCTTCTCCCATGGCGAGAACGGATTGGTCGTGTGGTGCTTGATGCCGAGCTGGCGCAGCGTCTCCTGGAAATCGATTGACTGATAGTCCTTACCGTTGTCGGTCCAGACGTCTTCCGGCACGCCCCAAAGCAGGAGTGCCAAACGAAGCGCAAACTTGTGCGTCTCAGTCTTTGGCGTCGGCGACAGGACAACAAGAATGCGGCGGCTGAAGACGTCCACGACCACGGACGCGGAGTACCGGCGCTGCTTACCATCGGCATCGGTCAGCATCCAGTCGGCCGGGGTGGCATCCATTTCCCAGCGCTGGTTAAGGCGGATCACGTCGGCCGATGCGTCACCGAAGGCCGTCATGTAACTGTTCTTCCACTGGTCCGGATTGGTCGATGCGCTCAGCAGTTCAGCGTTCTTGGCCTTCCAGTTCCGCAGGAAGCGATACGCCTGGTGGTACGTCGGGACGTTAAACAGCGTGGCGTCGGTCTTCTCATCCGTCGCAGCGGCTTCGATCAGGTCCAGCAGGTTCTGCACGCCCAGGTGCGGCCGCTCGATCAGCAGCGCGATCGTCACCTTTTCCAGCATCGGCTGGGTGGTGAACACGTTGACATCCTTGCGGAGGTGTCCGTCGTTCTCGTCAATGAGGCCTGCCATGCCGGCTCGCTCAAAGTCGAGCACCCAGCGCTGTACAGAGCGCGCAGACACCTTCGGAAATACGACAATGACCTCGTGTGCCATCTGCAGTTCGTTGGCGTTGTAGGCTGCGGCATAAACCTCCCAGCTGACCGACCTCGCCATGGGCTGCTTGGCGGCGAACCACTGCTCCCAGTTGCGGACGATTGCGAATCGACCGTCCAGCCGCGCCTTAACACCCTCGGACATGTCGTCGAGCAGCTTCTTAAGGTTGGCTTCACCTTGGCGTGCCCGGAATGCTGCGCGTTCCGCGGCGGTCTGCCGGACGCGCGCTATCGCGGCGTCGACGGCCGCAGCTTCGTTCGCACGGGTTGTGAGCGTCGAGTGCCGTTCGACCTTTTTACGGACGTCAACCGGCAGGTGCGCAAGTTCGAAGACCTTTTGATGCCCACCGCGCACGGGGCGCAGATCAAATTTCCAGCCGCCACGCATCGAGAGGCGTTCTGCAGTGCTTTTGCTTACGTTAAGCGCGGCAGCGATCTGGTCGAAGACAACGTTCACGTCCGCCCTCCGTGACGCTTAGCTTCCTCTTCGACCAGCCGATCCAGTACGGACTTCGGCACGGTACGGCGCAGCTCGGCCAGTCTGTCCTTAACGGTGCGCTCCTGTAGCGTCAGCGCGCCGATCTCGGCCAGCATCGCCTCTTGGCCACGGTACACGCGGCAGCCACAGCGCTCCGCCAGGACCTCTAGCAGGCGATAGTCGCCAGTTGCCACCACCATGGCGGGGATAGCCTCAGCGGGGAAGCGCCAGCCATCGGCGCTCGGAGCGCAGTAGCGGTCGAGCATGTGCTTGCTGATGTCGTAGTTGGACAGGCGCGAGATCTGCGCGGCCACGTCGTGGCGGTCCATACCGCGGCTACCCGCAGCCGACAGCGTGTCCACTAATGCTTCGCGGACCGTCATCGCGATGTCGAGGCCGCCTGCCTCGTTCTTTGGTTGAGGGGCCACCTCGTAAAAGGACAGCTCTAGCTGGTTGGCCGCCTTTGCCTGATTTGCTCGCCGTTTCATATGTCAAATCCTCGGGAGTGGACGGGGTTAAGCCGACACCGCGCTTTCAACATTGCGGTGGTTAAGTGCACTGATAGACTTACGGGTAGACCAGCGGCCAATGCCACGTTGATTCCGGCCGCTCCTTGGGTTGCCTTGGGTGTCGTACCGGCTTGGCCAGATTTCGGAAGGCTTCATGCCGATGGCGGCAGCGATGATTTGCTCAGCGCCTGGCCACGGGGCATCTAGAGCGGCCTTGAGCGAGCCCGGGGCGTAGCCGTGCTGAAGGCTGAGTTGACGCAGGGAGAAGCCGGCCTTTTCTAGGGCGCCTTTGATGTCTGCGCGATGCCAGTCCTGCAGGACTTCGTAGTCCTGCAGGTCTGGTTTTTTTGGTTTGTTTAACTTGTCCATGGCTCGAAACATAGCATGTTTAAACATGCGCATGCAATATGTTTTCGCATGCCGCACTTAGCCTTGCGGCCTGTAATTGCATGCAGTCGGACTAAGCAATTGATTTCTATGGAAAAAATCCGAAGTGCGGCGCGCGGCAAAAAAGTGCAGCAGGTTGATGCGCTTGACGATGCCTCTCTTGAGGAAAGCGCCTCAGAGGAAGCCAAGGCAATAGGGCAGCGTATGCGCGAAGCTCGTCAGGCCCTCGGGCTCTCGCAGGTCGACCTGGCTGCAAAGCTGGGGGCATCGAAGCCGGGGTTGCAGCAGAACGAGGCAGGTAAAAACATGCCAGGCGGCCGCCTGCTATATGGTTTTTCAATGCTGGGGGTTAGTTCGGACTGGCTGCTATGCGGGCAGGGGGAGATGTTCCTGGAGGGGCACGGTGCGGGTACTTCGCATCCCCCTAGTCCGGTCGACTCGGAACTGCTCGCGGTGGTTTTGGAGCGATTGGAAGCCAAGATCGCGGCCGCCGGAGTTCGCGTGAGCGCGAAGAAGAAGGCTGAGTTGGCGGTGTTGCTTTACGACTACATTACCGAGACCGGAAATAAGGAAGGCCCCAGCATCGATCGCATTCTTCGCCTCGTCGCTTAAGCCCCCCTCGATATGCGGATTCCCTTCCAGCCTTTACCCTGCAAGGGCTGGCGCCAAATGGCATTGGCACCTATATGGTGCGATGTGCCTTGCAATCCCTCCGAGATGGGGGTTCAGGGGTATGCCACTCCACACGTTAAAACGTAGGCTGGCCCTTCCAGATTGCGGCCGATGGAGGGGCAATCCTGCGTATCGGCTGCGGTGGAGATTTGCGGGTGGCAGTTGAAGAAATGAAGAGGCGGTTCGCCGAGGCCTGGGCGGACATTGTCGGTACGGCAGGCGAGGGGCGCGCAGACGCCCAACCTTCTGCACCTTCCATCAATATCTCTGGGGGAAACGTCGTTTTCGGGGACAGTGTTGTCAACCGGAACGTCTTTAATGTCCGGCCACGCGTCACGGTTGTTCAAACCGGCGTCGGCGTGCTGGACGCTAGCCAGAAAGCGCGCTTGCTCGAGCTACGCGACCAGATCGCAGGCGTATCAAGGGCCATCGAGGGGCAAACGGTCTCTCCCGCGACCATCATGCGCAAGCTTAACGCGCACATGAACGTCAACTCCTATTCCGAGATTCCGGATGACATGTTCGACAGGGCGGAGAGCTACCTGGTGCGCTGGCGCGCCAGGCTAGACGGCATGCCTGGTGCCAACAGGTCAAAGGGCTGGAGGGATAGGCGCGTTAAGGCCATCCACGCTCGGTGCAAGGAACTCGGTATCGATCGGTGGCGGCTTAACTACATGCGCAAGGCGTGGGGCAAGGAATCGCTTATCGACCTGCCAGATGACGACCTTGAGCAGCTGTATCTGGCTGTGATGCGACGGAAGAAAGAGGAGGCGTGATGCAGACTGTGAGGGGATTCGTGCCAAAGTACGCACAAACTCGGCTCCAAAGTGGTCCGTTCTCTGTCAATTTGTGCCAAATCGGTTTTGCGGCCGTTTCGGCTGCAAAGCGTTGTCAGGACTGGCTTTTTTGCCTTTTTGGACTTCCGTTGCTCTGTGCCAAACCACGTACCCCCTCACACCATGGCTCATGCTATTGCGACGCCCCTGAAACCGGTAGGACACGCCAGCCAACACTCAGGGCCGTACGATGCAACCACCGTCCCCCATAAGCCTGATTGCTCTGCGCCGCAGGGTCGGCTTTCTTCTCGTTAGTCTTCTTTGCCGACGCAAAGAAGAGTGACCGGCAGCCCCCGCAGGGGGATGTCGTACGCACTTGGGTCCAATAACCATCGCCACTCAATCAAACAAGCGATCAACCCCGCAGGCCGATGTCGTACGGCACTTGGGTGCAAGACGCCATCACCGCTCAAAGAAACGCCGCCCCCCTACCCCCAAGGCATAGTGATCGACTTCAAGTTGGTAAAACTCTTGATCGCTTCCTGCACCCCTTCCTTATAGCCAAGCCCCGAATCCTTGATCCCGCCAAACGGCGTCAGCTCGATACGATATCCCGGCACTTCCCACAGGTTGACCGTCCCCACCTGCAACTCATCGGCAAAGCGCGCAAAGTCGTCCATCCGGTTGGTGCATACCCCCGAGGACAATCCAAAGGCGGTGCCGTTGGAAATCCGGATGGCGTCATCGATATCGCGGAAGGTGATGATGGGCGAAACCGGGCCGAAGGTTTCCTCCCGCACCACCGTCATGGCCGGATCAACGCGGTCGATCACCGTAGGTGAGTAGCGCGCCCCTTCGCGGTGGTTGCCGAGCACCAGCCGCGCGCCTTGCGCGACCGCCTCATTCACGCGGGACTCGAACAGCGCGGCGGCTTCGGCGTCGATCACGGTGCCCATATCCACGGTGCGGTCCATGGGGTCGCCGTATTTCCAGTTGCGGGTTTTCTCCACCACCAGCTCGGTGAAGCGCTCGGCCACGGCCTGGTGCACCAGCATGCGCTTGACCGCCGTGCACCGTTGGCCGGAATTCTTGTACGAGCCCTGCACCGCCAGGTCGGTGGCGCGTTCCAGGTCAGCGTCGTCCATCACGATCAGCGGGTCATTGCCGCCGAGTTCCAGCACCACGCGCTTGTAGCCGGCCTTGTTGGCGATGTACTTGCCGATGCCGACGCCGCCCGTGAAGGTGACCAAGTCCACGCTGGGATGGGTGATCAGCTCGTCGGCGATCTCGCGCGGGTCGCCCGTGACCACCTGCAGCATCTGCGGCGGCAGGCCGGCTTCATAGAGGATATCGGCCAGGTAGTAGGCGGACAGCGGTACCTTCTCCGAGGGCTTGAGCACCATGCGGTTGTTGGTGGCGATCGACGGCGCCACCTTGTGCGCGACCTGGTTCATCGGGTGGTTGAACGGCGTAATGGCGCAGATCACGCCGAGAAAGGGCGAGCGCTGGGTCATCACGCGGCGCTTCTTGCCATGCGGGGTCAGGTCGCACGAGAACAGCTGGCCGTCATCGCGCAAGGTTTCGTTGGCGGCAAAGCCAAGCACATCGGCCACGCGGCCAATCTCGTACAGCGAATCCTTCTTGCACAGCCCGGACTCCAGCGTGATCAGGTCGGACGCCTCCTCCACGCGCTCGCGCAGCAGCACGGCGGCGCGGTTGAGGATGGCGGCGCGCTCGAAGCGGGTCAGCGTGGAGCGGTAGGCACGCGCCACGGCAAAGGCTTGGCGCACGTCTTCCACGCTGGCCATCGGCACGGTGCCGACCAGCGAGCCGTCGTACGGGTTGCACACTTCGATCACGCGCTCGCGCATGACCTTCTTGCCATCGATGCGCAGCGCTTCGGCGCGGAAGTGCGGGCTGACTTGGCCGGTGGAAAACTTAGGGGCGTTCATGTCGGTTCTCGCGTCAAGAGTTCGGGGCGATGCGGATGCGGGCGGCGCTCAGTGCAGGTGATTGAGCGCGACGTCGAAGATGTCGAAGTTGCGCAGCTGCG
Source organism: Cupriavidus basilensis OR16 (assembly GCF_000243095.1). GTDB lineage: Bacteria > Pseudomonadota > Gammaproteobacteria > Burkholderiales > Burkholderiaceae > Cupriavidus > Cupriavidus basilensis_D. Next base: position 17,307 of record NZ_AHJE01000093.1, on the reverse strand, counting down.
CCTTGCCGGGAATGCCCGCCGTGGCGCGGTTGAACACCAGCGGCACGGTCTGCTCGGACACGCCGCCGTGCGAGCGCAGCGGCGCGTCCAGGCCGGACAGGTCATGGCGGCTCTGGCTGGTGCCCAGCACCACATGCTTGTCGCTGACAATCACCAGATCGCCCACGCGGTCCGGCGGCAGCTCGAAGCGCGCGCAGGCTTCGGCGTTGTCGAGCACGCTTTCGATGCCGGGCAGGGCCGCCAGCTTGCCCTTGAGCGCGGCGCGGTCGACATCCTCCGGCAGGTAGACGGTGGCGTAGGAGCCGAGCGCGCCGTGGTGCACCACATAGGGATCGGTGATCGGCAGGATCACGCGCGCGCCGCCGGCTTCCACGCCACGGCCGAGCCAGCTGTCGAACTGGTCCTGCAGGTAGATCACGTTGGGCGCCTTGGTGGCGTCGTCGTGCTTGGCGTTCATGCCGTGGTCGGCGGTGAGCGCCACCACGCAGCCCAGCGCATCGAGCTGCGCCAGGTACTTGTCCATCATGGCGTAGAACGCGTTGGCGCCGTCGGAGCCCGGGGCGAACTTGTGCTGGATGTAATCGGTGGTGGACAAGTACATCAGGTCCGGCCGGCGGGTTTCCATCAGCCGCACCCCAGCGGCAAAGACGAACTCGGACAGCTCGGCGCTGTACACGCTTGGCACCGGCATGCCCACGAGCTCCAGCACGTTGTCGATGCCGTTGTCCTCCAGCGTGGCCTGGTCGGCCTTCTCCGAGGAGAAACAGATGCCGCGCATGCCGTGGCCGAGCAGGCGGCGCAGCTTGTCCTTGGCGGTCACCACCGCCACGCTGGCGCCGGCATCGGCGAAGGCGGCCAGGATGGTGCCGGCGCGCAGGTACTTGGGGTCGTTCATCATCACTTCCTCGCCGCGGCCGCCGTTGGCGCTGCGATCGAAGAAGTAGTTGCCGCAGATGCCGTGCACCGCCGGCGGCGCGCCGCATACGATGGACAGGTTGTTCGGGTTGGTGAAGGTGGGCACCACGCACGCTCCCCGAAAGCTCGCGCCCTCGGCCAGCAGGCGCTGCAGGTATGGCGCGCGGCCGCTGGCGGCGGCGGCTTCCAGGTAATCGAATTCGCAACCGTCCACGCAGACCACTACCACGGGCTGCTTCATCCATTGGTAGGTGCGCTGATTGACAGTGATGCTCGGGGCGGCGACGCTGGATAGATTCGGGTTCGACATGTCGGGGTTCCTGTGCGGGTAATGAAAGGCTTCAGGGGGTATGGGTCTCGGCGCCGCCTTCGGCGACGTCAACAGCGGTTACGGCGGCATGCATGCGGGCGCGGCCGCGTTCCACGTGCTCTCGCATCAGCCTGCCCGCCAGCTCGACATCGCGCGCGGCAATGGCCGACACGATCTCGCGGTGCTCGCGGGTAGAGGTGGGGATAGCGTTGCTGTCGGCCGAAAGCGCCTCGCGCCGGAACAAGGTGAGCTCCTTGACCAGGCGCCGGTAGGTGTCCACCAGCTTGCGGTTGCCGGCGAGTTCCACCATGCGGTCATGCAGGGTGAGATTGAGCCGCGTGTATTCGTCGAGGTTGCGCGCAGTGCTGGCCGCGCCCATGGCCTCGATCAGCGCGCGCAGCTCGCGCACGCCCTCTGCCGCGATGTTGGCGGCAAGCTGCCGGCCCACGTATTCGTCCAACACCGCGCGCAGCGCATAGATCTCGTCGGCTTCTTCCAGGGAGATGGCGCGCACGAACACGCCGCGGTTTTTCTCGGTGCGCAGCAGGCCGGCCTGCTCCAACGCCCGGAAGGCTTCGCGCAGCGGGCCGCGCGACACATTGAACTCGCCGGCGAGTTCGATTTCATTGAGCCTGGCGCCTGGCAGCAGGCCGCCGGACACGATGCGCATTTCAAGCTCGCGCTGCACCAGGGTGGTCAGCGACTGGCTCTGCAGGATCGCGATATCGCTCGACTGAGCGGCTGGCCGTGACATGAAGACTCCTGATTCGGGTACATCGAAAATCCTGGTTGTCATTAAAGCAAGCAGTTTGTATATTGTCAACAAACTGGGAAACGTCGATGGGCACGAAACGCCTCAAACGTTCCTGTAAAAACCGGGCATACGTCTTGCAAGTGTTGTAGAACAAGGGTTTAACGGTGATATGAAGCGATGCGGCGAATCTGGTGCAACATGCCCCAAAGTACCGCAACAAATTCACCAAATTGACACACAATACCACTTAGAATGCCACAAGGAGCCCCACATGAAAGCGACGTTCAAGTTCGTTCCGCACCTGGCCGCCGGTGCACTAGCCCTGTGTTGCGCCAGTGCCGCGCTGGCGCAAAAGACCACCCTCACCGTCTACACGGCGTGGGAAATCGAGACCTTGAAGCCATACGCCGAAGGCTTTGCCAAGGTGGCGCCGGATATTGAACTCAAGTACGTGCGGGACTCCACGGGGGTGATCACCGCCAAGGCGCTCGCGGAAAAAGCCAATCCGCAGGCCGACGTGATCGCCGGGCTGGCTGCTTCCAGCCTGGAGCTGCTGAAACAGGAAAACATGCTGACCCCCTACTCGCCCAAGGGTTTCGACCGCCTCACGCGCGACTACAGCGACAAGGCCACGCCGCCGAACTGGGTGGGGCTGGACGTATGGGGCGCCACCCTCTGCTTCAACACCGTGGAAGCCAAGAAGCGCAACCTGCCCAAGCCCGAAACCTGGCGCGACCTGGCCAAGCCCATCTACAAAGGCATGATCGTGATGCCCAACCCGGCCTCCTCGGGCACCGGCTTTCTTGACGTGACCGCGTGGCTGCAGCTGTTCGGCGAGCAGGAGGGCTGGAAGTACATGGACGCGCTGCACGAGAACATTGCCCAGTACACGCACTCCGGCTCCAAGCCGTGCAAGCAGGCGGGCGCCGGCGAATTCCCGATCGGCATTTCGTTCGAGCTGCGCGCGCACAAGACCAAGGCCTCGGGCGCGCCCATCGACATGATCTTCCCGACCGAAGGGCTGGGCTATGACATCGAGGCCGCTGGCATTGTCAAGGGCACCAAGAAGCTCGAGGCCGCGCAGCGCTACCTGGACTGGCTGGCGAGCAAGGACGCCAACGAGCTGTTCGCGCGCGACTGGGCCATCGTGGCCTACCCCGGCGTGGCCAAGAAGGTGGACAGCATCCCCGTGAACTACGAAAAGATGCTGGTCAAGAACGACTTTGGCTACATCGCCAAGAACCGCGAACGCGTGCTCAACGAATGGCAGAAGCGCTATAGCGGCAAGTCGGAAAAACAATAAGGCCCGCAGAGCCAGCCGAGCCGGGCCCGCGCGGGCCTGACGCCATGCCCGCGCGCAGCAGCCACCAAGCCAGTCCTCACCCCCACAAGAGGCGACACGCCATGCAAACCACCACCGCCAGGCACGATAGCTATCTCAGCCTGCAAGGCATCCAGAAGCGCTTCGGCGGCTTTACCGCCCTGCAACATATCGACCTGGAGGTGCGCCAGGGCGAGCTGCTGTGTTTCCTCGGGCCGTCGGGCTGCGGCAAGACCACCCTGCTGCGCATCATCGCCGGGCTGGAATCGCAAAGCGCCGGCACCATCGTGCAGGCCGGGCGCGACATCTCCACGCTGCCGCCGATGGAGCGCGACTACGGCATCGTGTTCCAATCCTATGCGCTGTTCCCCAACCTGACGGTCGCGGACAACGTGGCCTATGGCCTGGTCAACCGCCGCATGCCGCGCGCGCAGCGCCAGGAGCGCGTGGCCGAGCTGCTGACCATGGTCGGCCTGCCCGAGCGCGGCGGGCAATATCCCGCCCAGCTCTCCGGCGGGCAGCAGCAGCGCGTGGCCATTGCCCGCGCGCTGGCGACTTCGCCTGGCCTGCTGCTCCTGGACGAACCGCTCTCCGCGTTGGACGCGCGCGTGCGCGGGCGGCTGCGCGGCGAAATCCGCGCGCTGCAGCAGCGCCTGAACATCACCACTATCCTGGTCACGCACGACCAGGAAGAGGCGCTGTCCATGGCCGACCGCATCGTGGTGATGAACCAGGGCGCGATCGAGCAGATCGGCACGCCGGCGCAGATCTACCAGCGCCCCGCCACCCCCTTCGCCGCCGATTTTGTCGGCCGCACCAACATGCTGGCGGCGCGCGTGAGCGGCGACGGCGAACTGCACCTGGGCGGCACGCGCATGCGCTGCGCCACGCCGCCGGGATGCTGCGCGGAGGAGTCGGTGCAGGTGTTCTTCCGCCCGGAAGATGTGTGCGTGCGCGGCATCGAGCAGCACGGCGGCAATGTGCTCGACGCCACCGTGGACAAGATCGAGTTCCTGGGCGCGTTCTCCCGGCTTACGCTCAAGCTGCCGGCGGCCGGGGAGGCAGGACAGGGCGGCCGCTGCGAAACGCTCTACGCGGATCTCTCGCTGAACGACCTGCATGACTTGCGCCCCAGCGCCGGCGACCTGCTGCGCCTGGCCATTCCCGCCGACCGCATCCGCATCTTCCGTCAACCATGAGCCTCAGCCTATCCACCGCCCCGGTGGCCGAAGCCACCCCCGCCGCCAGCCGCGTGCGCGCGCACTGGACCGACCGCCTGGCGCTCGCCCTGCTCGGCGTGGCCGCGCTGGCCCTGCTGTGCTTTGTGCTGGCGCCCATCGTGATGATCCTGGCCAAGAGCGTGCAAAACCGCGACGGCAGCCTCGCGGGCCTCGCGCACTTTCGGGCTTACCTGGCGTCTCCCGCGCTGCTGCGCTCGGTATGGAACAGCCTGTGGGTCTCGGCGCTGGCCACCGTGCTGACGGTGCCGCTGGCCTTCACCTTGCTGGCCTTCACCTTTGCCTATGCGCTCACGCGCAGCCGCATCGCCTTCAAGGGCATGCTGCGCAACCTGGCGATGATCCCGCTGCTGGCGCCTTCGTTGCTGGCGGCCATCTCGTTCATCTACTGGTTCGGCAACCAGGGCCTGTTCAAGCCGTTGATGGGCGAGACGCAGATCTACGGGCCGCTGGGCATCGTCGCGTCGATGGTGTTCGCCACCTTCCCGCACGCGCTGATGATCCTGATCACCGCGCTGTCGCTGACGGACGCGCGGCTGTACGAGGCCGCCGACGCGCTCGGCACCTCCACGCTGCGCAAGTTCCTCACCATCACGGTGCCAGGCGCACGCTATGGGCTGGTCAGCGCGGCCATGGTGGTGTTCACCTATGCCATCTCCGACTTCGGCATTCCCAAGGTGATCGGCGGCAACTTTCATATGCTGGCGACCGACATCTACAAGCTGGTGATCGGCATGCAGGATTTCTCGCAGGGCGCGGTGGTGTCGCTGATGCTGCTGGTGCCGGTAGCGGCGACTTACTACATCGATGCGCGCGTGCAGCGCCGCCAGATGGCGCTGATGTCCGCGCGCTCGGTGCCTTACGTGCCGCGCCGCAGCCGCCGCTTCGATCTCTCCATGGCCACTTTCTGCTGGGTCATGGCGGCGCTGATGGCGGCGGTGATGGGCATGGCGATCTACGCGTCGTTCGTCAAGCTGTGGCCGTACAACTTCTCGCTCTCGCTGGACCACTACCGCGTAGGCCTGATTGAAGGCGGCGTGGTCGATTCGTACTTCAACAGCCTGCGCCTGGCCATTGCCTGCGCGCTGCTGGGCCCCATCTTCATCTTCAGCACGGCCTACCTGCTGGAGAAGACACGCGGGCTGGACTGGCTGCGCGGCTTCGTGCGGCTGATGGCCGTGCTGCCGATGGGCGTGCCGGGGCTGGTGCTCGGGTTGGGCTACATCTTCTTCTTCGTGCCCGCCGCCAACCCGCTCAACGTCATCTACCAGACGCTGGGCATCCTCGTACTGGTGACCATCGTGCACTACTACGCCTCCTGCCACCTGACCGCGGTGACCGCGCTCAAGCAACTCGACAGCGAGTTCGAGGCGGTATCGGCCTCGCTCAAGGTGCCCTTCTACACCACCTTCCTCAAGGTGACCGTGCCGGCGTGCCTGCCCGCCATCCTGGAAATCTCGCGCTACCTGTTCATCAACGCCATGACGACCGTCTCGGCCGTGGTCTTCCTGTACGGCGCGGATACCAAGCTGGCGTCCGTGGAAATCGTCAACCTTGACGAGAGCGGCGACATCGGCCCGGCGGCCGCCATGGCCACGCTGGTGGTGCTGACCTCGGCCTTTGCCTGCCTGCTGTACTACCTGCTGCAGCGCGTGCTTGACGCCAAGACCCAGGCATGGCGTCAATCCGGGCGCAACGACTAACCGGCACATCGGCACATCGGCACATTGGCACATCGACCCATCGACTAACCGGCATCCGGCTGGAGACACCGGCCGGAGCCAACCACTCCCCTGACCCCAATCCAGGAGCACTCCATGATCCGCGGCAACGACCCCATCCTGCTGACCCCCGGCCCTCTCACCACCTCGCTCGCCACCAAGCAAGCCATGCTGCGCGACTGGGGATCGTGGGACGCCGGCTTCAATGCCATCACGCGCAGCCTGTGCGACGACCTGATCGCCATCGTGCGCGGGCAAGATACGCACGTCTGCGTGCCCATGCAGGGCAGCGGCACCTTCTCGGTCGAAGCCGCCATCGCCAACGTGGTGCCGCGCGGCGGCAAGGTGCTGGTGCCGCAAAACGGCGCCTACTGCCAGCGCATTCTCAAGATCTGCAAGGTGCTGGGACGGGCCAGCGTGGAACTGCCGATCCCCGAAGACCAGCCCGCCACCGCCGCGCTGATCGAAGCCGCGCTCCTGCGCGATCCGTCGATCACGCACGTAGCGCAGGTGCATTGCGAAACCGGCGCCGGCGTGCTCAACCCGCTGCCCGAGATCGCCGCGCTGTGCGCGCGCCTGGGCAAGGGCCTGATCGTCGACGCCATGAGCTCCTTCGGCGCGCTGGAGATCGACGCGCGCACCATGCCGTTCGACGCGCTGGTGGCCGCCACCGGCAAGTGCATCGAAGGCGTGCCGGGCATGGGCTTCGTGCTGATGAAAAAAAGCGTGCTGGAGGCTAGCCAGGGCAACAGCCATTCACTGGCGCTGGACCTGTACGACCAGTACACCTATATGCAGAAGACCACCCAGTGGCGCTTCACCCCGCCCACCCATGTGGTGGCCGCCTTCCGCGCCGCGCTCGACCAGTTCCTGGAAGAAGGCGGCCAGCAGGTGCGCGGCGCGCGCTATCGCGCCAACTATGAAACGCTGGTGAGCGGCATGGCGGTACTGGGTTTCCGCCCTTTCCTCTCGCCCGACGTGCAAGCCCCCATCATCGTCACCTTCCACGCGCCGGACGACGCCCGCTATGACTTCAAGACCTTCTACGCCAAGGTGCGCGAGCGCGGCTACATCCTCTATCCGGGCAAGCTGACGCAGGTGGAAACCTTCCGCGTGGGCTGCATTGGCGCGATCGATGCCAACGAGATGCGCAATGTGGTGGGCGCCATTGGCGAGACGCTCGCGGAAATGGGGATCGAGATGAAAGCACCGTTGGCCCGCGCGGCTTGAGGCATTTGCAGAGCCATCGTCCCAGCGACCAGCGGCAAGATCAACAAATTGGCAGCTGTGTGAAACGCCCAAAGGGCGGGAAACACAGCCAAACCAGTGGGGATCAAAACCAGTGGGGATCAAAACACCATTCGGCGTAGCCGTGATTTGCGCCCCCAGGCGCAAATCACCCAAGCGCGATGCGCAGCGAGCCGTCAGGGTTTTCCTCTCCCGTTATGGGGCGCCTCGTCGCCCCATCCGGGTCGCTTCTTTGCCTACTTTCTTGGCGAGACAAGAAAGTAGGTCGCCTCCCCGCAGTGGAGGTGAAACTGCAGTTGCAGTTGCAGTTGCAGTTGCAGTTGCTGCTGATTTCGCAGTTGCAGTTGCTCCCAATCCCCCACCACCCCAATGACCCTCCCCGCCGACTTCCACGCCACCGCCCTGCTCGCCGTCATGCTCTCCGCCGTGATGCACGCATCATGGAATGCCATCGTCAAGATCGGCGGCGACCGGCTGTCGTCGATGGCGCTGATCGATACCTTCTGCTTTCTCGTGGCGCTGCCGATGGTATTCCTGGTGCCGTTGCCGGCGCCGCAGGTCTGGCCCTTCCTGCTAGCCACGGTCACGCTGGAAGTCGGCTACAAGCTAGCGCTGGTGGCCGCCTACAACCGCGGCGACTTCAGTCAGGCCTATCCGCTGATGCGGGGCTCGGCCCCGCTGATGGTCGCCGTGGTCCTGCTGCTGACCGGGGCCGAGCGGCTCGGGGTCGGCGGCTACGCCGGCATTGCCATGATCTGCCTCGGCCTGGTCAGCCTGGTGCGCTGGCGCAACCAGTCCCCCGACCTGATGGCCTTCGCCCTGATGGCTGGCGCGTGCCTGGCCGGCGGCACGGTGATCGACGGCACGGCCGTCAAACGCTATGGCGAAGTGTTCTCCTATATCGCCTGGCTGCAACTGCTGTCGCATATCTTCATGCCGAGCTTTGCGTTCAGCCAGCGCGGGCGCACGCTCGTGACGCTGTTCCGCCGGGAATGGAAGCGCGCCTGGATCGGCGGCATCAACCGCGTAGGCTCCTACGCGCTGATGCTGTGGGCCATGACCATGGCGCCGGTGACCAAGCTGGCGGCGCTGCGCGAATCCAGCGTGATCTTTGCCGCGCTGCTGGGGCACTTCCTGCTGCGCGAGCCGTTCGACAAGCGCCGGCTGGTGGCAACCGCGCTGGTGGTGGCAGGGATCGTCACGCTGCAACTGGCGCGCTGACTGAGTGGCGCGCTGACTGAGATGGGCGCGCTGGACACAGTCCGGGGGATGCCAACTACCCTGCGACGCACGCCTGCCTCATGCCTGCTCCCGTCCGAGCCCATGGAACGCCACAATCGAGGGTCGGAAGTGGAATACAATCATTCTGTCTCGTTTTCCGGAACGGAGTCCGAATTGAAATCGGCAACAGTAGCGGCATCAAGAAAAGCGCCCTCCGAGGCATCCAAGAACAAGCCCGCCAAGGCCACGCGCGCGGCGGCGTCGCTGCGCCTGGAAGAACCGGCCGCCGAAGCGCCGGTCCCGAACACCGCCGCCGATGCAGCGGCGGCGGACCGCGATACGCCCACGCTGCGCGCCTTCGCCCTGCTCGAATTCCTGGTGGCGGCCGACCGCCCCTTGTCGCTGGCGGAAATCATGCAGGGCTTCGAAGCGCCCAAGGCTTCGCTGCACCGCATGCTTGGCGCACTGGAAGCCGGCGGGCTGGTGATCCGCGAGCCGGGCGCGCGCAATGCCTATGCCGTGGGGCCGCGCCTGTCGCGCCTCGGCGTGGCCATCGTCACGCATTCGGGCACGCGGCAGTTGCGCCATGCCATCCTGGCGCGGCTGGTGGCGGACATCGGCGAAACGGTCAACCTGACCATGCTGCACGAAACCTCGGTGCTGTACCTGGACCGCATGGAAGCGCCGTGGCCGCTGCGGCTGGACCTGAAGCCGGGCTCGCGCGTGCCGCTGCACTGCTCGGCCAGCGGCAAGCTGCTGCTATCGCTGCTGCCGCGCGAGCAGCGCGCTGCGCTGGTGCGGCAGTTGCCGCTGGAGCGCTTCACACCCAACACGGTCACCAATGTGGAACTGCTCGAGGCCGAGCTGGACCGCAGCGCGCACAAGCAGCTCGGCGTGGATAACGAGGAATTCGTGGCGGGGATCTCCTGCGTGGCCGTGCCGGTGCGCGACGAGCGCGGGCAAGTGGTGGCGGCGCTGGCGGTGCATGCGCCCACGGCACGCTCGCCGCTATCGCGCTCGCTGGAGTTCGTGCCGCGTTTGCAGGAAACGGCCAGGGAGCTGGCCACCACGTTCTAAGAGCCGGCCTGGCGCCCAGCCCGTCAGACTCAATGCTATTCAGGCTGGATGCCTGCCGCCTTGATGATCTTGCCCCAGCGCTCCAGCTCGGCAAGCTGGAACCTGGCGAGTTCCTCCGGCGAGGACACCTTGACTTCCATGCCGTTCTCCATCACGAAGTGACGGATCGATTCGGTCCCCATCGCCTTGCGCATCAGCGCGTTGAGACGGTTGATGATCGGCGCTGGCGTGCCTGCCGGCGCGTATAGGCCGTTCCAGTAGCCGGACTCATAACCCGCCACGCCTTGCTCCGCGATGGTCGGCACGCTGGGCAGCAGCGGCGAGCGCTGCGGGCTGCTGACGCCGAGCGCGCGCAGTTTGCCGGCCTTGACCTGCGGCAGGCTGGTGGTCAGGTCCACGATCATCACGTCGGTCTGCCCCGCGACAAGGTCGATCACGGCGGGCGGATTGGCCTTGTAGGGAACGTAGGTCAGTTTGGTCCCGGTCATGTGCTGGAATTGCTCGGTGGCAACCCGCGCCGACGATGAACCGGAGCCGAACGTCAGCTTGCCCGGCTCCTTCTTCGCCAGGGCGATGAACTCGGGCACATTCGTGGCCTTCACGTTGGGGTTCACGACCATCAGCATGTAGCCCTGGACCACCTGGCCGATCGGCGCGAAGTCCTTGATGGGGTTGTAGGGCAGGTTCTTCACCAGATGCGGATTGGCCGCCTGCGTAGTGTTGGTGGTCATGAACAGCGTATAGCCATCGGGGGCCGAGCGCGCGACGAGCTGCGCCGCGATGCCGCCAAATGCGCCGGGACGGCTGTCGACGATGACCGGCTGGCCCGTCTCCTTGGTAATCTGGGCTCCCATTGCGCGGGCCAGGCCATCTGTCGTGCTGCCAGGGCTGGAGCCGATCACGATGGTGATCGGTTTGCTCGGATAGGATTGCGCGCCGGCCATGCCGGAGCCCAGCACAGTCATGGCGATTGCCGCCAGAAATTGAATCCGCATCTTGTCTCCTGTGATTCTGGTGCTATTCGGTTTCACTCTTTCGGGCTTGGCACGGGCGCTCTTGGGCTGCTCTTGGGCTGCTCTTGTGCGGCTCCTGTGCTGCTCTCAGCGATCAGGTGGTTAGGCTGAACGCCGGCCGTTGCCCGGCCAGTGCCTGGGCGATGCTTGCCAGGACCATCTCCCCCATGGCGGCCCGCGTCTGGTGCGTGGCGCTGGCGCGGTGCGCCTGCAGCGTGACGTTGTCCAGCGCGAACAGCGCTTGCGGCACGTTCGGCTCGTCGACGAAGACATCCAGCCCCGCGCCGGCGATACGCCCGGCAGTCAGTGCCGCAACCAGGTCGTCTTCCTTGACCAGCCGGCCGCGCGCGATGTTGATCAGGTAGCCATCCTTGCCTAGCGCGTCGAGCACCTCGGCATCGACGATGCCCTCTGCCTTGTCCGCGGCGGCGGCAAGAATCAACGCATCGCTCTGGCGGGCCAGTTGCACGAGGCCGGCCACGAATGTGTGGGGGACATCATCCATCGGCTTGAGGTCGGTGTAGGCAATGGGGCAGCCGAACGCCGCCATGCGGGCCGCGATGGCACGGCCCACGCGGCCCATGCCGACGATGCCCACGCGCATGCCGCTGACGCGGCGGGCCAGCGGGATCGCGCTCGGCTGCGGATGGCGGACCCAGTCGCCGGCGCGGATAAACCGGTCGCCCGAACACATGCCCCGGCAAGTGGCGATCAGCAGGCCCACGGCGAGATCCGCGACGTCCTCGGTCAGCGCCCCAAACGTCCCGGTCACCGGCAAGCCGCGCGCGCGCGCATATTCGAGGTCGACCGCATCGGTGCCGACACCGTTGACCGCCACCACCTGAAGTGCGGGCAACTGCGCCATCATCGCCCTGGTGATGCCGGTGTGGCCGCCGGTGATGACCGCGCGGATCGTGGGCCCGTGCTCGCGCAGATAGGCATCCTTGTCGGCCTGCTCGAACAACCGGTGCACTGTGTAGAGCGAATTCAGCTTGTCGTTGATCGCAGGGACGAGGATCGGGTTCAGCTGCAGGATGTTGGCTTTCATGCGATGAGTCCTTCCTATCTGATGTTATACGTCATCCTATGACTTTGGCATTTTTGAAGCAAGAAAGAAATCACGAGACTAGGGTTAACACCGCGAATATATTGGCAAATCAAGCAAAGCCTCTCATTCTTAGTCTCGTGGGTCGGTATATTTTGTTGTACGACAACGCATCACAAAGAGCAGAATGAGGCTGACACTTGAAAACCCTTGTGCCTGCGGCGCATCCGCCGTGGCAACGATTGGGGCGCGGCCAACCCGCATTGCCGCTGCGGCCATGATGTCCAAGCGGATAGACCATGATCGCTGACACGTCCATCCTGATTGCTGATGCCCGCAATGCGGTCGGAGAAAGCCCGTTTTGGGATACGCAGACCCAATGCCTGTATTGGGTGGACATCCCCGCCAGGACGCTCTTTGCATGGCGCGCTGGTAACGCGGCAATCCGCACGTGGCAGTTGCCGGAAATGGGGGCATGCATCGCCCCCGCCAGCGGCTTTATCGCCGGCATGCAAAGCGGCCTGCTCCACCTGCGACCGCAGTCCGACGCAGCATTGCCAGCCTCTGCCTGGCCAGCGCCGATCACCCTGAACACCGGGTTCGGCTTTCCCGGTCGATCGCGTCATAGGCGGAAAACCGGGCGACCCATACGGCCGCCCGGCGATGAACACCTTTTACATCCTCCCCTTCCAGGGCACCAGCCACTTCTCCGTCTTCCTCATCAGCAAATCGAACGTGTAGGCGATCAGCCCGATCAGCCCGATGCCCATGATCACCACATCCGTGCGCAGGAAGTTCGACGCGTTGAGCACCATCTGCCCCAGGCCCGACGTGGCGGCCACCATCTCCGCCGCAACCAGCGTGGTCCAGCCAAAGCCGATGGCAATCCGCATGCCGGTCAGGATGTCCGGCAACGCGGCGGGGATCACCACGTGGCGGATCACCTGCCAGCGGTTGGCGCCCATCGAGTATGCGGCGTTGATCTGCTCGATGGTGACCGAGCGCACCCCGGCCTGTGCCGACATTGCCAGCGGCGCGAAGCAGGCCAGGAAGATCAGCAGGATCTTGGACGTTTCATCGATGCCGAACCAGATCACGATCAGCGGCAGGTAGGCCAGCGGCGGCAGCGGGCGGTAGAACTCGATGGGCGGATCGAACACGCCGCGCGCGATGCGCGACACGCCCATCATCACGCCGATCGGCACTGCCGTGACGGTGGCCAGCGCGAACGCGCCGAACACGCGCACCATGCTGGCGCGGAAGTGCTCGGTCAACGGCAGGCCGCCTTGCACATTGCCGTTCCAGGCATCGATGAACGCGTTGACGATGGCTTCGGGCGTGGGCAGGAACAACGGCGGCAGCCAGCGCAGGTGGCTGGCGATCCACCACAGCGCCAGCAGCGAGACCACGGTGATGGTGGAGATGCGCGAGCTGGAGCCCTCGCCCGGCAGGCGGTAGCCGGAGACGGCTTTCATGCGGCGCGCCGGCGGCTTGGCGGCCACGGCGGCCGTGCCCTGCGCGGGTTCGAGTCGTTGAGCGGAAGCGGACATGTCGGGCTCCTCAGGGCGTGGCATGGATCAGGTCGACGATTTCTTCGCGGTACCGGATGAATTCGGGATCGGACTTGACCTCGCGGGCGTCGCCGCAGGCAATGAAACGTCGCGCGAAGGGCAGCTCGTAGGTATGCGCGATGCGGCCCGGCGAGGGCGTCATCACGATCAACCGCGTCGCCAGGAACAGCGCTTCCTCCACGCTGTGGGTGATGAAGAACACGATCTTCTGCTCCGCCGCCCATAGCTTGAGGATCAGTGCCTGGATCGTCTCGCGCGTGAGCGCGTCGAGCGCGCCAAGCGGCTCGTCCATCAGCATCACCGCCGGATCGTTGGCGAGCGTGCGGGCAATGCCCACGCGCTGCTGCATGCCGCCCGAGAGCTGGTAGACCGGCTTGGCCGCCACCTTCTCCAGGCCGACCAGCGCCAGCTTTTCCTGGGCGATGCGCAGGCGCTCGGCCCGCGGCACGCCACGCAGCCGCAGCCCCAGCGCCACGTTGTCCAGCACGTTGAGCCAGGGCATCAATGCATGCTTTTGGAACACGACGCCGCGCTCGGCACCAGGGCCGTGCACGGATTTGCCATCGAGGCGGATCTCGCCTTCCGAGGGTTGCATGAATCCGGCGATGCAAGACAGCAAGGTCGTCTTGCCGCAACCGGAGGCACCGAGTGCGACCACAAAATCGCCGCGCTCCATGGTGAGATTGACTTGCGACAGGGCCAGCGTATCGGCGCCACCGCGGCCGCCGTAGTTAACGCTAAGGTTGTCGATTTCGAGTTTGGCCATAGCTGCAAACTTCCTGAAAAGGGGATTCAAGGCCGCGCGGCAAGCATCGCCCGCCGCGCGGCGCTGGCAAATCAGGCCGGCGTCTTGGTGGCGATAGCTCGCTTCACCCACTCCGCATTGACACCCGCGCCGTAGTCCGGCAACACGGTCTGGATCGTGCCCTGCTCCTTCAGGAATTGCGCCGCCGATTGCAGCGCCTTGGCCGCGCCGCCACCCAGCCAGCGGGGCGAGGCTTGCTCTTCCAGCGTGGGGAACCCGTACAGCGCCATGCTGGCCGGCACCGCCTCGGGCTTGGCGCCCGAGACCTTGGCCACCGCCTTCACCATCGGCGAATCCGGGGTCCATGCGGCCTTGTCCTGGCGATACTTGTCATCCGCGGCGGCCAGGATCTTGACGAACTTGACCATGAACTCGGGGTTCTCGCGCGCGAACTTCTTGTTGGCGATCATGCCGTCGAAGGTCGCCTTGCCGGTCTCGGCGGCGATCTTGCCGGAGGTCACCAGTACCTTGCCCGATTGCTTGAGCTTGGCCAGCACCGGGTCCCAGATAAAGGTGGCGTCGATGTCGCCACGCTCCCAGGCAGCGGCCACTTCGGGCGGCCGCATGTTCATGATCTTGACGTCCTTGGGATTGATCTTGGCCTGCTCCAGCGCCACCAGCGTGTGATAGTGCGTGGTGGAGACAAAGGGCACGCCCACCCGCTTGCCCTTGAGGTCCGCCACGCTGTTGATATTGCTGCCGTTGCGCGCCACCATGGCCTCGGCCGCGTTGATGTCGTCAAGAATCCAGAACAGCTCCACCTCCAGCCCCTGCGACAACGCCGAGGCAATCGGCGAGGTGCCGGCTTCGCCGATCGCGATCTGGCCCGAAGCCATGGCGCGGATCACGTCGCCGCCGCCGCCGAACTGCCGGAACGAGACCTTATAGCCGGTCTGCTTCTCGACTTCCTTCATGTCCTGCGCGTAGCGCCACGGCACCACCATGTCCTGGTAGGCGATGACAACTTCCTTGGTCTGCGCGTAGGCGCCCGGGGCGACGACGGCCGCCAGTACTACGCTTGCTGCAAGCTGCTTGAACCAACGCATGATGAACCTCCTCAAGATTAACGGTGTGGTGTGCTGTGGCACGGAGCGCCGGCACGGGAAGCCTGGCACCAGGGCGGTGCCTGCTCGAGGAGGAAGAGGTGATAAGCATGAGGCATGCCAGTGTCTCCGGTTGGGACGTCTTTGCGTCCTCTCTTTTTAGCGGCGCCCTGCTTTGTGGCGGGTCGTCGCGGCGTGCACCAGGCGCTTTGGAAACCAGCGCTGGGCAGGGTGTAGTCGTATGGTAGAAAGCGGCCCGCCGCCGGGTTAGAGCCAGCGGGGACCAACTGTGGGTCCACGCGGGCGCGCAGGTTGCCTTTGCGGCACTTTAAAGGGTATTTACTACCATTTTTAGGTACATGGCATTCCGTTTATCGAATTTTCATATTGACCATCGCTTGGTCTCGTCCTACATTTCGATCCACAAACACTTTTCGGAACATTTGGTTCCGTTTTGATCGAAGACCGGAGACAAGACACCATGAGCGAACATCTTCCCGAATCCCTCGCCGCAGGCACCCAAGCTGGCGCCGCCACCACTGGCCCGCAGGAGATGACCCCATCGGAAGCCTTTGTCGAGACCCTGGCCGCCAACGGCGTCACCGACATGTTCGGCATCATGGGTTCGGCCTTCATGGACGCCATGGACATCTTCGCCCCCGCCGGCATCCGCCTCATCCCCGTGGTCCACGAGCAAGGCGCTGGCCACATGGCCGACGGCTATGCCCGCGTCTCCGGCCGCCACGGCGTCGTCATCGGCCAGAACGGCCCCGGCATCAGCAACTGCGTCACCGCCATCGCCGCCGCTTACTGGGCACATAGCCCGGTCGTCATCGTCACCCCCGAGGCCGGCACCATGGGCATTGGCCTGGGCGGCTTCCAGGAAGCCAAGCAGTTGCCGATGTTCCAGGAATTCACCAAGTACCAGGGCCACGTCACCCACCCGGCCCGCATGGCCGAGTTCACCGGCCGCTGCTTTGACCGCGCCATGGCCGAGATGGGCCCGACCCAGCTCAATATCCCGCGCGACTACTTCTACGGACAGATCAAGGCCGAGATCCCCCTGCCCCAGCGCCTGGACCGTGGCCCCGGCGGCGACCAGCGCCTGAACGAAGCCGCCGAACTGATCGCCAAGGCCAAGTTCCCCGTCATCATCTCCGGCGGCGGCGTGGTCATGGCCGATGCCATCGCCGAGTGCCAGGCGCTGGCCGAGCGCCTGGGCGCCCCGGTGGTCAACAGCTACCTGCATAACGACTCCTTCCCCGCCAGCCATCCGCTGTGGTGCGGCCCGCTCGGCTACCAGGGCTCCAAGGCCGCCATGAAGCTGCTCGCCCGCGCCGACGTCGTCATCGCCCTCGGCTCGCGCCTCGGACCCTTCGGCACCCTGCCCCAGCACGGCATGGACTACTGGCCCAAGCACGCCAAGATCATCCAGATCGATGCCGACCACAAGATGCTCGGCCTGGTGAAGAAGATCTCGGTGGGCATCTGCGGCGATGCCAAGGCCGCCGCCGTGGCGCTGACCGAGCGCCTGGCCGGCCGCACGCTGGCCTGCGACGCCTCCCGCGAAGACCGCGCCGGCCAGATCGCCGCCGAGAAGGCCGCCTGGGAGAAGGAGCTCGACGAGTGGACCCACGAGCGCGACCCATACAGCCTGGACATGATCGAGGAACAGAAGCAGGAGCGCACGCCCACTGGCGGCCACTACCTGCATCCGCGCCAGGTCCTGCGCGAGCTGGAAAAGGCCATGCCCGAAGACGTGATGGTGTCCACCGACATCGGCAACATCAACTCGGTCGCCAACAGCTACCTGCGCTTCAACAAGCCGCGCAGCTTCTTCGCCGCCATGAGCTGGGGCAACTGCGGCTATGCCTTCCCCACCATCATGGGCGCCAAGGTCGCCGCGCCCCATCGCCCCGCCGTGTCCTACGCCGGTGACGGCGCCTGGGGCATGAGCCTGATGGAGACCATGACCGCCGTGCGCCACAATATCCCGGTCACCGCCGTGGTGTTCCACAACCGCCA
>NZ_AHJE01000094.1 GCF_000243095.1 Cupriavidus basilensis OR16 | reverse complement strand
TTTCGACCAGACCGGCCGCTCGCTGGGCGCGGCGCTGGTTTCCGCCGGCGTGGCCAAGACGGCCTCCTATGACAACAAGGGCGGCGCGGGCGGCACCATCGGCCTGACGCAATTCGTCAACACCGACAAGGGCAACCCCAACGCGATGATCGTCACCGGCGCGGTGATGGTCGGCGCGATCGAAACCAACCATCCGCCGGTCACGCTGAAGAACGCCACCCCGATCGCCCGCCTGTTCGCCGACACCATGGTGATCACCGTGCCGGCGAACTCGCCGCTGAAGTCCATGAAGGACCTCACCGCGCAGCTCAAGGCCAACCCGGGCAGCGTGAGCTGGGGCGGTGGCTCC
The DNA here is from genome assembly GCF_000243095.1 of Cupriavidus basilensis OR16. Lineage (GTDB taxonomy): Bacteria > Pseudomonadota > Gammaproteobacteria > Burkholderiales > Burkholderiaceae > Cupriavidus > Cupriavidus basilensis_D. Next base: position 88,778 of record NZ_AHJE01000094.1, on the reverse strand, counting down.
AAGGGTTCGATCGACCACATCCTGGCGGGCCTGGTGGCCAAGGAAAGCGGCGTGGACCCGAAGAAGATCAACTACGTGCCTTTCCAGGGCGGTGGTGAAGCGTCGGCCTCGATCCTGGGCGGCCACGTGACCGTCGGCCTCGCCGGCGTGTCCGAGTTCCTGCCCTTTATCAAGAGCGGCAAGATGCGCGCGCTGGCCGTGACCTCCAAGGAGCGCACCGCCGATATCCCGACGCTCAAGGAGCAGGGCATCAACGTGGAGATCTACAACTGGCGCGGCGTGTACGGCGCGCCGGGCATCACCGCCGAGCAACGCAAGGCGCTGGTCGATGCGGTGGTCAAGGCGACCGAGACCCCGCTGTGGAAGGAAACGCTGGCCAAGAATGACTGGACCCCGTTCCTGCTGACCGGCGACGAATTCGGCAAGTTCGTGGACAGCGAGTCGGCCCGCCTGGGCGGTTCGCTGCGCGAGCTGGGCGTGGCGAAGTAAGCGGCCCCGCGGAGCAGTTTCACTGCTTCATCGTTTCAGCGTTTTACCTGTCGGCCCTGCCTGCGGCGCACCGTAACGCTCGGTGCGCATGCAGCAGGCGGGGGTCCGGTGTCCACCTGCGATACCCAAAAACCAAACTACACATCGCCGGGCCCCCGCCTTAAGCGGGGACGACAAACCGCGGGACGCCAAGGGCCGGACAACACGGCCGCAGGCACCGCTTGAAGGAGCCACTTCCCATCATGAAACCCTCACACCTGGCGATCGGCATTGCCGTATTGCTGCTCTCCGCGTTCTACTTCGTCGGCCTGCCGGGCATCTCCGGCGACGAGGGCTATGCCGGCCTGTCGCCGCGCTTCATGCCCACGCTGGTCGCCATCGGCCTGGCTTTGTGCGGCGCGGCGCTGACCTGGCAGGGCATTCGCGGCGGCTTTCGCAATATGCCGGAAGAAGACGCCGAACTGCCCGATGCTCCGCATAACTTCCGCGGCTTCCTGTGGGTGGCCGCTGGCCTGGTGGCCAACATGGCGCTGATCGGCACGCTGGGCTTCGTGCTGGCGTCGACCCTGCTGATGGTCTGCGTGGCACGCGGCTACGGCAGCAAGCGCTTCCTGCGCGATGCCCTGATTGGCCTGTGCATTACGTTGCCGATGTGGGCACTGTTTGAATTCCTGCTCGGCATCAATTTGCCGTTGCTGCCCGTCGCCGGGTTCTGAACGGAGCTGATGATCCATGGATACTCTTAACCTGCTGATGCATGGCTTTGCCATCGCCATCACGCCAATCAACCTGATGTGGGCCCTGGTGGGCTGCTTCCTGGGCACCGCCATCGGCGTGCTGCCGGGCATCGGCCCGGCACTGACCGTGGCGATGCTGCTGCCGCTGACCGCCAAGGTGGAACCCACCGCCGCGCTGATCATGTTCGCCGGCATCTACTACGGCGCCATGTACGGCGGCTCCACCACGTCCATCCTGATGAACACGCCGGGCGAGTCCTCGACCATGGTCACGGCGATGGAAGGCAACCTGATGGCCAAGAGCGGCCGCGCCGGCCCGGCGCTGGCCACCGCGGCCATCGGCTCGTTCGCCGCTGGCACCATCGCCACCGTGCTGCTGTCGATGTTCGCGCCGGTCGCGGCCGACGTGGCGCTGCAGTTCGGGCCCGGCGAGTACTTCATGATCATGCTGCTGGCCTTCACCACGGTGTCGGCGGTGCTGGGCTCGTCCCTGCTGCGCGGCATGACCAGCTTGTTCCTGGGCCTGGGCATCGGCCTGATCGGCATGGACTCGCTGTCGGGCCAGACGCGTTACTCGATGAATGTGCAGGAGCTGTACGACGGCATCGACATCGTGGTGGTCGCGGTCGGCCTGTTCGCGGTGGGCGAGGCCCTGTTCAACGCCTTCTTCCCGCAGCCCGCGGGCGGCTTCAACAAGCTCAGCTCGGTCATGATGACCAAGTCGGACTGGAAGCGCTCGGTGCCAGCCTGGATCCGCGGCACCATCATCGGCTTCCCGTTCGGCCTGATCCCGGCCGGCGGCGCGGAGATCCCGACCTTCCTGTCGTACGCCACCGAGAAGAAGCTGTCCAAGCACAAGGATGAGTTCGGCACGGTGGGCGCGATCGAAGGCGTGGCGGGCCCCGAGGCCGCCAACAACGCCGCCGTGACGGCCACGCTGGCTCCGCTGCTGACGCTGGGCATCCCCACCTCGAACACCACCGCGATCCTGCTGGCGGCGTTCCAGAACTACAACCTGCAGCCGGGCCCGATGCTGTTCCAGACCTCGGGCGACCTGGTGTGGGGCCTGCTGGCTTCGCTGTACATCGGCAACGTGATGCTGCTGGTGCTGAACCTGCCGGCGATCGGCCTGTGGGTGCGCATGCTGCGCATCCCCACGCCGCTGCTGTATGGCGGCATCCTGATCTTCGCGGGCCTGGGCGCCTACGGCATCCGCCAGTCGTGGTTCGACCTGCTGCTGCTGTTCATCATCGGCGTGCTGGGCATGGCGATGCGCCGCTTCGACTTCCCCACCGCGCCGGTGATCGTGGGCATGATCCTCGGGCCGATCGCCGAGAAGCAGTTGCGCAATGCGCTGTCGATCAGCCAGGGCGACTGGTCGATCTTCGTGACCCAGCCGATCTCGGCCACCATCCTGGCCATGACGGTAGCGGTGGTGCTGATCCCGCGCATCCTGGGCTGGCTGGCCCGGCGCTCGGCGCGCGGCAAAGTGGCTGACGCCACCGGTTGATTAGCGCAAAATGCGGGCAAGGCCCGGCACTCCGGGGTGCCGGGCCTTTTCATTTGTGGCGCCATGGCATCGGCGCCTTTGTCTCTACATTGCGCTCCATCACAAGAACATTGCGCCGGCGCCCGCGCGCCAGGCCGCTGCGACATGCCCTCTCTCCTTCACCGCTGGCGTCCGGTCCTCTCGACGCTGCTGCTCGGCCTGGCCGCCGCGCTGCTTTGCACGCTACTGCACACACCGCTGCCATGGATGATCGGCCCGCTGCTGGCGGTTGCCATCGCACGCATGCGCGGCGCCGACCTGCGCGCGCCCACGCAGGCGCGCAATGCCGGACAGTGGGCGATCGGGACCTCGCTCGGGCTTTACTTCACGTCCGACGTGGTGGCGCGGCTGATCGAGTTCCTGCCGTATATCATCGCGGGCTCGCTGTTCGCGCTGCTGCTCGGCTGCGGCGGCGCCTACCTGCTGCGCAAGACCACCGGGGTGGCGTTCAAGACGGCGTACTTCTCCACCGCCATCGGCGGCGCGTCGGAGATGGCCAACCTGGCCGAGCGCAACGGCGCGCGCATCGACCAGGTGGCGGCCGCGCATTCGCTGCGCGTGCTGATGGTGGTGGTAGCCGTGCCCGCGCTGTTCCAGTACGGCGGCATCCACGGCCTTGACCCGTACGTGCCCGGGCCGCGCACGGTGGACTACCTGTGGCTGCCCGTGCTGATTGCGATCACGGTCAGCGTGGCGCTGGTGCTCAAGCACTTCAACCTGCCCAACCCCTTCGTGATCGGCACGCTGCTGGCAGCCGCCGTGCTGACGGCCTCGGGCTTCGAGTTGTCCGCCATCCCCACGTGGATGAGCCGCGCCGGCCAGTTGATGATCGGCGTGTCGCTGGGCGCGCGCTTCTCGCGCGACTTCCTCCATACCGCGCCGCGCTTTCTCGGCGGCGTGGCGGTGTACACGCTGGTGGCGCTGGTGCTCTCCGCGCTGTTCGGCTGGGGCCTGTCGGCGTTGTCCGGCGTGCACCCCGCCACCGCCATCCTCGGCACCACGCCCGGCGGCATTGCCGAGATGTGCATCACGGCCAAGGTGCTGGAGCTTGGCGTGCCGCTGGTCACCGCCTTCCACGTGATCCGGATGGCCTTCGTGGTGCTGTGCACCGGCCCCCTGTATCATTGGCTCAAACATCGTGCCGCGCCGCAGGAGACGGAATAGCAACCTGGCCCGGCCCCATCCCAGGCAAACGGGAGTGCCATGCCAGAGCCAACGCTGAACCCAACGCCGGAATCCGGCTTCACGCTTGCCGATATCGACCGCACCTTGCAGCGGGTGCTGGCGCCATGGGTGCGCCAGCTCGGGCTGCGCGCCGAGCACGTTGATGCACAGGGCGTAACGCTGCGCCTGCCTTTTGACGAATCATTTCGCCATGCGGGTGGCGTGGTGTGCGGCCAGGTGCTGATGTCCGCCGCCGATACCGCCATGATCGTTGCCGTTGCCAATGCGCTCGGCGCCTTCAGGCCGATGACCACCGTCACGCTCACCACCAACTTCATGCGCCCGGTGATCGAGGGCGATGTGCTGGTGCGCGCCAATGTGCTTCGCCTGGGCAAGACCGTGGTGTTCGGCGAGATCGAGCTGACCGGCACCGATGGCAAGCTGGCCGTGCAGGCCACCACCACTTACGCGCTGCTGTGAGCGGCGCCATCCCTGAATCGCATGTTATCCATGGCTGAACCCCGCAGCGTAGTTCCTGACTCCATCCAGAGCGCCGCCGCTTCGCCGTTCGACCAGGTGGTGTTTGCCGGCGGCGGCAACCGCTGCTGGTGGCAGGCCGGCTGGTGGGACACGGTGGCGCCCGAGCTGGGATTGCGCCCGCGCGTGATCGCGGGCATTTCCGCCGGGGCCGCTACGGCGTGCATGATCTACACGCACGACTCCCGCCAGGTGATGGACTACTACGGCGCGGTGCTCGCCGGTAACCTGCGCAATGCGTACTGGGGCAACCTGCTGAACAAGCAGCGCGTGTTCCCGCATTACGGCATCTACCGCACCGCGTTGCTGAACATCTTCGGCGAAGGCCGCCTGGCCAACCTGCAGACGGCGCCGGAGATCCGCATCGGCGTGGCCCACATCCCGCGCTGGAGCGGCCCGCGGCTGGCGGTCATGGCAGGGCTGGTGGCCTACAACATCGAGAAGCACTGGCTCAAGACCTTGCACCCGCGCCTGGGCCGCAAGCTGGGCTTCCATCCGGAGTTCGTGCGCGCGCAGGATTGCGGCTCACCCGAGCAGTTGGCGGACCTGCTGCTGCAATCGTCCTCGACCCCGCCCTTCACGCCGGTGCTCCGGCGCGATGGCCGGCCCGTGCTGGATGGCGGCATGGTCGACAACGTGCCGGTCGACGCGCTCGACGCAACGCCCGGCAATGTGCTGGTGCTGGTAACGCGGCTCTACCCGCGCCCGCGCCGCTTTGTGCTGCAGCACGGCGCGCAGCGCCGGCTCTACCTGCAACCTTCGCAACGGGTTCCGATCTCGAGCTGGGACTATACCCAGCCCGGCGCGATGATCGGTGCCTACGAACTCGGCCGGCGCGACGGGGAAACCTTTTTGCGTGATTGGCCGTCTGTCATGAAGACGGAGCTTGGCACTGCCGCGTAGCGTTACCGCGCGCCGGCCGTGCTTGCGGCTCCGTCATCACGATGTGCAATGCGGCCTTCGCGCCGCAACAGGAGGCATTGATGACGAAACGCCAGGCAAGACCCACGACCGAGCGTCAAAGCGCCCGCAGGGCGAGCACCGAGACCGCGGTCGAGCATGTCCCCCGTCGCGGCAAGCGCAAGCCCGGCGCGCAGCGCGAAGCGGATTTCGTGGTGATCGGTGCCGGTTCGGGCGGCGTGGCCGCGGCACGGCGCGCGGCCACGCTGGGCGCGCGCGTGGTGCTGGTGGAGCGCGACGCGATCGGCGGCACCTGCATCAACCGCGGCTGCGTGCCCAAGAAAATGCTCTCGTACGGCGCCAGCCTGGCGGCCATCCTGTCAGGCTGCCTGTCGCATACCGGTGGCAAGGAGGACTGGAGCGATGCCATCGTACGGGTCAACGCCGAGATGGCGCGGCTGCATGTGGCCTATACGCACCGTCTGCAGGAAGCCGGCGTGGAATTGCTGCGCGGCGATGCCACGGTGATCGCCGCCGACCAGGTGCAGGTGGGTGCCGAGACCATCCGCGCCAAACGCATCCTGATTGCCACCGGCGCGCGGCCGCGCGCGTTGCCGGTGCCCGGCGGCGAATTGGCCTGCACTTCCGACGACATCTTCACCTGGCAAAGCCTGCCAGCCTCGCTGGTGGTGATCGGCGGCGGCTATGTGGCGGTGGAGCAAGCGTCAATCCTGTCGCGCTACGGCGTCAAGGTGGAGATGCTGGTGCGCGGGGAACGCCTGCTGCCGCGCTTCGACCATGAAGTTGCCGACGCGCTGGCCGAGGCGCTCACCGCCAAGGGCGTGCGGCTGCATTTCAATACCGGGGTGACGCTGCTGAACCAGGCCAACGGGGCCATTGACGTGTGCTACCGGCAGCATGGCCATGGCGCGAATAGCGCGAATGGCGCGGTTGGCGGCAACCATGGCAACGGCAAGGATCGCATCCAGACCGTGCGCGCGCAGGCGGCGCTGGCGGCTATCGGGCGCGATCCGCATTGGGATGGGCTCGGCCTGGAGGCGCTGGGCATCGCAAGAACGCAGAAGGGCGGCATCCAGGTGGATCGCTCGTTGCGCACCAAGGTGCGCTCGATCCATGCCATCGGCGATGTCATCGACGGCCTGCACCTCACGCCGGTCGCCGGCGCCCAGGGCCGCTGGCTGGCCGACCGCCTGTTCGGCGCCGCGGCGACCGCGCGGATTTCGACCTGGTGCCAACCGCGGTATTTTGCGAGCCGGCCATCGGCAGCGTGGGCCTGACCGAGAAAGCGGCCATCGAGCAAGCCGGCAAGCCGGAGCGCATCCAGACCGTGGTGCGCCGCTTCGTCTCGCTGGAGAATCGCTTCGGCGGCAGCGAGCAGGCCTCGATGGTGAAGCTGGTGGTGAATGCGCGCAGCGGGCGCGTGCTGGGTGCGCACATGATGGACAACGCCGCCCCGGAGATCATGCAGGCGTTTGCCGTGGCGGTGCGGCTCGGGGTCAAGCTGTCGCACCTGCAGACCACGGTGCAGCTGCATCCCACCGTGGCCGAGGAGCTGTTCGGCTAGGCCGCCGAACGCATTGCTGCGCTCAGGCCGGCTCGGCCCCCGCCGCCGGCTTCGCGCCCTCGCAGGGATCGGGCCGCTTGTGCACGGGCACCAGCACCACGCGATCGTAGGCACCGATCTCGCGGCCGCTGGCCTGTTCCAGATAACCCACGCTGTAGATCCTGCCGGGCTCGGCGGCGAGCCAGCGCGGCGCGCCCACGTCGCGCCGCACATGGCCGTTGCCGGCGATCAGCACGGCGCCGCGCTCGGCGTATTCGCGCATGGAGGCCGCCATGACCGCATCGCGCGCGGCCTGCGCGTCCAGCATGCCGGGCAACATGGCCTTGGGGAAATTGCCGCAGTGGCCACGGTCGAGGACCGCGGTCTGCTCGGCCACGACGTCCGCGGGCAAGGGCACGGCGAGGCCAAGGCGCTTACGCTCTGCCGCGTCGAACACGCCATCCAGCCCGCCGCGCACAATCCGGCTCGCATCCGCGCGCGACAGGTTGGCGGCCACCAACGGCAGGTCGTAGCGCAAGGCCAGCGCCACAACCGGCGTGTAAAGCTCCCACTGCCAGCTCTTGCCGCCCGCCTGCGCCACGACGTACGCCGCATCGCCGGGCCGCTCACGGCGGGCGCGATCGATATCGGCCTGGCGCTCGCGGTCGAACTGTTCCATTGCGATGGCCGGGCGCCAGCCGGCTTGCAGTGCGTCGGACAACGCCAGCAAGCGCCGCTTTTGCCCATCGGCGTTGTCGTGCACCTCGCCCAGCAGCACGTAGGTCTTGCCGGTGAACTGATGCGCGACATCGCCGGCCACGGCGGCTGGCGGCGTGCCCGCGCAACCGGCAAGCGTGGCGAGCATGGCGCCCGCGAGTGCCAGTGCTGCGGCGCGGGCAGGGATAGCGCTGGCTAGGCGGGCAAGGTCATGACGAATCTGCATGGCTAAATAATCCTGGTTGCGATGGTTCGCTCGTGCTCATTATTGCGCAGTTTTACCGCGAAACCGCCACTTCCGGCACATACACCATCGAGCCGTCCTGCAGCCGGTACGCCACGCCCGCCTTGGTGCCGTCGCCGCTGCCGACCTGGCCGCTGGCCTGGTAGCGCACGACCTTCTCACCCTGCTTGGAGACAATCTCCATATTGGGCTTGCCGGGATTGGTGATGACGGTGACGTCCGCGTGCGTAAACGGGTTCATCGGATTCTGCGCGATAGCCACCAGCAGCGCGGCGATCACCACCAGGAACACGTCGATCAGGTTGACCACCGAGAGGATGGGGTCGTCGGCTTCGCTTTCTTCCAGGAACTTCATGCGTCGAGCTCCCACTGCGGTTGATGCTTGCCCAGCCACACCAGTTCCTCGGCGAGCCAGCGGCGGCGCACATTGACCACCCAGAAGGTAATGCTGGCGGCGATCAGCGCGAGAATCACCGCGGAGAACGCGATGGTGAGGTTCTCGCCCACGTTGGCGAGGTTGCCGCCGGACAAGCCCTTGAGCGCGGGCCCCATCGGGATCATGGTGGCCACCAGCCCCAGCATGGGCGCCACGCGCGTGGCAATGCGCGGCCACTCCAGCAGGCGGTGCGCGGTCACGTCGAGCGTGTCCGGGTCCTGGATGCGATGGCGCAGCGCGAACGCTACCAGCACATAGCCGCGTCCCGTCTCGATGCTGTGGCGGCGGCGCTGCCACCCTTGCATGACGAATTCGCCGAGCGCCCAGAAGGCATAGAGGAACAGCAGCGCGATCAGGGCCAGGGTCGGGAACAGGAACAACTGGCCGACGTCGTACATCAGGGTTTCAAGCAGGGTAGGAGTCATGATGCCTCAGTGGGTTTTTGATTGGTCTTGGAAGCCGGGCACGGCGCCAGCGCGGCGGCGCGCGCTGAGGGCGCCGCCCAGCATCGCGCCGGCCAGCGCGATGCCGGCGGCAAGCCACGACAGCACGGGCACGAGGGCAGCGGCGGGCGGCATTTTCTCGACCAGTTGCATGCCTTGCACCGGCACGGTTTGCGGCTGTGCCTTGGGCTCGGGCCGCGGCGCTGGTTGCTCGGATTGCGGCGCGGGCCGGGTCTGTGCTTGCCGTGGCGTGGGCTTTGGCGCCGCCTGCGGGGCGGCTGCCCTCGGCGCGCCGGCCGGCGGTGACGCAGGTGCCTGCGCGCCATAGCCAGCTGCGCCAGGCGCGCTCGCCTGCTGCTGCACATAGCGATTGAAGCTACGGTTGTCGCTGCGGATATCGTGGCGCTGCGCCAGCGTCTGCCAACGGTCGGCCAGCGTCTTGCGCATCTCGGGGTCTGCTTTCCAGTAGCCCTTGCGCGCGGCTTCGAGCATGCGCTCGATCACCTGTGCCTGGGCCTGCGGCGCGTTCTTCTCGAACCATTCGTCCAGGCCGAGCTTGTGCTTGTCCTTGACGTAGACCTCGGCGAACTCGGTCCACTGGTCGTCGCGCACGATTTCCGGCGCGACAGCGGTCCAGCCCCAGAAGTTGTTGACGGTGTCGAGCACGTTGAGCGCGCCGCTATAGCCTTCGGCCTTCATGCCTTCGATCCAGCCGGGATGGAAGTACCGCGTGCGCAGCTCGGTGGCAAGGAAGGACGCCGCCGTCTCCGTACGCGCGTTGTTGGCGTCGCGCAGGTTGGAGATCAGCAGTTCCGGCGCCTTGCCCGTCAGGTGGCGCACGGCCAGGCCGATGCCGCCGAGATACTGGAAAGGATCGTCGGTGGTCAGCATGCCGTAAAGGTTGGAGCTGCGTGCCAGCAGCGCGCCTTCCACACCCTTCAGGTTCTCCGCGTAGAGGTTAAGTTGCGGCAGCTTCTCGCCCCATGTCTTTTCGTCCGGGCCGTAGCCGTACTGCATGCGCGCCAGATAAAGATTGGCGAGCTTGGCGTCGGCTTCCATGCCGCTGCTGAAGCTGTCGCTGGCCGCCGTGGCATCGTTGAGGCCGGTGCCGTAGTTGCCGGACTCGCTGGCGAAGATGCGTGTCAGCGCCAGCGACGCGATGCGCTCCGGCGTCATGTCCGCCGCCTTGTGTTGCGCCAGGCGCGCACTGACCGCGCGCGTGCCGGCGGCAACCGCGTTGTCGGGCTCGGGCTGCGCGGCGGCGAGCTTGACCGCTTCGGCCAGCCACTTGATCAGGTTGGGGAAGTGATCGCGATAGAGGCCGGTCGCGGACAGCACCACGTCCACGCGCGGCCGCCCGAGCTCGGCGGCGGGAATCGCTTCCACCCCGACCACGCGGCCACCGCTGTCCCACTTCGGGCGGATGCCCATGGCGGCCATCGCCTGCGCTTCGAGCATGCCTTGATGGCGCATGGTCTCCACGCTCCACAGCGAGAAGGCCAGCTTGGCGGGCCACTTGCCGTTGCGCTTGCGCCAATCCGCGATCATGCTCTCGGCCGCGGCCTGGCCGGCCTGCCACGCTTCGCGGGTAGGAACCTTCGAGGGATCGAACCCATACAAGTTGCGCCCGGTCGGCAGTGCGTCGGGATTGCGCACCGGATCGCCGCCGGTGCCGGCCAGCACGTAGCGCCCGGCCAGCGCGACGAGCATGGATTCGCTCTCCGGGGCGGCGTCCAGGCTGGCGTACAGCGTACGCGCGCGCAGCATGTCCTCACGCTGCCTGGTGTCGGCAAGGTTGGTCAGCGGCACGCCGTCGATCACGTACTTGCGCAGCATCGCGTACGGCGCCGACTGCGCGAGCTGCTTGTAGTCGAGCGCGAACAGTTCCTCCGGCTCATCGGGGAACACGCGCTTGAGCCACGGCTGGCCGAGCATGGCCATCACCGTGTACAGCCGCAGCTCGGGATTCTGCGATTGGCCGAACGTGTGCAGGCCGTAGGGCTGCAATGCGCCCGCGAGTTCGTGCAGATGCGTGTGCAACGCGTCGAGGTACTCCGTGAACCGCACGCTCGCGCGTGGCTGCGGCCAGCCCATGTCGTCGAGCAGGTGCATGCGCGCGCTGCGCGCGAGGATGTCCTCGCGCAGCGTGTCCTTCACCGCGCCGTCGTCCTGCTGCAGGTAGTTGTGCAACTGGTCGTGCAGCGCCGACAACTCGGTGTGCAGGCCCGCCGGCTTGAACGGCGGCGTTTGGTGGCTGATGATGGTGGCGCGGCCGCGGCGCTTGGCCTGCAATGCCTCGCCCACGTCATCGACGATGTAGGGATAGATCACCGGCACGCTGCCCAGCACCAGGTACGGCTGGTCGGTCACGGACAAGCCGCGCTCCTTGCCGGGCGTCCATTCCTGCGTGCCGTGGGTGCCATAGTGCACCAGCGCCTCGCGCCCTTCGCGCGCCCACAGGTAGGCCGCCATGTAGAAATGGTTGAGCGGCGTCTTGGTGGAGTGATACAGCGCTTTCTCCGCGGATTCGTCGCGCTCGCCGCGTGGCGGCACTGGCATCAGCGCGACATTGCCGAACTGCAGGCGCGGGATGGCGAAGCCGGCCACGCCGTCGCGCGTGATCGCCATTGACGACGATTCGGGTTCGCCCCAGCGCGCGCTGACTTCGGCGCGAAACGCGGCGGGTTGTGCGTCATACCAACGGCGGTACTGTGTCATCGGCATCCACGCCGCGCGATCCGCGTCGAGCAGCGCCGCGAGCTGGCCAGTACGGTAGAAGGGCGCGAGCAACGCACCCAGGTCGCGCTGCAGCGTGTGTTCATTGGCGGCGTCGGTGCGGTAGCCCGCGCCTGCAGTGCGCCCAGCGTGGACGACAGGCTGCGCGGCAGGTTGAGGAACGATGCCGACAGGTTCTTCTCGCCCGCCGGATAGTTGTAGAACAGGATCGCCACGCGCTTGTCGGCATTCGGCGTGCGCTGCAGGCGCGTGAGCGCCAGCGCCTTGTCGGCCACGGCGTCGAGCTGGGCCGGCAGGCTGACGATGCTGCCGTCCTTGTGCGAGGTGGCTGCGGCCAGCATGGCGTCGCTCGCACCGGCAAGTTCGGGCTGTACCAGGTAGAAGGGCGTGTCGGTGAGGCTGATGCCGTGTGGGTCGCGCTCCCAGTCCTGCGCATCGCCCTTGCGATAGGGCATGACCTGCAGCACCGGGATGCCGAGCGCCTCGAACTCCGCCTTGCGGCCTGCTGCGTTGAGCATGATCTGGGCGTTGATAAGCACATCGACGATGCGCTTGCCGCCGGGCGCGGCCATGCGCAACACGCCGTCCGCCTCCATCACGCCGCTGTAGAACACCAGCGCGCGCGCGCCGCGCGCTTCGATGCGCGCGATCAGGTCGTCGACGAAGGCGCTGTCCAGACCCGACACATAGGCCTGGTGGATGGCCACACCGATCACCGGTTCGCCGCCGTGGCCGGACACCTTGAGCGCGCCTTCCGGCGAGGTGGTAACCACGCTGGCGAGCCGCGGATGGTAGTAGGCGGCCTTGGGGAAAACAACCGGCGCGGGAATGGTGCTGTCGGCGCGCAGCTTGAACTGCTGCGCTGCCAGCGTGCGCATCATCGCGTCGAAGTTGGCGCGGCCGCCGTTGGCGTAGTACGCCTGCAGCTTTGCCCCCAGCGCGTTATCCACGCCATGCGCCTCGAAGCGGTCGGTGGCGATCAGCAGGCGCGGCGCGCGCGCATGGGTCCACAGCGGCCCGAGCTTGGCCAGCATCTCGGTGACGATATGGTCGCGCGGCGCGTCCAGGATCAGCAGGCCAGCGCCGTCGATGAACGGCGCGATATCCTGCGCGTTCATGCGCTCCAGGTAGCGCGCGTCCAGCGTCATGCCGTGCGCGCGCGCCATGGCCTGCAGCGGCTCGAACTTGCCGGCGGGCACCGGCGAGGTGGTCAGCACCGCGATGCGCGGCGCAGCCGACGCAGGCTGCATGCCGAGCATCAGCCAGGTTATCCACAGCAGGCACAGCGCGCGGAGAAACCGTGTCTTGGTTTTATCTTGTGGGGACATGTCGGGTCGAATCGCCTCCGGTCAAAACGACAGCTTCACGCTGGCGGCAAAGGTGCGTCCAGGCTGCGTATAGAAGTCCAGGCCCGGCTCGCTGGCGGCCACGCTGCCTTGGCGCACATCGCCCCACAGCCAGTACTTCTTGTCGAACACGTTGTTCACCGAGAGCACCAGGCTGGCGTAGCGGTTAAAGCGCCACCAGCCCTGGATGTCGGCCACGCCATAGCCACCCGGCTTGAAGTAGGTGAAGGAGGTGTCGTCGGTGCGCGTCACGGCGCGCGCGCCGCGCCAGCGCAGGCTAGCGCCCTGGCCCTGGCTGTCGCTACCGCGCTCCCAGGTCAATGCGGCGCTGGCGCGCAGCGGCGAGACGCTGTTGAGCGGCTGGCCGGTCTGCTCGTTGTTGCCGTGTGCATAGGCCACGGCGCTGTCCACGCGCCACTGCGGCAGGAAGCGATAGCTGCCGCGCCACTCGGCGCCGTAGATGCGCACGCTGCTCTGGTTGCGGTACTGGTACGTCGCGCGCAGGCCGGCGAGGCAGGCCGGGTCTGACGGGCAGTTCAACGCGACTTGCTCGATGAAGTCCTTGTAGCGGTTGTCGAACACGGCGACGCTGGTCTGCACGCGCTCATCCGTATAGCGTGCGCCGATCTCGAGCGAGCGGCTCTTTTCCGGGTTCAGCGCGCCGTTGGGTGCGGCGCCGTAGCCCTGGATGGTGTTGCGGAAGCTGCCGTTGATCTCCTGGTAGTTCGGCGCGCGATAGCCGAATACGTACTGGGCCCACAGGTTGATGCGGTCGGTGGCCTGCCACAGCGCCGAGAGCTTGGGCGACAGTGCCGAAGCGCTCTTGCTGATGGCGGGCTTGGCAGCCACGCTGTTGTAGAGCTTGTCGTCGTCCGGGCCGAGCGAGTAGTGGTCAAAGCGCAGGCCGGGCGTGAGTGTGAAGCGGCCGCCGGCGAACTGCAGTTCATCCTGCACGAAGATGCCGGTCTGGCGCGTTTCCCCCTTGGGAAAATCGTGGATCGGGAAATTGTCCCCGGCCAGCGATTTGGACACCACGCCGGTGGTGCGGTTGTAGGTGGTGCCGTCGCGCATCTCGCTGGTCTGGGTACGCAAGAAGTCCACGCCCGTGATCAGCCGGTGGCCCACGATGCCGGTATTGAACGACTTGTCGGCCTGCACGTTGAAGCCGGTCTGCTGCTGGCGGAAGCCGAACAGCAGGTTCACGTCGCACAGGCTGCTGCCCGCCGTGGAGCCCGAGCAGCCCGAGCTGGTGCGGCTGCGCACCTGGTTGGTCACGGTGTTGGACTCGCTCTCCTGGTAGAACACCGCGGCGCTCAGGCGGTCGACCACGTGGCTGGCCGGCTTCCATTCATAGTCCAGGCTGACGCGGTTGCGCGACAGGTCCTCGGTGCCACTGGCGGAAGTCACGCGCGGCAGGGCCGTCGAGAGTCGGCGGATATCGGTAAAGGTATCGTTGTCGCGGTGCTCGTAGGTCAGCCTGAAGCGATGGCCCGCGGCGGGATCGAGCACGATCTTGCCGAGCCACGCGTTGGTCTCGCTGTTCTGCGGATTGGCCTTGCTGCGGCCGGTCGAGGTGGTGTCGTTACTTCCCATGCTCTGCACTTCGTGCCCCTTGCGGTGCGCGTACATGAACAGGCCCTTGATGGTCTCGTTGCCGCCGGCCACGCCCGCGCTCTGGCCGAAGCTGCGGTCGATGCCGTTCCACGACAGGCCGGCTTCGCCGCCCACCGCACGCCCGCGCATGATGTCCTCGGGATCCTTGGTGACGTATGACACCGCGCCGCCGATGGCGTCCGAGCCGTACAGGCTGGAGGCCGGTCCGCGCAGCACCTCGACCCGCTTGAGGAACGAGAACTCGGGCGCGTCGCGCGTGGCGCTGGACAGGTTGGAGGGGCCGCCGCCGTTGTAGTAGTCGGGCAGGCGCACGCCGTCGACCATCAGCAGCACGCGGTTGCCTTCGATGCCGCGGATATTGATGCTGCCGGCGCCAAAGCGGCGGCGGTCGCGGGGCACGTCGATATCGGGCTCGTCGGCGAACAGGCCGGCCTCGTCAACGGGCTGGGCGCGTTCGATCCGGCTGGCATCGATGGCGGTGATGGTGGAGGCGACGGCGTCGGCGCGCTCCTCGGTGCGGGTGGCGGTGACCACCACCTCGCCTAGGCGGCGGTCGGGATCGGCGGCCGGATCGGCAGCCAGGGCAGGGCCACCAAGGGCAGCGCAGACGGCGGCAACGGGCGTGACTCGGACAGAGGCGCGCAAGCGCGCCAGACAGCGGCGTTTCATGGATTTTCCCTAAAAGAAAACGAAACGCTGGCTGGCGGACACCTGGTTGGAACGGCTGGCTGGCGTAGTGTTGGTGCAGGCGCAAGGCGGCCCAACCAAGTTGAGAATGCGAATTATTCTCAACTTTGGGCAAGAAGTAAAGCCCCCTCCCTGGGAGGGGGCGCATGGCGCCGACGAACGATAGTAGCTCGCTGGAAGCCAGTGTCCGCCAACACCCGTTTCTCGGCCGCCCTAGCCGCTCGCTACCCTCGCTACAGCCGGGTGCAATTGCCGGGGCGTGACAAGGCTCATTCTCATGAGTGCCGTTGCGGCGCGGGGTGGGTTCATTCAAGACGGAAAAAACGCCAGCATCTTTGGGAAATTTCTGCTTGTTGGTGACTATTTGCTCTTCTACAAATAAGGACACCACCAAAAAAATGATCTTGTTTTCAAGATGCCCGCAATAGCGGATGGGCGCCTTTGCTGGCCCTGGCGTTTGTTGCGCGCAACGGTGCTTAGCACGGTCATTGGCCCAATTCTTCTACGATTCTCCGGGCTGTCCACTTGTGTCGTCACAACAAAGGGGGGCCATATGAACGAGAAGGCTCGACGAAGCATCTTTCGGCGAGAGGTATTGCAAAGGCATGACCAACAGGAACATGGGCCGATTCTTCTGGCGCGGTCAAGCCATAGTTGGCTGCTTGTTGGGCTGGCTGCCGCGATGTCTCTGGCGATTTTGCTGTACCTATTCTTTGGTAGCTACAGGCCTCGTACCGCTACTACCGGCGTCCTGGTTCCTGAGGGGGGCGCGATTAGGATCCTTGCCCCCACCGGCGGCATTGTTTCTGAGCGCCACGTTCGCGAGGGGCAAATTGTGAAACAAGGTGCGGTTCTCTTCGTTCTTGCCGATGAACGAAGGCATGTCGGACAGCAGGTAAATACGAAGATCTCCGAATTACGTACGGCTTCGCTCGGTGAGCGCCGAGCAAGTCTGATGCGGCAGCGCGAAGCTGCGCACGAACTTGGTGTAACGGCGGAGCGTGGACTCCGGGTGCAATCCGAGAACGTCATGGACGAGCTGCGGCACAACAAGCAGGAACTGGACCTCCACGCGAAACGATTGGCCGCATCGGAGATATCTATCGAGAAACACAGAACACTGGCGAAATCGAACTACATATCCCAGGTGGCATTGCGGGAGAAGGAAGACCAGGCTGCCGCTCTTCAAGCGCAATTTCTCTCGATGCAGCGAACGCGCTCCCAGCTCTCGAGAACCCTCGCAACATTGAAAAGCGAGCTGGCTCAGGTCTCTCTCAAGACGGCAGCTCAGATCGCTGAAATCAATCGGGATCTGGCGATCCTCTCTCAGGAGACCACTGACGTGCAGTCCCGCGACGTCTTCGCTATTACCGCACCGATGACGGGCATGGTCACAGCCATTAATGCAGAACCCGGAGAGACCGTGTCGACGAAAGCGCTTGCAGTAATTATCCCGGAGAGCGTTCCATTGGTAGCGCACTTGTTCGCTACCTCAAAAGCCTTCGGATTCGTGCAAGTCGGCCAGTCAGTCCGACTTCGGTATCAGCCTTATCCATATCAAATATTCGGGCTAAAAAGCGGCACTGTTGTCGAAGTTTCAAACAGTCCTCTCCAACCTGAAGAGGTTGCAATGATTCCAGCGCCGCCCAACAAGGAGGCTATGTACCGTGTAGTCGTCAGGCTTGATAGTCAGACCATTCAAGCCCGCGGACGACAGATAGCCCTGCTGCCAGGGACTCTCCTTGAAGCAGACATTGAGCAAGAGGAGCATCGCCTACTCGACTGGGTTCTTTCCCCGATCATGGCTGCGAGCAGACACCTGTAATTCATCGGTGGATAGCTGGCACTTCGCCCCGCTTTTCTCCTTTTCTCGAAACGGCGCAACGGCGCGTCATATCACACCAGTGAATTCGTCCCGCCAAAAAATTGATGACCATTAAAGGAATGCCAATGAACCAAAGAACCAAATTTCCGGTAGCAATGAAAAACGTGCAATTCGACGAATTCGGTCGGTACGAAGTGACGGAGATTATTGAAGATGAAGAGCTCGATCTTGTCAGCGGGGGTGATGATAAATGTGAAAGTAATACCATTTGCCCAAATATGCCAGGATGCCTGCCACGCTCGAACATTTTTTGCCCAAATCCGCCCCCCCCAACCCCACCACCGCCTCGCAATAATGGGGAGGACGGCGATGGCGAGTAAATAGAGCATCCAATCGAATTTGGTCGGAAGTCGGGCCCCAACCGACTCCTCTTATCAACGTTCTGGACGCCCCGCCGTGTCGGCGGAGACTCCGGATCTTAAGATGCGGGATATTATGTCTCAACAAGATGATCAGCTGCTCAGGTCGACCCTTAACCCTCGATACCTTGAGCTGACACTTCTGCCGACAGAGCAATGGATGAGTCCCAAAGTGCGATCCGCTTTGAAGCAGTTCATGACGAATCGGATTGAAGGCATCAAGTATCTGAATTTTCAATGGTTTGGTGGAGAGCCACTGGCAGCGAAACACATTGTTTATGAGATAAGTTCCTTTGCCAAAAAACTATGCTTGGACCACGGTGTTGGCTTTGGCGGAGCGCTGACAACCAACGGATACTTGCTGGACATGGAGGTTGTCGAAAAGCTATTTGGCCTAGATCAAAAGGGATATCAAATCTCTCTGGATGGCATGGGCCCAGCACACAATAGCACTAGGAGACTGGCATCCGGGGATGGCACGTTTGATCGCATCTGGACGAACCTGAAGGCCTTGCGAAATTGCCCGCTGGACGTTTCGGTACTGCTTCGGGTGCATCTAATGCCTGAGAACGTTCAATCCGTGAAAGAACTTGCCGCGATGCTGCGCGGAGAACTCCTCCATGACAAGCGGTTCTCCGTACTGCTCAAGCCCATCGAGAATCTCGGCGGTCCTAACAGCGCAAGTATCTCCTCGTTAAAGACGGCGGAGCGGACTGTATTGTTGAATGAGGTGCACAGTTTGTTAAATGATGGCAGGCCTGCAGTCCCGTCTTCCAATGAGGCGATCAAGGTCGTTTGCTATGCGAGTCGGCCGAATTCGTTCGTAATACGTGCCGACGGCCGAGTACAGAAGTGTACGGTTGCACTATCCGATGAGCACAACACCGTTGGCAAACTAATGGAGGATGGGAGCATCCGGCTCAACAGGGAACTCATGGGTCAATGGATGCGCGGTTATGAAACCGGTGATCCCGGCGATTTGCGCTGTCCTGCAGAGCATTTTCCTCGGCCTGCCAAACATGACAAGGTTATTCCTATTGTGCTTATCTCATGAGAAATTACATCCACTTCAGAATGTCCAAAGAGCGGTTTCTTTCCGAAATCGCCGATCGCAATATTCACATAGTGCGTGGGGCGGTTGCAATCTCACTTTTGAGCTGGGCCGATCTCAACGCAGCGCTCTACTATATTGATGCCGTGGCGCCACATGTCCGGGTGCATCAAGATGGATTAATATCCGAGTCACGCTATGTGGAGGATTGTTCGATTGCAGGCCTGCCAGGAAAACGGCTCAACACAAGCGCGATTCAGGATTTGCTGTCAAAAGGTGCCACGGTCGTGCTCAATCGCATTGATGCTCGCCTTGAGCGGGTCCGGCATCTATGTTCAGAGATTGCCGAATTTTCTAACTCCGAGACGCTTGCGAATGGCTATTTGGCATTTTCCGGGCGAGGGAGTTTTGGCGCTCATTGGGATACGCATGATGTCATGGCAATCCAACTCATTGGCCGTAAAAGGTGGCGCGTATACAAGCCGACTTTTCCGTTTCCGCTCACGGGCCAGACCAGCAAAGAATACAAGGCTCAGTGTCCTGCTGAACCAATCTTTGACGGAATCCTGGAAGCGGGCGACTTGCTCTATCTCCCCCGAGGCTGGTGGCACAATGCCACGCCCATCGGCGAGACCTTTCATATAGCGGTCGGCATGCACACAGCAAGCGTGGTGCACTATGTTTCGTGGCTTTGCCAACATGTCTTTCGCGAGCGAGAGGAGCTTCGGAGAACATTGAGACCCGGAGGCGATGCGACTCAGACAATTGCGGCGGCCGTCAAAGTGATCGAGAAGCTAGTAAGTGATCCCAGCCAACTCGCCTTTTATATGGAGGTACTGAGGAATTCGATGGTCAAACCGCGTGAACCCTTCTCGCTTGAGTCTCTCGCAAATCCAACGCCCACGACTGAGCGAGACTCTGTCGCAGTTCGTTAGCTACTTCGATGATCAAACAACCTCTAAGTATGCTGACTTTTGCTCTGCTATCGTCGTTTTGCGCTTTCGATGCCAACGCTTTCGCTGCCAACACAGGGGGAAAAGTCTCTATGAGTTCCAACTGGAGCACGGTTGCCGCTCATGACATTGCACGGGCGCATGAAATTGTCACAGAGGCGCATCCGGGCGTTTTAGACCCAACGGATCGTGTCTTTCAACAATGGTTCACGCAGGGATATCAGGAAGCAATGGAACTCGCTCGCCACGCAGATTCCGAGGGCAAGGCGTTGGCGGCACTGCGCTTCTACACCGCTGGCTACAGGGACGGCCATCTGGGTGTATGGCAAGAAGGCCAAGCAAGTGCGCTCCCTCTTTGGGCGGGATGGACCGTTCAACGCCGTGACGGCAAGTACCGTGTCGTGGCTCGGGCGACCGATTGGCCAATAGAAGTGCCCGAGATCGGTGATGAACTTGTTGCCTGCGATGGTCGAAGCGTTGAGGACCTGCTTGCAAGCAAAGTCGCACCATTCGTGGATCGGCGCGTGAACTTGGAGGCCTCCCTATCTCGTCTTTCGCTTCATCTCACAAATGAGTGGTCACAAGAAATGCTCTGGGAGCCTCTGCGGCTGAAACACTGCGAGTTTAGATCCGCCGCAAAAGATGTTCTCCGGTTTGAGTTGAGCTGGCAGGCCTCCGCCGAAGGGTTTCGCTCATTGACTCGTGTGACGCCACGCCAAGGCATCAAACAGTTGCAACCGGGGATCTACTGGATTCATGCCTCTAACTTCATGCTGGATGGCGAAGACCTCTTGTCGTTTGAGATGCTGTTGAATGCGGTCCGAGATCTGGGAGACGCCGAGGCCGTGGTGCTCGACGCAAGAGGTAACAACGGTGGCAACTCTATGGTGGGGAATCGACTCCTGGCGGCCCTGTTGAAGGATGCCATGCCAACATCCTCGACCGCTAAGGCGTACTGGCGCGTTTCTTCGGTCGCTCGGGTCGCGCTTGAGGCGCATAAGGCTGCGGTCAGTCAGGTGGAAGGTCCAGATAGCAGGACGTATAAGTTCATGGACGCCCTCCTGTCCAACATGAACGCAGCCGCAGCACGCCACCAGACCTTGGTTCAACAAGTGTCTGTGCCAGACGACGAACCGCCAGAAGGTGGCCGTCCCTTCTCAGGCAAGCTTGTACTCGTGACGGACTCTTACTGTGCGAGCGCTTGCCTTGACTTTGCAGACTCGGTTTTAAGCATTCCCGGAACCGTTCAGGCCGGGAGCGTGACAAGCGCCGATACGCGGTATATGGATATATCTCAAGTATCCCTCCCGAGTGGAGTGAACATGTGGCTTCCACTGAAGGTGTGGAAGAACCGGAAGCGCCGCGACAACGAGCCGCATGTACCGAAATTCACCTTCGAGGGAGATCTCAACGATACAGTGGCTGTTCAGGCATGGGTGATTGATCGCGTGTTGCCATCCATCACGAAGATTTCAACCAAGTGAATACCTATCTGCAAACTACTGCAGCAGAGTGCGGGCTAGCCTGTCTGGGCTACATAGCGGCTCACCACAAGCATGAGTTCTCGATGAGCGAACTTCGAGCTCGATTTGCTGTTTCCATCCGTGGGACGTATCTGCGCGATTTGATTCGATTGGGAGGTCTTTTGGGGCTAGGCGCAAGACCGGTTCGCCTTGAACTCGACGGACTTTCAAGGCTCTCTCTGCCATGCATACTTCACTGGGATCTCACGCATTTCGTGGTCCTGATGAGGGTCTCTGGCAATAGGATCACGGTACATGACCCAGCACGCGGAGAGCGCTCAATGTCCCAGGCGGAGGCTAGTCAGCACTTCACCGGAGTGGCATTGGAAATGTGGCCCACCACGGCATTTCAACAAATTAAGCCGAAGCCACCGATAAACTGGCGAGACCTGATGGGCCCTATCTTGGGTCTTAAGCGTAGTCTGTCGCAGCTCTTTATTCTGGCAGCAGCATTACAGGTACTGGCTTTGGTACTACCTCTTTTCACTCAATGGCTTATCGACGGCCCCGTTGTCTCTGGAGATGCTGAACTGATATGGGTAGTCATCACGGGCTTCGTGATGGTAACGCTAATGCGGGTCGTGCTCGAATGGACACGTGGCTGGCTCGGAATCATTTCTATGCACCAACTCGGCATTCAATGGGCGTCGCGTGTGGTTGGGCATTTGCTCCGATTGCCGACGAAATGGTTCGAGGTTCGACACACGGGAGACGTACTCTCGCGCTTTCAGTCTGCACAAAGCATCCAGCAAACCGTGACTGGAAAATTCGTCGACATACTACTGGATGGCCTGTTCGCTACTGTGACAGCCATAGTGATGGCGATCTATAGCCCAACGTTGGCTGCCGTCGTCGTAGCCACGATCACAGGCTATGCTGCGATCCGTCTGTTGGCCCACGGCGCGTTTCACCGGCTTAGCGATGAGGCAATGACACATGAGGCTGTTGCGCAAACCCATTTCCTGGAGAGTTTGCGAGCCATGCAGGCCATAAAAATTGCTGGTCTGGAAGAGCAAAGGGCCTCCCGCTGGTCGAATCTCGTTGTTCGAGCAGTCAACAAGCGAATGCAGGCAAACAGGATGACGTTGAGCTTCGGAGCGAGTTACGGATTGTTGTTTGGTATGGAAACCGTCACTGTGCTTGGCGCGGGTGCTTACATGACCATCCAAGGTGGACTAACCGTGGGAATGTTGATGGCCTTTATAACCTATAAGGACGAGTTCTCGTCGAGGATGCAGAGATTTATCGACAATATGATGTCGGTAAGAATGCTTCGTTTGCACGTGGAGCGACTGTCTGACATCGTAATGGCCGAACCCGAGAAGACGACTGGTGCAATGCCTGAGCGATTCGATACTGATGGCTGGCTGGTCCCCGATATTCATCTCGATAGTGTGAGCTTTCGCTACGCCGAGGGTGCCGATTGGGTTCTAAGGAATATCACTCTCACCATTCGATCTGGTGAGCACGTGGTGATCGTTGGCCCGACTGGATGCGGGAAGACGACGCTGGCCAAAATCATTCTTGGCCTACTGGAGCCAACGGAGGGCACCGTGCGCGTGGGAGGCCATCCACTTTCCCACCTCGGGCTTGCAAACTGGCGGCGCCACGTAGGTGCTGTGATGCAGGACGATCAGTTGTTCTCAGCGAGCTTGAAGGAAAACATCGCGGGATTTGACGACGACGTCGACATGGATCGCGTCCAAGCTGCTGCTGAATCTGCGGCCATTCATGATGAAATTCTTGCGATGCCGATGGGATACCATACGCTCAACGGCGACATGGGCAATACCCTATCGGGCGGCCAGCGGCAGCGACTCCTTTTGGCACGCGCGCTGTATCGCCAGCCACGCGTCCTTGTCTTGGACGAGGCCACTAGTCATTTGGACGTTGGGCGAGAACGACAAGTCAATGACGCAATTTGCAACTTGCCAGTAACGCGCATCACCATTGCACATCGGCCAGAAACGATTGCTATGGCCGAGCGAGTTATTGATCTCAGGCGGCCGGAATCGACCGCCACCGCTGAATAGGGCCCTCAACACAACCGAGAGTCACTGTCCTGGCGAAGCAGAGCTTCACGGCGGACGCCAAGCTTTTACTCTCTCGCGGATTCGTGGCCGATTTTGCATGCTGCACCGCTGCTGGGCGGCGGATGCGCAGGGAATCCCTTGGCCCCGCGACGGCGGGGCCAAAGAGAAGGGAAGGCTCAGCGCTGCGGCTCCACTTCCCCGCCCACCAGGGCCGGCAACCGATTCCCCTCGGCATCGATCTGCAGCGGGCCGGTACCCGAGAAGCGATCCAGCGCAAGGTAGATTACCGGCGTGATGAACAGCGTGATCACCTGCGAGAACAGCAGGCCGCCCACCACCGCCAGGCCCAGCGGCTGGCGCAGCTCGGCACCGGCGCCCAGGCCGAGCGCCAGCGGCAGCGCGCCCATCACGGCGGCGAAGGTCGTCATCATGATCGGGCGGAAGCGCAGCAGGCAGGCCTGCCGGATCGCGCGCGCCGGGGCCATGCCCTGCTCGCGCTGCGCCGCCAGCGCGAAGTCGATCATCATGATGGCGTTCTTCTTGACGATCCCGATCAGCATCAGCACGCCGATGGTGGCGATCAGCGACAGCTCCACATTGAAGATGAAGAGCGTCAGCAGCGCGCCGACGGCCGCCGACGGCAGGCCGGCCAGGATGGTCAGCGGATGGATGTAGCTCTCATACAGCACGCCCAGCAGCGTGTAGATCACCGCGAGCGCCGCCACCAGCAGCAGCACCTGCGTAGCCTGGGACGACTGGAACACGGCCGCGTCGCCACCCCAGCTCGTGAAGATCGCGGTGGGCATGGCGATCTCTTGCTTGTAGCCATCGATCTTGGCCGAGGCCGCGCCCAGCGCCGCGCCCGGCGCGAGGTTGAACGACACCGTGACCGAGGGCAGCTGGCCCTGGTGGTTCACCGCAATCGGCCCGACCCTGCGCTCGGTGGTGGCGAAGGCCGAGATCGGCACCATCTGCCCGGTCTTGCTGCGCACGTAGATCTTGGAGAACGCGGTCTCGTCGGCGCGGTCGATATCGGCCGCCTGCAGGATCACGTAGTAGTTGTCGATCGGCGTGTAGATGGTGGAGACCTGGCGCTCGCCAAAAGCGGAGTACAGCGCCTGGCGCACGTCCTGGATCTGCACGCCGAGCGCGTTGGCCTTGTCGCGGTCAATCGACAACTGCGCTTCCAGGCCCGACTGCTGCGAATCGCTGGTGACGTCGCGGAACAGCGGATCGGTGCGCATCTTGCCCATCAGCTTGTCGGAGTACTCCTGCAGCTGGCCGGCCTTCACGCTTTGCAGCGTGTACTGGTAGCGGCTCTTGCTCTGGCGCCCGCCCAGGCGCAGGTTCTGCACTGGCGAGAAATAGACCGCCAGGCCGGCGATGCCCGAGACGTCCTTGCGCAGCGATTCCACCACCTTGGCCATCTTGGGCCGCTCGCCCAGCGGCTTGAGCTCGACGAACATGCGGCCCGTGTTGATGGCGGGGGAGGGCCCGCCGCCGATCGAGACCACGATGCTGCGCACCGCCGGGTTCTTGCGCATGCGCTCGGCGGCGTCGCGCAGGCGGTCGGCCATGGCGTCGAAGGAAATGTCCTGCGGGCCTTCGGCGTTGACCTGGATCTGCCCGATGTCTTCTTCCGGGAAGAAGCCCTTGGGGATCATCACGAACAGCACCGCGGTCAGCACGAAGGTCAGCCCGGCCACCGCCAGCACCGACTTGCGGTGCGCCAGGCACCAGTCAAGCCCACGCGCATAGCGGTGGAGCGTGAACTCGAACAGGTTCTCGAACCACTGGGTGGAGCGCAGCCCGATGGTCTGCTTCTGCACGATGGCCGGCGCATGGCTGGCACCGGCATGGTCGCCGTAGGCGTGTTGCGACTCGTCGATCGGCACGTTCTCGGCCGACAGGAAGCGCGCGCACAGCATCGGGATCAGCGTGAGCGACACCAGCGCCGACACCAGGATGGCCAGCGACACCACCGCCGCGAACTCGTGGAACAGCAAGCCGATCACGCCCGGCATGAAGAAGATGGGGATGAACACCGCCACTAGCGAGATCGAGATCGACAGGATGGTGAAACCCATCTCGCGCGAGCCGACCAGCGCGGCCTTGAGCGGCGGCACGCCCTCCTCGATGTGCCGCACGATGTTTTCCAGCATCACGATGGCATCGTCCACCACCAGACCCACGGCGAGCGTGATGGCCAGCAGCGACACATTGTCCAGGCTGTAGCCGAAGGCCTTCATCAGCGCCACCGTGCCGATCAGCGAGATCGGCAGCGACACGGTGGGAATCAGCGTGGCAGCGGCGCGGCGCAGGAACAGGAAGATCACCATCACCACCAGCCCGACGGTCAGGGCCAGCGTGAACTGCACGTCGTGGATGGATTCGCGGATCGATTGCGAGCGGTCATTGACCACGGCCACGTTGACCGAATCCGGCATCTGCTGGATCAGGCGCGGCAGCGCGTTCTTGATGGCGTCCACCACCGCCACCGTATTGGCGTCGGGCTGGCGCAGCACGGCCAGCACGATCGAGCGCTCGTTGTTGAGCCAGCTGCCGGTCTTGATGGTCTCGACGCTGTCTTCCACATCGGCCACGTCCGACAGCCGCACCAGCGCGCCGCTGGGCTGGCTGGCCACGATGATGTTGCGGAACGCATCGGCGCTGGCAAGCTGCCGGTTGGCCTGGATGGTGAGCGTCTGGCGCGCGCCGTCCAGCGTGCCCACTGGCGTGTTGGCGTTGGCGCGGTTGAGCGCCGTGGCCAGCTCATCCAGCGTGAGGCCGCGCGCGGCCAGGGCGTCCGGGTGGGCGCGCACGCGCACGGCGAAGCGCTTCTGGCCGAACACCTGCACCTGCGCCACACCTGGCAGGGTGGCCAGGCTGGGCGAGATCAGGTTGTCGCCAAAGGCGTTGAGCTCGGCCAGGCTCATGGCCGGCGAGTTGATCGCCAGCAGCAGCACCGGCGCATCGGCCGGGTTGACCTTGCGGTACGAGGGCGGCACCGTCATTTCGATCGGCAACGCGCGCTGCGCACGGAACAGCGCCGCCTGCACGTCCACGGCCGCGGCGTCGATGTCGCGGTCGTTGTTGAACTCGATGGTGATGCTAGAGTTGCCGAGCGTGTTGGACGAACTGATCACCGACACGCCAGGGATGGTGGCGAACTGCTTTTCCAGCTGGGTCGCCACCGAGGCCGCCATGGTCTCGGGGCTGGCCCCGGGCAAGGTGGCCGTGACCTGGATCACCGGCGAGTTGAACGACGGCAGCGCCGCGATCGGGATGGTGGGGTAGAGCGCGATGCCGGTGACGATGACTGCCAGGCACAGCAGGATCGTCATCACCGGTCGACGGATACAAAGCTCGGACAGGGTCATGGTGTCAGTGCCCTGGGCTCAGTGCTTGGCATCGGCGTTAGCACCGGCGGCGGCGCTTGCCGCGCCGGCCTTGGCCGCGGGCGTCGCTTCCCGCACCAGGCTGCCGGCGCGCAAGTTCTGCGCGCCTTCCACCACCACGCGCGTGCCGGGCGGCACGCCGTCGATCACGGCGGCGCTGGCGGTCGAGACCTGCACCTTCACCGGCATCGGCTTGACGCGGTTGTCTGCCTGCACGGCGTAGACAAAACGGCCCTCCGGCCCCGTCACCACCGCCTGCGGCGGTACCGACAGCGCGTCCTTCAGGGTCTGCACCACGGCATCCACGTTGGCGTAGGTCCCCGGCCACAGGCGCTGCTCGTCGTTGTCGAACTGTGCCTTGATGCGGATGCTGCCGTACTGCGGGTCCACGGTGTTGTCCACAAAGCTGATCTTGCCGGTCACCGGGTTCTTGCTGCCGTCGTTGGGCAGCGCGGTCACGGCGACAGGGCCGGCGTGCAGGGCCTCGCGCAGCGCGGCGAGCTGGCGTTCGGGCAGCGTGAAGGTGACGGCAATCGGCTGCACCTGGGCGATGGTGACCATCGGCAGGGCGCTGTTGGGCATCACCAGCGAGCCGGGGAACATATTGATCACGCCGGTGCGCCCGCCGATGGTGGCGCGGATGGCGCCGTAGCTGACCGCCACGCGGCTGGCCTCGATGGCTGCCTGGTCAGCGCGGATGGTGGCCTCGAAGCCGTCGACCTTGGCCTGGGCCGTATCCACCGCGCTCTTGGAGATGAAGTTGCGCTGCAGCAGTTCATTGCTGCGCGCCAGCGTGCGGCGGGCGTCCGAGAGGTCGGCCTGGTCGCGCATCAGCTGGGCCTGGGCCTTGGCGAGGTTGGCCTCGTCCATGCGGGTGTCGAGCGTGAAGAGCAGGTCGCCCGGCTTGACGGTCTGGCCTTCCTTGATATGCACGGTGCGCACGGTGCTGGAGACTTGCGGGCGGATCTCCACCGCGGCGAGCGCGCTCACCGTGCCGTTGGCCGTCACCCGCAGCGGCACGTCGCCCTGCTGCACCACGGCGGTGGCCACCACCACCACGGGCGGCGCCTTGGCCGCCGGCTTGGGTGCCGTCCAGGCACGCCAGCCGAACCATCCGCCCGCGGCCAGCACGATCAAGACCGCGCCGAGCAACCAGGGCGAAACGCCCTTGCCGGTACCCGTGGCCGGACTCCACTTAGCGTCGACGAAGCCCTTGGCCTGGTCGATCCCGTTCGTTTTCATGTGAGGACTCTCTTACAGTGCGCGCAAAATGCGCCCGCTCCCCCGTGGCCCGGCCTTCTGGGAAGCCGGTGCCGCGCCGCGGCAAACCGCTAGTAGTACAGGATCAAGGGCGTTGAAGGCCAGTACCCGTGCAATCTGCGCCATTACAAACTATTACAGCGCGAAGGGATACCTGCTTGTATCGAGAGCCAAACATTATCAGAAAAGCAGGCTCTGGCGGCCATTGCGTTGCCGGGCGTTGATGCTTTCTATCGACACATCGCGCGGTCCCGGCTCGATGACCACCGCCGTGCCGGCCTGGAGATCGCCCGGGGTGACCACGCTCAGGTAGATGCCCGAATAGCCGCTTTGCACCATATGCTTGACCGCGTGGCGGTAGCCCATCGCGGCGTTGAACTTGTAGCAAGGCTGGCGCGGCGACTCCACCTTGAGCACCACGTCGCCGATGCGCAGCAGATCCCCCACCCACAGTTCGGTCTCGAGCACGCCTTCCAGGGTCAGGTTTTCGCCCATGGCGCCAGGGGCCAGCGGCTTCTCGGCCTCGGGCAGGCGCGCTTCCCGGCGGCGCTCGTTCCACCAGGCATAGTGCTCGGCCGGGTAGGCGTAGACCGCCTTGTCCAGGCCGCCGTGCACGCTCAGGTCAGCCTGTTCGTCGCCCGCCAGCCCCAGCGGGCGCACCGCAACCGCAAGCGGGTGCAGCAAGGTGCTGAGCGGATGCTTGCGGATGCCCGACATCACGATCGCCTCGGTACCCACGGCCGCCACGAAGAGCGGGACTGCCTTGCCGACGCTGATAGCGAGCAGGCGCATGCCGTTGGTTGTGCCCATGCCGTCTCCTTGACCCTGTGCCCCTAATCTTAGCGCCGGGATTTTCCGAACGGAGGTATCAAGTGAGCCGCCCCATGTGCGGCGCCGCACGGCTGGGTCAGGCCTGCTGCCGCGCTGTCTCGCGCAGGCTCCAGCGCTGTCCCAGCACCCGCGCCCGCTGCGATACCGCCAACGCCAGCAGCATCAGCGCCGCCGCGCCCCAGTGCAGCGAGTCGGCGCCGGCGGTCGCATAGATCGCCGCGCCACCCATCGCGCCCAAGGCCTGGCCGAGGTAGATGGAAGACGAGTTGAGCGAGATCGACACCGCCGCGCGCTCCGGCGCCAGCGCCACCAGCCGCGCCTGTTGCGCGCTGTTGGTGGCAAAGCCGCCCACGCCCCACAGCATGAAGATCAGCACCAGCGCCATCGGCCCCAGCGCGGCGAGCGGCCACAGCAGCATGGCTGCCAGCGAGGTCAGCATGGCGATCTGGACGATGCGCGCGGGCGTGATCCGGTCCATGCGCGAAGCCGCCAGCACATTGCCGCTAACGCCGCATGCGCCGTAAGCCAGGAACATCAGGCTGAGGGCGCCGCCGCTGATGCCATGCACGTCGCGCAGCAGCGGCGCGATATAGGTAAACAGCGTGAACATCCCGGCCGACTGGATCATGGTGGTAGCCACCACCAGCACCATCGGCGTATGCCGCAGCACCGCGCCCCACGCCGCGCGCCCAACCGGCTCCACATATAGCCGCTGCGGCAAGGCCCGCCACACGCCCACCGCCGCGCCCAGCGCCAGCAAACCCACCAGCCCCATGCTGAAACGCCATCCCAGGGTGCTGGCGATCCATGTCCCCATTGGCACGCCCACCACGCTGGCCACGCTCCAGCCCAGGAAGATAAAGCTGATGGCGCGCCCGCGCGTCTGCGCGTTGACCAGCAATGGCAAGGTGGCAGCCGCTTGCGGCGTATAGATGGCCGCGCCGATCGCGCTCAGGAAACGGATCGCCATCAGGCTGGCAAAGCTCGGCGCGAAAGCCGCGGCCAGGTGCGTCGCGGCATAGACCAGCAGCGAGCCCGCCAGCAGCAGCCGGCGGTCGATGCGCGAGCCGAGCGTGGCGAACAGGGGCGCGCCGATGCAGGTCGCCAGGGCAAATACGGAGATCAGCTGGCCGGCGGTGCCGGCGCCGAGCTGGAAAGCGCCGGCAATGTCATTGAGCATGCCGGTGACAATCATCGCGCTCCGGTGACAATCATCGCGCCGGTACCGATCACGAAATTGCCAAGGCACAGCATCACGAGCCTGGGATCCATGGCGGCGGGGGCAGGGAAAACGGGTGGGAAGGACGAAAAGCGCGGCCAGGGGCCGCGCGGGAAGTCCGAGTGTAGCGGTTTTGCCTTGTTCGCGTTGCGCGTAGCGCACTCGCCGGCCGGTGGCCGGGGTGGCCGGGGTGGCTGACGCGCCGCGCCTAGCGCGACAGCGCCGGCGTCAGCGCCTTGGGATTGGCGATGCTGTCGTGTTTGCCGGCCAGCACATCGAGGATGTTCTGGAACGCAATGCGGAAATACATCTCATAGCTTTCGCGCTCGACATAGCCCAGGTGCGGCGTGCAGATGCAGTTTTCCATGCGCAGCAGGGCATGGCCCTGCAGGATGGGCTCGGACTCGAACACGTCGACCGCCGCCATGCCGGGACGCCCGCGGTTGAGCGCGGCGAGCAGGGCGTTCTCCTCGACCAGTTCGGCGCGGCTGGTGTTGACGAACAGGGCGGTGGGCTTCATGCGGGAGAGGTCGGCCAGCTTGACCAGCCCGCGGGTCTCGTCATTCAGGCGCAGGTGTAGCGAGAGCACGTCGCTGTCGGTAAACAATTGCTCGGGCGACTCGGCCACGGCCAGGCCGTCCTCGCGCGCGCTTTTCTGCGAGTTCTCGCGTCCCCATACCAGCACATTCATGCCGAAGGCGCGGCCGTAGCCCGCCAGCAGCTTGCCGATCTTGCCATAGCCCCAGATCCCGAGCGTCTGCCCGCGCAGCACCTGGCCCAGGCCGAAATTGGGTGGCATGGTGGTGGACTTGAGCCCGGACTGCTGCCAGGCGCCATGCTTGAGGCTGGCCACGTATTGGGGAATGCGGCGCTGGGCCGCCATGATCAGGGCCCAGGTGAGTTCTGCCGGGGCCACGGGCGAGCCCGCGCCTTCCAGCACCGCGACGCCGCGCTCGGTACAGGCCTCGACATCCACATGGCCGCCAACGCGCCCGGTCTGGCTGACGATCTTGAGTTTAGGGAGTTTTTCCAGCAGTTGCCGGGTGATGCGCGACCGTTCGCGAATAAGCACCACGGCTTCCACATCGGACAGGCGTGCCGCCAGCTGGCCTACGCCCTTGACGGTGTTGTTGAACACCTTGACGTCGTGGCCATCGAGCAGGCTGAAGCTCGACAGCTTGCGAACGGCGTCCTGATAATCGTCGAGTACGGCAATCTTCATCGGAAACTCTAGTTTGGCTATCGCAAGGTGCGCGCAACCACATTGCGGCGCACCCATCAACGTTATAGTTTTAGCATCTGCCGCCCGACACCGCTCCGCTGCAGCACGCGGCGGGAACAATCCCGCGCGACGCAAAAAAAAAACAGCGGCGTGCGGCGGTGGTATCCTTGCCGGTTCCGATGCCGCCCCAGATTGTCGGTCGAGCCTGTCTCCCGTCACCGGGGGCGCGTCGGACAAAGCCTGCCCGGCGCCCGTCACAGGCGCAGCGCCACTGTAGCGCAGCCGCGGGGCCTGTCGCGACCTTTTGCGCAGTGCCAGTCGCTGCGGAGTTGTAACGGGATGTGACGATCCTGGCCCGAGCCATCCCATGCGGCCCGGTGCGGAACCGGCGGCGAATTACCGCGTTTCCGCCCTGGCGATGGGGCCACCGCCAGCCGTCTCCCAAAGGCGGCAACCGGGCAGGCTTTGCAAGATTTCCTTTACGCTTTTGGAGTTGCAGTATGAACCACCCCGCCATGCAGGGCACGCCCGCACTCAACGTTCCAGCCTGGGTCAAGCACCAGAAACTGGTCGCCTGGGTCGCCGAGTTCGCCGCCCTTGCCAAACCCGACAATATCTACTGGTGCGACGGCTCGCAGGAAGAATACGACCGCCTGTGCGAACAGATGGTCGCCGCCGGCACCATGAAGCGCCTGAACCCGGCCAAGCGCAAGAACTCGTTCCTGGCGCTGTCCGATCCGTCCGACGTGGCACGCGTGGAAGACCGCACCTTCATCTGCTCGCAGAAGAAGGAAGACGCCGGCGCCACCAACAACTGGACCGCCCCGGCTGAAATGCGCCAGACGCTGTCTGGCCTGTTCGACGGCTGCATGCGTGGCCGCACGCTGTACGTGGTGCCGTTCTCGATGGGCCCGCTGGGCTCGCCGATCGCCCACATCGGCGTGGAACTGTCGGATTCGCCGTACGTTGCCGTCAATATGCGCATCATGACGCGCATGGGCCGCGCCGTATTCGACGTGCTGGGCACCGACGGCGAGTTCGTGCCGTGCGTGCACACCGTGGGCAAGCCCCTGGCCGCCGGCGAGAAAGACGTGGCCTGGCCGTGCAACCCGACCAAGTACATCGTCCATTTCCCGGAAACGCGCGAAATCTGGTCGTACGGCTCGGGCTACGGCGGCAACGCGCTGCTGGGCAAAAAATGCTTCGCGCTGCGCATCGCGTCCACCATGGGCCGTGACGAGGGCTGGCTGGCCGAGCACATGCTGATCCTGGGCGTGACCTCGCCGGGGGGCAAGAAGTACCACGTGGCCGCCGCGTTCCCGTCGGCCTGCGGCAAGACCAACTTCGCCATGCTGATCCCGCCCAAGGGCTTCGAAGGCTGGAAGGTCACCACCATCGGCGACGACATCGCCTGGATCAAGCCGGGCCAGGACGGCCGCCTGTACGCCATCAACCCGGAAGCCGGCTACTTCGGCGTGGCCCCGGGCACCAGCGAGAAGACCAACTTCAACGCGATGGCTACGCTCAAGGAAAACGTCATCTTCACCAACGTGGCGCTGACCGATGACGGCGACGTGTGGTGGGAAGGCATGACCAAGGAAGCCCCGGCGCACCTGACCGACTGGCAAGGCAAGGACTGGACCCCGGCCATCGCCAAGGAAACCGGCGCCAAGGCAGCGCATCCGAACGCCCGCTTCACCGCCCCGGCCGTGCAGTGCCCGTCGATCGACGATAACTGGGACAACCCGGCTGGCGTCGCCATCGATGCGTTCATCTTCGGCGGGCGCCGCTCCACCACCGTGCCGCTGGTGACCGAGGCCCGCAACTGGACCGAAGGCGTCTACATGGCCGCCACCATGGGTTCGGAAACCACCGCCGCCGCTGCCGGCCAGCAAGGCGTGGTGCGCCGCGACCCGTTCGCCATGCTGCCGTTCTGCGGCTACAACATGAGCGACTACTTCGGCCACTGGCTGGCGCTGGGCAAGAAGCTGGAAGCTTCGGGCGCCAAGCTGCCGGGCATCTACTGCGTCAACTGGTTCCGCAAGGACGAAGCCGGCAACTTCGTGTGGCCGGGCTTTGGCGAGAACATGCGCGTGCTGTCGTGGATGATCGACCGCGTCGAAGGCCGCGGCAAGGGCACCGACCACGTGTTCGGCACCTCGCCCAGCTTCGAGGACCTGAACTGGGAAGGCCTGGATTTCACCAAGCAGCAGTTCGAGCAGGTCACCTCGATCGACCGCGCCGCCTGGCAACAGGAGCTGGCGCTGCATGACGAGCTGTTCACGCAACTCAAGCACAACCTGCCGCAAGCCCTGGTGGATGCCAAGGCTGCGCTGGCAAAGCGCCTGGCTGCCTAAATAGCAGGCACACCAGCCAAAGCCGCGCGCTTGCGGCCACGGCTGGAGCTTCGTCGGCAAGCGCTAAAGCCCACTCCCGTCAAACGGGGTGGGCTTTTTTCCTTTTTTCATTGGGACCCGGCCGGCCCGCCCTCCGTGCTCCCTTGCTCCACGGCGAACTTCACCAGCTCCGCGCGGCCTTCGATGCCGAGCTTGCGCCGCAGGTTGAGCCGGTGGGTCTCGATGGTGCGCACCGACACCCCCAGCGCGGCGGCAATGTCCTTGTTGGCCTGGCCGCGGCCGATGCAGTTGAAGATGTCGCGCTCGCGCGGGGTGAGCGCATCGAGCGGCCCGGCGGCCGGGGTTTGCGCGGCCATGCTGCGGGCAATGCGGGCGCTGTAGAACACGCGGCCGGCCAGCACCGCGGCAATGGCGGCCATCAATTCATCGGAGGGCGCATCCTTGAGCACATAGCCGCGCGCGCCGGCGCGGATCGCCTGGCGCACGTATTCGAGGTTGTCGTGCATCGACACGATCAGCACCGCGAGCTCGGGATAGTCTTCGTGCAGCGCGGCGGCCAGCGCGATGCCGCCCATGCCCCGCATGCCGATATCGGTAATGACCAGCTCGGGCATGTGCACGGCGCTGGCCTGCGCCAGCCAGGCCAGCGCGGCCTCGCCGTCGTCGGCTTCGCCCACCACCGTGAGCTCGGGCTGCAGGCTAAGGCGCATGCGCATGCCGTCGCGCACCAGCGCGTGGTCGTCGATCAACAGGACGCGGGCTGGGGCGGGGGTCATGAGCGGGTGTTTCCTGGTGCGTCGGGTGAATCGGGGTTGTAGCGGGTGGCCGGCGGCACCACCGGCACCGCGGCGCTCAGCCGGGTCGCGCCCGGCCCGGAGACAATATCGAACTCGCCGCCCAGCGCGGCGATGCGCTCGCGCAGGTTGCGCAGGCCGATGCCACGTGCGGGATCGTGCTGCATGCGCGCCACGTCGAAGCCCGCGCCATCGTCCAGCACGGTCAGGCGGGTGGCCTCGGCGTCGAACGCCAGCGCCAGCGTGACATGGCGCGCACGCGCATGCCGCTCCACATTGGTCAGCGCCTCCTGGGCGATGCGGAACAGCGCCGTGGCCTGCTCGTCGGCCAGTTCGCGCGGCTTGCCGGTACGCGCGACGCGGATCTGCAGCCCGCTGCCCTCCTGCATCTCGCGCGCGAGATGCTCCAGCGCGGCGAACAGGCCAAGGTCGTCAAGCAGGGCAGGGCGCAGGTTGCGCGCCACCCGGCGCACCTCATTGAAGACCGTATCCAGCCGGACCAGCGCCGTGCCGAGCACGGGCGCCACCGACTGGCCCTCGGCCGGGGCCAGGCGCAGCCGGTTGGCGGCGGTCTCCAGCAGCAGCTTGACCGACACCAGCAACTGGCTGATACCGTCGTGCAGCTCACGCGACAGCCGCGCGCGTTCCTCTTCCTGCGACTGCACCACGCGCTGCGCCAGCTGCCGCAGCTTGGCATCGGCCTCGCGGTGCTCGCTCACATTGAGCGCCAGGCCGCTGGCGGCTACCAGCAGGATGCTGATCGCGGCAATCACGCCGATCCAGGCCATGGTTTCGCGGATATCGGTCTCAGCCCGCGCGTCGAGCTGGCGCAGGGTGCGCTCCACGTCGTCGAGATAGATGCCCGTGCCCAGCATCCAGTTCCACTCCGGCACGGCCACCACGTAGCCCAGCTTGGGGGCCAGTTGCTGCGAGGAGGGCTTTCTCCACATATAGCGCACCGAGCCACCGCCGCCGCGGGCCGCGGCGATCAGCTTCTGGATGGTGAGCGCGCCCTGCGGGTCCCGCAGGCTCCACAGATCCTGCCCGACCAGCTCGGGCTGGCGCGGGTGCATCAGGTTACGGCCTTGCAGGTCATAGAGGAAAAAATAGCCGTCGGGCCCATAGTCCAGGCGCGCCAGGGCCTGCATGGCGGCGTCGCGCGTGGCCGCATCGTTGTGGCCCGAGCGCACCATCGGCGCGATCGCGCTTTGCGCCAGCTCTACGTAGTGGCGCAGCTCGACTTCCTTGCTCTGCAGGTAGGCCGCCTCGACCAGGGCGCGCTCGTGGCTCGCCAGCTGGGTGGCCTGGTAGCGTACCGCCAGCGCGATGCCGAACATGGCCACGGCGAGCGGCGCGACGGCCAATAACAGGATTTTCTGACGGAGTTTCATCGGGACCGGGGTAAACACGGATGACGCGCAAGCGGCATGCGCGCGTCGATCTACGTAGTAACACGCAGCATCGCTGCGTAGTTCCGCGCTTGTGCCGCCAGGGACGGGTGTCAATACTACACGCCGGACGCACGCGCACCGCGCAAGCGGCGTAATGCACGCGTCCTGCGCAGTGGGTGCGGCTAGCGTCTTTGCTGTTTGCATCGCCCGCCTGCGACGACCAGATCCGGATCTTGCGAGATATACCGGGCGTCGACGGAGACATGGCAGGGACCATCCCGCCGAGCACCCCTCCGCCCGCCGCCGCCCGGGGACGCTGACCACGCGCCCCCCTTGCTTCCGGCACCTGCCCGCCGCTGGCATTCTTAAAAACGGACTGAGGAGACCCTCATCATGAATCGCATCGGGCAACACCTGGTGTGGCTGGCCGTCGCCATCCTTGGCGCCTTCGCCTTCGCCACCGTCGCACTGTCTCGCGGCGAAGCCGTCAGTGCCTTGTGGATCGTGGTCGCCGCGATCTGCATCTATCTGATCGCCTACCGCTACTACAGCAAGTTCATCGCCGAGAAGGTGATGCAGCTCGACCCCAAGCGCATGACGCCGGCCTGGCGCCACAACGACGGGCTGGACTACGTGCCGACCAACAAGGCCGTGCTGTTCGGCCACCACTTCGCCGCCATTGCCGGCGCCGGCCCGCTGGTGGGCCCGGTGTTGGCCGCGCAGATGGGCTATATGCCCGGCATGCTGTGGATCCTGGCGGGCGTGGTGTTTGCCGGCGCGGTGCAGGACTTCATGGTGCTGTTCATCTCCACGCGCCGCGACGGCCGCTCGCTGGGCGACCTGATCAAGTCCGAAATGGGCACGGTGCCCGGCATGATCGCGCTGTTCGGCTGCTTCATGATCATGATCATCATCCTAGCGGTGCTGGCGCTGATCGTGGTGAAGGCGCTGGCGGACTCGCCCTGGGGCACCTTCACGGTGGGGGTGACGATTCCCATCGCCCTCTTCATGGGCATCTACACGCGCTATATCCGCCCGGGCCGCATCGGCGAGGTGTCGGTGATCGGCTTCGTGCTGCTGATGCTGGCCATCATTGGCGGCCAGTACGTGCATGAAAGCGCGGTGCTGGCGCCGCTGTTTACCTACGACGGCAAGGCGCTGACGTGGATGCTGATCATCTACGGCTTTATCGCTGCCGTGCTGCCGGTGTGGCTGCTGCTGGCCCCGCGCGACTATCTCTCCACGTTCCTGAAGATCGGCACCATCATCGCGCTGGCCATCGGCATCCTGATCGTGGCGCCGGAGCTGAAGATGCCGGCGTTCACCCAGTTTGCCAAGGGCGGCGGCCCGGTGTGGTCGGGCAACCTGTTCCCCTTCCTCTTCATCACCATCGCCTGCGGCGCGGTGTCGGGCTTCCACGCGCTGATCTCCTCTGGCACCACGCCCAAGCTGCTTGAGAGCGAAGCGCATATGCGCTTTATCGGCTATGGCGCGATGCTGGCCGAGTCCTTCGTCGCCATCATGGCGCTGGTGGCCGCCTCGGTCATCGAGCCGGGCGTGTACTTCGCCATGAACAGTCCGGCGGCCGTGATCGGCACCTCGCCGGAATCGGTGGCGCAGGTGGTGTCGGGTTGGGGCTTTGTCATCACCCCCGACGTGCTGATCCAGACTGCCAAGGACGTCGGCGAGAACTCCATCATCTCGCGTGCCGGCGGCGCCCCGACGCTGGCGGTGGGCATTGCCCACATCCTGCACCAGGTGGTGGGCGGCCAGGCCATGATGGCTTTCTGGTATCACTTCGCCATCTTGTTCGAGGCGCTGTTCATCCTGACCGCGGTGGATGCGGGCACCCGCGCCGGCCGCTTCATGCTGCAGGACCTGCTGGGCACCTTCGTGCCCTCGTTCCGCCGTACCGACTCGCTGCCGGCCAACCTGATCGCCACCGCGCTGACCGTATCCTTCTGGGGCTACTTCCTGTACCAGGGCGTGGTTGACCCGCTGGGCGGCATCAACACGCTGTGGCCGCTGTTCGGCATCTCCAACCAGATGCTGGCCGCGGTGGCGCTGGTGCTCGGCACCTGCGTGCTGGTCAAGATGAAGCGCGGGCAGTACGCCTGGGTCACGCTGGTGCCCACCATCTGGCTGCTGATCTGCACGCTGACCGCCGGCTGGCAGAAGCTGTTCGACGCCGATCCCAAGGTCAGCTTCCTGACCCACGCGGCCAAGTTCAGCGATGCCATCGCCCAAGGCAAGGTGCTGGCTCCGGCCAAATCGATGGAGCAGATGCATCGCATCGTCTTCAACGACTACCTGGATGCCGGACTGTGCGCGCTGTTCATGTTCGTGGTGCTGTCGATCGTGTTCTATGGCTTGAAGACCGCCATGAATGCCCGCGCGCAGAGCCGACCGACCGACCGCGAAACGCCGTTCGAGCCGATGCCCGCCTCGGCTTCGGCGCAGCATTGAGTTCGCGCGCGATCCATCGGCAGGCGCGAGACCACATTCGTTATCGGGAGATCCATCATGCTTGAGCAACTTGGCACCATGGGACGCTACTTGGGCCAGTCCCTGCGCCTGATGGTGGGTTTGCCGGATTACCAGACCTATGTGGCACACATGGAGGCCACCCACCCCGACCGCGAGCCGATGACCTACGAGGCGTTCTTTCGCGAACGGCAGGAGGCCCGCTACGGCGGGGGACAGGGCAAATGCTGCTGACCTGCATGTGGCGCGCGCGCAGGGAATGTGAGTGCCCATAGCCGCACAACCATCCTAACCCCGTAGTAACTCCGCGCTTCACGCCGCTAAAAAACGGGCCGCCGAACCTGGCGGCCCGTTTTACGTTTCTGCAGCGGTTACAGGGCCTTACACGTGGTTACAGCAAGGTCGCGGCTACATCTCTACACTTGCGTCACAGTTGCTCAACCCAAGGAAGAAGAACATGTCACGGCACCCCGTTCGCAGTTTCACCCTGGCCATCGCCCTGGCGGCATCCGCGCTGCCGGTGTTTGCGGGCGATATGAACAATGCCCTCGGCGGCGCACTCGGCGGTGTCGCCGGCGCAGCGGTCGGTGGTGCGCTCGGCGGCTCGACCGGTGCGGTGATCGGCGGCGCGGTTGGCGGCGGCGAGGGCGGCGCGGTCACCTCTAACCGCCGCGAGCGCACTGGCGCCATCATTGGTGGCGCACTGGGCGGCGGCGCAGGCACGGCAGCGGGCAACGCCATGGGCGGGCGCACCGGCGGCCTGCTGGGCGCAGCAGTTGGCGGCGGTGCAGGCGCCGCGCTGGGCGGCAACGTCTCGCGCAGCAACTCGTACGCGGACGAGCGCGGCCGCGGCTATCGCGATGACCGCTACTACCGCAGCGGCTACAAGCGCAAGCATGGCCGCGGCCACAACCATCACGATCACGACGACTGATCTGCCTGGCGCAGGCGGGATCATCTCCCGCCCGCGGGCAGCCGGCCTGCGATGCCGGCAACAAGAACGGGCCATGACTGGCCCGTTTTTTTATGCCTCTGCGCCGGTCCAAAATCCTGGCCGGGGGTATCATGCATCACCCGATACCTGTGAGTGCGCGGCAGAAGCGGCACCCCAAAAACAAACACGCCCGTACCGGCATGGTACGGGCGTGTCCTCCAGATAGTACGGGGAAGGCGCTTTCGCTCCCTCCCCGTCGGCCTGTGGAGATCAGCCGAAACGGGTGGAACCGCCATAAAATGCGGTTCCCGCTGACGGGGCGCCTGAATTACAGGGTAGCGGCACCGTCGCTGAATACGTCGAACTTGCTGGCCTTGGCGCCATCGGTGTACGGGTCGAACTTGCCGGTGCGAGCGCCGTCCGTGAACGTGTCGAACTTGCCAGCCTTGCCGCCGCTGCTGTAGACCGAGGTCTGGGTGGCGCGGGCGCCATCGGTGTACGTGTCGAACTTGCCAGCCTTGGCAAATGCGGGGGCGGCAGTCAGGGCGGCGGCCAGCGTGGCGGCAGCGGCGATCAGGGCGAAACGTTGGTTTTTCATGATTGAATCCTTTCCACAGGCAGGACGCCTTGTCTTCTCAGCAGCCTTCGCTGCAATGCGGCATCCGATGGCTCCATATTAGGTATTTCCCTGATATGAATAAACATTGCCTCAGACAATGATTAGTTGTAGTTTTGACAATAAATAACCCACTTTCCGTAAAAGTTCGCGGGCAAGACTGGAGACTATGTCATGGACCGGCTGCAATCGATGCGCGTCTTTTCCAAGGTGGTCGAGCTGGGCAGCTTTGCTCGTGCGGCGCAACAATTGGAAATGTCCAATGCGGTAGTGACACGCTACGTAGCCGATCTGGAGAGCCACCTTGGCACGCGGTTGCTCAACCGCACCACCCGCAGCCTGTCGCTGACCGACGCCGGGGAAACCTACCTGCA
The DNA here is from genome assembly GCF_000243095.1 of Cupriavidus basilensis OR16. GTDB lineage: Bacteria > Pseudomonadota > Gammaproteobacteria > Burkholderiales > Burkholderiaceae > Cupriavidus > Cupriavidus basilensis_D. The sequence goes on along the minus strand of NZ_AHJE01000094.1, from coordinate 48,931 downwards.
GCGTTGCCAGCAGATCCTGGAAGACGTGGAGGAGGCCGAATCGGTGGTAACGGCACGCAGCCAATCGCTCTCCGGCACGCTGCGGCTGGTGACGCCGGTGATGTTCGGCCTGCACCTGCTGCCGGACACGCTGGCGCGCTTCCAGGCCCTGTACCCGGACGTAGTGTTCGACGTGCAGCTGTCGGACCGTATCGTCGATATTGTGGAAGAGGGCCGCGACGTAGGCGTGGTGCTGTCGGACCTGGGACTGGGCTCGCACCTTGTCGCGCGCCCGCTGATCTCCGCCGAGATCATCCTGTGCGCCTCGCCGGGCTACCTGCGCCAGCACCCGCCGCTGCGCCACGCGCACGAGCTGAGCAATCACCGCTGCATCGCGATGCGCATTCCCACCGCGGAACATGAATGGACGCTGTCGGGCCCGGAGGGCGAGGTGACGGTACCGATCCGCCCTGGCCTGCTGTGCAGCAATGCCGAGCTGGCGCACCAGGCGGCGCTGGCCGACATGGGCGTGGCGATGCTGTCATCCTACCTGGCACGTCCCAATATCGAGTCGGGGCGGCTCACGCACATCCTGACGCAGTACCAGTTGCCCAAGCGCGATATCAGCGTGGTCTACCCGAGCCGCAAATTCCTGCCCACCAAGGTCCGCGCCTTTATCGATTTCCTGCTGGAAGAGGGCAAGATCCGCAACGACGTGCGCTAAAGGAGAGGAAGGCAGACGCGGAGCCGGCAGGACGCCGGCTCCGCGAACAGCTCACTCCTCGGCGTCGGCCGTGGCTTCGTCGTCGGCGCGGGACTTGCCGGTAGCGCGCTTGGCTGCCGGCGCCTTGGCCGCGGCTTTCTTTGCCGCAGGTGCCTTCTTGGCAGCCGGCGCCTTCTTGGCCGCTGCTTTCTTGGCCGGTGCCTTGGCCTTGCTCACCGCTTCGGCGGCCTGATCCTCGCCGCCAGCCTTGGCCGCTGCACCCTTGGCCGCCGTCTTGGCGCCTGCCTTGGGCTCGCGCGCCTCGAACTCGAAGCCGATCTTGCCGTCCGGCTGCTTGGCCAGGAAGGCCTTGAAGTTGCGCCCGGTGCGCGACGACTTGAAGCCGGTCAGCAGGTCCGTGCGGCCCACGCCCAGCAGCTTGCCGATCTGCTCGCGCGAGATCTCCTGCTGCAGGATGATCTTGCCCGTGGTGAAGTCGCAGGCCTTGGGAACGGCTACGCTGTTCTCGCACACGTACTTCATGCCGTGCTCGTACACCGAGCCGCCGCATTTGGGACAGGCGCCAACCGCTTCCTGGGCGCTGAAATCCACCGGCTCGCCGTCGTTGTCGTCATCGTTCTGGCCGAAGTCGAATTCCATCTTGTAGTGGCCTTCGTCGTCCTTGCCCAGCTTGAGGATGGCGGCAAACGGCCGGCCCATCTTGCTGCGGAAGCCTTGCAGCGGGCCGATTTCCTTCTTCAGCAGCAGTTCTTCGACTTCGTCGATCTCGAACTGGCGCCCACCCGGGATCTTGCTGATCGAGAATTCGCACGCGGTGCAGGCGAAGCGGCGGTAGTTCTCCTTGACCTGGCTGCCGCACTGCGGGCACGGCGTGGCCAGCGTGGCGTAGTCGCCCGGGATGGTGTCGCTGTCGTATTCCTTGGCGCGCTTGACGATCTGCTGCGTCATCTGCGCGATCTCGCGCATGAACTCGTCGCGCTTCAGGCCGCCGCGTTCGATCTGCGACAGCTTGTGCTCCCATTCGCCGGTCAGCTCGGCCTGGGTCAGTTCCAGCACACCCAAGCCGCGCAGCAGTGTCATCAGCTGGAAGGCCTTGGCGGTGGGAATCAGCTCACGGCCTTCGCGCACCAGGTATTTCTCGGCGAGCAGGCCTTCGATGATGGCCGCGCGGGTGGCCGGCGTACCCAGGCCCTTGCCGGCCATGGCCTCGCGCAGCGCGTCGTCGTCCACCAGCTTGCCGGCGCCTTCCATGGCGGACAGCAGCGTAGCTTCGTTGTAGCGCGCCGGCGGCTTGGTGGTCAGCATCACGCCATCGACCTTGTCGGTCTTGACGCGCTCGTCCTTGGCCACCGCCACCAGGTTGGCCTCGTCGCCCTGGGCTTCGCGGCCATAGATCACCAGCCAGCCCGGATTGACCAGGACCTTGCCTTCGGTCTTGAAATGATGGCTCGCCACCTCGGTGACGCGGGTGGTGACCTGGAACTCGGCCGCCGGGAAGAACACCGCCAGGAAGCGGCGCACCACCAGGTCATACAGCTTCTGCTCCGGCTCCGAGAGGTTCTTCGGGGCTTGCAGCGTCGGGATGATAGCGAAGTGATCGCTGATCTTGCTGTTGTCGAAGATCTTCTTGTTGGGCTTGATCCACCCGCTTGCCAACACCTTCTTGGCATGCGGCAGGTAATTCGGCGAGCTCTCGGCCAGCATGTCCATGGTCTGCTTGACCGTGTCCATGTAGTCCTCGGGCAGTGCGCGCGCATCGGTACGCGGGTAGGTCAGCACCTTGTGCTTTTCATACAGCGCCTGGGCCAGTCCGAGCGTGTTCTTGGCCGAGAAACCGAAGCGCGAGTTGGCCTCGCGCTGCAGCGTGGTCAGGTCGAACAGCGCCGGTGACTGCTGCGAGGACGGCTTGGACTCTTCGGTAACGGTGCCGGTCTTGTCGCGGCACGCCGCCACGATGCTCTTGGCCTCCGCTTCGCTCCACAGGCGCGACTCGCGCGTCTCCGGATCGAATTCGCTCTTTTTGAACTTGGGGTCGAACCAGCGGCCTTCATAGAGGCCGGCGGCGGCGATGAACTCGGCGCGCACTTCCCAGTAGTCGCGCGGGACGAACTTCTTGATCTTCTCTTCGCGCTCCACCACGATCGACAGCGTGGGGGTCTGCACCCGGCCAACCGTGGTCAGGAAGAAACCGCCGCCCTTGCTGTTGAAGGCGGTCATGGCGCGCGTGCCGTTGATGCCCACCAGCCAGTCGGCTTCGGAGCGGCAACGCGCGGCGTCCGCCAGCGGCAGCATGTCGGCATCGTCGCGCAGGCGGGCAAAGCCGTCGCGGATCGCCTGCGGCGTCATCGACTGCAGCCACAGGCGCTGTACCGGCTGCTTGGCCTTGGCCTGCTGCTGGATCAGGCGGAAGATCAATTCCCCTTCGCGCCCCGCGTCGCAGGCGTTCACCAGGCCGGTGACGTCCTTGCGCTTGATCAGGCGGTTGAGCACCTTCAGCCGCGACTCGGTCTTGGCGATGGGGCGCAGGTCGAAGTGGGGGGGAATCACCGGCAGGTTGGCGAAGCTCCACTTGCCTCGCTTGACCTCGTACTCGTCCGGGGCGGCGATTTCAACCAGGTGGCCGACGGCCGACGAAAGCACGTAGTCGTCACTTTCGAAGTATTCGTCATGCTTGGTAAAGCCCCCGAGGGCACGGGCGATATCGGCCGCAACCGATGGCTTTTCCGCGATGATGAGGGCTTTTGACATGGATCGGATCCTTGCTGGCCGCACTCTGGCGACCTGCGAATTATTGCCACTAAGGGCTCTGCACTATATGTAAACAGCGAGCTTGGGGCTTTGAGGCGCCAATAATAAGCGCGGTTCCGACGGCGGTGCAAGCAAGCTGCCTCCGCCGTCGCCGTCAAACGGGCGCTGCTGGCGTGTGGGCCGGCCCTGTACAGCCGCTGCCCGCTTCGTTTTTTGACTGCATTTTCCGCTGGCGCTCCTGGCCTGCGCCATGCGCGAATGACCGGGGTTAGTCGTCGTTAGCGCCCGGCGCCAGCCACTCCAGCACGTTCGGCACCGCTATGCCGGCCGTCGCTGCCATAGCCGCGCCGCGCGCCAGCATGCGCTCGAGCACTTCGATGTGCGGCAGCAGTGTGCCGTAGAACTGCGGCGCGCCGCCTGCTGCCGGCTGCACCAGCAGCGTCGGAAAATTATCGATGTCGAGATCGCCCAACTGGTCGGCATGGGTTTCGATATCGATCCATACAAAGCAATCACCAGGAAACCTGGCGGAAAGCGCCGTGAACGCCTCCTGATAGGTCCCACAGGTGCCGCACCAGGCTGCGCACAGGCAGGCTACCAGACGTCCTTGCGGACGTGCTGCCAGCGCCCGGGCGATCGCGCCCTGGTCCTGCTCCGGAAAGTAAACGGTCATGACGGCGGAAACATGAGCCTTTTCAGGCACGGGAAATCGTTTGATTGTAGCGGCCGCCAGGAAATCCGTTTTTCGGCCCTCTTTTTCAGCCCCCTTTTTTCGGCCACCGGCCCTCAGCGTCGCTCGCTAGCTTACACGGCGATAGACATTGCCCGGCAGGCGCTCCACCGCGCCCGCCAGCTCCAGTTCCAGCAGGCTGGCCACCACTTGCTCGGGCGGCAGGGCGGTACGCGCGCATAGCGCGTCCAGCGTGACGGGGTCGTGGGTGAGCGTGAGGCCGAGGACATCATCCAGCCCGGGCATGGGTGCCGGCGCCACCGGCCGGGCGGCTTGCCCCGCCATGCCGAGTTCCTCGAGCACGTCCTGGGCGGTTTCCACCAGCTTGGCGCCCTGGCGGATCAGCAGGTGGCAACCTTTGGACAGCGGCGCATGGATGGAGCCCGGAATGGCGTAGACCTCGCGCCCCATCTCGGCCGCCAGCCGGGCCGTGATCAGCGACCCCGAGCGCGCTGCGGCCTCCACCACCAGCACGCCGCGCGCGAGCGCCGCGATGATGCGGTTGCGTTGGGGGAAATGGTGGCTGCGCCCTGGCATGCCGAGCGCGAACTCGCTGACGATGGCGCCATGGGCCGCGATGCGGTGGGCCAGGTCGCGATGGCGGGCGGGGTAGACCAGGTCGGCACCGGTACCGATCACCGCCACGGTGCCGCCAGCGCCTTCCTGCGCACCTTCCAGCGCACCTTCGTGGGCCGCGCCATCGATGCCCAGCGCGAGCCCCGACACCACGCTCAGCCCGGCGCCGGACAACACGCGGGCGAAGCGCCGCGCATCCTCCACGCCCTGCACGGTGGCGCTGCGCGCGCCGACCATGGCAATGGCCGGGCCGCCAAGCGCTTCCAGCCGGCCTTTGACGTACAGCACCAGTGGCGGGTCGGACAGATCCAGCAAGGGGCGGGGATAGGCCGCATCGGCCAGTGTCACCACATGGTTGCCAGGCACGGCGGCCCAGGCCACCGTGCGCTCGACCAGCGCCATGGTGACGGCATCGGGCGGGGCCAGCAGCGCCCGGGCATGTTTTTCGGGAATGACCGCCACCAGCGCGCTGACGGTCTGCGCCAGCAGTTGGTGCGGCAGGCCGAAGGTGGCCAGCAACTGGCGCAAGGCGCCCGTGCCCAGGCCGCGGGCACCGGTCAACCGCAGCCAGGCCTCGATGTCGGCGGCGCTGCGGGTGGTGGCGGGCACCGGCACCGGGTTGGCGCCGGTAGCTGCCAGCCCGGTCAACGCGGCGATGTCACGCGGTCGCCCACCTCGATCGCGTTCGAGGCGTCGGTGACCAGGGCGTAGGCCACGCCGGGGAACACCCGGAACACAAAGGCCAGGCCGTAGCGCTCGTCGGGCAGCTGGATGGCGCGATTGCCGTCCGTGCGATCGCGCACCACCTGGCCGGCGCGGGACAGCGCGAGCACGTGGCCGGGCTCCAGGCCTGCGGCGGTGCCGATATTGAGCACCACCACCTGCTTGGCGCCGCCGAACTGCACGCCACCGTAGACCGCCGCGATGCGGCCATCGAGCATGACATCCGGCGCGCGGGGCACATAGCGCACCGGCTCGCGCGCCGGCTGGGGCATCAGCAAGGTGCCGGAACCCATTTCCTGCTGGGCCTGGGTGACCTTGATGGTGGTCACCGCGTCGAAGCCCTCTGGCGCACGCGTTACGCGGACATTGCCCTGGTACTCGGCTTCATAGCCCAGCACCCGGCCGGTGACCGGGTCCTTGAGGGGCTTGACCGGCTTGAAGGCCTGCCAGTCGCTGCCGACCACCGCCTCGGGCGGGGAGATGCCGCGCGCGTAAGCGGTGTCGCCGATGCCCAGGTAGACCCGCGACTCGGTCAGGGCCATGATGCGCGCCGAGGTCTCCAGCGTGCCCTGGTCCACCACCAGCGGGCGGATCAGGAAGGGCTCGATGTCCTTGGCGGAAATGCTGGCGATGGCGCCATCGGGGCCGCCTTCGCTGCGCATGGCCGGCGTGAGCCGTACCGTGCCGCCGGCCTCGGGGCTGGTCGAAAGCCAGGCGCGGCCGTCGCGCTGAATCAGGTACAGGACCTGACCGGGATAGATCAGGTGCGGATTGCGGATCTGCTGCTGGTTCATCCCCCACAGCTCAGGCCAGCGCCAGGGCTGGCGCAGGAAGCGCCCGGAGATCCCCCAAAGTGTGTCACCCCCGCGCACGACATATTGCTGGGGCGCGTCCGAAGCCAGGTCGGCGGCCGCGATGCCGCGTTGCGCGGTGACGCTGGCCTGGGCCCGCTGGGCCGGGGTGACGGTAAGATCGGTGGCATGTACTGGCGCCCCTGTGACGGCAGTGATTCCAGCCGCACACAACATCCAACGGGCAAACGCGTACGGCCTGCGGCCCGGCGCCGCGTGGTGTTCTTTGGTAAGATCGCGCATTTTCTCGAACCGGCTGGCAGAACAGCCGGATTGACCCTGGAGAGCGTGCCTGTTGCGGCGCGCCTTGAATTTTTGTACTTGCGCCCCGATTCTGCATGTAAACACCCGTAGCCGCAACGCGCGGGTCACATGTGTGAGCGGCAGGCGTTGCGCCCCAGCATCATGGCTAAACTCGATATCCTGACCTACCCCGATCCCCGCCTGCATACCGTGGCTAAACCGGTTGCCGTGGTGGATGACCGCATCCGCCGCCTGGTGGAGGACATGGCCGAGACCATGTACGACGCGCCCGGCATCGGCCTGGCCGCGACCCAGGTGGACGTGCACGAGCAGGTGGTGGTGATCGACATCTCCGAGACCCGCGACGCGCTGCAGGTCTTCATCAACCCGGAGATCCTCTGGTCCAGCGACACCCGCAAGGTGGCGGAAGAGGGCTGCCTGTCGGTGCCCGAGGTCTACGACCGCGTCGAGCGCCCGGACCATGTGCGCGTGCGCGCCCTGAACGAGAAGGGCGAACCCTTCGAGATCGAGGCCGACGAACTGCTGGCCGTGTGCATCCAGCACGAGATAGACCACCTCAAGGGCAAGGTCTTCGTCGAGTACCTGTCGCCGCTCAAGCTCCAGCGCATCAAGTCCAAGCTGACCAAGCTGCACAAGCGCGAACGCACCCGCATGTAAGGCAGCCGCGGCCGGCCGCGCCAGCACCGGTCTGCTATCGTATTGCCTTCCCGATGAATCAAGTTACCGGCCGCTGATGCGGCCGGTGCCGCTTTATGCCGGAGCGCGCCATGTCCCAAGCCGCAAGCCCATCCCAAGCGCTGCGCGTCGCCTTTGCCGGCACGCCCGAATTCGCCCGCGTGGCGCTCGAAGCCATCCACGCCGCCGGTTTCCCCGTGGTGGCGGTGTTCAGCCAGCCCGACCGGCCAGCCGGCCGCGGCCTGCAACTGCAAGCGAGCCCGGTCAAGCAATACGCGCTCGAGCAGGGCCTGGGCCCGGTGCTGCAGCCGCGCTCGCTGCGCCGCAACGGCAAGTATCCCGAAGAGGCCGGCGCTGCCGTGGACGCGCTGGCGCAAATCGCCCCGGACGTCATGGTGGTGGCCGCCTACGGCCTGATCCTGCCGGCCGAGGTGCTGGCGTTGCCGCGCTACGGCTGCCTGAACATCCATGCCTCGCTGCTGCCGCGCTGGCGGGGCGCCGCGCCCATTCACCGTGCCATCGAGGCCGGCGACGCGCAAACCGGCATCACGCTGATGCAGATGGACGAAGGGCTGGATACCGGCGCGATGATCCAGGGCGAAACGGTGCCGATCGGCCCCGACGACACTACCGGCACCCTGCACGACACGCTGGCCGCGCTGGGCGGGCGCATGGTGGTGGACGCGCTGCGCCGCCTTGCCGCTGGCCAACCGCTCGCCGCCACGCCGCAGCCTGCCGAGGGCGTGACCTACGCCGAGAAGATCGCCAAGGAAGAAGCGCCGCTGGACCTGCACCGCCCAGCTACGGTGCTGGGCGCCCAGGTACGCGCCTTCAACCCGTTCCCCGGCGCCACCGTGCAGGTCGGCCAGACCGTCATCAAGTGCTGGCAGGCCCAGCCGCTGACGGCCGCCGGCGGCCAGCCGCAGGTGCCGGGCACCGTGCTCGCGGCGGATGCCGATGGCGTCGTGATTGCCTGCGGCGAGGGCGCACTGCGCGTGACCGAGCTGCAGAAGCCGGGCGGCCGCCCGGTGCCGGCACAGCTGTTCCTGCAAAGCATGCCGCTGCCGGCGGGCACCCTCTGCGCCGTGCCTGAAGGCGCGGCATAATTGCCCTGCGCTTGCAGCCAAGCCACTGTGGCTGGCTGGCCGCATGCGCCCTGCGTCCCACCCTTCACCGGCGGCCAACCATGCTCGGCATCACTGACCTTCCGCTGTTCGTCGGCGCGGTATTCCTGCTCAATGTGACGCCTGGCCCGGATACCGCCTATATCGTCGGGCGCAGCGTGGCGCAGGGCAGGGCGGCGGGCGTGGTCTCGGCGCTCGGTGTCAGCGCCGGCTGCTGCGTGCACTCGCTGGCCATCGCCTTCGGCCTGACCGCCTTGCTGGCGGCCTCGGCCACCGCCTTCACCCTCATCAAGTTTGCCGGCGCGGCCTATCTGGTGTGGCTCGGGCTGCGCCTGATCTGGCAGCGGTCCGCGCCCTCCGGCGCAGCCGCGGCGAGCGCCGCGCAGCCGGGCGCGCGCGGCCTGCGCGCTTTGTTCATGCAGGGCTTTCTCACCAATGTGCTGAATCCCAAGGTGATCCTGTTCTTCATCCCCTTCTTCCCGCAGTTCGTCGATCGCCACGCTGAGCACCAGGCCCTGGCGTTTCTGGCCCTGGGCGGCATCATGGTGGCGATGTCGACGCTGTGGAACAGCCTGGTGGCATGGATGGCGGGTACCCTGACCCGCCGCGCCAGCGAAGCGCCGCGCCTGAAGTGCTGGCTGGATCGCATTGTAGGCATGGCATTCATCGGGCTGGGCGCGCGCCTGGCCTTCGCCCAGCGCTAGGCACGCTTGCCGGGCCCCCGGGGCGACGAACGGCCGCCGGCGCCTTCTGCTCTTTTTTTAGGCAGTCCACGGTTGAATTTCCGGCCCGCGGTACTATCTAAACATCACCGCGACACGCGTCCCGCGGCACGGCCAGTCCGGCCACCCGGTGTGCGCGAGGATGTTTCTTCGGAGATCACGACAATGTTCAACTGGGTCAAGACCTTCATGCTGATGGCCGCCATCACGGCGCTGTTCATCGTCATCGGCGGCATGGGCGCTGGGCATGAACTTCTTCTCTTACTGGTTCTCGGACAAGATGGTCCTGCGCATGTACAACGCGCAGGAAGTCGATGCGAGCACGGCCCCGCAGTTCTACGGCATGGTGCAAGAGCTGGCGCAGCGCGCCCAGCTGCCGATGCCGCGCGTGTACCTGATCAACGAGGACGCGCCTAATGCCTTCGCCACCGGCCGCGATCCGGAGCATGCCGCGGTTGCGGCCACCACCGGCATCCTGCGGGTGCTGTCGGAGCGCGAGCTGCGCGGCGTGATGGCGCATGAGCTGGCCCACGTGCAGCACCGCGACATCCTGATCTCGACCATTGCCGCGACCATGGCCGGCGCCATCGCCGCACTGGCCAACTTCGCCATGTTCTTCGGTGGGCGCGACGCTAACGGCAACCGCTCCAACCCCATTGCCAGCATTGCGGTGGCGATCCTCGCCCCGCTGGCGGCCTCGCTGATCCAGATGGCGATCTCCCGTGCCCGCGAGTTCGAGGCGGACCGCGGCGGCGCGACCATCAGCGGCGACCCGCAGGCACTGGCGATGGCGCTCGACAAGATCCACCGCTATGCGCAGGGGATTCCGTTCCCGACCGCGGAGCAGCACCCGGCCACGGCGCAGATGATGATCATGAACCCGCTGTCGGGCAGCGGCATCGCCAACCTGTTCTCGACCCACCCGGCCACCGAGGAACGGGTGGCGCGGCTGATGCAGATGGCCCAGACCGGCGTCTACCCGGTCTAAGCGTGCCGCGCTAGCCCCCTGGCGCGCCAGCCTGGCGCAAAAACGCCGGCCCCTGGCGCATACAGGGTAAACTGCCCGCCGTGCTTCCCCGGAAGCGGCGGGCAGTGTTTTTTGGCCTCGCCCGGCCTCGCCGCCAGTCCTCGCCGCTTGCGGCTTGCCCCCTGCCACCCCGTCTTACCGTCTCACTGCCCCACTGTCATGCGCCTGCAACACGAATCCCTCGCCTTCCAGATGCTCGCCGCCGCGGCTGCCGTACGCGGCGTCAACGAAGGCAGCGCGCTGCCGCTGGCCATCGAGAACGCCGCCGCCCAGTACCGCCTGGACCGCGTGCGCGACGCCGCCACGCGTGGCGCCCTGCAGGACCTGGCCTACCGCACCATGCGCCAGTTCGGCACGGCGCGCGCGCTGGTCACCAAGCTGGTAACCAGGCCGCCCGGCGCACTGGTGGATTCGCTGCTGGCCGTGGCCCTGGCGCTGCTGGTCGAGGACGAGCAGGGCGAGGGCGGCTATACCGAGTTCACCGTGGTCGACCAGGCCGTCAGCGCCGCGGCCTCCGAGCCCAAGACCGCGCATGCGCGCGGGTTGGTGAATGCCGTGCTGCGCCGTTTCCTGCGTGAACGCGAGGCGTTGCTGGCCGAGGTGCGCCAGGACGACGAAGCGCGCTGGAACCTGCCCGCCTGGTGGCTGGACGCGCTGCGCAAGGCGTACCCGGACCAGTGGACCGCGCTGGCCGAGAGCGCCAATGTGCGCCCGCCCATGACCCTGCGCGTCAATACCGCGCGGGTCTCGGTGCCTGACTACCTCAAGCGCGTGCTCAACGCCGGCATGGCGGGCGTGGCCATCGGCCCGCAGGCCGTGCGGCTGGTGCGCGCGTTTCCCGTATCGCAGATCCCCGGGTTTGCCGAGGGCGATGTCTCGGTGCAGGACGCGGGCGCACAGATGGCAGCGCCGCTGCTGGACCTGGCCGACGGCCAGCGCGTGCTCGATGCGTGCGCCGCGCCCGGCGGCAAGACCGGCCATATCCTGGAGCTGGCCAAGGTGGAAGTCACCGCGCTGGAGAGCGATGCGCAGCGCGCCACGCGCATTGACGAGAACCTGGCTCGGCTGGGCCAGCAAGCCACCGTGGTGGTGGGCGACGCCAGCCGCCCGCAGGACTGGTGGGACAACCGCCAGTACGACCGCATCCTGGCCGACGTGCCGTGCTCCGCCTCGGGCATCGTGCGCCGCCACCCGGACATCCGCTGGCTGCGCCGCGAGGTGGATATTCCCCGGCTGGTCACCGAGCAGCGGCGCATCGTGTCGCAGCTCTGGAACCTGCTCAAGCCGGGCGGCATCCTGGTCTATGTCACCTGTTCTATTTTCCCAACGGAGAACGAAGAGCAGGCGCGCTGGTTTGGTGCACAGCTACCAGATGCGATACGATTGCAAGCGCCCGGCCAGATGCTGCCGGGTAGCAAGGATCAGTTGGCCGGTGGCGGTGATGGCAGCCAGGAAGGCCTGCCCACCGATCACGATGGCTTCTTCTACGCCCGTTTCCAGAAACGACCCTGACCGATCCCAATCGATCCCAATGCCGAACCCGCTTCGCTTGTTCGTCCTTCGCGTCCCAGACGACAGTGCGTGCGTGCCCCTTGAGGCGGCTGGTGCAGCCGGTTCAGTAGCCGGTGCCGGCCCGGCATGCCGGGCGCGGCTGGCGTCGTGGTGGCTCGCGGCGACCATCATGCTCGGCGTGCTGATGACGCTGATCGCGCTGCCGGGCATGGCGCGCGCCGAAGGCATTGAAGTCAACGAGGCCCGCATCGAGTACCAGGACGGCGGCTTCGACCTGGCCGCGAGTTTCGATTTCGATCTGCCGCCGCCGCTTGAAGACGCGCTCAACAAAGGCATCTCGCTGTATTTCGTCGTCGATTTCCAGCTCACCCGCCCGCGCTGGTACTGGTTCGACGAAAAGCCCGTCAATGCCAGCCGCAGCGTGCGGCTGTCCTACCATCCGCTCACACGCCAGTACCGCGTCTCCACCGGCGGCCTGCAATTGCCGTTCATGCGGCTCAAGGGCGCGCTGCAGTTCATCCAGCGCGTGCGCGGCTGGCGCGTATTCGAGCGCAGCATGGTCAAGCCGGGCGAGACCTACCAGGCCGAGGCACGCATGCGCCTCGCCGGTTCCGGCGCGTGCTTTACCGCGTCGTGGCGGGCATCATCGTATTCCTCGCGCTGGTGCTGGTAGCACTGCTCGCCGGCGCCTCGGCCAATACCGAATTCTTCGATCGGTACTTCACGCTGCTGTTCAAGATCAACCTGGTGATCGGCATCCTGCTGGTGCTGATCATCGGCGCGCTGGCGCTGACCTTGTGGCTGCGCTACCGCCGCGGCAAGTTCGGCACGCGGCTGATGACCAAGCTCGCCGTGTTCTTTGGCGTGGTGGGTGTGCTGCCCGGCGTGCTGATCTACCTGGTGTCCCTGCAGTTCGTCTCGCGCAGCATCGAGTCCTGGTTCGACGTGCGGGTCGAGACCGCGCTCGAGGCCGGCCTCAACCTTGGCCGCTCCACCATCGACAGCTCGCTGTCGGACGTGCAAGGCAAGGCGCGGCTGATGGCCGACCAGCTCACCAGCTCGCCGAATGTCGCCACCTCGCTGCAGCTCAACCGGCTGCGCGAGCAATACGGCGTGCAGGAAGCCGCCATCTTTACCGGCAGCGGCCGCGTGATCGCCACGGCGTCGAGCAACTATGCGTCACTGGTGCCGGACCTTCCTTCCGGCGTGCTGGCCGAGCAGGCCCGGCTGGCCGGCGGCTATGCCGCGGTGGAAGGGGGCACCGATCCGTCGGTCGACAGCCATCACCAGCCCGAGCGTACCGATGGCACCCACCTGTACCGGCTGCGCGTCATCGTGCCGCTAGGCCCCGCGCCCGCCGCGCAAACCAACGCCCCGCCAACCACCGATGGCGCCGGGCGGCTCGCGGGCAAGCCGCCCGGCAATGCCGCCAGCCGCTGGGCCGGCTCGGGGCTGTCTGTCGAGCGCCGCCCCGAGGACGCCGCATCCTCCGGCTTCGGGCTGATGGGCGACACGGTGCGCGAGGAGCGCTACCTGCAGGTCGTGCATCCGGTGCCGGCAGCATTGGCGCGCAATGCCGACGAAGTCCAGCGCGCCTACCAGGAGTACCAGGAAAAGGCGCTCGGCCGCACCGGCCTGCGCAAGATGTATATCGGCACACTGACGCTCACGCTGTTCCTCGCGGTGTTCATTGCCGTGATGCTGGCGCTGCTGCTCGGCGGGCAACTGGCGCGGCCGCTGCTGATGCTGCTGCAAGGGACCAAGGAAGTGGCCGAAGGCGATCTCTCGCCCAAGCGCGAACTGAAGAGCCGCGACGAGCTCGGCATGCTGACCCAGCAGTTCAACATGATGACGCGCCAGCTATCGGAAGCGCGCATCGCGGTGGAGCAGAACCGCAGCGCGCTCGAGAAATCAACGGCGTATCTCGAGAGCGTGCTGCAGAACCTCACCGCCGGCGTGTTCGTGTTCGATCGCCGCTTCGTGCTGATCACCGCCAACCCCGGGGCCGAGCGCATTTTCCGCCAGCCGTTTGTCGGCGCGCTGGGCCAGCCCATCGACAGCATCCCGGCCCTGGGCCCGTTTGGCGAGATCGTGCGGCAGGCATTTTCGGAGCAGAGCACCAGTGAAATGCTTGGCGGCGCGCAGCACTGGCAAAAGCAGATCGAGCTGCCGCAAAGCGACGAGGAACAGGCACTGACGCTGCTGGTGCGCGGCGCACGCCTGCCTGGCGGGCGCGGCGACGAGCGCGACGAACCCGGCTACGTGGTGGTATTCGACGATATCTCCGATGTGATTTCCGCCCAACGCTCGGTAGCGTGGGGCGAAGTGGCCCGGCGCCTCGCGCATGAGATCAAGAACCCGCTGACCCCGATCCAGCTCTCGGCCGAGCGCCTGCAGATGAAGCTCTCACCAAAGCTGGAGGGCCAGGATGCCGACGTGCTCAAGCGCGGCGCCACCACCATCGTCAACCAGGTGCAGGCCATGAAGCGCATGGTCGACGACTTCCGCGACTACGCGCGCACGCCGCCAGCGCTGTTGCAGTCACTACAGCTCAATGGCCTGGTCGCCGAGGTGCTGCATCTCTACGGCATCGATGACACCGGCGCGCACGAGCATGCCGTGATCCATCCGTCGCTGGCTGCCGTCCTGCCGGAAATCAAGGGCGATCCGACCCAGTTGCGCCAGGTGATTCACAACCTGCTGCAAAACGCGCAGGATGCCGTGGCGGACAACCTCGGCGCGGCTAGGGCGGCGCCCCATATCGCTCTGCACACCGAGACTGTAGAATACAAAGATTCTGCCGGCGAAGACCGGCAGGCCGTCAAGCTCACCATTGCGGATAACGGTCCCGGTTTCGCTCCGCGTATCCTTAGTCGCGCGTTCGAGCCGTATGTGACCACCAAGGCCAAAGGAACAGGCCTGGGTCTTGCGATGGTGAAGAAGATCATTGACGAACACGGCGCACGCATCGAGTTGCGCAATCGCATGGAGGGCTCCGAAATCATCGGGGCCCAGATCTCCATCCTGTTCGTTAAACTGGCATAGTCAATGTGCGGCCCCGAACCCGGTAAGCCGCGGTGGGGTCAAGAGGGGAAGTATGGCAACCATCCTCGTAGTCGACGACGAAATGGGTATCCGGGAGTTGCTCTCGGAAATCCTCAGCGACGAAGGCCATGTGGTCGAAGTGGCAGAAAACGCGCAGAAAGCGCGCGAGTACCGTGCCGGCAATACGCCTGACCTGGTGCTGCTTGACATCTGGATGCCCGATACCGATGGCGTCACGCTGCTCAAGGAGTGGTCGGCTCAAGGCTTGCTGTCCATGCCCGTCATCATGATGTCAGGGCACGCAACCATCGATACCGCGGTGGAGGCAACCAAGATTGGCGCGCTCAATTTCCTCGAGAAGCCAATTGCCTTGCAAAAGCTGCTGTCGGCGGTCGAGCAGGGCCTGGCGCGTGGCATCGAGCGTCCGCGCGCGGGCGTGGCCGCAGGCGCGGCGCTGCCCGCGAACGGCAATGGCGAGGGCACGGCAGCAATTGCCGCGGAAAGCGCCGCTGAGAGCGCGAACGGCAGCCCGCAACGCTTGCCTGAAGCCGAGATGCATTTCTCCTTCGACATGCCGCTGCGCGAAGCGCGCGACCTGTTCGAGCGCGCTTACTTCGAATACCACTTGCTGCGCGAGCACGGCAGCATGACCCGCGTCGCCGAGAAAACCGGCCTCGAACGCACCCACCTGTACCGCAAGCTCAAGCAGCTTGGCGTGGAGCTCGGCCGCAACAAGCCGGAACCTGCGGAACAATGATGCGGTGATGCACGCAGCGCTTGACCGGGTCGAAAAGCGCTGCTATAGTTTCGCTTCTTTGGCCCGGTAGCTCAGTCGGTAGAGCAGAGGATTGAAAATCCTTGTGTCGGCGGTTCGATTCCGTCCCAGGCCACCAGCATTACGAAAAAGCCCAAGATCTGAAAAGGTCTTGGGCTTTTTCCATTGTGCCCGCCGATTCATCGCTGCCTTGCAGGCCTCCCAGGGAGGCGCTCCAGGAAGAAGCCGGGGCACGGCATCATCCACTCATCCCGTACGCATGTCACCGCTTGGAACACGGCCTGGAGGTGTTTATCGCCGCCATTGCAGTGGCGTCGACGCGCGCCTGCAAGACCTTGCAATCTCGCCTGTCTCCGCCTAATGTTCAGGCACGAATTTCTCTATCCAGTGCCATCGCGCCAGCGATTATCGGCATTGCGCCAATTACCCCAAAAATCCGCCTCTTGCATTTGCTCCTGACCTCCGGATTTCGCGATGCCATGCAAGGCAATCGCGCCATCCAGATGGCGATTCGGCAAGACCCGCCACGCATTCGATACCACCGGTTCATTCAAAACAACCCAGGCGTGCATTGACGCTGGAAGGCGAAAAACGAAACACTGCGCGCTCCCGCCCATCACTGCAAACCCGATGCACGCGCCTTCCTCCGATGTCACGACCGACCCGGTCCACGCTGCCGACGCACGCAGCGCAAGCGTACCTACACCTGCGAGCACGCTTGGCCAGCGCCTGGTTGCGGAGGGTCTCGGCACGGCGCTACTGGTGGCGGTGGTGGTGGGCTCGGGCATTCGCGCGCAGCAGCTGGCCGGCGGCAATGTCGCCCTGGCCTTGCTGGCGAACTCGCTGGCCACGGGAGGCGGGCTGATTGCGCTATTGCTCGCGCTGGGACCGGTCTCGGGCGGACACTTCAACCCGGTCGTCACGCTCTCGGCGATGGTGCGCGGCGCGCTGCCGGCGCGCGATGCCTGGCGCTACGGGCTGGTGCAGATGGGCGGTGCCGTCGCAGGGGTTGCCTGCGCGCACGCGATGTTTGGTGAGCCGATGCTGGCCTGGTCGGCGCAAAGCCGTACCGGGCCATCGATGTGGTGGAGCGAGTTCGTCGCCACCTTTGGCCTGATCGGCGTGGCGATCGGCACCGGGCGCAGCCGGCCCGGGCTTGTGCCGTTCGCGGTGGCGGGCTATATCACGGCGGGGTACTGGTTCACGGCATCGACGTCATTCGCCAACCCGGCGCTCACCGTTGCGTGCGCGCTGACGGCAACCTTCACCGGCATTCGCGCCATCGATGTGCCGGGCTTCGTGCTGGCGCAGATGGCGGGAGGGCTGAGCGCCACGCTGGTCTTCCACTGGCTGCTGCGAGCCCCGGCTGCGCTGCCGGGCCGTGCGCCGTTCACGCGAAAGACGCCATGGCGAACCGCGGCCACGGCGAATACGGCGCCTACCAGCGGCGATTGAGCTGCACGCCGAAGATAGAGCCGGAGGTCTGCGAAGCCCAGGTATCGGCGGGGGAGGCAAAGGCGATGCCATCCACGTCGCTGGCCTTGCTGTAGGTGTAGAAGGCGCGCAGATTGGCATTGCCAGCCGCCTTGCCGAGCGTGAAGGTAGGCGCCACGGTCACCGCCGTGCGCTGTCCGCTGGTGCCGAAGCCCGATGATATCTGGTCGTGCGCTACCTCGAAGGTCAGCTTGAACTGGTCGCTGGCAATATAGGCCGGGCGCACACGCGTAGCCATCCATTGCAGCGTGCCCACCGGCGAGCGGTCAAACTGCAGGCTGGACTCGACCGAGCCCGCCAGGCCCAGCCCCGAGCGTTGCTTCCACTCCATCGATTCGGCCACGCGTACCCGCGACAAGGCGGGTCCCATGCCGGTGTAGCCGGTCAACGCGTTACGGCTGCCTTCGCCAAACTGCATGCCGAAGCGATTGGTTCCGGCGAGCACGCCCTGTTGCTCGTGCATGGCCGACACCCACCACGCACTGCCGGTCTGCTGGATCAGCGGCTGCGCTTCCACGCGCGTATAGCCCAGTTGCACCGAGCCTTTCTCGTTGGTGGCGATGGGCGCGGTGCGCAGCGAGTGATAGCTCGGCAGGTTGGCGCCATTCAGGTCGTTGCGCGCGGTGTACTGGTAGTTCAGCGCGATATCGCCAAAGCGTGCGTTGTCCACGCCGAAACGCATTGCCGGCGACGTGGGCGGCAGCAGGCCCGACGACATCAGGAAGGACGAGTTCTCGCGCCGGCCGGCCCACATGGTGGCGCCGTCAAGCACCGACAGGCCACTGACCGAGGTATAGATCTGCGGCAGCAGGGCGTAGGGATCGACCGCGGCCGGGCGGCCATTGATCGAGGTGGCATCGGTCCCCTTGGCCTGCGCCACCAGTTGCACCTGGGCGCCGCCGTCGAGCGAAAACAAGGACTCCTTGACCTTGACCTCTCCGGTGCTGCGGCAGGCCATGCCGCCGCCGATGCCGGTGGACAAGGTGCCACCGCCAGCACAGGCTCGGGTGGAGGCGGTGCGATCGTCATAGGCGGCGCGCCCGCTGTAGCCGAGCCGCCAGACCTGTTCGCCGGCAGGATCGCTGGGGGGCAACTGGGACACCAGCGCATAGCTTTCGTCGGCCGGCGCCGGCTCGTCGGCGGCCTCGCCCTCGGAAGGCGTGGCGGCCTTCGGCGCCGTGTCTGCCACGAACTCGCCAAGCCGCTTGGGAAAGAACACCACGGGCGGGGGAGGCGCGACAACCGGCTCAGGGGGCAGGGGTGGCTCGGGCGGGCCAGCGAGTTCGATGCCGTCGTCGCCCAGGCCGGCATTGGCCCAGGTAGCGGGCGGGGGCGGCTCTGGCAGGGCGGGGTTGGATGAAGCCCCCTCGGCAACGGCGGCTTTGGGCTCTTGCTGCGCCACAGCCGCGGCAGGCGCGTCAGCGGCCTGCGGCCCGCCCGAGATCAAGGTGGCCAGCGGGTCGGTTTCAGGCGCGGAGGCCGGACTCTGCATGGCCACAGGCGCTGCCTGCGCGTCGGCTGCTATCAGGCCCGGCCCAGCTCCGGTCTGCGCGCGCGCGTTCAGTCCCCAGGCGGCCAGCACGGCAATGGCAAGGCAACGCGAGCGGAACGCCGGCGAACGGCCGGAGGCGGGCGAAACGGCAAACAACATAGGACAGGGCCAGTAGGGCGTGATTTTTTAACAGTCGACCGATTGGACAGCAAGCGGGGTTACAAAATCCGCGGCCGAGCGTCCTTCTCACCATATGGAATACGTCGATTGCGCCGCCTGACAGGTCGCGGCGCAGCCATGCCAATGGGAGCGGAGCGGGATGACAGGACGATGTGCGGCGCTGGCGAAATGTGCACTTTCCTAGCGAAAACCCGGACTTGCTCGCCCTCCCGTGGCGAAAGGGCCACCGCTATAATCACCTGGCCAGTCCGACGGGTACGGACCGGCCCCCGAGCCTGTTACGAAGGCATGCCAGGATACGCCACGTTCCTGGTGTGTCCTCGTAACAGGCTCATTATTGCGCGGCCGTCGTACCCCGGTTGCCTGCGCGTCACGGTACAGAGCGGGACGCCCACGCAAGACGCGGGTGTGCCCAACCCCTGCTGCCGCACTAAAAATCTATAAAAGAGGAGAAGTCATGGAACGTCGTTCCTTTCTGTTGAAGGCATCGGCCGTGGCCGCCACGGGTGCGCTGGCCGCGTGCGGCAAGGAAGAAAAGGCTGCTGCGCCGGTCGCCGCCGGTGCCAGCGCACCGGCCGTGATCGGCAGCAATCCGGCCGTGGAATGGCGCCTGGCTTCGAGCTTCCCCAAGTCCCTGGACACCATCTACGGCGGCGCCGAGCTGCTGTCGCAAAGGGTCAAGGAACTGACCGACGGCAAGTTCAACATCAAGGTCTTCGCCGCCGGCGAACTCGTGCCGGGCCTGCAGGTGCTGGACGCGGTGCAGAACAACACCGTGCAGATCGGCCACACCGCCGGCTACTACTACTTCGGCAAGAACCCGACGCTGTGCTTTGACACCACCGTGCCCTTTGGCCTGACCTCGCGCCAGCAAAACGCCTGGATGATGCAGGGCAACGGCATGAAGCTGATGCGCGAGTTCTTCAAGGAATACAACGTCGTCAACTTCCTGGGCGGCAATACCAACGCGCAGATGGGCGGCTGGTTCCGCAAGGAAATCAAGACGGTTGCGGACCTGCAGGGCCTGAAGTACCGCATCGCCGGTTTCGCCGGCGTGGTGCTGTCGCGCCTGGGCGTGGTGCCGCAGCAGATCGCCGGCGGCGACATCTATCCCGCGCTGGAAAAAGGCACCATCGACGCCGCGGAATGGGTCGGCCCGTACGATGACGAGAAGCTTGGCTTCTACAAGGTTGCCCCGTACTACTACTACCCGGGCTGGTGGGAAGGCAGCGCGCAGCTGTCCTTCTACTCGTCGGCAACCGAGTACGAGAAGCTGCCGGCGCTTTACAAGCGCGCGCTGGAAACGGCCACCATCGAGGTCCACACCAACATGATGGCCAAGTACGACGCGGTGAACCCGCAAGCGCTGGCCCGCCTGCTGGAAAACGGCGTGAAGCTGCGTCCGTTCTCCAAGGAAATCATGGAAGCGTGCTTCAAAGCCACCCAGGACGCCTACGCCGAAGAAACCGCCAAGAACCCGTCGTTCAAGAAGATCTACGACGACTGGCGCGTGTTCCGCAACAATGAAGCGGCGTGGTTCAACGTGGCCGAACAAGCGTTTTCGCAGTTCAGCTTCGCGCGCAAGCTGTAAGCGCGCGGCTGCCACCCGCGAGCTGGCGCAAGCCAGCGATAAGCCCGTGCCCTGCACGGGCTTTTTTACGCCGGTAGAATCCCCCGATTCATTGGGACTCTTCATGCAAACCGGCATCATCTACGCGCTGCTCGCCTACATCATCTGGGGCTTGCTGCCGCTCTATATCAAATCCCTCCACGGCATCGCGCCCATGGAGATCCTGCTGCACCGCATGGTGTGGTCGCTGGTGTTCCTGGGCCTGGTGCTCACCTGGCGGCGCCACTGGGGCTGGCTGCGCGGCGTCTGGGCCAATCCACGCCTGCTGGCCGGCTTTGTCGCCAGCGCGCTGCTGCTCAGCGGCAACTGGTTTCTCTACATCTGGTCGGTATCGAACGGGCGGGTGGTGGACGCCAGCCTGGGCTACTTCATCAATCCGCTGTTCAACGTGCTGCTGGGCGTGCTGTTCCTGCACGAACGACTGCGGCCAGGCCAGTGGGCCTCGATCGCCCTCGCGGCGGCTGGCGTGGTCTGGCTGACCGTGGCCGCGGGCCAGTTGCCATGGATCGCGCTGGCGCTGGCCGCCACCTTCGGCGGCTACGGGCTGCTGCGCAAGACCGCCACGCTGGGTGCGCTGGAAGGCCTTTCGCTGGAGACCATGCTGCTGTTCCCGCTGGCGGCAAGCGCCCTGGCTTACCTGTTCGCGACGGGCCAAGCCGACTTCACCGAGGTTGACGGCGGGGTGCAGTTGCTGGCGCTGCTTGCCGGGCCGGTCACCGCCGTCCCCTTGCTGCTATTCGCGGCCGGAGCGCGGCGCATCCCGCTGTCCTTGCTGGGGCTGCTGCAGTACACCGGCCCGACGCTGCAGCTGCTGCTGGGCGTGTGGCTCTGGAACGAGCCGTTCCCGGCCAGCAAGCAGATCGGCTTCGCGATGATCTGGATATCGCTGGCTGTCTATGCGATCGAGGGGATATGGGCGGGGCGGCAGCGGGCAAAGCTGGCGGCGCAAGGGTAAAGAAGGGGCCTCACGGCGGCCCCTTAGTATTTCTGCCAACAATGAATTGCGTTGATTGTGAAGAATAAACATTCCTCACATGGATAGTTTGAGCGCCTTTGAGGCGATACACTCAACGAGCAGTGCGCCAAGGATTGGCGATCCAGGTCAAAACCATTCTCGCTATTTATCAAAACTCGAATAAATAAGATTCATTGATTGATAGCGAGAATACAAAACCCCATTACCCGGACACACCGGGTCAGTAAAGCCCGCGCACCTGCGCATGCAGCCGTACCAAGCCCAGCAGTGCGTCGATGTTGGGGGTCGCGATCCCGACGTGCTCGCCAATTTCGCGCACCGCTGCCAATTTCGCGCACCGCTGCCACCAGCGCATCGATCTCCACCGGCCGCCCGGCCTCGGCATCCTGCAGCATCGAAGTCTTGAAGGCACCCAGCTTGCGCGTGACCTGGCTGCGCTCCTCCCCGCTCTGCACAATCGGGCAACCGATAAGCGCGCCGATCTTGCTGGCTTCTTCCATGACCGACAGGCAGAAACGATTGACCAGCGGATCGTCGAGGATGCGGTCGCAGGTGGCCCCAGTCAACACGGAGACCGGGTTCATCGTCATATTGCCCCACAGCTTGAACCAGATGTCCTGCTGGATCGCCGCGCTGCGCTCGACCTCCAGGCCGCCGCTGGCGAGCAGGCTGGCCACGGCCTCGAGCCTGCCGGCCGCCATGCCCGTACCACCACCCGCGGCGCCCAGGATCAGGCGCGCGCCAAAACCATGGCGCACAGTGGCCGGGGCGGGCGTGGCGGCGGTCAGGTGCACTACGCATCCGATCACCTGCGCGGCCGGGATGGCACGTGCAATGACCCCTTGCGGATCCACGGTGCGCAGCGACAACCCGGCGTGCGGGCCGGGCCGCTCGAAGAACCACCATGGCACGCCGTTCATCGCGGTCACCACCACGGTATCGGGGCCAATCAGCGGTCCGATAGTCTGCGCCAACTGCGGCAGCGCCGGCGCTTTCACCGCCAGGACCACCACATCTTGCGTACCTAGCGCTGCGGGATCGCCTTGCGCGTTGACCGCGAAGGTCTCGCTGCGCTCGCCCTCGATCAGGGTCAGGCCTTGCGAGCGCAGCGCCTCCAGCGTCTGGCCGCGCGCCAGTACATTGAGCGCCTGCCCGGAACGGGCGAGCCGCGCGCCGATAAAGCCGCCGACGGCACCTGCGCCGACGATGCATAGGGATGTCATGACTGCCTTGTTCCTGTTAGTTTATTCTTGTTACGAATCAAGCCCATCTATTCACGATACGATTCATCGATACGATCAATTTCACGGGTCAGCGCCGCGAACACGTCTTCGCCCGCGCCGAACTTGGGATCGAACTGCAGCGAGTCGCGCGTGCACTTGCGCTGGATCTCCTCCGGCACCGGCAGCGCCGCGCCCATGGCCAGCGTGGCCAGCTGGATTTCGCAAGCGCGATTGAGCAACCAGAGCGTGGAAAAGGTGCGCGCAATGCTGTCGCCCCAGGCCAGCAAGCCATGGTTGCGCAAGATCACGGCGGGCTTGTCGCCGATATTGCGCACCAGGCGCGGCCCCTCGTCCTCGTGCACGGTAATGCCTTCAAACGGATGGTAGGCCACCTTGCCGAACAGTTGCGCCGCGTAGAAGTTGCTCATCGACAGGCCTTGCGCCGAACAGGCGACCGCCATGCCGGCCGTGGTGTGCGTATGCATGACGCAGTGCGCGCCCGGGATGCCGGCGTGAATCGCCGCATGCACGGTGAAGCCCGCCGGATTGACCGGCCAGCGGCTTTCGCCGATGACCCGCCCGGTCAGGTCGATCTTCACCAGGTTGGAGGCGGTCACCTCCGCGTAGCGCAGGCCGAAGGGATTGATCAGGAAATGAGGATTGTTGCCATCGCCACCAGCCTCCGGCGGCAGGCGCAGGGTGATGTGGTTGTAGATCAGCTCGGTCCAGCCCAGCCGGTCGAAGATGCGGTAGCAGGCGGCGAGCTTGACGCGCGCCTCCCACTCCGCCGGATGACAGTTGGCAACAGCCATGCAGGTCTCCTCTCGCGTCGCTTGCGGCGTCGGTGCGCGCGCTCTCGGAATGCGGTTCAGGTGGGGTCGGGCCAGGATGCCGCCCGATTAATTACCATGTTAATTATTTTTCAGGACTGGTCAAGCCGGGGCTACCCGCGTGCGCCGGCATGACGGCAAGGCAATCAGCAACGCCTCAGGCTCAAGGCAGCGTGTTGCGCATGATCAGCAGCCACGGCATGTGCGAGTTGGTGATGCTGTCGATCATGCCGGAGTCACCGAGCTCGATCAGCTCCATCGACACCGCTTGCTGAACATTGCCGCCGATGGCCTTGACCAGGCGTGCCGCCGGGTCAACCTCGACCACGATGTCGCAATGCATGGGCGTGGTGCCAAAGCCGATCTCGGCGACACTGCCCAGGTATTTGTCGCGCCCGCGGGTGGCGCAGATCACATCGCCCGGGCGGGGCATGGCGGGCAACGGCTCGATGCGGAACGCCGGCGCGGGCAGGATTGCGTCGCGCGCATCCACCACGTACATCGAATGTGAATCGCCGGTCAGGAACTGGCGCTCGTCCAGGCCAGCCTTGCGCATCACCCAGGAAATAAACACGGCGGACCAGGCCCAGTTGCCCTGGGTGACCTGGCCGCACGTGACGGCCTTGCCGACGATCGCCCAATAGCGCTGGGCGAGCTTGCAGCCTTGGGGCGTGGCCTCCATGCCGGTGCCATCGGGAAAGTGCAGGCAGGCCGCCTCGTTGCTTTCATCTTCCTCGCGGTCGGCGGAGCGGTCCGCGGCATCGGCAGCGTCCGCATCGGTCCCCGCAGCCATGCCGGGCAATACCGGCGCCGGCAGCGGGCTGTCCGCTACGCACGCGGTGTCGTCGCGGCCCAGGCGCACAGTCTGGCCTCCCCAGCGCTGCCATTCCTGCCACGCGATCTCGACGATGCGCTGACGTTGCGTGGCGCCGGGCGTTGTCACCGGTCGTTCCGTATCAGGCAAGGGGGTGGCCTGAGGCCGGGCGGGCGGGGCAGGCGTGGTGCAACCCAAGAGGAGCGCAAGCGTCATCAGCATGCTCAGGCCGAGCAGCCGTGCCTGTGGAAAATTTTGTGGGAAACGCTGTGAATAAAGCTGTGGAAATCTGCCGCGCGGCGAAGGAAGGTGCATGAGAGTCCTACTTGGCAGGACGCCCTAGACCCTTGTACTGACTAAGGGAAGGCGCCGATAGGGCACCATCTTACCGGGCTGGCGGAGGGGGGCGGCGTATACCGCGAAGCGGCAGGATAACCGCGGGTCAAACACTGTGGATAACGCGCCCCGCCTGGCGCTCACCCATGCCATCAGGCAACCGGTGGCGGCACGGCGGGGTTGATCCAACGGGGCTGGCACGAGACCGCCCGCGGAACTCACTGGTTCACTGCGTCCTTGAACTTCTGGCCAGCCTTGAACTTGACGGTCTTGGCGGCTTCGACCTTGATTTCTTCGCCGGTGCGCGGGTTGCGCGCCATGCGTTCGCCGCGCTCGCCCTGGCTGAAGGTGCCAAAGCCGATCAGGCTCAGGGTGTCGCCCTTGGCCACGGCTTCCATGATGGCGCCAAGCGTCACGTTCAGCGCTTGTTCTGCCTTGGCCTTGGTCAGGCCGTCCACGCCGGCCGCGATGGCGTCGATCAGTTCGGTTTTCGTCATGCTTCACTCCGTGTCGAGTTGATAAAACAAGGACGCCTGGCTGGGCCGGCGCACTGCGCACCGGCGTCGGCAAAGGCGCCGCGGGCCACATCATACCGTGTCGGGCCACGCCGACTGGGAACAGATTGTTACAGCGCATCCCGCGCCAGGCCGCGCTGGCTGGGGCTTTGTGGGGATTCCGGGGTGCCCGGGGAGCCTTTGAGGGCGTCAGGATGGGCCTCAGGCGAATGAACGTCCGCAGGTGTCCCACAGGACATCCAGGCCGGAAAAACGGCTCCAGGGGCCTTCTGACCCCTCTCAGGGCCAGTATCGTGGTTGAGCTGAGCCTGACGCGGGGAGGGCGCAAACCCTCAAATGCCTGAGCCCTGGGAAAGCCGTTGCGGCAATGGACCGTTGCGCGATGCCATCCCTGCCCGCCAAAGACGGCTGACAGGCGCTGTGGGCGTTTCTTTCGGCCGGGTCAAGGCCGGGGGACTACGTACCCGTTGCAGCGCAGCAGCGCGGGCTGAAGGGCCGCGGGACTGCCACATGAACTATTGTGCATGACACTCGATTGGCAAACACGGGGCGAATTCCAGCGTATTCGCGTCATGCATGCCCCTTGGTGTGCGGCTGGCAGCGTTAACCGCCCGACGTTTACGGTCGGTCCCGATCCCGATTTTCGGGGGGCGTATACGGTGCAGGGCGGGCCCTTCGGCCCAGCGTATACGTCGATCCCCCTCCTGAAATCCATCCGGCTCGCGGTGGTAAACCGTGGCACGGCCGGCGAATTTCCATTGCTCAAAAAAGAAGCCTTCCCTGAAGCGGCTTTCCAGCCATTTGTTTTTGGCCTGGTTGGTTTTGCTCACCGATAGCAGGACGCAGTCCTTTCTGTTTACTTCTTTCTTTAATGTATACAGATAGTAGTAGTAGGTAAACGCCCGCCTTTTCTGTGGATAAGCCGGTTAACGTTTTTTAAATCAAGGGGTTGCAGCAAGCAGAAGTGGTGGGACCGGATGTTGGCTGACGTGGATGACTCAGCCTTTTGGCGGAGGGGGGCAGGTGCAAGCCTCCGACTTATGCCTGATGCATCCCCATGCCAACCCCAGGCCACCCACATGAATTGCTTGCCTTTATCCCCAGATTTTTGCCGGGTTATCCACAGGGGGATCGAGCGGTCTGAGGCTGTTTGTGGCCGTATACGCAGTCGTTGAAGGGCCTCTTAAGCCTGTTTACCAAGGCGAGGCGCGCCGCTGATCCGCGGTGCGTATACCTGCCTGACGTATACGGACTCAGCCGGGCCGCCCGTATACGCCTATTTGCCGGCAAGGGGGATGCCGCAGCCAAACTGGGCAGGTATCATCGCCATCGCGCCCGGACGGCGCGCGGCCACGCGGGGTGGCAGGCAAGCGGAACAATACGGGACGGCACATGGCGGAACAGGTAAAGCAAGAGGCATTGAAGCAGGACGGGACTGACGAGAACGAAGCCGGGAACGTCAAGACCCCGAAGCCCCCCAAGGAAGGCAAGCGCAAGACCGCGTCCGACCGCGTCGAAGTGCGCCGCTCGGGCGTGCATGGCAAGGGCGTCTATGCGAACGCGCCGATCGGCGAGGGCGAACGCATCATCGAATACAAGGGCGAGCACATTTCGTGGAAGGAAGCGCTCAAGCGCCATCCGCACGATCCGGCCGATCCCAACCACACCTTCTACTTCAGCCTGGAAGACGGCGACGTGATCGACGCCAAGTTCGGCGGCAACCGCGCGCGCTGGATCAACCACGCCTGCGAGCCCAATTGCGAGGCGCGCGAGAAGAAGGGGCGCGTGTTCATCCACGCCCTGCGCGACATTGCCAGCGGCGAGGAACTGTTTTACGACTATGGGCTGGTGATCGACGCGCGCTACACCAAGAAGCTCAAGAAGGAATTCGAGTGCCGCTGCGGCAGCCCGAAGTGCCGCGGCACGATGCTGGCGCCGAAGGAAAAGAAGGCCCGTTAAGGTATCTCGAAAGGCGTCTCGAAAAGCGAAGGACGAGCCGTACCCCGGCTGCTCCCGTCTCAGACGGTCCCGGCGGCCTCGCACGGGATGCGGATCACGAAGCGCATGCCGCGCGCCTCGGCCTCGTTCCCGGAGGCGGGCACATCCTCGATGCGGATGGTGCCATGATGCAGCCCGATGATCTCATGCACGATGGCCAGCCCCAGGCCGGCGCCGCCGGGCGGTTGCGCCGGCGCGTTAGGCCCTGGCGTATGGTCGCCGCGGAAGAAGCGCTTGAAGACCTCCTCGCGGCGCGCAAGCGCAATGCCGGGCCCGTTGTCTTCCACCATCACCACGGCCATGCCGCGATGGCCCAGCGCTTCGCCGCCGGCGCGCACGGTGATGCGTCCGCCGGGCGGCACATATTTCACTGCATTGTCGATCAGGTTGCTGAGCGCTTCGCGCATCAGCAACCGGTTGCCGCGCACGGTCGATGGTGCCGCGCCGGTAAAGGTGGGGCCGGGCAAGGTCTCGAAGCCCAGGTCGATCTGGCGCGCCAGCGCTTGCGGCACCCACTCGGCGCCGGTCTCGAAGGCCAGCGTGGCCAGGTCGAAATGCTCGATCGGGCCCAGCCGTTCCAGCGATAGCCCCGGCTCCGCGCGGGCCAGCGACAGTAGCTGGTTGGACAGGCGCACCGCACGGTCCGCCGCCGCTTGCAGTTCGCGCAGCGCGTGGTCCGTCACTGCGGGATCACTCGACAGCACCGCGCGGTCGGCATGCAGCTTGACGGCGGTGAGCGGCGTGCGCAGTTGGTGCGCGGCGTCGGCGATGAACTTGCGCTGCGCGTCGAGCGCGTCGCGCAGCCTGGCCAGCAGCGCGTTGAGCGCGCGGATCAGCGGCTCGACCTCGGCCGGTACCTGGGTTTCGTCGAGCGGCGCCAGCGAGCGCGCGGTCTGGCGATTGAGCTTGTCGGTGAGGATCTGCAGTGGCACCAGCTCTTCCTTGAGCACGTGCGAGAGGATCAGGCTGCCCACTACCAGCAGCAGGATCAGCGGCACCGAGACCGACAGCAGGATCTCGTTGGCGGCGGTCTCGCGCCGGTCGAGCAACTCGGCCACTTCCACCACGATCGGCCCGCGCGGGGCGCGTCCGGCCTCGCTGGTGGCCAGCTCATCCGAGGCCGGGCTGGGCAGGTTGACCGGCAGCCGCACGGCGCGCACCTGGCGCCCGCTGAACCAGGCGTAGAACAGCCGTGCATCGTGCAGCGAGGTTTGCCCGGTGCCGTAGCCCAGCCAGGTGTCCATGCCGCCGATCAGCCCGTCCGGGCCGTGGATGCGCCAGTAGATGCGGTCGGTACCTTCGGCCTCGACCAGCGTCTGCGCGATCATCGGGATGTCTTGCTCCAGCCGCGGGCCGGCAATGCGGATCTGCTGCGCGATATTGTTGGCCACGCCGTACAGGGCGCGGTCGAATACCTGCGTGGTGTAGTGTGCCGCCAGCCAGTAGGAGAGCGAGCCGCTGGTCAGCACCAGCGCAAAAAGCGGCGTGGCGAGCGCGCGCAGCAAGTGCACGCGCAGGCTTTGCGTGGAGTTGGTACGCGCGGGTTGTGCCGCTGCCTTCTCGGATTTCGCCGCAGCCTTGCCTGAGGCGGCGCTTGCGGCACCGCTGGCCGCGCCGGTCAGGGCTTGCGGAGGCTGGGGAGGGCGTGGACGCAGCCACATGGCGTAG
Organism: Cupriavidus basilensis OR16; assembly: GCF_000243095.1. Taxonomy (GTDB): domain Bacteria; phylum Pseudomonadota; class Gammaproteobacteria; order Burkholderiales; family Burkholderiaceae; genus Cupriavidus; species Cupriavidus basilensis_D. Next base: position 20,300 of record NZ_AHJE01000094.1, on the reverse strand, counting down.
GGCTCGGGGCGGGGCGTCAGGCGCCGGCGCGGATCTGCAGGAGGTAGCCGAAGCCGCGCACGGTCACGATCTCCACGTCGCATTCTTCGAGTTTTTTGCGTACGCGGTGCACGTAGACTTCGATGGCGGTGTCGCCGACCGTGTCGCCGCCCTCGCCGGCGGGATGCGCAAAAGTGGCGAGGTGGTCCTGCAACTGTGCCTTGCTGACCACGCGGCCCTGGCGCTGCAGCAGCAGTTCCAGCACGGCGAACTCACGCGGCGAGAGCTCCAGCGGCTTGCCGTCGATGAACATGCGGCGGTCGTTGCCAGACAGGCGCAGCCGGCCAAGGCGCACGTCGCGCTCAGGCGCGGCCTCGCCATGCTGGCTGCGGCGCAGCAAGACGCGCACGCGCGCTTCCAGCTCGGGCAGGGCGAAGGGCTTGACCAGGTAGTCGTCGGCGCCGGCGTTCAGGCCGGATAGCTTGTCTTCAAGCTCGTCGCGCGCGGTCAGGATGATGACCGGCGTGGTGCGGTTGCGGGCACGGTAGCGCGCCAGCAGCGTCATGCCATCGATGCCGGGCAGGCCCAGGTCGAGGATCACCAGGTCGTGCTGCTCGCGCAGCAGGTGCTCGGTAGCGTAGACGCCGTCGTGCACCACGCGTACCTGATGGCCGGCTTGGGACAGGCCGGCTTCGACGCCACTGGCGATCTGACGGTCGTCCTCGATCAGAAGGATACGCATGGTGGCAGGCTGGGAGGCTGGAAAGGGATCGGGAGAGTAACGAAAGTTACAAACGGTCAGCCACCGATTGTACAGCGCACGACCGCCAGCGAGCTTTCGGTTTGCCTACAGTCTCCAGACTCTCCAGAGTCTCCTGGCCTGCCGCATGCGCGCTCAGGCTTTCGCCAGCGAAGCCGCCGCGCGCTCCATGAAGGCGGCCAGGTCGGTGTCGCGCCGGGTCAGGCCGTTGGCGTCATGGGTGGACAGGGTGACGTCGACCCGGTTGTAGACGTTGAACCACTCCGGATGGTGATCGGCCTTTTCCGCGGCCAGCGCCACGCGCGTCATGAAGGCGAAGGCGGCGTTGAAATCGGCAAAGGTAAAGCGCTTGTGGATCGCATCGCGATCATCGACGGTGCGCCAGCCGGGCAGGCCGGCCAGCAGCGGTGCACGTTCTTCAATCGTCAGGGGCACGAGAGGCGCAGGGGACATGTTGGGCTCGATGGTCGAAAAGGAGGTGGCAGAAGGGGAATGCCGGCCCGCCTGCCCGGCCTTCCCGCCGTTGCGATAGGCATCGAGGCGGGGGGGCGGAGCGGGCATGCCGTCATTGTTTCACAAAGCTTGCGCACGGGGAGCCGGCAGCTTGGGGCCAGGCGGCTCTCCCGGGCCGGGGTCAGACGTCGTCGCTGTCGGCCCAGCCTTCGCGCGAGCCGCGCTGGAGCACCAGGTCGGATTGCCCCACGTCGCCCGCGCCGAGCGTGGGCTGCGCGCGCAGTTCGTCATAGAGCGGCGCAAAGTCGGGGCGGGTAGCGTCGAACAGCTGGTCGAAGCTGTCGATCACGAAGTATGTCTTCTGGAAGGTGTCGATGCGGTAGCGCGTGCGCATGATGCGGCGCACATCGAAGCCGATGCGGTTGGGGCTGGCCGAGTCCAGGCTGTAGATCGATTCGCCCTGGCTCGAGAGGATGCCCGCGCCGTAGATGCGCAGGCCTTCCGGCGTGCGGATCAGGCCGAATTCCACCGTGTACCAGTACAGGCGCGCCAGCATGTCGAGCGCACCCAGCGAGGCGGCCTTGAGCCCGCCCTTGCCATAGGCTTCCATGTAGTTGGCAAAGACCGGGTTGATCAGCAGCGGCACATGGCCAAACACATCGTGGAAGCAGTCGGGCTCCTGCAGGTAATCGAGTTGCTCGGGCTTGCGCATCCACCAGCTGGCGGGAAAGCGGCGGTTGGCCAGGTGCTCGAAGAACACGGCATCCGGCACCAGGCCGGGCACCGCCACCACTTGCCACCCGGTGGCGCGCATCAGGGTTTCATTGAGCTGCTCGAAGCTGGGGACGCGGTCGCGCCCCATGCCCAGCGTGGACAGGCCTTGCAGGAATTCGTCGCAGACGCGGCCGCGCAGCATCGAGGCCTGGCGGTCATAGAGCTTGGCCCACACCGCGTGGTCGGTGTCCGTGTAGCGGTCCAGCGGCTGCGCGATGGTGAAATCGGGGCGCAATTCCTGGCCGGACAGCAGGCCGGCGTCGAATTGTTCCTTGAGCTTGTCGGTCAGGGTGCCGGCAAAGGCGGCCTGGGCGTCGCCAGCCTGGGTGGCGGTAGCCATTGCGTCCATGGTGTTTTATCTCCTGCAGATTTACCGCACAGTTTAGCTAGGAGATGACGTAAATGGCCCGCAAAAACGGCTTGGTTTCGTCAGGCGATGCATCAATCACGCAAAAATTTGGTATTGTCTGCGGAAAATATGCGCAGGTGCTTTGCCGGCGACAATCGGTACCCCGCAAGGCGGCGGCGGGGTAGCATGCATCCGGCAGGCTTAGTGCACAACAAGAAGCGATTCTGACTCGACCAACGCGATCGAAGCGACATGACCATGATGATCAACCTCGACCCATTCGACCTCGCGCTGCTGGCGGCCTTGCAGACCGACGGCCGCTCCACCCACCAGCAGCTCGCCGAGCGCATCCATCTTTCACCCAGCCAGATCGGCCGGCGGCTCGCGCGGCTGGAGGCCGACGGCGTGATCACGGGCTACCGCGTGGTGCTGTCGCCGCCGTCGCTCGGGCTCGGCGTGCTGGTGTTCACCAGCGTCAAGCTGGCCCACCACGGCGACACCATTGTCGAGCGCTTTCGCGAGGACATCCTGCTGCTGGAGGAAGTGCAGGAGTGCTATTCGGTCGCGGGCGAGGCCGATTACCTGCTGCGCATCATGGTGCCCGACCTGCCCACGCTTGCCGAATTCACCATGAAGAAGCTGATGCGCGTGCCGGGCGTGGAAAGCGTGCGCTCCAACATCGTGCTGACCGCGCTCAAGCGCGATGGGCCGTTGCCACTGTCGCATTTGCGCTAGCCGGCGGGCCTCTCGCCGCGGGCGCGGACTTGCGCTTGCCATCGGCGCATGTCACCCTCGCCGGGTGCCGTAATCGGGAGGGGGCAGGATGACGCAGATCGTCGCGCGGATGGACAAGCGTGAGAGACGTGGGTACTGGTGGGCTGCCGCGGCCTGCTTGCAGGCCGTGCTGGCGACGATGCCGGGCGCGGGCCAGGCGGCGCAGATCGTGCGCTTGTCGCCGGAGGGCGAGGTCGCTCGTGTGCGGCAAGTGGCGATCCGCTTCGATGAAGCGATGGTGCCGCTGGGCGACCTGCAGGCGAGCCCGCCCGCAACCGTGTCGTGCAACGGCAGCACGATCGCCGGACAGGCACGCTGGATCGACGCGAAGAACTGGGCATTCGATTTCGCGCGCGACCTGCCGCCCGGGGTCAGATGCTCGGTGCGCATGGTGGCCGGCCTCAAGAGCGAGGCTGGCAAGGCCTACGCGGGCAAGCCGGAGTACCGTTTCGAGACCGGTGGCCCCACCGTGGTCTCCGCGCGCCCCGGCGGCGGCGAGATCGAAGAGGACCAGGTCTTTGCGCTGCGCTTTAACGGGCCGGCCACCGCCGAGTCGGTGCGTAGCGCGGCCTGGTGCCAGGCGCAGGGCCTGGGTGAGCGCATCCCTGTGCGCCTCGTTGCCGGCAAGGAGCGCGAGGCCGTGCTGGGTGCGCTGCACTGGAAGCTGAAAGCCGACGAGGCGGACACCGTGCACCTGCTGGCCTGCCAGCAGCGCCTGCCGTCCGGCGCCCGCATGCAACTGGTGCTGGGCAGCGGCGTGGCCACGCCCTCGGGCCTGGCCACGCGCGACGAGCGGCGTTTCGACTACACCGTGCGCGAGCCTTTCACCGCCAGCTTTACCTGCGAGCGCGAGCGGGCCCAGTCACCCTGCACGCCGCTGCGGCCCCTCTCGCTGTCGTTCTCCGCGCCGATTTCGCGCAAGGACGCCGAACATATCCTGCTCAATACGCCGAAGGGCCCGCGCGCCCCGCAGTTCGAGCCGGACGCCACGCGCGACGCCCCGGTCAGCAGCGTCAGCTTCAAGCCGCCTTTTGCCGAGAAGACCGAGTTCACGCTGGCGGTACCCGCCGGCCTGAAGGACGACAGCGGCCGCGTGCTGTCCAATGCCGAGTTGTTCCCGCTCAAGGTCAGCACCGCCGCCATGCCGCCGCTGGCGAAATTCCCGGCCGCGCCGTTCGGCGTGCTCGAGCGCTTTGGCGAACTGCCCAAGGGCAAGGCGCCGGCCGACTATCCGGCGCTGCTGCCGGTGACGCTGCGCAACGTCGAGGCCGACCTGCAAGCGCAAGGCGTGCGCGCGCAAGCCGGCACGGTACGCCGCTTGAAGGTGGACGACGACGGTGCCGTGCTGCGCTGGTACGGGCTGGTCCGCCGCCTGCACGAAGGCAGCTGGACGCGCGGCGAGCTCGACGCGATTCTCGCGGGCCGTTCCCCGTCCGCGGTCAACAACCCGCGCAATGCGCCTGCCATCGAGACCCGTTCCATCTCGCTGCTCGATGGCGTGGCCGGCGCGCGCAAGCTCGCCATACCGCAACTGGTTGAGCCGGGCGGCAAGGCGCCGCGCCCGTTCGAGGTGGTTGGCATTCCCCTGCCTGAAGCCGGCTTTCATGTGGTGGAGATCGCATCCCCGATGCTGGGCGCGGCTTTGCTCGGCAAGCCGGCACCCATGTACGTGCGCACCGCCGCGCTGGTGACCAACCTCGGCGTGCATTTCAAGCTCGCACGCGGCCCCGGCAAGATGAGCGCGCTGGCGTGGGTCACCACGCTCGATGACGGCAAGCCGGTGGCCAATGCCGCGGTGGCGCTGCGCGATTGCAGCGGCAAGCTGCTGGCCTCGGGCCGTACCGATGCCGCCGGGCTGGCGAGCATCAACGGCCTGGACGACGTGCGCGAGCGCAGCTGCGACGACACCGGGCTGTCCGGCTATTTCGTCTCGGCGCGCATCGCCGCTGGCCATCCGCAGGCACGCGGCCAGGCCGACATGGCCTTCGTGATGTCCGACTGGAACCAGGGCATCGAGAGCTGGCGCTTCAATGTGCCGACCGACACCAGCGCGGTGCCGGACGTGCGCGTCCATACCATCTTCGACCGTACCTTGCTGCGCGCCGGCGAGACCGTGTCGATGAAGCACGTGATCCGTACCGAGACGGCAACCGGGTTCGCATTGCCGGGCGCGGGCGATCCCTTGCCGGAAAAGCTGGTGATCCGCCACGAAGGCAGCGGCCAGACCTACGAGCAGCCGCTGCAATGGCGCACCACCGCTACCGGCGGGCGCAGCGCCGAAAGCACGTTCGCGATTCCCGCTGCGGCCAAGCTGGGCGTCTACACGGTGTCGCTCAGCGATGCGAAGGACCGCGTGCTGGACAGCGGCAGCTTCCGCGTCGAGGCCTTCCGCCTGCCGGTGCTGACGGGCACGCTCAAGGCCGGCGGCGGCGGGGCGCTGGTGGCGCCGCCCGAGGTGCCGCTCAACCTGGAAGTGCACTACGTGTCGGGTGGCGGCGCGGCGGGCTTGCCGGTGCAGGTGTCAGCGCTGCTGCGCGACAAGTACGTGCGCTTTGCCGACTACGACAGCTATGCCTTCGCCGCGCCGCGCGCCGCGCAAGCCGCAAAAGGACAGCAGCGGCGATGAGGACGAGGGCGAGGATGGCAATGCGCAGCGCGACGAAGCGCAGAAGCTGGTGGCCGACAAGCTGCCGCTCAAGCTCGACAAGAACGGCGGCGGCACGCTGACCCTCAAGAACATGCCGAAGCTCGAGGCACCCAAGGACCTGGTGGTGGAGTCGGGCTTTGCCGACCCCAATGGCGAGATCCAGACGCTGCGCCAGACCGTGCCGATGTGGCCCGCGGGCGTGGTGGCGGGCATCCGCACGGAAAGCTGGGTATCGGTCAAGCAGAAGCTCCCCGTGCATGCCGTGGCGCTCGATCCGCAGGGGCGGCCGCAGGCCAACGTGCCGATCTCGCTGCGCGCGCAGGTGCGTATCACCACCTCGGTGCGCAAGCGCGTGGTGGGCGGTTTCTATCGCTACGACAATCGCAATGAGAACAAGGATCTCGGCATCGTGTGCGAGGGCCGTACCGATGCGCAAGGCCGCATGCAGTGCGATGTGTCGCTGCCCGAGGCCGGCCAGGTGGAGCTGGTCGCGCAGGCCAGGGATAACGCGGGGCGCGTATCGCAGGCCGCCACCTCGGTCTGGGTGACGCGCCAGGGCGAGCTGTGGTTCGGCGGCGAGAACAACGACCGCATCGACCTGCTGCCCGAGAAGAAGGCCTACGCGCCGGGCGAGACCGCGGTGTTCCAGGTGCGCATGCCGTTCCGCCATGCCACCGCGCTGGTGGCGGTGGAGCGCGAGGGCGTGCTGGAGACCAGCGTGGTGGAGCTCAACGGGCGCGACCCCACGGTGCGGGTCAAGGTCAGGCCGGAGTGGGGCCCCAATGTCTATGTGTCGGTGCTGGCGTTGCGCGGGCGCTTGCGCGAGGTTCCCTGGTACTCATTCTTCACCTGGGGCTGGCGCCAGCCGACCGAGTGGTGGCAGGCGTTCCGCAGCGAGGGGCGCGAGTACGCCGCGCCGAGCGCGCTGGTGGACCTGTCCAAGCCGGCATTCCGCCTCGGGCTGGCGGAGATCCGCGTGGGCAACGAGGGCTACAGGCTCGATGTGAAGGTGGCGCCCGACAAGACGAGCTATCCCGTGCGCGGCAAGGCGCAGGTAGCCGTGCAGGTGAAGCTGCCGGACGGCAAGCCTGCCGCCAACGGCGAAGTTGCGCTCGCGGCGGTGGATGAAGCGCTGCTGGAGCTGATGCCTAACACGAGCTGGGATCTGCTCGACGCCATGCTGCGCCGGCGCAGCTATGGCGTGCAGACCGCCACCGCGCAGATGGAAATCATCGGCCGGCGCCACTACGGCCGCAAGGCCGTGCCGGCGGGCGGTGGCGGCGGCAAGAGCCCGACGCGCGAGCTGTTCGATACCTTGTTGCTGTGGAATCCGCGCGTGCAGCTCGACGGCGAAGGACGCGCCACGCTGACGGTGCCGCTCAACGATTCGCTCACGCGATTCCGCATCGTGGCCGTGGCCGACCTGGGCGTGGGCCGCTTCGGCAACGGCAGCGCCACCATTGCTGCCACGCAGGATCTGCAACTGATCTCGGGACTGCCGCCGCTGGTGCGCGAGGAAGACCGCTATCGCGCCATGTTTACGCTGCGCAATACCACGCAGCGCGCGATGGCGGTGCAGGCCGTGGCGCGCGTGAGCCCGCCGGGACAGCCCGTGCAGCCGCAGGCGCTGGCCGCGCAGACGGTGGAGATCCCCGCGGGCGAATCGCGCGAGATCGGCTGGGACGCGGCCGCGCCGCTGTTGCCGGCGGGCTCGGCGGCCCAGGACGGCACGGTGCAGTGGGAGGTGGAGGCCACCGAGGCCGGCAAGCCAGGCGGCGCCAGCGATCGCATCAAGCTTTCGCAGCAACTGGTGCCGGCGGTGCCGCTCACCGTGCAGCAAGCCACGCTGGCGCAATTGGCGCCAAACCTGTCGGTGCCGGTGCGCGCCCCGCAGGGCGCGCTCGCGGACGCGGCGGGGCAGCCTCGCGGTGGCCTGCAGGTGCACCTGCAAGCCTCGCTGGCGGGCGGCATGCCGGGCGTGCGCGAGTGGTTCCGCAACTATCCGTTCTCGTGCCTGGAACAGCGTGCGTCGCGCGCGATCGGGCTGGGCGATGCGGCGCAGTGGAACGCGTTGACCACGCAGCTGCCCGGCTATCTCGACAACGATGGGCTGGCCTCGTATTTCCCGCTGCAGAACGACGGCAATGCCGGCAGCGAAGTGCTGACCGCCTACCTGTTGGCCGTGTCCGACGAAGCCGTGCGCGCGGGCCTGCCGCTGCGCCTGCCGGACGAAACGCGGACCCGCATGGAAAGCGGCTTGACCGCATTCATCGAAGGCCGCATCAAGCGCGAGCGCTGGGCACCGACGCAAGACCTGGAGGTGCGCAAGCTGGCCGCGCTCGAAGCGCTCTCGCGCAGCGGGCACGCGCAGGCGCGCATGCTTGGCTCGATCCAGATCCTGCCGGCGCAGTGGCCTACCTCGGCGCTGCTCGACTGGATCGCCGTGCTGTCGCGCGTGCAGGATATCCCCCAGCGTGAAGAGCGCCTCGCGCAAGCGCAGCAGATCCTGCGCTCGCGGCTGACGGTGCAGGGCACGCGGCTGGCGTTCTCCACCGAGCGCGACGACAACTGGTGGTGGCTGATGAGCGGGGGCGATCTCAACGCCGCGCGGCTGCTGGCACTGTCGCTCGAGCTGCCCGGCTGGAAGGACGAAAGCGCGCAACTCGCTACCGGGTTGCTCGGGCGCCAGATGCGCGGCGCCTGGGGCACCACCACGGCCAACGCCTGGGGCTCGCTGGCGATCACGCGCTTCGCGCAAGCCTTCGAGAAGACGCCGGTGTCGGGCGCCACGCGCGTGGCACTCGAGGGGTGGCCCGATGCATCGCGCGGCTTTGACTGGGCGCGCGCCGGGAAGGTTGGCGTGGCAAGCGGCAGCATCAGCCTGCCGTGGCCACGCGCGGGCGAGTCCGCCACGCTGCAGGCCGTGCAGCAAGGCGCCGGCAAGCCCTGGGCCACGGTGCGCGCGCTTGCGGCGGTGCCGCTCGCCGCACCGCTCTCGGCGGGTTACCGCATTACGCGCAGCGTGACGGCGGTGGAGCAGGCGGTGGCGGGCAAGTGGTCGCGCGGCGACACGTATCGCGTGAAGCTGGAGATCGATGCGCAGGCCGACATGACCTGGGTGGTGGTGAGCGACCCGGTGCCTGCCGGCGCCACCATCCTCGGCAGCGGGCTTGGGCGCGATTCGGAGATCGCCACGCGCGGCGAGCGGCGCAAGGGCGCATGGCCCGCGTTCACCGAGCGCACGCCGCAGGCCTTCCGTGAGTATTACGCCTACATGCCGCGCGGCAGTGCCACGGTGGAATACACCGTGCGCCTGAACAACGCTGGCGAGTTCGCCTTGCCGCCGACGCGGGTGGAAGCGATGTACGCGCCGGATGTATTCGGCGCGCAACCCAACGCCAGACTGACCGTAGGAGCACGCCCTTGAGCTGGCTTGCGATGATGATGCCCGCGCGGGTGCGCGAGTGGTGGCTGGCCGGCACGATGGCCGGTTTGGTTTACGGCGGCTTGCTGGTCACCGTCGCGATGGACTCGCCGCCCGGCGCGCCGTTGAACGGGCAAATCGCCTTCCAGCCGGTGTGGAAGACCGCGATGGCGCTGCTGCTGGTACGGGCAGCGCGCTTTCATCCCGTGCGCCGCGAGCGGCGCTGGCTGATGGCGGCCCTGCTGTGCTCCGCGGTGGGGGACTTCCTCCTGGCGATACCGTGGCTGTCGTTCTCCTTCATCGGCGGGCTCGGGGCTTTCCTGATCGCGCACTTCGCCTACCTTGGGCTGTTCGTGCCCATGGCGGGCGACTGGCGCGCGCATCGCCTGCTCGCTTGCGGCGTGGTGTTGGGTGCGGCCGGCGTGATGCTCGTGCGCTTCTGGCCCAACCTGGGCACGCTGGCGTTGCCGGTCTCGGTCTATGTGGGCGCGCTCGCGGCGATGGCCTGCGCCGCGTTGCTGGCGAAACTGCCGACGCCGCTGGTGGCGATCGGCGCGCTGTGCTTCGCCGTGTCCGACGGCTTGCTTGGCACCGCGCGCTTCCTCGTACCGTTCGATACCTTCGCGCTTGGCATCTGGTGGACCTACGCGGCCGCGCAGGTGCTGCTGGTGGCCGGCGTGGTAGCCGGGCGGGACAAATGAACGCGGGCCTGCGCGCGGCGGCCGTGGTGGCCTGCCTGGCCAGTGCGCCCGCGCACGCGCTGCCGTCCTTTGACAGCGTGCGCGCCGGTTGGCGCAGCGCGGACGTGGTGGTGCTCGACCGCCATGGCGAAACCCTGTCCCGCGTGCGCGACGATTTTCGTGCGCGCCGCGGCGACTGGGTCACGCTGGCGGAGATATCGCCCGCGCTGCGCACCGCCATCGTGCTGTCGGAAGACCGGCGCTTCTATGCGCATAGCGGCGTGGACTGGCAGGGCGTTGCCGCCGCCGCGTGGGCCAACCTGTGGAACACGCGCACGCGCGGTGCGTCCACCCTGACCATGCAGCTCGCCGGCTTGCTCGATGAAGACCTGCGGCGCGCCGACAGCGGCCGCAGCGTGAGCCAGAAAATGGCGCAGGCCGTGCGCGCTACCGCGCTGGAGCGCAACTGGAGCAAGGACCAGATCCTTGAAGCGTATCTCAACCTGGTGCCGTTTCGCGGCGAGCTGGTGGGCCTGTCCGCGCTGTCGCAGGCGCTGTTCGGCAAGTATCCGAGCGGCCTCGATGCGCGCGAAGCGGCGCTGGCGGTTGCGCTGGTGCGCGCGCCCAACGCGCGTGCGCCGCAGGTCGCGCTGCGCGCCTGCGCCGTCCTGCGCGAGCAGCGGTTGCCCAAGGCATGCGATGGGCTGGACGGCTTTGCGCAACTGGCTTTGCTGCGCAGCAGCGGCGCAGGCAATGCCAGCACCGTGGGCCATGCGTCGGCGCCGAGCCTGGCGCCAAACCTCGCCCCGCATCTTGCGCGCTTGCTGGTGTCGCAAGCGCGTGCCGCCGGCCCCATGCCTGCCACCATCACGGCCACGCTCGATGCGGGTCTCCAGCGCGTCGCCACGGCAAGCCTGGATCGTCATCTGCGCGAGCTCGCCGGGCGCAATGTGGAAGACGGCGCCGTGGTGGTGATCGACAACGCCAGTGGCGACGTGCTGGCCTATGTGGGTTCGTCGGGCGCGTTGTCGGCGGCCGCGCAAGTCGACCACGCGGCCGCGGCGCGCCAGGCGGGTTCCACGCTCAAGCCGTTTTTGTATGAGCAGGCGCTGGAGGCACGGCGGCTGACCACGGCGTCGCTGCTGGACGACCGGCCGGTCAACTTGCCCACGGGCGGCGGCGGGGGCCTCTATGTGCCGCAGAATTATGATCGGCAATACGCGGGCTGGGTCAGCATGCGTGCCGCGCTGGCTTCGTCGCTGAACGTGCCCGCGGTGCGCACGCTGGTGATGGTCACGCCGTTCCGCTTTCACCAGCGGCTGACCGCGCTCGGCTTGCCGCTGACGCAGGCTGGCGATTACTACGGCTACAGCCTCGCGCTGGGCAGCGCCGATGTGCCTTTGGTCTCGCTCACCAATGCCTATCGCGCGTTCGCCAACGGCGGGCGATACGCACCCGTGCGGCTGCGCGCTGATGCGCCGCCGGTGACCGCGCGCGTGGTGATGTCGCCCGCGGCGAGCTACCTGGTGGCCGACGTGCTGTCGGACCGCCATGCGCGGGCGCGCACGTTTGGCCTGGATAGCCCGCTCACCACGCGCTTCTGGAGCGCGGTCAAGACGGGCACGTCGAAGGACATGCGCGACAACTGGTGCGTGGGCTGGTCGCAGCGCTACACGGTTGGCGTGTGGGTGGGCAATGCCAGCGGCGCCAGCATGCACGAGGTCTCGGGCGTGTCCGGCGCGGCGCCGGTGTGGCTCATGGAGGCGCTGCACCGCTCGGTGCCGAGCGTGGCGCCGGCCATGCCTGCGGGCGTCGAGCGCGTGCCGCTGCGCTTTTCCGGCGACCTGGAGCCCGCGCGCGATGAAGTCTTCCTCGCCGGTACCGCAATGCGCGTCGTCAACGTGGCCAGCGCGGACGGCGCCCGTGCCACACCGGCGCGCGGGACTGGCATCGCCAGCCCCGCCGACGGCACCGTGTTCGCACTCGATCCGGATATTCCGCCCACGGCGCAGCGCGTGTGGTTCCATGCCGAAGGCGTCGCCGGACAGACCGCGCAACGCGTGAGCTGGCGCATCGATGGCAAGCCGCTGGGGCGCGGTGGCCAGCTCTCCTGGCTGCCCTGGCCGGGCCGGCACGAGGTGGAGTTGCTCGATGCTGCCGGCAAGGTGGTCGACCGCATCGGCATCGAAGTGCGTGGCGCGGTAGCCAAGGCGCCGCGCCGCTGATTATGCCGGCGTGGGCGCGAGCGGTGCGCGCGCCTTGAGGAAGTCGACGAACACGCGCAGCTTGGGCGGCATCAGCAAGCGGCCCGGGTAGTAGAGGTAGAAGCCATCGAACGGCGGCAGCCAGTCGTCCAGCACCGTGACCAGCTGGCCCGAGGCCAGCGGCGCTTGCAGCAGCGTCTCGAACTCATAGAGCAGCCCGAGTCCGGCGAGTGCTGCCTGGTGCAGCATGGCCTTGTCATTGGCGATCAGCGCGACACCGGTATCGACGGTGACCTGGCGCGCGGCGTGCATGAACTCCCAGCGATAGACCTGGCCCGCCGGGCCGAATCGATAGTGCAGGCAGGCATGCGCATGCAGCTCGCGCGGCAGCTTCGGCGTGCCACGGCGCGCGAGGTAGTCCGGCGTGCCGGCCACCACCATGCGCATCGGACCGGTGACGGGAATCGCCACCATGTCGCGCTGCAATGCTTCGCCCAGGCGCAGGCCCGCATCGAAACCCTCCGCAATCAGATCGGTAAAGCGGTCGTCGACGGCCACGTCAACGCAGATCGACGGGTAGAGCCGCATGAATTCCGCCAGTACCGGTTGCAGCGCGGTGGCTGCCGCCGAGTACGAGGTGGTGATGCGCAGCGTGCCCGCGGGCAAGCTCGCGCTGCTGGCGCGTGTCGTCGGCCGCGGCGCCGTTCCTCGGCCAGCGCGGGCGCAACGCGCGCCAGCAGCGCGGCGCCGGCTCGGACACCGACCCGGCGCGTGGTCCGCTGCAGCAGGCGTACGCCCAGGCGCTGCTCAAGCTGGCGGATGGTTTGCGAGATGGCAGATGGGCTCACCGCCAGCGCGGCGGCGGCCGCGGTGAAGCTGCCCAGGCGTGCCACGCGGACGAAGGCGGCCATGGCGGGTAGCAGGTCGGGATCGAGGGAGACGTCAGGCTTCATGGTGCGGCGAGGGTAGCACGGGGCGCGGCGCTGCGATCACGGCCAAGCTAGCCGGCTGCCTGCTGCGCGGGTCCTGGCAGAGGCGGCAACCGCGAATGGCCCAGGAAGCCGAACACCAGGGCCGCCGACGCGACCGTGATGGCCGCGAGGATGTACAGCAACAGCTGGAACGCCTCGCCGTAGCCGTGCACCAGGGCCTGCCGGCTGGCGTGCGGCAGCAAGGACGTGGCGTGGGGCAGGTCGCCCATGGCGAGCCGATGCGCGGCTTGCGCCAGCGCGGCGGGGGACGCTACCGTAGCCATGGCTTGCAGCCTGGACTCGGCAAGCCCCGCGAGCATGGCGCCGACGATGGCCAGGGCAATGCCTTCGCCCGCGACCCGCGTGGTGCTGAAAATGCCGGTGGCCATGCCCGCGCGCTCCTTGGGCACCACGCTGACGGCGAGCCCGTCCATCAAACCCCAGGGCAGGCTGATGCCAAGGCCAATGGCGAGCATGGGCAGCATCAGCCCGGCGGCTGGCTGGCCCGGGGCGCACTGCGCCAGCCATAGCAAGCCGCCCGCGCACACCAGCAAGCCCAGTCCGGAGATCAGTCCCGCCGAGAACCAGCGCGTCAGGTGGCCGGCCACCAGCGGCACTACCAGCATCGGTGCGGAAAGCGCAATCATCATGCGGCCCGCTTGCATCGCGCTGTAGCCTTCGATGCCGATCAGGCGGATTGGCAGCAGCACTTGCAGCACCACGTACGAATAGGACGGTGCGGCCGCCAGGAATTGCACGCCGACAAAGCGCGGGTAGCGAAACAGCGACAGGTCCAGCATGGGCGCGCGCACGCGCTGCTCGATGACGACGAACGCCAGCATCAGCACCGCAGCGCTCGCTAGAAGTGCGATCACCGGCAAGCTGCACCAGCCACCCTCGGGTGCACGCAATACGGCATACGTGAACAGGGCCAGCGCGCCGGTGAACGTGGCTGCCCCAGGCCAGTCGAGCCCGCTGGCGGCGGGGTCGCGCGACTCGCGCATGCAGCGGATGCCCGGCACCAGGGCAAAACAGGCGATTGCAGCCGCGCTCAGGAAGACCGGGCGCCAGCCGGATTGCTGGATAAGGAATCCGGCCAGCACTGGTCCGAAGGCGAGTCCCACGCCGAATGTGGTGCCCAGCAAGCTGAATGCGCGCGTGGCTGATGGTCCTTCGAACTCTTGTGCCAGTGCTGCCACGCCGCCGGAGAACGCGGCCGCGCCAGCCACGCCTTGCGCGGCGCGCAGTAGGTCGAGCCAGGCGATGTCGGGCGCCGCCGCGAGGCCCATCGAGCTAAGCGCAAAGCCGGCAATGCCGGCGAGGAAGACGCGCTTGCGCCCAAAGCGGTCGGCAAGTGCGCCGGCGGCCATCAGGCAACTGCCGAAACTCAGCATGAAGGCGTTGGTGACCCAGCTCAGCGCGATCGGGCTGCCGCCAAGGTCGGCGGCGATCGCTGGCAAGGCTACCGCCGGGCCGGTGAAGCTCAGGGGCATGGCCAGCGCGGCGAGGCAGACCGCGGCAAGAATCATCAGTTTTTGCGCCGTGACGTGTGCGGCGGCGGGTACAGGTACAGGTGCGGGTGCGGGTGCGGGTTCGGGCATCGGGAGTCCATGTTGGAAGGCGGCGGCGGGCTGTGCCGTGGTGGGCGATGACACCCATCCGCGAAAGTGGACTGATGATAGGATGGCCTTAATGTGTCTTAAAGCACCTTGCTTTCCGCTCTTAGCGGATAAAAATTCTCTAATGACTCGAATGAGCTGGCATGGATAGTCTTAGCGGCCTGTACGCCTTTGTCCGCGCGGCGGAGTCCCACAGCTTTGTCGCGGCGGGGCGGCTCCTCGGCGTATCGCCATCGGCGATCGGCAAGAGCGTGATGCGGCTCGAGGCCAGGCTTGGCATCCGCCTGTTCCACCGCAGCACGCGGCAGATCCGGCTGACGGACGAGGGCGCGCTGTTCTTCGAGCGTTGCCGTCGTATCCTCGCGGAAATCGACGAGGCCGAACTCGGGATGTCGCGGCTCAAGGAGGTGCCGCGCGGCCGGTTGCGCATCAGCGTGCCGGCCATTGGCTATCGCTTGTTGCTGGCCGACCTGGCCGCGTTCTCAGCCACCTATCCGGAAATCGAGTTCGACCTGGATTTCAGCGACCGCATGGTGGACGTGGTGGAGGAGGGCTTCGACATGGTGATCCGCAGCGGCGAGCTGACGGATTCCCAGCTGATGGCGCGGCGCCTGCGGCCGTTTCGTTTCGTCGTGTGCGCTTCGCCGGACTACTTGGCGCGGCGCGGCATGCCTCATCGGCCGAAGGACCTGGAGCAGCACGTCTGCCTGCGCTATCGTTTTCCCTCCAGCGGGAAGCTGCAGGACTGGGTGCTGACGCCGGACGCCGAGGGCGAGGCGGTGCGATTGCCAGGCACCTTTGCCTTGAACAGCATCGAAGGGGTGCTGGCCGCGGCAACCGGTGGCCTGGGCATTTGCTACGTGCCGGATTTCGTTGCCGAGGAAGCCCTGCGCGACAAGCGCCTGTTGACCGCGCTGGATACGTACAACGTGGTGCAAGGCACCTTCTGGATGTTGTGGCCATCGAGCCGGCACATGCTGCCGAAGCTGCGGGTGCTGGTCGATTTCCTGTCCCGCCGGGAGAGCCAGGGTTGAATTTCACGGTGCCCAGCTTAATAGGGCGGGTTCATTGTGAAGCTGTGCTTCATGACACATGCAGCGCGGGCGGCTGTTTCCGTGCCCCGGCCTTGGCCATACTGCCCAGGTTCCGCAACCAAAGGAGTCCGCATGACCGCACTACGCAAGCTGGGCCGGCATGGCCCGCAGGTATTCCCGCTTGGCCTTGGCTGCATGGGCATGAGCGAGTTCTACGGCGCGCATGATGATGCTGAATCTATTCGTACTATCAATCACGCGCTAGATCGCGGCGTCAATTTTATCGATACAGCCGATATTTATGGCCCGTACACCAACGAAAGCCTGGTAGGGCGGGCCATCGCGCCGCACCGCGACAGCGTGGTGCTGGCGACCAAGTTCGGCATTGTGCGTGATGCCGCCAACCCGGTGGCGCGCGGCGTGGATGGCCGGCCCGAGTATGTGCGAGCCAGTTGCGACGCCAGCCTCAGGCGGCTCGGGGTGGAGCATATCGACTTGTACTACCAGCACCGGGTGGATCCGCAGGTGCCCATCGAGGAAACCGTGGGCGCGATGGCGGAACTTGTGAAGGCAGGCAAGGTGCGTTGGCTGGGGCTGTCTGAGGCCGGCGCACGGACCATCGAGCGTGCGCACGCGGTGCATCCCATCACCGCGCTGCAAAGCGAGTACTCGCTGTGGACGCGCGATGTGGAATCGGGCGGCGACGATAGCATTCTCGCCACGTGCCAGCGGCTCGGCATTGCCTTCGTGCCGTACAGCCCGCTGGGCCGGGGCTTCCTGACCGGCGCCATTCGCAGCCCGGCGGATTTCGCGCAGGACGATTACCGGCGCGACAGTCCGCGTTTCATGGGCGAGAACTTTGCGCGCAACCTGGCGCTGGTGGACAAGGTGAACGCACTGGCGCGAGACAAGGGCTGCAGCCCGGCGCAACTGGCGCTGGCCTGGGTACTGGCGCGCGGCGATACGCTGGTACCGATTCCGGGCACGCGGCGCGTGGCCAACCTGGACGACAACCTGGGCGCGCTGGATGTGGTGCTGGACGCAGCCGACATGGCCGCCATCGATGCGGTGTTCCCGGCGGACGCAGTAGCGGGTACGCGTTATCCGGCGCAGGTGATGTCCTTGCTGGCGCGCTGAACGCTGTAAAGCGTGCGGCGCCGGCGGCAAGTTCGCCGATAATCCAGCATCGCGAACCGCCTCCGGAGCCACCCGCCGTGTCCCTTGCCGTGCTAGATGCCGCCCAGACCGCGGCCCGACTGCCCTACCCCGCGCTGGCCCGCGCCATTGCCGGCATGCTGGCCGAACTGCGCGCCGGCACGGCCATGGCGCCGCCGCGCATTGCCTTGGCCGTGGGCGACCCCGCCGGTGGCGAAGGCACGCTGCTGGTGATGCCGGCGCGCAACCGGGAGCTGGTGATGACCAAGAACATCACCGTGCACCCCGGCAATCCGCAGCGCGGCCTGCCCAATATCCTCGGCGAGGTGGTGGTGGCCGACGCCCATACCGGGCGCCGGCTGGCGCTGCTGGACGGGCCCACCGTAACTGGCCGGCGCACTGCCGCCGTGTCGCTGCTGGCGGCGCAGTGCTTCGCGCCGGATCCCGCTGGCGAGCTGTTGATCATCGGTGCCGGCGTGCAGGCGCAAACCCATCTCGAAGCCTTTGCCGCCGGGCTTTCGCCGCGCCGCGTATGGCTGCATTCGCGCACGGCGGCCAAGGCCGAAGCCCTGGCCGCGCATGCGCGCACGCTTGGCGTCGAGGCGCAGACGGTCGATGACGTGAGCGCCGTCTTGCCACGCGTGTCGATGGTGGTGACGGTGACGTCCAGCCTGGCGCCCGTGCTGCCGGACCTGGATAGCGGCTTGTGGCGCGACGATCATTTCGTCGCCGCGGTAGGCGCGTTCCGCCCGGAGATGTGCGAGCTGCCTCCGGCGCTATGCCGGGCGGCCTCGGCGCATGGCCGGCTGCTGGCCGACACCTTGTTCGGCATCGAAGAGGAGGCGGGCGACCTGCTGCAGGCAGGCATCATGTGGTCCACTGTGCAGCCGTTCGAGCAGGCCATTCTCGCTGCGGACACGCTGCGCGCAAGCCGGGGCAGCCCGCTGGTCTTCAAGAGTGTCGGTTACGCCCTGTGGGACCTGGCGGCATGCGTGCTGGCAAGCAGCGGCACGGCGGAATTCCCTTGCGGCCAGTAGGCCTATACCGCCGAGTAGATTTTCTGTCCGGCGAGCGTCGCGTATTGCATACAGTTTCCCCGGTCAGTTGCGGTTGTTCGCCTGCGTTTTTACTGGTTAACCCGTGATTTAGGGGCGCGCTTCTACAAAAGTGTTAAGTGTTTGAAACAGAGGGGTCACGCCAGACGGGATAATGCCTGCCTCAGGTAGCGCGTTATTAAGGAGTAAGAGGCATGTCCCCCAAGAAAATCCTGCTGGCCAGCGTAGCCATGCTGATTGCCGGTGCCGCGCAAGCGCAAAGCGCCGGCAGCAATATTGTCAGCCTGGGCTGGTTCCGCGTGATGCCGACGAACTCGGCCGATCCGCTGGTGGTCGATAGCATCGGCGGCTTCCCGGTCAACCTGACCGAAACCGGCACGAGTGCCAAGATCAAGTCCGCGGACACGCTCGGCATCGCGTTCACGCACTTCTTTACCGACAATATCGCAGGCGAATTCGTGGCCGGGATTCCCCCGAAGCACGATGTCGAGGGCGCGGGCACGTTTGCCAAGTACGGCACGCTGGGCAATGTGAAGCAGTGGAGCCCCGCGGTACTGGTCAAGTACTACTTCGGTGAAGCGAAGACCAAGTTCCGCCCCTACGTGGGCCTCGGGGTGAACTACACGTGGTTCACCGACGAGACCATCAACAACCAGACTTTCGTGCACTCCGAGTTCGGCCCGAACGCCACGATGACGGCGAGCGCCAAGAGCTCCTGGAATCCGGTGTTCAATGTCGGCGCGAACTACGCCGTTACCGATAACTGGTTCGTTGGCCTGTCGGTGTCCTACCTGCCGTTGTCCAGCACGGCCACGCTCACCACCCGGAACGCCGGTGCGGCGGGCAATGCTACCGTTGTGTCGCATACCAAGATCAAGATCGATCCGGTCGTGACCTACCTGAACGTCGGCTACCGCTTCTAAGCGACTCGCCAGACAACAAAACGGGCGCCATTGCTGGCGCCCGTTTTGCTTTGTGCGGCTGCCGGCTCAGCCCGCGGCCTGGGTGCTGCCCTTGACGGGATAGCCCGCGGCCTCGATGGCGTCGCGCAGCGCTTGGCCACTGGCGGCGGCTTCTACCGTGACTGCCTGCGCGGGGATGTCGGCCGACACCTTCGCGGCGGGATCGAGCGCTTGCACGGCGCGGGTGATGGCACCCACGCAATGGCCGCACGACATGCCTTCAACCTGGAACTGGATCATCAGGGATCTCCTGTTGGTACCCGGAGGTACGGAATCAAGGGAAATGTCCGCCGTCCAAAAAGCGTACCTATCGCTGCGCTGGCCGGGCCGGACTTCTGTCTACCCCTGAAGTTTGCACCTTCCCATGGTGGGAAGCGCAAGGCCTTTTCCGAGCGTTTTCGCAGCCCGCATGTGATGGGTGCGCTGCTTGCATTCGGGCTTGACCTTCCCAACATGGTAAGGTCCATGATGTGGTCATCGCCACTGTGGAACCGAATTCCGCCATGCCCGCAAACTCCCAACTTCTTCCCGTACCCGGCGCCGCAGCAGGCGCGCCGGCCACCGAATGGCGGCTGCCGATTGGTGGCATGACGTGCGCCTCGTGCGTGCGGCGCGTCGAGACCGCGCTGGGCAAGGTGCCTGGCGTGCGCCAGGTGGCCGTCAATCTAGCCACCGAAGAAGCCACGCTGCAGGCCGATAGCGGCGCCGTGCTGCCGGCCGCCGCCGAGGCCGTGCGGGCCGCCGGCTATGAGGTGCCGCACCAGGCCATGACCTTGTCCATCAGCGACATGACGTGCGCTTCCTGCGTGGCCCGCGTCGAGCGTGCGCTGAAAGCCGTGCCTGGTGTGGTGGATGCGCAGGTCAACCTGGCGACGGAGCAGGCCGAGGTGACCGTGCTGCGCGGCGCCGCGGATGCCGATGCGCTGGCCGCGGCGGTGGCGCGCGCTGGCTACGGCGCGGTGCTGGTCACCGGCGAATTGCCTGCCGGGGCGGCGCCTGGCGAAGGCTTCTGGTCCGGGCCATGGCCGGTGGCGATCTCGGCGGCGCTATCGCTGCCGCTGGTGGCGCCCATGGTGGCCGAATGGTTCGGCGTGCACTGGATGCTGCCCGCCTGGGTGCAGTGGCTGCTGGCCACGCCAGTGCAGTTCGTGTTTGGCTGGCGTTTCTACAAAGCTGGCTTCAAGGCGGTGCGCGCGGGCGCGGGCAATATGGATCTGCTGGTCGCGCTCGGTACCTCCGCGGCTTATGGCTTGTCCTTGTGGCTGATGTGGCGTGGCGCGGACGATATGCCGCACCTGTACTTCGAAAGCGCTGCCGTGGTCATCACGCTGGTGCGCCTTGGCAAGTGGCTTGAAACGCGCGCCAAGCGCCAGACGGCGGACGCCATCCGCGCACTCGCCGCGTTGCGCCCCGATAGTGCGATTGTGCGCCGCGACGGTGTGGAGGCAAGCGTGCCGCTG
>NZ_AHJE01000095.1 GCF_000243095.1 Cupriavidus basilensis OR16 | reverse complement strand
GAAACCTCGCTCTTTCGAGCGGTCGCTCACTCTCAGAAAACTGACTGGCTACATCCGTGATTTGGACCCCGGACATAACCAACATGTTTTACTGTGCGAGCACTTTATAACTTGTAAGCTAAAAGACCGAAGTCTTCCGCATCCGCTATCAAGCGCCCACACTTATCGGTTGTTTGTTTGTTAAAGAACTTACCGCGGTTCGCTTTGCTTACCGCGTCGCTGCGTTTGCTGCAGCGAAGGAACGAGACTATAAAGAATTATCTGCGTTTCATCAATACTTTTTTAATATTTTCTTGCTCAAGCAGGATTCGCAATGCGTATTACTCACCTTTCCCGCTATCCCCGCGCCAACGTTGCCGCCCGGTCCTGAAGCTGAGCCTTGTACTGCGAGGGGAGCGAATACTAGGTTGTTCGCGCAACGCTGGCAAGTTCTTTCTGAGAATTTCTGCCACGAACCCTGTCACCGCTGGATGATGGTCATCGCAAGGCACTTCGCGCGGTGTCGACCGGGCATCTGGCGCACCTTGGAGTGACCTTCACCAAACACATGACGCCCTTCCCTGTGCCATCTGTCTACTGCAGTTCGATCTTCGCGATCGCCGCCAGCCGTTTCCAGCGCGCGATCTCATCCTTCTGGTAGTCGCGAAGTTCTGCCGGCGTCGACAGGATCAGCGAGGTGGACTGGCGCTGGTAATACTCCTTGACGTCGTCGGCGGCGCCGGCCTG
>NZ_AHJE01000096.1 GCF_000243095.1 Cupriavidus basilensis OR16 | reverse complement strand
TGACTGGCTACATCCGTGATTTGGACCCCGGACATAACCAACATGTTTTACTGTGCGAGCACTTTATAACTTGTAAGCTAAAAGACCGAAGTCTTCCGCATCCGCTATCAAGCGCCCACACTTATCGGTTGTTTGTTTGTTAAAGAACTTACCGCGGTTCGCTTTGCTTACCGCGTCGCTGCGTTTGCTGCAGCAGAGAAACGAGA
>NZ_AHJE01000097.1 GCF_000243095.1 Cupriavidus basilensis OR16 | reverse complement strand
CGTCGTGGCAAAGATCCTCGACTGATAAAGTCGAACAGCGGATACGGCACCAACCGGCCGTATTCGTTGCCAGAGGGGTTGGCCTAATCGCCGACCCCACAGTTGTTTTAGGGGTATAGCTCAACTGGCAGAGCGTCGGTCTCCAAAACCGAAGGTTGGGGGTTCGATTCCCTCTGCCCCTGCCAATTCAATCAGCCGCGTCGCGATAGAGAGTATCGTGACGCGGCTTAGTCTCGTTTGCGAAACATGGCCAATCCCAACGTCGAAACCGTCAACGCCGCCAGTGGTAAGTGGCTGCTTGGCGCCGCGGTGCTACTGGTGGTTGCCGGCGTCATCGGTTTCTATGCCCTGGCACAGCAACCGTCCTACGTGCGTGGCGCTGCGCTGTTCGGCGGCATTGCGCTGGGCGTGGTGGTCGCGCTGGTATCGGCGCCAGGCAAGGACTTCATCGGTTTCTCCAAGGAATCGTATCGTGAAGTCCGCAAGGTCGTTTGGCCCACCCGCAAGGAAGCCGGGCAGATGACGGGCCTGGTGTTTGTCTTTGTCGTGATCATGGCCGTGTTCCTGTGGTCCGCGGACAAGCTCATCGAGTGGGTCATCTTTTCGCTCGTGCTGGGCTGGAAATGAAGGATAGAACATGACGGATAACGCACAACAGGAAGTCCCCGCAGCTGAATCGCCTTCGTCGAAGAAGCGCTGGTACGTGGTGCACGCCTATTCCGGCATGGAAAAGAGTGTGCAGCGCGCGCTGCAGGAGCGCATCGAGCGCGCCGAAATGCAGGACAAGTTTGGCCGCATCCTGGTCCCGTCCGAAGAAGTCGTTGAAATCAAGGGTGGGCAGAAGTCTGTCACCGAACGTCGCTTCTTCCCCGGTTACGTGCTGGTCGAGATGGAAATGACCGACGAGACCTGGCACCTGGTGAAGAACACCAGCAAGGTCACTGGCTTCGTGGGTGGCGCGCGCAACCGCCCGAGCCCGATTTCCCAGAAGGAAGTCGACAAGATCATGACCCAGATGCAGGAAGGGGTCGAGAAGCCGCGTCCCAAGACCCTGTTCGAAGTGGGCGAAATGGTTCGCGTCAAGGACGGCCCTTTCACCGACTTCAACGGCAACGTCGAGGAAGTGAACTACGAGAAATCGCGCCTGCGCGTCTCGGTCACCATCTTCGGGCGTGCCACCCCGGTCGAGCTCGAGTTCGGCCAGGTCGAGAAGGTTTAAGCGGTTTAAGTGGTCTACGCGGTTTAAGGTTTTCGCATTTTATGCTGGCCGCAAGGTCAGCGAAAAATGCAGCGGCCAGTCTCGAAAGGGGCTGGCCACAAGAGGAGCGTGAGGCTGGCTGGGGTGGATGAACCATCCCTGCAGCGATAGCGCGCTACGACTCAACAGGATCGCATTCCGCCAGGAAGCGGTCCGGATTGGAGTAAATATGGCCAAGAAGATCATTGGCTTTATCAAGCTGCAAATTCCGGCTGGTAAGGCAAATCCCTCCCCGCCCGTGGGCCCTGCACTGGGTCAGCGCGGTCTGAACATCATGGAGTTCTGCAAGGCGTTCAACGCGCAGACCCAAGGCATGGAACCCGGCCTGCCGGTGCCGGTGGTGATTACCGCCTTCGCCGACAAGAGCTTCACCTTCGTGATGAAGTCGCCCCCGGCGACCGTTTTGATCAAGAAGGCAGCTGGCCTGACCAAGGGTTCGGCCAAGCCGCACACCGACAAGGTTGGCAAGATCACGCGTGCCCAGGCTGAAGAAATCGCCAAGGCAAAGAACGCTGACCTGACCGCTGCCGATCTGGACGCCGCCGTGCGTACCATCGCCGGTTCGGCTCGCTCGATGGGCATCACCGTGGAGGGTCTGTAAATGGCTAAGGTTTCTAAGCGCACCGCCGCCAACAAGGCGAAGATCGAGCGCACCAAGTTCTACCCGATCGACGAGGCCCTGGGCCTGGTGAAGGGTTGCGCATCGGCCAAGTTCGACGAATCCATCGACGTTGCCGTCCAACTCGGCATCGATGCGAAGAAGTCGGACCAGGTGGTTCGTGGCTCCGTCGTGCTGCCCGCAGGTACCGGCAAGTCGGTTCGCGTGGCTGTGTTCGCCCAAGGCGAAAAGGCCGAAGCTGCCAAGGCAGCTGGCGCTGAAATCGTCGGTATGGAAGACCTGGCTGAGCAAGTCAAGGCCGGTAACCTGAACTTCGACGTCGTGATCGCCTCGCCGGACACGATGCGTATCGTTGGTACGCTGGGTCAGATCCTCGGCCCGCGCGGCCTGATGCCGAACCCGAAGGTTGGTACGGTTACCCCCGACGTGGCCCAGGCTGTGAAGAACGCCAAGGCTGGTCAGGTGCAATACCGTGTCGACAAGGCCGGTATCATCCACGCCACCATCGGCCGCCGTTCGTTCCAGGACGCCGATCTGAAGCGCAACCTGAGCGCACTGATCGAAGCCCTGGTGAAGTCGAAGCCGGCTACCAGCAAGGGCGTGTACCTGCGCAAGATCGCTGTCTCGTCCACCATGGGCGTTGGCGTTCGCGTGGAACAGGCTTCGCTGTCGGCCTAAGGCTGTCGGCAATCGCAGGGCGGACCCGATAACGTCGCCCCGCGTCAAGAATTGGAGATCCTGGCCCAGGCCGGGATCGTCTCCCGAGTCAGGCGGTGCCCGATAGGACACCGCGGGACGAAGGAGCAAGGCTTTGGGCAGTGGTGTCCGCCGGCGCGCAAGCGCGGAGCAGGCACCGCTGGTTATCAAAGACCGCTGGTGGCGGGCGCGGCCGCAGGTTGGCTGCCTCGCCTTAATCGGACGGAACGTACGCAGCGTGGCTTTGGCCTGCCGCGACGTCACCCGGCCCACCAGCGCAGATGGCGCACCCGAGGGATTGGAGAATCCGGGCAATGACCCGGGTGATTCGGGCCAAATCGGACGCCGTTCGTTTGGACTGATGTGCGTACCCCGGACGATCCGGGGAACAAGCATCGTTTTGGAGCTTAACCGTGCCACTTAATATTGAAGATAAGAAGGCCGTCGTTGCTGAGGTTTCGGCGCAAGTCGCTAAAGCCCAGACCATCGTCGTCGCCGAATATCGCGGCATTGCGGTTGGCGATCTGACCAAGCTGCGCGCCAAGGCCCGCGAGCAAGGCGTGTACCTGCGTGTTCTGAAGAACACGCTGGCCCGCCGCGCCGTGGAAGGCACGCCGTTTGCCGGCCTCGCAGAGCAAATGACCGGTCCGCTGATCTACGGTATTTCCGAAGATGCAGTGTCGTCGGCCAAGGTTCTGAACGACTTTGCCAAGACCAACGACAAGTTGGTTCTGCGCGCAGCGTCGTACGACGGCAACGTGCTCGATGCTGCTGCCGTCAAGGCACTGGCCTCGATCCCGAGCCGTGACGAACTGATTGCTCAGCTGCTCGGCGTGATGCAGGCACCGGTGTCGGGCTTCGCCCGTCTGCTGGCCGCCCTGTCCGCCAAGAAGAGCGAAGGCGCCCCTGCCGAAGGCGAAGGCGCTGCCGCCGCCGCCGAGAGCGAAGGCGCAGCTGCTTAAGGCGTAAGCCTTTCGCAGCCTGGCTCATCAAGATCGCATTACCGATACCGAATCACATTTAGCAGGAGTATTCCAAATGGCAATCAGCAAAGACGACATCCTCGAAGCCGTAGGCTCGATGTCCGTGATGGAACTGAACGACCTGGTCAAGGCGTTCGAAGAAAAGTTTGGCGTGTCCGCCGCTTCGATGGCCGTGGCTGCTGCCCCGGGCGCCGGCGCTGCTGCCGCTGAAGAGCAAACCGAGTTCAACGTTATCCTGTCGGAAATCGGCGCAAACAAGGTTGGCGTGATTAAGGCTGTTCGCGAAATCACCGGCCTGGGCCTGAAGGAAGCCAAGGATCTGGTTGACGGCGCACCGAAGGCTGTCAAGGAAGGCGTGGACAAGGCTGCTGCAGCCGACGCCAAGAAGAAGCTGGAAGACGCCGGCGCAAAGGTCGAAGTCAAGTAAGCTGTACTCGCGTGCCTTTTGGCACGCGAATGGGGCTGGCAAAGGGAGATTCCCGGCGCCAGCCTTTTTGCGCTTCTGCGATGTGTGTTTTACTATGCACTCGGAAGCGCGAACAAATGGCGCAAACGATGCTTGATAGCTGGGCGCATGCCTAAGCTTGAGCAGAGGCCAAACATCAGTGGCACACTAGGTGGTTGCTGATGTTTGTCTTCTGAACCGACTGCAGAAGACAAGTTTGGTCGGGTGTCCCCCGGGCCGGCATGACGCATTGCGTCGTTTCTGCCGGCTCGCAGCGTGCGGACACCGTCAGCCAGAGGTTGGTAGCGGCCAACCGCCAAATCCCCTCCCAGTCGCTGAACACCTCAGGTGCTGCGCCAGGTCCAGCCAGCCCTGCGATGATTCGGAGATCCCATGGCGTACAGCTTCACCGAAAAGAAGCGCATTCGCAAAAGTTTTGCGAAGCGCGCGACGGTTCATCAGGTTCCTTTCCTGCTTGCCACCCAGATTGAATCCTACGCTCAGTTTCTGCAAGAGGGTGCGCCACCCTCGCGTCGCAAAACCGAGGGCCTGCAAGCGGCTTTCAGTGCAATCTTCCCGATTGTGTCGCACAACGGGCTCGCCCGTATGGAGTTCGTCTCCTACCACCTCTCCAACCCGCCGTTCGACGTCAAGGAATGTCAACAGCGTGGCCTGACCTTCCACTCGGCGCTGCGTGCCAAGGTGCGCCTGATCATCAACGATCGGGAAAATCCGGGCAAGGTCAAGGAAGTCAAGGAACAGGAAGTCTACATGGGCGAAATTCCGCTCATGACGTCGACCGGCTCCTTCGTCATCAACGGTACCGAGCGTGTGATCGTTTCGCAGCTCCACCGTTCGCCTGGCGTGTTCTTCGAACACGACAAGGGCAAGACCCACAGCTCGGGCAAGCTGCTGTTCTCGGCACGGATTATTCCTTAGGATTCCGCAGGCACCAAGCTGATCAGCGTGCCGGAAGACTATTTGCTCGGCCGCGTGCTGGCGAAGAACATCATCGACCCGGATACCGGCGAAGTGATTGCCAACGCCAACGACGAGCTGACCGAAACCGTGCTGGAAAACCTGCGCGAAGCCGGTGTCAAGCAGATCCAGACCCTGTACACCAACGATCTGGACCAAGGTCCGTACATGTCGCAGACCCTGCGCGTGGACGACACGGCCGACCAGACCGCTGCGCGTATCGCCATCTACCGCATGATGCGTCCCGGCGAGCCGCCGACCGAAGACGCGGTGGAAGCGCTGTTCCAGCGCCTGTTCTACAGCGAAGAGTCGTATGACCTGTCGCGCGTTGGCCGCATGAAGGTCAACAGCCGCCTGGGCCGCCCGAGCGGTGAAGGCAGCATGGTGCTGCAGGACGAGGACATCCTCGAGACCATCAAGATCCTGGTCAACCTGCGCAACGGCAAGGGTGAGGTCGATGACATCGATCACCTGGGCAATCGTCGCGTTCGCTGCGTCGGCGAACTGGCCGAAAACCAGTTCCGTGCCGGCCTGTCGCGCGTGGAGCGCGCTGTCAAGGAACGTCTGGGCCAGGCCGAGACCGAAAACCTGATGCCGCACGACCTGATCAACTCGAAGCCGATTTCCTCGGCCATCCGCGAGTTCTTCGGTTCGTCGCAGCTGTCGCAGTTCATGGACCAGACCAACCCGCTGTCCGAGATCACGCACAAGCGTCGTGTCTCCGCACTGGGCCCGGGCGGTTTGACCCGCGAACGCGCAGGCTTTGAAGTGCGTGACGTGCACCCGACCCACTATGGCCGCGTGTGCCCGATCGAAACGCCGGAAGGCCCGAACATTGGCCTGATCAACTCGCTGGCACTGTATGCACGCCTGAACGAGTACGGCTTCCTGGAAACGCCGTACCGCAAGGTGGTCGACAGCAAGCTGACCGACCAGGTCGACTACCTGTCCGCCATTGAAGAAGGCAAGTACGTGGTGGCGCAGGCCAACGCGACGGTTGACGCCGACGGTACCCTGATCGACGAACTGGTGTCGTCGCGTGAAGGTAGCGAGCGGGAAACCCGCATGGTCACGCCGGACCGCGTCCAGTACATCGACGTGGCGCCTTCGCAGATCGTTTCGGCCGCGGCGTCGCTGGTGCCGTTCCTCGAGCACGATGATGCGAACCGTGCACTGATGGGCGCCAACATGCAGCGCCAGGCCGTGCCTTGCCTGCGTCCGGACAAGCCGCTGGTGGGTACCGGCATCGAGCGTACCGTTGCGGTCGACTCGGGTACTGCCGTCCAGGCGACCCGTGGCGGCGTGGTGGATTACGTCGACGCAATGCGTATCGTGATTCGCGTGAACGATGAGGAAGCTGTCGCCGGTGAAGTCGGCGTCGACATCTACAACCTGATCAAGTACACCCGCTCGAACCAGAACACCAACATCAACCAGCGGCCGATGGTCAAGGTTGGGGATTTCGTCGCCCGTGGCGACGTGATCGCCGACGGCGCCTCGACCGACCTGGGCGAGCTCGCGCTCGGCCAGAACATGCTGGTGGCGTTCATGCCGTGGAACGGCTACAACTTCGAAGATTCGATCCTGATCTCCGAGCGCGTGGTTGCCGAAGACCGCTACACCTCGATCCACATCGAGGAACTGTCGGTCGTCGCCCGTGACACCAAGCTGGGACCGGAAGAAATCACCCGCGACATCTCCAACCTCGCCGAAGCGCAGCTCGCGCGTCTGGACGAGTCCGGCATCACCTATATCGGTGCCGAAGTGGAAGCCGGCGACGTGCTGGTCGGCAAGGTCACGCCCAAGGGCGAGACCCAGCTGACCCCGGAAGAAAAGCTGCTGCGCGCGATCTTCGGCGAGAAGGCTTCGGACGTGAAGGACACCTCGCTGCGCGTTCCTTCGGGGATGAGCGGTATCGTGATCGACGTCCAGGTCTTCACCCGTGAAGGCGTGACCCGCGACAAGCGTGCCCAGTCGATCATCGACGATGAACTCAAGCGCTACCGCCTGGACCTGAACGACCAGCTGCGTATCGTGGAAGGCGATGCCTTCCAGCGTCTGGAACGCCTGCTGCTCGACAAGACCGTCAATGGCGGTCCGAAGAAGCTGTCCAAGGGCGCCAAGCTGACCCGCGAGTACCTGGCCGACCTGGACAAGTACCACTGGTTCGACATCCGCCCGGCCGACGAGGAAGTCGCTGCCCAGCTGGAAGCCGTCAAGGAAGCCATCGAGCAAAAGCGCCACGAGTTCGACCTGGCCTTTGAAGAAAAGCGCAAGAAGCTCACGCAAGGCGACGAACTGCCGCCGGGCGTGATCAAGATGGTCAAGGTGTACCTGGCCGTCAAGCGCCGCCTGCAGCCTGGCGACAAGATGGCAGGCCGTCACGGCAACAAGGGTGTTGTGTCGAAGATCGTCCCGATCGAAGACATGCCCTACATGGCCGACGGCACGCCCGCCGACATCGTGCTGAACCCGCTCGGCGTGCCGTCGCGGATGAACGTGGGCCAGATTCTGGAAACCCACCTGGGCTGGGCCGCGCGCGGCCTGGGCCAGCGTATCGGCTCCATGCTCAAGGCACAGGCGAAGGCGCAGGAACTGCGTCCGTTGCTCGCCCAGATCTACAACGAGAGCGGCAAGCCGGAAGACCTCGACAGCCTGTCCGACGCCGAAGTCAGCCTGTCCGACGCCGAAGTGCTGGAACTGGCGAGCAACCTGAAGAAGGGTGTTCCGTTCGCCACGCCGGTGTTCGATGGTGCGCACGAAGACGAGATCCGCCGCATGCTGGACCTGGCGTATCCGGAAGCGATCGCCCGCGACATGGGACTGACCGCTTCCAAGCAACAGGTCACGCTGCACGACGGCCGTACCGGCGAAGCGTTCGAGCGTCCGGTTACGCTCGGCGTGATGCACATGCTGAAGCTGCACCACTTGGTCGACGACAAGATGCACGCCCGTTCGACTGGCCCGTACTCGCTGGTGACCCAGCAGCCGCTGGGTGGTAAGGCGCAGTTCGGTGGCCAGCGTTTCGGTGAAATGGAAGTGTGGGCGCTGGAAGCTTATGGCGCCTCCTACGTGCTGCAGGAAATGCTGACGGTCAAGTCCGATGACGTGAACGGCCGGACCAAGGTCTACGAGAACATCGTCAAGGGCGAGCACTCGATCGATGCCGGCATGCCGGAATCGTTCAACGTGCTGGTGAAGGAAATCCGTTCGCTGGGTATCGACATCGACCTCGATCGCTATTGATTCGGATCGAGAGTGCGCGGTAGGCCGGTTCTAAACAGCCCGCCTACCGCCGATTGCCCGCTACGGTTTTCCCACAGGATGAATGCCGCGGGCCCGACATGATGTCGGGCTGGCGGCGAAACAAGGAGTTGCAATGAAAGCATTGCTCGATCTCTTTAAGCAGGTTCAGCAGGAAGAGCAGTTCGACGCGATCAAGATCGGTCTGGCATCGCCAGAGAAGATTCGTTCGTGGTCGTACGGTGAAGTGAAGAAGCCGGAAACCATCAACTACCGGACCTTCAAGCCCGAGCGTGATGGCCTGTTCTGCGCCAAGATCTTTGGCCCGATCAAGGACTACGAATGCCTGTGCGGCAAGTACAAGCGCCTGAAGCACCGTGGCGTGATCTGCGAGAAGTGCGGCGTTGAAGTGACGCTGGCCAAGGTGCGCCGCGAGCGCATGGGCCACATCGAACTGGCCGCGCCGACCGCGCACATCTGGTTCCTGAAGTCGCTGCCGTCGCGTCTGGGCATGGTGCTCGACATGACGCTGCGTGACATCGAACGCGTCCTGTACTTCGAAGCATTCGTGGTGCTCGAACCCGGCATGACCCCGCTCAAGAAGAGCCAGATCATGTCCGAGGACGACTACATCGCCAAGTGCGAAGAGTACGGCGAAGGCGAGTTCGTGGCCATGATGGGTGCCGAAGGCATCCGTGAACTGCTGCGCGGCATCGACATCGAAAAGCAGATCGAAACGATCCGCGCCGAGCTGCAGACCACCGGTTCCGAAGCCAAGATCAAGAAGTTCGCCAAGCGCCTGAAGGTACTCGAAGCGTTCCAGCGTTCGGGCATCAAGCCGGAATGGATGATCCTGGAAGTGCTGCCGGTGCTGCCGCCCGAACTGCGTCCGCTGGTACCGCTGGATGGCGGCCGTTTCGCCACCTCGGACCTGAACGACCTGTATCGCCGCGTCATCAACCGTAACAACCGCCTGAAGCGCCTGCTGGAACTGAAGGCGCCTGAAATCATCGTGCGCAACGAAAAGCGCATGCTGCAGGAAGCGGTTGACTCGCTGCTGGACAACGGTCGCCGCGGCAAGGCCATGACGGGCGCCAACAAGCGTCCGCTGAAGTCGCTGGCCGAAATGATCAAGGGCAAGGGCGGCCGTTTCCGCCAGAACTTGCTGGGCAAGCGCGTCGACTACTCCGGCCGTTCGGTCATTGTGGTGGGCCCGACCCTCAAGCTGCACCAGTGCGGCCTGCCCAAGCTGATGGCGCTCGAGCTGTTCAAGCCTTTCATTTTCCACAAGCTGGAAACGATGGGCATCGCCACCACCATCAAGGCGGCGAAGAAGGAAGTGGAAAGCCAGACCGCGGTGGTGTGGGACATCCTCGAAGAGGTGATCCGCGAGCATCCGGTCATGCTGAACCGCGCGCCGACGCTGCACCGCCTGGGCATCCAGGCGTTCGAGCCGGTGCTGATCGAAGGCAAGGCCATCCAGCTGCACCCGCTCGTCTGCGCGGCGTTCAACGCCGACTTCGACGGTGACCAGATGGCTGTGCACGTCCCGCTGTCGCTGGAAGCGCAGATGGAAGCCCGCACCCTGATGCTGGCCTCCAACAACGTGCTGTTCCCGGCCAACGGCGATCCGTCGATCGTGCCGTCGCAAGACGTGGTGCTGGGTCTGTACTACACGACCCGCGACAAGATCAACGGCAAGGGCGAAGGCCTGACGTTTGCCGACATCAGCGAAGTGATCCGCGCCTACGAGAACAAGGAAGTCGAACTGGCTTCGCGCGTGAACGTGCGTATCACCGAGTATGAACTGGTCGACAAGGACGCAGTGGGCGACGCCCGCTTCGCGCCCAAGATCACGCTGCAGGCCACCACGGTCGGCCGCGCGATCATGTCCGAGATCCTGCCGAAGGGCCTGCCTTTCTCGGTGCTGAACAAGCCGCTGAAGAAGAAGGAAATCTCGCGCCTGATCAACACCGCGTTCCGCAAGTGCGGCCTGCGCGAGACCGTGATCTTCGCTGACAAGCTGCTGCAGTCGGGCTTCCGCCTGGCAACGCGCGCTGGTATCTCGATCGCCATCGACGACATGCTGGTGCCGCCGCAAAAGGAAAAGATCATTTCCGATGCGGCTGCCAAGGTGAAGGAATACGACAAGCAGTACATGTCGGGTCTGGTGACCGACCAGGAACGCTACAACAACGTCGTGGACATCTGGGGCGCCGCCGGCGACCAGGTGGGCAAGGCGATGATGGAGCAGCTCCAGCACGAAGACGTGATCGACCGTCACGGCAACACCGTGAAGCAAGACTCGTTCAACTCGATTTACATGATGGCCGACTCGGGCGCGCGCGGTTCCGCTGCGCAGATCCGTCAGCTGGCCGGCATGCGTGGCCTGATGGCCAAGCCGGATGGCTCGATCATTGAAACGCCGATTACGGCGAACTTCCGTGAAGGCCTGAACGTTCTGCAGTACTTCATCTCCACCCACGGCGCGCGTAAGGGCCTGGCGGATACGGCACTGAAGACCGCGAACTCGGGTTACCTGACCCGTCGTCTGGTCGACGTGACGCAGGATCTGGTGGTGGTGGAAGACGATTGCGGCACGACCAACGGCGTGGCCATGAAGGCCCTGGTCGAGGGTGGTGAAGTGATCGAAGCCCTGCGCGACCGGATTCTCGGCCGTGTGACGGTGTCGGACGTGGTGAACCCTGAAACCCAGGAAACCGCGATCGAGGCCGGCACCCTGCTGGACGAAGACCTGGTCGACATGATCGACGCCATCGGCGTGGACGAAGTGAAGGTGCGCACCCCGCTGTCGTGCGACACGCGCTACGGCCTGTGCGGCATGTGCTACGGCCGCGACCTCGGCCGCGGCGTGCTGGTGAACTCCGGCGAAGCGGTTGGCGTGATCGCCGCCCAGTCGATTGGCGAGCCGGGCACCCAGCTGACCATGCGTACGTTCCACATCGGCGGCGCGGCATCGCGTTCGGCAGTGGCCTCGAGCGTGGAAGCAAAGGCAACCGGTACCGTGCGTTTCACGGCGACCATGCGTTACGTCACCAATGCGAAGGGCGAGCTGATCGTCATCTCGCGTTCGGGCGAATCGCTGATCACCGACGACCACGGCCGCGAGCGCGAGCGCCACAAGATCCCGTACGGCGCCATGCTGCTCGTGCAGGACGGCCAGGCCATCAAGGCTGGTACGCAGCTGGCTACGTGGGACGCGCTGACGCGCCCGATCGTGTCGGAGTACACCGGCACGACCAAGTTCGAGAACGTCGAAGAAGGCGTGACCGTCGCCAAGCAGATGGACGAAGTCACCGGCCTGTCGACCCTCGTGGTGATCGATGCCAAGCGCCGTACGGCTGCCACCAAGGGCCTGCGCCCGCAGGTGAAGCTGCTCGACGCGAACGGCCAGGAAGTGAAGATCCCGGGCACGGACCACTCCGTGACCATCGGCTTCCAGGTCGGCGCGCTGATTACCGTGAAGGACGGCCAGCAAGTGCACGTGGGTGAAGTGCTTGCACGTATCCCGACCGAATCGCAAAAGACCCGCGACATTACCGGGGGTCTGCCGCGTGTGGCCGAGCTGTTCGAAGCGCGCTCGCCGAAGGACGCCGCCGTGCTGGCGGAGGTCACCGGTACCACGTCGTTCGGCAAGGACACCAAGGGCAAGCAACGCCTGGTGATTACGGACCTGGACGGCAACGCCCACGAGTTCCTGATCACCAAGGAAAAGCAAGTCCTGGTGCACGATGGCCAGGTGGTGAACAAGGGCGAAATGATCGTGGAAGGTCCGGCGGACCCGCACGACATCCTGCGCCTGAAGGGCATCGAGGAACTGGCGCATTACATCGTCGACGAAGTGCAGGACGTGTACCGTCTGCAGGGCGTGAAGATCAACGACAAGCACATCGAAGTGATCGTGCGCCAGATGCTGCGCCGCGTGCAGATCTCGGATGTGGGCGACACCAAGTTCATCCCGGGTGAACAGGTGGAGCGTTCGGAACTGCTCGACGAGAACGATCGCGTGATCGCCGAAGGCAAGCGTCCGGCCACGTACGACAACCTGCTGCTCGGTATCACCAAGGCGTCGCTGTCCACCGACAGCTTCATCTCGGCGGCATCGTTCCAGGAAACCACCCGCGTGCTGACCGAAGCCGCGATCATGGGCAAGACCGACGACCTGCGTGGTCTGAAGGAAAACGTGATCGTTGGCCGACTGATCCCCGCTGGTACGGGTCTGGCCTACCACCGCGCCCGCAAGGCGCGCGAGGCGGCCGAGCGCGAACGCGCCCAGGCGATCTCCGATGAAGAGCAGTCGCTCTTCATCGAGCCGCCGGTGGTGCCGGCGACGACCGAAGGCGAGGGCGACGCGGTCTAAGACTGCCAGCCTGAACCTGCAAGCAAGCTGCATGAAGAAGCCCGGCCCTGGTGGCCGGGTTTTTTTTGCCTGTCGTTCCCTATCTGGTTTTATTTTCTATCGCCCCATTCAGTCATTTTTATTCGTCGCGCGCATGCTTTGCTGCGGAGGCACTGACCCGTGCGCCGTGCGCCGCCGGGCGAAAGAAATCCGGGAACATTCGTCACAGCCCGAAGTAGTTAGCCGCGCCCTTGGTGGTATGGTTACGCCTTTCGCGGTTCCACCCCTTTTTTAAGCTGTTTGCTATGTCGCGCGCCCTGGCGATTCTCAAGGATGTTTTCGGCTACCACGCCTTCCGCGGCCGGCAGGGGGAGATCATCGACCACGTGGCCGATGGCGGCGATTGCCTGGTCCTGATGCCGACCGGCGGCGGCAAGTCGTTGTGCTACCAGATTCCCGCGCTGCTGCGGCAGCGGGCCGGGCAGGGCACCGGCATCGTGGTGTCGCCGCTGATCGCGCTGATGCAGGACCAGGTCGCGGCGCTGTCCGAGGCGGGCGTGCGCGCGGCCGTGCTCAACTCGACGCTCAGCGGGGCGGAAGCCTCCGCGGTGGAGCGCGATCTGCTCGCCGGCCGGCTGGAAATCCTCTATGTGGCGCCCGAGCGGCTGATATGACGCCGCGTTTTCAGGACCTGCTCCAGCGTACCCGTATCGGCGTGTTTGCCATCGACGAAGCGCACTGCGTATCGCAGTGGGGCCATGACTTCCGGCCTGAGTACATCCAGCTTTCGGTGCTGCACGAGCGCTTCCCGGAAGTACCGCGCATCGCCCTGACCGCCACCGCGGATTCCGTCACGCGCGAGGAAATCGTCGAGCGCCTCGCGCTGCATGATGCCCGCGTCTTCGTCTCCAGTTTCGACCGCCCCAATATCCGCTACCGCATCGTCGAGAAAGACAACGCGCGCCAGCAGCTACTGGCCTTTATCAAGGCCGAGCACCTGGCTGCCGACGGCACGCACGACAGCGGCATCGTCTACTGCCTGTCGCGCAAGAAGGTGGAGGACACGGCAAGCTACCTCAGTGCCCAGGGCCTCAATGCCCTGGCGTATCACGCCGGCATGGATGCGGGCGTGCGCCAGCACCACCAGGCGCGTTTCCGTGAGGAAGAGGGCGTGATCATGGTGGCCACCATCGCCTTCGGCATGGGCATCGACAAGCCGGACGTTCGCTTCGTTGCCCACCTGGACCTTCCCAAGAGCATGGAAGGCTACTATCAGGAAACTGGCCGCGCCGGCCGCGATGGCCTGCCGGCCAACGCCTGGATGGCCTACGGCTTGGGCGACGTGGTCCAGCAAAAGCGGATGATCGACGAGTCCGAGGCCGATGACGCACACAAGCGCGTCTCGTCCGCCAAGCTCGATGCCCTGCTCGGCCTGTGCGAGACCGCCGGCTGCCGCCGCGTGCGCATCCTGGGATACTTCGACGAAACCAGCGAGCCCTGCGGCAACTGCGACACTTGCCTGGAGCCGCCCGCCACCTGGGACGGCACGCGCGAAGCGCAGATGGCGCTGTCCTGCGTGTACCGCACCGCGCAGGCGAGCCGCGTCCATTTCGGCGCGACCCATATGGTCGACGTGCTGCGCGGCAACGCGTCGGAAAAAATCCGGCAGTGGGGCCACGACAAGGTGTCTACCTTCGGCATCGGGGCGGACCGCTCCGTCTCCGAGTGGCACGCCATTTTCCGCCAGTTGATCGCCCACGGCCTGCTGGTGATCGACCACGGCGGTCATGGCGCCTTGCTGCTGGGCGACTCTGCCCGCGCTGTCCTCAAGGGCGAAATGCCGATCACCCTGCGCCGGCAGGTCAGCAAGCCCGCCAAGAGCGGCGAACGCGGGGCGCGCGGTTCCACCGGGACGCGCACCGACCATACCGCCGGCATGGACGCCGAGGCGCTGGCCAACTGGGAGGCCCTTCGCAAATGGCGCACCGAGACGGCACGCGAACATGGCGTGCCGGCCTATGTGATTTTCCATGACGCCACGCTGGCCGAACTGGCGCGCAGCGCACCGGATTCGTTGACGGCGATGGCCGAGGTCCCCGGTATCGGCGCCGCCAAGCTGGAGCGCTACGGCGACGCCATCCTGGAAACGCTGGGTGCCGTGGAGGACTTTTGACGTCCGGCCACGCCGAGCGGAGAGGCTCGCCTCTGTCAGAAGCCGCTTGACGGTTTACGTACTCGCTGCTAGCATGTCAGATTCGAGTTTTTGGCTTTGGATTTCGCTCGCCTGTCGTAATTGTGGCCTTCGGTTCGCAATCGGCAAGCCCGCCAAGGGGATCGTGTGATGCTCTGGTGGTGTGGTCGCAGCGGGATCCCAGGCGAGCTCGCGTTCTTTGGCCAGTCTGTTCCTCCACAGGTCCGTCTCAAGAGCGCTCGCTCACTTTTCCCGCCCAAAACCCGTCGTTGCCTCTCCGGCCCATTGCTTGTGGCCCCAGGGGTGTTTTTCCGTAAAACCAAGCTGGCCCAGGGGTGTTTTCCGTAAAACCAAGCTGGATTGAACAATGCCAACTATCAACCAACTGGTTCGCAAGCCGCGTGTCTCTGAAGTCGTAAAGAGCAAGAGCCCTGCACTTGAGAACTGCCCCCAGCGTCGCGGCGTGTGCACCCGTGTGTACACCACGACGCCGAAGAAGCCGAACTCGGCACTGCGTAAGGTCGCCAAGGTGCGCCTGACCAACGGTTTCGAGGTCATCTCGTACATCGGCGGTGAAGGCCACAACCTGCAAGAACACTCGGTCGTGCTGATCCGCGGCGGCCGTGTGAAGGATTTGCCGGGTGTGCGTTACCACATCGTCCGTGGCTCGCTGGACTTGCAAGGCGTGAAGGATCGTCGCCAGGCACGTTCGAAGTACGGCGCGAAGCGTCCGAAGGCTGCTTAAGGCTAACGCCAGGCAAGCCGGGCACAAAGCCCGAAGCAACAAACGATGGCCTGTGGCGATTGCGTCATGGTGCTGTCACCAGGCGGCGGTACAACGGAGCGTTTGTCGCGCCGTGCCGTCGAGTAAGTGGTCACCCGGCGAATTTGCCTCAATGGAAGGCAAGCTAGTTGGTGGCCGGAGAGCGGGAAATAGCCGCGCTCTCAACTGAATCTAAAGGAAAGAAGATGCCACGTCGTCGTGAAGTCCCCAAGCGGGATATCCTGCCCGATCCGAAGTTCGGTAACGTTGAAGTTGCCAAGTTCATGAACGTCCTGATGCTGGACGGCAAGAAGTCGGTTGCCGAACGTATCGTCTATGGCGCGTTCGACCAGATCGAAAAGAAGGCAGGCAAGGCCCCCGTTGAAGTGTTTTCCGTTGCGATCAACAACGTGAAGCCGGTGGTCGAAGTGAAGAGCCGTCGCGTGGGCGGCGCCAACTATCAGGTTCCGGTCGAAGTCCGTCCGTCGCGTCGTTTGGCATTGGCGATGCGTTGGTTGCGCGAGGCCGCGAAAAAACGCAGCGAGAAGTCGATGGCGCTGCGCCTGGCAGGTGAGTTGCTGGAAGCATCGGAAGGCCGTGGCGGCGCGATGAAGAAGCGCGACGAAGTGCACCGCATGGCTGAAGCCAACAAGGCGTTCTCGCACTTCCGCTTCTAAAGCGCGCGAGTTACGCGGTTGGTTGCCGGGCGGGCTGTGTTTTCACACGCTCGCCCGTTTGTGTTACGGGCGTTGGCAATGAGATGCCGGCGTCTCACGGACGAATAGAGGATTAAAGTGGCTCGTAAGACTCCCATTGAGCGCTACCGCAATATCGGTATCTCGGCTCACATTGACGCGGGTAAAACCACCACGACCGAGCGCATCCTGTTCTACACCGGTGTGAACCACAAGATCGGTGAAGTGCACGATGGCGCCGCCACGATGGACTGGATGGAGCAGGAACAGGAGCGTGGCATCACGATCACCTCCGCTGCGACCACCGCCTTCTGGAAGGGCATGGCCGGCAATTACCCGGAACACCGCATCAACATCATCGACACCCCGGGCCACGTGGACTTCACCATTGAGGTGGAGCGCTCCATGCGCGTGCTGGATGGCGCTTGCATGGTCTACTGCGCAGTGGGTGGCGTGCAGCCCCAGTCGGAAACCGTCTGGCGCCAGGCTAACAAGTACGGTGTGCCGCGCTTGGCCTTCGTCAACAAGATGGACCGTACCGGCGCGAACTTCTTCAAGGTCTACGACCAGCTGAAGACCCGCCTGAAGGCAAGC
>NZ_AHJE01000098.1 GCF_000243095.1 Cupriavidus basilensis OR16 | reverse complement strand
CGATGGATACGCAGGATAACAAGCAGGCGGGTGGCCGCCTCGATGACACAAGGAGTCGATGAGATGGATCTAGGACTGCGCGGCAAGCATGCGCTGGTGTGTGGCGCCAGCAAGGGTCTCGGTTTTGCCTGCGCCGATGCGCTGGCTGCCGAAGGCGTGGATGTGGTGATCGTGGCGCGCGGCGCCGAGGCGCTGGAAAAAGCAGCGGCGGACCTGCGCGCGCGCCACGGCCGGCGCGTGATGGCGGTCGCCACCGACATCACCACCCCGGCAGGGCGAAAGCTGGCGCTGGACGCCGTCGCCAAGCTGGGCGACCTCGACATCCTCGTCAACAACGCCTCGACATCCTCGTCAACAACGCTGGCGGCCCGCCTCCGGGCAATTTCCGCGACTGGGACCGCGACGCCTGGCTGGCGGCGATCGATGCCAACATGCTGACCCCGATCGAGCTGATCAAGGCCACGGTGGACGGCATGATCGCGCGCAAATGGGGCCGCATCATCAACATCACCAGCGGTGCCGTGAAGGCGCCGATCGACGTGCTCGGCCTGTCCAATGGCGCGCGCTCGGGCCTGACCGGCTTCGTCGCCGGCCTGGCGCGCGAAGTGGCGCAGCACGGCGTGACGGTGAACAACCTGCTGCCCGGCCCGTTCAACACGGATCGCCTCTACAAGACCATGGAAGGCGGCGCCAAGCAGGCCGGCCTGTCGATCGAGGAAGTCTCGAAGCGCCGCGCCGCGCAGAACCCGAGCCGCCGCTTTGGCGAGCCGGCCGAGTTCGGCGCCACCTGCGCCTTCCTGTGCAGCCGCCAGGCCGCGTACATGACCGGGCAGAACGTGCTTCTCGACGGCGGCGCCTACCCCGGCACGTTCTAGGCTACTGCCGCACCCAACGCCGCGGCGCCGCGGGCGTTTTTCGGCCGGGCCATGCCGGCCCGGCCTTTCTCTGATTGGCCAGGATGATGCCGATGACTCCCCCTCGTATTGCGCTGATCGCGCACGACCACAAGAAAGACGACATCGTGGCTTTTGCTGGCCGCCATCGCGATTTCCTGTCGCGTTGCGAATTGCTGGCCACCGGTACCACGGGCGGCCGCCTGAGCGACGAAATCGGCCTGACGGTGACGCGCATGCTCTCCGGCCCCTGGGGCGGCGACCTGCAGATCGGCGCGCAACTGGCCGAAGGCCGCGTGGGCGTGGTGATCTTCCTGCGCGACCCCATGACACCGCAACCGCACGAACCCGATATCAACGCCCTGGTGCGCGCCTGTGACGTGCACAACGTGCCATGCGCCACCAACGTGGCCACCGCCGATCTCCTGATCGCGGAGCTGCGGCGCCTGTATCCGGAGTAAGCGGCGGCTGCCCGAGGCATTGCCGCCCCCAAGCAACCCACCGCACCAACACGCATCAACAGGAAAAGGAGCGAGACATGAGCAAGGCCATCCGCATTTTCGAGACCGGCGGCCCGGAGGTGATGCAGTGGGTCGACGTCGAGGTCGGGGATCCCGGCCCCGGCGAGGTGCGCGTGCGGCATGAGGCGGTTGGCCTCAACTACATCGACGTGTATTTCCGCACCGGGCTGTACAAGCAGCCGCTGCCGGCCGGCCTCGGCATGGAAGGCGCTGGCGTGGTGGAGGCGGTTGGCGCGGGCGTGGGGCACCTGAGCGTGGGCGACCGCGTTGCTTATGCCGGCCGTCCCACGGGCGCCTATGCGCAGGTGCGGGTCATGCCGGCCGATATCGTGGTGCGCCTGCCGGATGCCATCTCGTTCGAGCAGGGCGCGGCGATGATGCTGCAGGGCCTGACCACGCAGTACCTGCTGCGCGACAGCTACCGCGTGCAGGCAGGAGATACCGTGCTGCTGCACGCCGCGGCGGGTGGTGTTGGCCTGATCGCCAGCCAGTGGCTCAAGGCGCTCGGCGCCACCGTGATCGGCACCGCCGGCAGTGATGAAAAAGCCGCGCTGGCGCGCGCGCATGGGTGCGACCACACCATCGTCTACACGCGTGAATCCTTCGTCGACAAGGTCAAGGAAATCACCGGCGGCAAGGGCGTCGCCGCGGTCTACGACTCGGTCGGCAAGGACACCTTCAATGGCTCGCTGGATTGCCTGAAACCGCGCGGCACCATGGTGGTGTTCGGTAACGCATCCGGCCCGGTGCCGCCGTTCGACCTCTCGGTGCTGGGCAACAAGGGTTCGCTGCGCATCACGCGGCCCACGCTGATGACCTATGTGGTGCACCGCGAACTGCTGGAGCCGATGGCGGCGGAACTGTTCGAGATGGTGACCAGCGGCCGGGTGAAGATCGAAGTCCGCCAACGCTACGCACTGGCGGATGTGGCGCAGGCGCATCGCGACCTGGAAGGCCGCAAGACCACTGGCACGACCGTCCTGCTGCCCTGACGCGGCAGCCCGGCCTGCTAGCGCGCGCGCACCGTCTGGGCCCCGGCGCGCGCCTCCGCCTGCCGCAAGACATGTGGCGGCAGGCGCTTGAGGATGAAGTGCACCGCGAGCGGGATCAGCACTGCGTCGTCCATCAGGCCCAGGACAGGAATGAAGTCGGGGATCAGGTCAATGGGTGAAATGGCGTAGAGCACCAGGCCGAACGTGGCCGGCCGCAGCCAGCGCGGGGCGTCGGGATGGCGCAACGCGTACCACAGCAGGCGGCCGTCGCGCCGCACCAGGGTCCACAGAGCCGAAAACCGTTTCCACATGAGAGTCCTCCTCCACTTTCAACCAATGCCAAGCGATGTGGCCGATTGCGCCACACGCAGATAGCTTGGGCCAATCTATGGCGCTTCAAGTTCCGCGGGGCACTCAGCAAGGGGAGGGGTGGCGCGAAGGACATCCGGCGAAGGACATCCTGCCCGGCAGGCCCGCGAGCGCGGACCTGCCGGCAACAGCGGAACCGGCGCTGGCGATCAGCCCGGGATCTTGCCTTCCACGCCTTCGACGTAGAACTTGATGCCGTGCAGGAAGCCGTCGTCGGCAGCCTGGTCCTTGGCCAGCTGTTCCTTGCCGGTGTTGTCCTTGAGCGGACCCTTCCAGATTGGAGCCGAGCCGTCGGCGATGCCCTTCTTGCGCTCTTCCACCAGTGCCTTCACGTCATCCGGCACCACGGCGTTGAAGCCCTTGAGGTCGATCATGCCTTCCTTGACGCCCCACCACGTGGTGCCGTTCTTCCACTGGTTAGCCAGCACGTCGCCGACCACCTTGTTGTAGTACACGCCCCACGAGATCACCGAGGCGGCCAGGTGGGCCTTCTCGCCGAACTTGCTCATGTCGCTGTCCCAGCCGAATGCGTACACGCCCTTTTCCTGCGCGGTCTGCACCACGGCGGCGGAGTCGGTGTTCTGCATCAGCATGTCCACGCCCTGGCCGATCAGCGTGGTAGCGGCTTCACGCTCCTTGCCCGGATCGAACCACTTGTTCACCCACACCACCTTGACGGTGGCCTTGGGGTTGACGCTGCGCGCGCCGATGGTGAACGAGTCGATGTTGCGGATCACCTCGGGGATGGGTACCGATGCCACCACGCCCATCTTGCCGGTCTTGCTCATCTTGCCGGCGACCACGCCAGCCAGGTAAGCGCCTTCATAGGTGCGCACGTCATACTGGGCCAGGTTGTCGGCGGTCTTGAAGCCGGTGGCATGCTCGAACTTCACGTCCGGGAATTCCTTGGCGACCTTGAGCATCGATTCCATGTAACCGAAGCTGGTGCCGAAGATGACCTTGTTGCCTTGCGCGGCGAGATCGCGGAACACGCGTTCGGCGTCGGCGGCGGATTCAGGCACGTTCTCGACGAAGGAAGTCTTCACCTTGTCGCCGTACTTTTCCTCCACGGCCTTGCGGCCGGCATCGTGGGCGTAGGTCCAGCCGGCATCGCCGACCGGGCCGATGTAGACGAAGGCGACCTTGAGCGGCTCGGCCTTCTGCTCGGCTGCGGGAGCGGAGGCCGGAGCCGCGCTTTCCGCCGGCTTCTCGGCTTCTTTCTTGCCGCAGCCCGCGAGAGCCAGCACGGCGGTGGCAGCCAGTGCGGCAAGGGTTTTCCTGCGCGTGACGATCATGATTTCTCCTTGTAATGACCGGGGTATCGAGTACCGATGTTTTGATTAAGGTTGCAACTGTGGCTCTGAACAACGAGGGCTTTAAGCCTGGGGTCTCTGACGGACCTTAAAAACGAAACAAGAACGGAAATCGCGGCGCTGCCCGGCGCGGCGCCGGGCAGGCACGGCAACAGGGTCGTCAGGCGGCTCCCGGGCGGAACGGCTTGCCCAGCGAGGCCGGCATGTTCAGGCGGATCCACGCCGGGTTGCGCGAGATCAGCGCCAGCACGACGATGGTCGCCGCGTATGGCAGCATCGACAGGATCTGCGACGGCACCGACACGCCAATGCCCTGCAGGTAGAACTGCAGGATGGTGACGCCGCCGAACAGCCAGGCTCCGGCCCAGACGCGGCCCGGGCGCCAAGTGGCGAAGGTAGTCAGCGCCAGCGCGATCCAGCCACGCCCGGCCACCAGGTTCTCCACCCACATCGGCGTGTACACCAGCGACAGGTAGGCGCCGGCCAGCCCGCAGCAAGCGCCGCCGAACAGCAGCGCGCCAAAGCGGATCAGGCGCACCGGATACCCCAGCGCATGCGCGGATTCCGGCGACTCGCCGATCGCGCGCAGCGTCAGCCCGGCGCGCGTGCGGAACAGGAACCACATGATGGCAGCGCACAGGAACAGGCTGAAATACACCATCCAGTGTTGCTGGAAGAAGGCCGGCCCGAAGAACGGGATATCGGCCAGCCAGGGAATCGACTTGGCCTGCGACGGCATGGCAAAGCCGACAAAGCGCTGGCCCATGAACGCCGACAGCCCGGTGCCGAAGATCGACAGCGCCAAGCCGGTGGCCACCTGGTTGGTGGCCAGCACCAGCGCCAGCCACGAGAACAGCGTGGCCATCAGCATGCCGGCCAGCGCGCCGGCGGCAAAGCCGATCAGCGGCGACTGGGTCTGGTAGCCGACCATGAAGCCGAACGCGGCGGCGACCAGCATCATGCCTTCGGCGCCCAGGTTGAGCACGCCGGCGCGTTCGTTGATGAGCAAGCCAAGCGCCGCCAGCAGCAACGGCGTGCCAGCGTTGATCGCGGTGGCGATAAGAGGGGCGAGTTGTTCCATGTCTTGGGGGTTCCGCTCAGGCGGCCTTGGCGCGCCAGCGCAGGCGGTTGTCGATCAGCGTATCGCTGGCCAGCAGGAAGAACAGCAGCATGCCCTGGAACACCAGGCCCAGCGCAGAAGGCAGGCCCAGGCGCGACTGGGCCATTTCGCCGCCGATATAGAACAGCGACATGACAATGCCGCCGAACACGGTGCCCACCGGATGCAGGCGGCCGACAAAGGCCACGATGATCGCGGTGAAGCCGTAGCCCGGCGAGATCGAGGGCAGCAACTGGCCGATCGGGCCGGTCACCTCGAACGCGCCCGCCAGGCCGGCCGTGCCACCGGAGATCATCAGCGCGCTCCA
Source organism: Cupriavidus basilensis OR16 (assembly GCF_000243095.1). Lineage (GTDB taxonomy): Bacteria > Pseudomonadota > Gammaproteobacteria > Burkholderiales > Burkholderiaceae > Cupriavidus > Cupriavidus basilensis_D. Next base: position 85,163 of record NZ_AHJE01000098.1, on the reverse strand, counting down.
CAGCGAGCGGCGCGCCGAGAAGCCGGCATAGCGCGCCGCCGCCGGGCGGTGCGCCCACCTGCAGGCGGTAGCCCGCGAAGCTGCGGAAGATGAAGACGGTCATCACCACCACCAGCACCAGCATCACCGCGAAGCCCGCGTGCAGGCGCGAGCCCGACATCAGGTTGGGCAGCAGGAACTCGCTCGAGAACACCTTGGACTGCGGGAAGTTCATGCCGTTGGGATCCTTTAGCGGCCCGTTGACCACGTACAGCATCAACTGCTGCGCGATGTAGGTCAGCATCAGCGATACCAGGATCTCGTTGGCATTGAACTTGTCCTTGAGCGCGGCGGTGAGCGACGCCCAGAACATGCCGCCGGCCACGCCGGCCAGCGAGGCCAGCACCAGCACCACGGTGCCGTTGACGCCGTTGCCGGGCACGTCGAAATAGAGCACCGTGGCACCGGCGAAGATGCCGCCGGCGATCAACTGGCCATCGGCGCCGATGTTCCAGATATTGGCGCGGTAGCACACGGAAAGGCCGAGCGCGCACAGCACCAGCGGCACGGTCTTGAGCAGCACCTCGCCGATGGCGCGGCGGTCCTTGAGCGGGTCGACCAGGAACACCTTGAGCGCGGCCACCGGATCCTTGCCGAGCAGCAGGAACAGCAGCGCGCCGAAGGCCAGCGTCAAGGCCAGCGCGATGAAGGGCGAGGCGTAGGCCATGCGGCGCGAGGGCAGCCCGCGCGGCGCCAGCGATAGCGGCGAGCGAAGGAGGAAATCAGCCATGGTGCACGGCCTCCTCTTGTTCGTGCTGGCCGCCTGGCCCGCCCCCCCAAAGACCGCTCATCCACAGGCCCACCTGCTCTCGCGTGGCGTCCTGGGTCGGAATCGACGGCGACAGCCGGCCCTTGGCAATCACGTGCAGGCGATCGCAGATGGCGAACAGTTCGTCCAGTTCTTCCGACACCACCAGCAACGCGCATCCTGTGGCCTTGAGCGCCAGCAGCTCGTTGTGGATCTGCGCCGCGGCGCCCACATCCACACCCCAGGTTGGCTGGGCCACGATCAGCACCTTAGGGCCGCTTTCGATCTCGCGGCCGACGATGAATTTCTGCAGGTTGCCGCCCGACAGGCTCTTGGCCAGCGCGTTGGGCCCGCTCGCCTTGACGCGGAAACGGGCGATCACGGCCTGCGCCAGGCCGGCGGCGGCCTTGGGCGAAATCATGCCGCGCTGCACATAGGGCGCGGACTGGTGCGAAAGCAGGATATTCGCGGCCAGGCTCATGCCCGGCACGGCGCCACGGCCGAGGCGTTCCTCGGGCACGAAGGCCAGCCCGGCGCGGCGCCGCTGGCGCGCGTCGAGCTTGCCCACCGCTTTGTTATCCAGCGTGATGGCATTGCGCGCGGCGCGTACATCCTCGCCTGACAGCGCCGCCAGCAATTCCTGCTGGCCGTTGCCGGACACGCCGGCGATGCCAACGATCTCGCCCGCGCGCAGGTCCAGCGAGATGCCGGCAAGCTCCGTTGCGAACGCATGCGAGCGTGGCAGCGAGAGTTCGCGCACCGCCAGCCGGCAGGCGCCGGGCTCGGTCTGCACGCGCGCCTCGCGCGGGGGCTCGCCGCCGATCATCAGGCGCGACAGCGAGGCCGCGCTTTCCTGGCGCGGATCGCACACGCCGGTGACACGGCCCATGCGCATCACGGTGGCGCTATGGCAAAGCTCGCGGATCTCGTCGAGCTTGTGGCTGATGTAGAGGATGCTGGTGCCTTCCGCCGCGAGCTGGCGCAGCGTGATGAAGAGGGTCTGCACCGCTTGCGGTGTCAGCACGGAAGTGGGCTCGTCCAGGATCAGCAGTTGCGGCTTGGCCAGCAGCGCCCGCACGATTTCCACGCGCTGGCGCTCGCCCACCGACAAGGTGTGCACATGGCGGTTCGGCTCCAGCGGCAGGCCATAGCGCTCCGCGGTCTCGCGGATCTGCTCGGCCAGCTGTTTCATATTGGTGCCGGCATGCGGGCTGCCGGCCGCCGCCTTGCCGCCCCGGGGCAGGCCAAGGGCGATGTTCTCGGTGACAGTCAGCGTATCGAACAGCGAAAAGTGCTGGAACACCATCGCGATGCCCAGGTTCCGTGCATCGTGCGGATTATGGATGGCGGTGAGGGCACCATTAAAGTGCATATCGCCGGCATCCGGCTTGACCGCGCCAAAGATGATTTTCATCAGGGTGGACTTGCCGGCGCCGTTCTCGCCGAGCACGGCGTGGATTTCGCCGGGGGCGACGACCAGGGAGACGTCGTCGTTGGCGGTCACGCCGGGGTAGCGCTTGCTGATATGGGCAAGCGCCAGCCTTGGGGTTGTGCTTAAGGTCACTGAGGCGGCTCGAGTTGTTATGGCAGCAACGTGGATCGATGTTCGTATCAGGCAGCACCTCCTGCAGTGCGTGGGGCAGGATCGCCGTTACGCATTGCAGCAACCATCACTGGATGGTGATGCCGTTTATTAACCGTGGATTATATAAGTGCGCGGGGTTCGGGCGACCTGATCCGGTCAGTTTTCTCGGCCCCACAACGGATACAGGCAGGTTGCAAGTCGCATAGGGCGGGAACGGAGGCGGCGCGATGCCGCCCCCGGTACTTCACAGCATGTCAGGCGCCGTGGCTGACCGCGATCTGGTTGAAGCGGCCTTCGCGGAAATCGGCCAGGGTCTGGTAGATCTCCTCCTGGGTGTTCATCACGAACGGCCCATATTGCGCGATCGGCTCGCCCAGCGGCTTGCCCGCGATCAGCAGGAAGCGCGCATCGGCCGTGGCCGTGACGTTGACCCCATCGGCGCCGGCGGCGTTGTCCAGCACGCCCATGCGCTGCGCTTCCAGCACGGCGGCATTGTCGCCCGTGCCGACCGCGATCTCGCCGCGGTAGGTGTACAGGAAGGCGTTATGGCCTTGCGGCAGGTCTTGCGAGAAGGTCTGCCCCGCCGGCAGCGACACGTCGAGGTAGAGCGGCTCCGTGACCGGGCGCGTGACCGCGCCGGCCACCCCGTGCGAGGCGCCCGCCAGCACGCGCACGGTAGCGCCGCCCGGCAGCGCTACCGTGGGCACGGCGGCGGATGGCAGGTCGCGGTACCAGGGCGCGGTCATCTTGTCCGCGGCAGGCAGGTTCAGCCACAGCTGGAAGCCTTCCATGCGGCCGTCTTCCTGTTCCGGCATCTCCGAGTGCACCACGCCAGCGCCCGCCACCATCCACTGGGCGCCGCCGTTTTCCAGCAGGCCTTCGTTGCCGGCGCTGTCGCGATGGCGCATGCGCCCGGCCAGCATGTAGGTGATGGTCTCGAAGCCGCGGTGCGGGTGGTCGGGGAAGCCGCCGATGTAGTCGTCGCGGCTATCGGTGCCGAACGCGTCCAGCATCAGGAACGGGTCCAGGCGGCGCTGCAGGTTCTGCGTCAGCACGCGGGTGAGCTTGACGCCGGCGCCGTCCGAGGTGGCGATGCCGCGCACCACGCGGTCGACCGCGCGCGAGCGCTGCACGGTTTCCGTGGCGGTGGCCGGGACGGTGGGGGCGGTGAATGCGGTAGTGCGTTGTTCCATGATCGATCTCCTGTTGGCTGGGGTGGCGGCAAGGGCGCGCGGCCCCAAGGGCTACCCTCGTAATTTACGGGTTTGGGCCAGAACCGGTAGAGGTCATCCGGGCAAAAGATTGTTCCGCCCATGGTACGGCTGACATCCCGCACGGCATCATTTTTGGAACAACGCGAGCCACACCGAGATGTCAGACGAAGCCTGACAAAGGCGGGCAGAAAGCAGGGCGAAAGTGCAGGGGAAGCGTGATGGTGACAAGATCGCCGTAAATGGGTATAATAGTGCTCTCGTTGTCATCCGATGCCGCGCAATTGCGTTAGCAAGCTGATCGGGCTGGCAGGGTTTGGGCAGGCGTTTTGAGTGCCGCCCCAACACCTCCCTCCCAAGCGCTGCACCGGCCGATTGATCCGGCGGCGCGTCGGAACCACCAAATTTGCGCTGCCACTGGCCTCCCGTTCCTGCACCTTGCAGCGGGTTGCGCCGCTCCCGGGACTCCCGCCTTTACCGGCAGGCGTCCCTTCAATTGGGTTTCCCGCTCTCCAGCGTGAAGCCCGGCGCCCGTCCACCGGCTCATCTGCCGGTCATGGCGGGCAAGGCAATCTAGTCAGGGCCGGCGGCCCCCATTTGCACCCGCCCGCGCCCACTTAGTTCGTCCGTCAATCCGGTTGTGGCTCTTCGTGCCCGCATCCGGCATGCGGACAGAGGGGAATATGTCCAAGCAATCCTTGCAGGCGCTGGCCTGGGGATGTCTCACGCTTGCTGCGCTGGCCGGTCTGGTCGCGTGGATCGGCGTCGATGTCATCCTGCAATATCAGGACCGCCTGTGGTACGACGTGGCCGACCACCTGCGCCTGGTGGCGTGGTCGATGGCGCTGGCACTGGCCACTGGCATCCCGGCCGGCATCGGCCTGAGCCGTCCATGCATGCGCCGCTGGGCCGACCGCCTGATGCAGGTCTTCAATATCGGCAACACCGTACCGTCGCTGGCGGTGCTGGCGCTGGCCCTGGCCGTGCTCGGCATTGGCGAGCGGCCCGCCATCCTGGCGTTGTGGCTGGCTTCGCTGCTGCCGATCGTGCGTAATACCTGCGAGGGCTTGCGCGGCGTCTCCCCGGCACTGACCGAGGCGGCGCGCGGGCTTGGCATGACCGCCATGCAGCGCCTGTTCCGGGTCGAGTTGCCCAACGCGCTGCCGGTGATCCTGGCGGGCGTGCGCATCAGTCTGGTGATCAATGTCGGCACGGTGCCGCTGTCCTTCCTGATCGGGGCCAACAGCCTGGGTGAGTTGATTTTCCCCGGCATCTACCTGAACAACCAGCCCCTGCTGTTGCTGGGCGCCGCGGCCACCGCGCTGCTGGCGCTCGCCCTCGATGGCCTGTTTGCCGCCGCGGGTTATTGCTACCTGCGCCGCCGCGGGCTGGCGCGCTGATGCGCGCGCCGAACATGAAGGAGAACCCCATGCATTTCATCACAAGCGCGCTGGCCCGCGCGGGCCGCGTCGCCCGCGGCCGGGCACGCATGCTGGCGAGTGTCGCCGTGCTTGCCGCCGCGGCAGCCCTGGCGCTGCCGGCGCACGCCGATGCCATCCGCGTCGGCGGCAAGAATTTCACCGAGCAGTTGATCCTGTCGTCGATGACCACGCAGTACCTGCAGGCCAAGGGCTTCACCACCGAGCTCACCGCCGGCCTGGGCAGCACGCTGATGCGCCAGGCCATGGAAAGCGGCCAGCTCGACGTGGTGTGGGACTACACCGGCACGGCGCTGATCGTGTTCAACAAGGTCGAGGAGAAGCTCGGCGCCGAGGAGAGCTACGCACGCGTCAAGACGCTCGACGCCGCGCGCGGCCTGATGTGGCTCGACGCCTCAGGCATCAACAACACCTATGCGCTGGCGATGCCGAGAAAGCGCGCCGAAGCCGCCGGCGTGACCACGCTGTCGGCCTTCGCCGAGAAGATGCGCGCCGCCGGCGAGAACACCGCGCATCCGTTCGCGGTCGACATGGAATTCGCCGCGCGCCCCGACGGGCTGGAGCCGCTCAAGGCGCGCTACCAGTTGCCGTTCTCGCGCCGCGACGTGATCCAGCTCGATCCCGGGCTGGTCTACACGGCGCTCAAGAACGACCAGGTCGAACTGGGCCTCGTCTACACCACCGATGGCCGCGTCAAGGGCTTCGACCTGGTGCTGCTGGAAGACGACCAGCACTTCTTCCCCGCGTATAACGCCGTGCCCGTGGTGCGCAAGGCAACGCTGCAAGCGCATCCCGAACTCGCCGGCCTGCTCAACGCACTGTCGGCCAAGCTCGATAACGCGGCGATGACCGAGATGAACTACAAGGTCGATATCGACCAGCAGCCGGCCGACAAGGTGGCGCAGGAATTCCTGCGCGGCCACGGCCTGATCTGAGGGGGGCGCATGGACTTGCTGACTTACCTTCAACACAGCTGGCCAACGCTGCTCAAGCTCACCGGCCAGCATCTGGCGCTGGTGGGCTCGGCGGTGGGCCTGGCGATCGTCGTCGGCGTGCCGCTGGGCATCCTGTGCGCGCGATTCCGCTTTCTCGCCACGCCGCTGCTGACGCTGGCCACCATCGTGCTGACCCTGCCGTCGATCGCGCTGTTCGGCCTGATGATCCCGATCTTTGCGCGCTTCGGCCACGCACTGGGCTACGTGCCGGCGGTGACCGCGGTGTTTCTCTATTCGCTGCTGCCGATCATGCGCAATACCTGCGTGGCGCTCGCCAATGTGGACGACGGCATCCAGGAAGCCGGGCGCGGCATCGGCATGACCACCTGGCAGCGCATGCGGCTGGTGGACCTGCCGCTGGCCGTGCCCGTCATCCTCGGCGGCGTGCGTACCGCCGTGGTGATGAACATCGGCGTGGCCACCATCGCCGCCATCATTGGCGCGGGTGGACTTGGGGTGCTGATCCTGCAAGCGATCAGCCAGAGCAACATGAGCAAGCTGGCGATCGGCGCGGTGCTGGTCAGCGTGCTCGCCATCGTGGCCGATGCCTGCCTGCAGTGGTTGCAGCGGGCGCTGACACCGAAAGGAATTCGCTGAACATGATTGAACTCGACCAACTCACCAAGACCTTCAAGCAAAAAGACGGCGCCGAAGTGCGCGCCGTCGATGCCGTCTCGCTGACGGTGCCCAAGGGCGAGATCTGTGTCTTCCTCGGTCCCTCCGGCTGCGGCAAGACCACCACGCTCAAGATGATCAACCGCCTGATCCAGCCCAGCTCCGGGCGGGTGCTGATCGACGGCGAGGACACCACCCGCGTCGACGAAGTCACGCTGCGGCGCAAGATCGGCTACGTGATCCAGCAGATCGGCCTGTTCCCCAACATGACCATCGAGGAGAACATCATGGTCGTGCCGCGCCTGCTGGGCTGGGACAAGAAGCGCAGCCGCGAGCGCGCACGCGAGCTGATGGCGATGGTGCAGCTCGATCCCGGCAAGATGCTCACGCGCTACCCGCGTGAACTCTCGGGCGGGCAGCAGCAGCGCATCGGCGTGATCCGCGCGCTGGCGGCGGACGCGCCCGTGCTGCTGATGGACGAGCCGTTCGGCGCGGTGGACCCGATCAATCGCGAGAGCATCCAGAACGAGTTCTTCCAGATGCAGCGCCAGCTCGGCAAGACCGTGATCATGGTCTCGCACGACATCGACGAGGCGATCAAGCTGGGCGACCGCGTGGCTGTGTTCCGCGGTGGCAAGCTGGTGCAGTTCGATCATCCCGATGCGCTGCTGGCGCGCCCGGCCGACGATTTCGTGCAGGCCTTCATCGGCCACGACAACACGCTCAAGCGCCTGCTGCTGGTGCGTGCGGGCGATGCCGCCACCATGGCGCAGAGCTGCAGCCCCGGCATGCCGCTCGCGCAGGCCTTCGCCATCATGGACGAAGCTGATGTGCGGCACCTGCCGGTGGTGGACGACGCCCAGCGCGCGCTGGGCTATGTCACGCGGCGCGACGCGCGCGCGGGGCAGGGCGTGTGTGCCGATGCGATGCGCCGTTCATGGCGACCGCCGCGTTCGACGAGCACCTGCGCATCGTGCTCTCGCGCATGTACCAGCACAACACCAGCTGGCTGCCGGTGGTGGATGCGGGTGGGGTCTATCTTGGGGAAGTCACGCAGGAGTCGATCGCCGACTATCTCAGCTCGGGCCGCTCGCGCGGGAACGCGCCGGTGATCCAGCCGCCGCAGGCGCCGGCTGCCATCGAGCGCATCGCCGCGTAATGCCCAGCTAGCGCGGGATAGGAAAAGGGCCGGAGTTTCCGGCCCTTTTCCATGGTGGCGCACGCGGGGTCAGTCGCGGGCCAGTTGCCCGTCGGTGAGCCGCCACACGTTCAGCGGGTTGCCATCCTGGAGCGCGGGCGGCAGTAGTTCCGCCGGCACGTTCTGGTAGCACACCGGACGCAGGAAGCGCTCGATGGCCGATGCGCCGACCGAGGTGGCGCGCGTGTCGGACGTGGCGGGGAACGGGCCGCCGTGCACCATTGCGTACGACACTTCCACGCCCGTCGGGTAGCCGTTGAACAGCACGCGCCCGGCCTTGCGCTCGAGCACGGTCAGCAGGCTGCCGGCCTCGGCATGATCCCCCGCATCCGCCTGGATTGTGGCGGTCAGCTGGCCTTCCAGGCGCCGTGCCACGGCCAGCATCTCCTCGTGGTCGCGGCATACGACCAGCACCGAGGATGGGCCAAACACCTCGGCTTCCATGCGGTGGTCCGCAAGGAAGCGCGCGGCCGTGGTTTCGAACAGCGCGGGGCGGGCCTGGTTGGGGCCGCTGGCCGCCTGGCCGCTGCCGATGCGGCGCAGCCCTTCGATATCGCCGAGCTGGGCTACGCCCTTGTCGTACGCCTGGCTGATGCCGGGGGTCAGCATGGTTGCGGCCGCCTTGGCGGACAGCGCGGCAATCGTACCCTGGCGCAGCACATCCAGCGCCGGGCTTTCCACTGCCAGCAGCAGGCCGGGGTTGGTGCAGAACTGGCCTACGCCCATGACCAGCGAGTCCACCAGGTTGCGCGCGATCTCCGCGCCGCGGGCGGCCAGGGCTGCCGGCAGCAGGAACACCGGGTTGATGCTGCTCATTTCCGCATAGACCGGGATCGGCTGGGGACGGCTGTTGGCCGTCTGCACCAGCGCCAGGCCGCCGCTGCGCGAGCCCGTGAAGCCCACTGCCTGGATCGACGGATGCGCGACCAGGGCCGTGCCGATGGCCACGCCCGCGCCCACCAGCAGCGAGAAAACGCCTTCCGGCAGGCCTGCATCGGCCACGGCCTTCTGGATCACGCGCCCGACCAGTTCGGAGGTGCCGAGGTGGGCCGAGTGCGCCTTGACGATGACCGGGCAACCGGCCGCCAGCGCGGACGCGGTATCGCCGCCCGCCACGGAGAACGCGAGCGGGAAATTGCTGGCGCCGAACACTGCCACCGGGCCAACCGCGATCTTCTGCAGACGCAGGTCGGGGCGCGGCGGCGTGCGCTCCGGCAGGGCGGAGTCGAGCGTGGCGGATTGCCAGCGGCCATCGCGCAGCACGCTGGCGAACAGGCGCAACTGGCCGGCGGTGCGGGCGCGCTCTCCCTGCAAGCGCGCGATGGGCAGCGCGCTTTCGGCGTGGGCACGCTCGATCAGCACATCGCCAAGCGCTTCCAGGCCGCTGGCGATCGACTCCAGGAACTTGGCGCGGGTTTCCGGCGACGTGTTGCGGTAGGTGTCGAACGCGGCCTCGGCCAGCGCGCAGGCACGCTCGGCCTCGGCGGCGCCGCCGCCATGGAATTCCGGTGCCAGGATGTCACCCGTGGCCGGGTTGGTGGCATGGAGGATCTTGGTGGTGCCGCGCACTGCGCTGGCGCCGATCAGCATTTCGCCGGTAAGGGTCATGAGCGTTTCCTGCTTTTCAACTGCGATCAAGGGGGAGCGCGCCGTAGCTTGCGCTTGGGGTGGCATGGATGTGATGCGGGATGCATAGCCATTGCGGCCGTGTCTTGCTAGGCGTTATTGTAAGACATCCTACAACATAAGATGCCTGAGCCGCAAGCAGGAAGACCCTGGTCCCGCCGGGTCCTCCGGGTGGCCAACCTTAGCTGGCTTCCACTGCCGCTGATGCCTTGCGCAGGCGCTCGCGGCTGTTGGTCAAGTGCATGCGCATGGCGGCCTTGGCGCCTTCGGGGTCGCGCCGCTCAATGGCGTCAAAGATATTATCGTGCTCGATATTGACGCGCTCGAGGTACTGCTCGCGCTCCTGCGCGCTGACATGCAGCCGGCTGCGCGGGATCACCATGGTGCCCAGGTGGCCCATGATGTCCGTGAAGTAGCGGTTGCCGGTGGCACGCGCGATGAGCAGGTGGAACTCGAAATCGGCGCCGACCGAATCTTCGCCGCCCGCCGCGGTGCGCTTGAGCTCATCGAGCGCACCGCGCATTGCCGCCAGTTGCTCGTCGCTGCGCCGGGTGGCTGCCAGGCTGGCCGCCTCGGCTTCCAGGCTCACACGGAATTCCAGCATGGCCAGCACGTCCATGGCAGTGCCCATGGTGGCGGGATCGATGCGGAAGGGCGAGCCGTTCTCGGCGCTGCGCGCTAGCACGAAGGTGCCGATGCCGTGGCGGGTTTCCACCAGCCCGCTGGCCTGCAGCCGCGACAGCGCTTCGCGCACCACGGTGCGGCTGACGCCGAGCGCGGCCATGATCTCGGACTCGGTCGGCAATTTGTCGCCCGGTTTAAGCTGGCCTTGCTGGATGCGCTCGCTCAGGTTGCTCACCGCCTCTTCGGCAAGCGTGCGGCCGCGGCGCCGCAGCGGGGTGGTAGAGGCAAACATCGGGTTTGACATGGTGATGGGCTGGGGCTTGACCGGATCGCAATGGCCTTATTATACTGCGTCATAAGTTATATGACGACAGATAACAGGTGTCTCCCAGCTCTCGGCTCATGCCAAGCGCGGCATGCACCGATGACCATGTCGCCGGCAACAAGCCGGCGCCTCCAGATCGAGACAATCCGCGCAATCGCAATGGCTGGCAGCCAGTCCAGGCCGCGTAGCGCTCTTCGCCGGAATCCACTATGACCCAATCGCCCATTTCCGCCCCCCGTGATGCGTCGTCGGCGGGGCCTGTCGCGGGCACGCCCGTCGTCACCGAGTTGACCGTGGTGCCGGTCGCTGGTCACGACAGCATGCTGATGAACCTGTCCGGCGCGCACGGCCCGTTCTTCACCCGCAATATCGTCATCCTCAAAGACAGCGCTGGCCATACCGGTGTCGGCGAGGTGCCCGGCGGCGAAGCGATCCGCCAGACGCTGGAGGATGCGCGTGAGCTTATCGTCGGCCAGTCGATCGGCAACCACCAGGCGCTGCTCAATCGCGTTCGCACCGCCTTCGCCAGCCGCGACGCGGGCGGCCGCGGCTTGCAGACCTTCGACCTGCGCATCGCCATTCATGCCGTCACCGCGCTCGAGGCGGCGCTGCTGGACCTGCTAGGCAAGCATCTGGGCGTGCCGGTAGCCGCGCTGCTGGGCGAAGGCCAGCAGCGCGATGCCGTGGAGATGCTGGGCTACCTGTTCTACATCGGCGAGCGCAACCGCACCACGCTCGGCTACCGCAGCGAGCCCGAGGCTGACAACGACTGGTTCCGCCTGCGCAATGAGGCCGCGATGGATGCGCAGGGCGTGGTACGCCTGGCGCAAGCCGCTTACGAGCGCTATGGCTTCAACGATTTCAAGCTCAAGGGCGGCGTGCTGCGCGGCGACGAAGAGATGGAAGCCATCCTGGCGCTCACCGAGCGCTTTCCCAAGGCGCGCATCACGCTGGACCCCAACGGTGCGTGGTCGCTGGCCGAAGCCGTGCGCCTGTGCCGCGACAAGCATGGCGTGCTGGCCTATGCCGAAGATCCGTGCGGCGCGGAAGAGGGCTACTCGGGCCGCGAGGTCATGGCCGAGTTCCGTACCGCCACCGGCCTGCCCACCGCCACCAACATGGTCGCGACCGACTGGCGCCAGATGGGCCACGCGGTGCGCCTGCAGTCGGTGGATATTCCGCTGGCCGACCCGCATTTCTGGACCATGCAGGGCTCGGTGCGGGTGGCGCAGATGTGCGCCGAGTGGGGCCTGACCTGGGGCTCGCACTCCAACAACCATTTTGATATCTCGCTGGCCATGTTCACCCATGTGGCCGCTGCCGCGCCGGGCCGCGTCACCGCCATCGATACCCACTGGATCTGGCAGGACGGCGAGCGCCTGACCAAGACGCCGCTGAAGATCGAGAACGGCAAGGTGGCCGTGCCGACCGAGCCGGGCCTGGGCGTGGAGCTCGATATGGAGCAACTGGCGCTGGCGCACGAGCGCTACAAGAACATGGGGCTGGGTGCGCGCGACGACGCCGTCGCCATGCAATTCCTGATCCCAGGCTGGACCTTCAACAACAAGGCGCCCTGCATGGTCCGGTGAGCCGCATCCGCGGCCCCGCGCGAATACGCGAATACAAAGAAAAACCCATAAGAACCAGGAGACAACCATGAACAAAGCTTACGCCCGGCCGGCAACCGCCGGCACGCTTGGCGCACCCGCGCGGCGCAAGTTCGGCCGCCTTGCCGCCGCCATGCTCGCGACCATGACGGCACTGACCGCCACGGGCGCCGTGAGCAGCGCCGCGGCCGCCGCGCCGGCATGGCCCCAGAAGGCCGTATCCGTGGTGGTGCCGTTCCCCGCCGGTGGCTCCACCGACACCATCGCGCGCATGCTGGCGGTGCCGCTCAATGAAAAGCTCGGCCAGCCGTTCGTGATCGACAATCGCCCGGGCGCCACGGGTGCGATCGGCGCGACCATGGTCAAGCGCGCGCCCGCCGATGGCTACACCCTGCTGGTGGCATCGATCGGCGTCTACGCCGTGAACCCGTTCCTGCAAAAGAACCTGGGCTATGACCCGGCCAAGGACTTCGACCTGCTGACGGTGGCCGTGCGCGCGCCCAACGTGCTGGTCACCAAGCCGGATTTCCCTGCGAAGAACCTGCAGGAGCTGGTCGCGTACATGAAGAAGAATCCCGGCAAGGTGGCGTTCGCCAGCTCAGGCGCCGGTTCGTCGGACCATTTGACCGCCGCGCTGTTCTGGCAGAAGTCCGGCACTGACGGGCTCCACGTTCCCTACAAGGGCGGGGCGCCGGCCATCTCCGACCTGCTCGCCGGCCAGGTCGATGTGTCGTTCCAGAACGTGAATGCTGTGCTCCAGCATATCCGCAGCGGCAAGCTCAAGGCGCTGGCCGTGACCGCTGGAAGGGCGTGATCGAAGCCGGCAAGATCAGCATCGACTAAGCGCACGCGATCCATCCAGGCATTGCTCTTTGCCCCGCCAAAAGCGGGGCGTTTTTATTCTGGCGGACAGGTTTGGGCGCGAGCCCGCGTGACCTGATAGGCTTGGGCTATACACGCCCATGCGCGCCCTGCGCTCGCGCACTGCCGTCGCCTGCCATGATCCGCTTCTGCAAATCCCCCCTCTGCCTGCTGATCGAGACCAAGTCCCGGTGGCTGATTCCGCGCGGGTTCGATGGCTTTGCGCCGGGGCCGCTGATCCTGGTGCGGCCCGGCGTGAGCCACGCGCTGATCGAGCACGAGAAGGTGCATGTGCGCCAGTTCTGGCGCTGGTGCGGCCTGATGGGCGTGCTCTACCTGGCAAGCCCGCGCTGGCGGCTGCGTTTCGAGTTGGAGGCCTACCGCGAGCAGTTGAGGCACTGCGAGCCGGGCACCGCGCATCACTTCGCGCGCATGCTGGCCCGGCACTACCGGCTGGATATTACGCAGGAGCAGGCTTATCGCTTGCTGACGGCGCCGGTCGAGCCAGGGTGAAGCGGGCAGCGCGGAGCGTGAGGATAATTCCCCACGAGTAACGAAGGCGCCAACTGTGCCGTGGAGAAAAAATCTGGCGGAAGCGGCGGCCGCGAGAATTCAAGTTAGGGAAATTTAATAAAATATTAAATATTTTTATAAATTATTTGTTAAATATGCTCAAAATACTACCCAATGTGTTCCCGCGTCATCCAGGTGGAAATGACACGTGACGGGTCTTGTGCTCCACCCATCAAATGCCAAAGGGCAAGGCAAATGGGTTCTGCGCTACGTCAGTCTGGTCGCCGGCAAGCGTCGCAATACCGGCTTTGATCATCTCCTGATACAGAGCAGAACGTCAGGCGCTTCGATCCCGAAGCGCCCGTGAAGGCTGAGCGGAGACCATTGCTCGCTGCAGCCCGGTCTGGCCGCGGGGGGGGGGGCGGTCAGGAGTGCGCTCTTTCGTCAACAGATAAGCGCGCCCGGTACCCACAAAGGCGGGGGGGAGGCTTCACATTCTCCACCAACCCGTGGTTTGCAGAGATGGCGCGCGATATCGTTGGGCTGTACCTGGCCCCTCCGCTCAAGACCGTGGTGATGTGGGGAATCATGGCGTCGCCTGCGCTGGCAGCTGGCGCTATCTGGCCGTGACTCAGTATCGATTATTCCGGTTACGCCCGCTCCGCCACAATCGCGTGTCGCAGTAATCGCCAGTCACGTGGAGTTGGGGTTGGTTCTTTTGCCGCGATGCGTCCGGCGATCACGATGGCGCCTAACGTGCATCAGGCTGGATCGGAGGGCGGCCTGGCGCGGCTCACCCAAGGGCGCGGGCGTCGCGACTGCGCAGGCAGCTTGGCCCATCAACGGCAAAACTATCGGCCGAGGCCGCTTGTCCGTCCTCCCCGTTATCAACGCATTTAATGCTCTTTAATCACTTTTTTGCGCTCGTGCATCGCGAAGGCATGGGCGTGCCGGCACACGGCAGCCGGTGGCTGTCTGAAATTCGCTACGTGCCGGACAAATATCCTGTTGGCCCGTACGAATCAGTGGCGGAGGCACACACAAATTGCTAAATTAAGCACAGTCTGTCCGGAAGCACGCATTAAAATCAGCCGGAAGAACTGGAATACAAAAAATAAACGTACTTCGGGGTCAATCATGGGTCAGTCTTCTTGCCGAGAGCCGGCAGGCGCGATGTTTGCTGCGCGCTTGTTTACCACCGGTGAACCGAGGACGGCAACGGTTTTGCGCATGGTCAGCGCACAGTTGGGTTTCACGCTGATTGAAGTGATGATCACGGTGGCCATCATCGCGATCCTCGCGGCCATCGCTTATCCCTCGTACATCCAATACGTGATCCGGAGCAACCGCTCCGCCGCCCAGAGTTTTATTCTTGGGGTGGCCAACCAGCAAGAGCAGTACAACCTCGACGCACGTCAATACGCTACCACCATGACGGCGCTCGGCTATGCCACCGTTCCCGCGGAAGTGGCGAAGAACTACAACGTCACCGTGGCAGCCAGCAATGCTGTTACCCCGCCGACCTATCTCGTGACCGCCACGCCGACCGGCGCGCAGGCTACCAACGACACCCAATGCATGAATCTCACCATCGACCAGACCGGCGCCAAGGGGGTCAGCGGCAGCGGCACCGTTGCCAGTTGCTGGTGAGTGTGGATCATGGAGGGAAAAATGTTGCCCAGCCCGGTAGAAGTGCCGCACGCGCGAAGACGCACGCAGCGGGGGTTCACCTTGATCGAACTGATTACTGTAGTGACGATCGTCGCTATTCTGGCGGCCATCGCCACTCCCTACTTTCGAGATTTCATATTGGGGCAGCGGATCCGGGCGGCTGGCTATGAGATTGTCTCCGCATTGATCTACGCCCGCAGCGAGGCGATAAAGCGCAATAGCGGCGTGACCGTCGCTGCAGCGACGGGCGGCTGGCAGAACGGCTGGACGGTCACAAGTGGCGCCATCACCCTCAGCCAGCACGAGGCGTTGCAGGGGCTGACCATGACAGGTCCTGTGGCCGGGCTCGTCTACAACGGCAATGGCCGCCTCGCTGCCACGATCAGCCCTTTTGGCATCAGTGCGGCCAACTCCAGTGCACCGCAGCGCTGCATCAACGTCGATTTGAGCGGGCTGCCTAGCAGCCAGGCAGGGAGTTGCTGATGCGCAGGCCGCCGCCAAAATGCCGCCACTCGGGATTCAGCCTGATCGAGGCTGTCGTTACGCTGATCATCCTGCTGGTCGGATTGCTGGGACTTGTGGGCCTGATGTTGACCAGCCAGCGCGCGGAGGCCGAGTCGTACCAGCGCACCCAGGCCCTGATCCTGCTGCAGGATATGATCGGCCGCATCAATGCCAACCGGTCGGTCGCTGGCTGTTATGCCTTCACCACCGATCCGGTCAACGGGCAGCCTTATCTTGGAACTGGCGCGGCCGCCGCGCCAGCCTGCTCCCTTGGCACTGTCCAGGCCTACACCATGGCCAACGGGGATCTTGCGACCTGGGGCAGCCTGCTCGCCGGCGCGGCTGAAACCAGTGCCAGTGGCAGCGTCGGCGCCATGATCGGCGCGCGCGGCTGCGTCAGCTATGACAGCATCAGCGGCGTCTATCTGGTTAGCGTGGCCTGGCTGGGCATGGGGAAGACGGTGGCGCCGGGCGCGGGCCTTGGTTGCGGCAAGGGGCTGTACGCTGACGAAGCCCGGCGGCGGGTGGTCAGCGCGACGCTGCAGATTGCCAACCTGAACTGAGGCTCGATACATGGCAAAGTCAACCGCCTCATCACGTTTGCGCTCCCAGCACGCCGGCTTTTCGCTGGTCGAACTGATGATCGCAATCGTGATCGGCCTGTTCCTGATGGCAGGTGTCGCGGCGCTGATCAGCCAGCAGAGCAGCACCCGCACCGAGCTCGACAAGTCCGCCCGGCAGATTGAAAACGGTCGCTATGCATTTACGCTGCTGGAGGACGATATCCAGCATGCCGGCTACTATGGCCAGTTTGGCGGCACGTTTGCGGCGCTGTCTGCCTTGCCGGATCCGTGCGCACTCGACAAGACCAGCATTGGCAATTCCTTCGCCTTGCCCATGCAGGGTTACGATGCTCCAGCCACCGTACCGGCTCCGCTGTCGGCGTGCCTGCCGAACGCAAATCACGTGGCAGGGACGGATATCCTGGTGGTGCGCCGTCTGGAAACGACCGACATACTGCCAACGCTTGCCACTGCCGTGGCAGGTCAGGTTTATGTGCAAACTACCCCCACCGGTACGCCGGTGACGGCGGTCGGTCCGGACCCTACACCGACAACCCCCTCCGTGTACACCCTGGTGCAAAACGATGGTGTCACGCCGGCCGCGCTTCGCCGCTACATCGAGCATATCTACTTCATCAGCCCGTGCAACATCCTGGCCGCTGGCGCCACTACGTGCACCGCGGGCGCGGATGGCGGCAAGCCGGTGCCGACGCTAAAACGCCTGGAAATCGCAGTAGCGGGCGGCGCGTCGAGCTGGGTCACGACGCCACTGGTCGACGGTATCGAGAACCTGCAACTGGACTACGGCGTCGACGCTGTCGGAGCGGGCGCGCCAGCCGTTCCCTTCATAACCGCGCCAGCGCTCGTCGACTGGCCCAATGTCATGGCCGTGCAGGTCAGCTTGCTTGCGCGCAACACGGAGGTGTCCGCCTTTGTTGACAGCACATTGGCGGCGAAGACCTACAGCATGGGAGTAGCCGGCTCAGTAGGCCCCTTCTCGGACAATTTCAAGCGGCACGTCTACACCGGCGTTGTGCGCGTCATCAACCCCAGCAGCCGGAGAGAGTGAAGATGAGGCTTCGATCATTCCGAGGCAGGCTTCGCCAGGCTGGTATGAGCCTGCTGGTGGGGCTGGTCATGTTGATTGTCCTGACACTGATGGTGGTCTCGGCCGTGCGCATGAGCAAGACCAACCTGAAAGTCGTGGGCAACCAGCAAGCCAAAATCGAGGCTACGGCCGCCGCGCAGCAGGCGATCGAGAAAATCATCGGCTCGGTCAGCAATTTCTACACGCCCACCGCGCAGACTTTCAGCATCGATATCAATAACGACGGCGTGGCGGACTACACCGTCCAGACCACCAAGCCGGCATGCTTGCAGATGACTGCGGCGGACGGTTACAGCGTCGACTTCGCGGACTCGGCGCCGAAGGATACCTATTGGGACATCAGTGCGGTTGCAACCGACAATCGAAGCGGCACCACCGTCACCGTGCATCAAGGTGCCAGGGTGCGGATGAATGCGACTGCGACCTGTCCATAGACAACAACTTGTAGTGCCCGGGGGGCCACCGTGAATACGTTGAGACTGCTGAAGCTCGTTGTGCTGGCCTCGCTGGCGCTAGTGTCGATCACCGGCCGCACGGATGACACCGATATCTTCAACCAGCCGCCAGGCGTGAAATCGCCGGCGCCGAACATCCTGTTTATCCTGGACAACACTGCCAACTGGTCGAAGGCTTCGCAGAAATGGGTCGGCTCGGCAACGCAGGGCCAGGCGGAACTGACGGCCATCAAGAACTTTGTGGCTGGCCTGAAGCAGCCGGCCAATGTGGGCCTGATGATGTTCTCCCTGGCAAACAAGCGCGATGGCGGCTACTTGCGCTATGGCATACGCGACATGAGCGTGGCCGCCAATAACACTGCGCTGCAGAACATCGTTGCCGGCATCAATGTCAATGCACCCGAAGAAGAAGTCGACCAGTCGTCCGGCGACTACGCCAACGCCTTGTACGAAGCCTGGCTCTATCTCAAAGGTTCCAACAGTTGGGCGGGCATGGACCCGCTCGCGGATTACTCAGGCAATTCCGGCACCAACAAGGATAATCTAACAACCTCAGCCATTGGCGCCTTGTCCTCGGGCTTTGCCTACAAGGGTTCTGCCAATGGTTCGGCTTACAACAGCCCGATGGGCGGCAGCGGCTGCGCGCATACCTACATCATCTTCATCGGCAACAACCGACAGGGCCAGTTGCCGCCCGTGCCCGCCAGCACGGACCCGGCCGCGACCACGCTGGCGAAATACCCTGGGTATTCCACGATCTCGAATGTCCAGGCTGCCTGGGCACGTTTCCTGAAGTTGCGCCCGGACCTCGGCGCCGGTAGCGCGGCCGCCGCGAACGGATCCGTGACCACCTTCACCATCGACGCTTACAACGCGCAGCAGAATACCGCTTTCACGGCCATGATGCAGGGCGTCGCCGGCAATGGCGGTGGCGACTACTTCCAGGCCGGCAGTGATACCGCCCTGGCTACGGCGTTGAGCAATATCCTGGCTCAGATCCAGGCGGTGAACTCAGTTTTCGCCTCGGTTTCCTTGCCGGTGTCGGTAAGTGTGCGTGGCACCTATCTGAACCAGGTATACCTGGGCACGTTCCGCCCTGACGCCTACGCCAAGCCGAATTGGGTCGGCAACCTGAAGCAGTACCAACTGGCTGTGGACTCGACCGGTAACGTGTATATGGCCGATAGCGCTGGCGCGAAGGTGCTGAGCAGTACAACGGGCTTCGTCAACCCAAACGTGATCAGCTTCTGGACCAATCCCTCCACTTTCTGGGATCCCAATTACTACGTGGATTCGCAGGGCGTGGGAGGGAGTTCGGATTCACCGGACGGAGATCTGGTGGAAAAGGGCGGCGTGGGGCAATACCTGCGTACCACATTTGCGCAGAATCAGGCGAGCCGCAACGTCTACACCTGCACCGGCGGTTGCACGACGGGCTCTTCCCTGTCTGGCACGCCATTCAGCACCAGCAATTCTTCGATCGTGGCCACAATGCTCGGCCTGCCGAGCGGGGCCAACACCGAGCCTGTCATCAATTGGGTGCGAGGGGGTAATACCCTGGCGGATGACCCCCTTGTCGCCAACCCTTCGGCCCCGCCCGTCTACAATATTCGTGGCTTTGCCCATGGCGATGTACTGCACTCCCGGCCGGCCGTGATCAACTACAACCGCACTGCCGACGACATCGTGGTCTTTTACGGCGCCAACGACGGCATGTTGCATGCTGTCAAGGGTGGCCAGAGCAGTGCCGGCGGTGCGGAACTGTGGAGCTTCATTCCGTCGGAGCATTTCCCGAAGTTCGGCAGGATGTACAACCACGCGCCATTGATCTCGAGTTCCGCGCCAAAGCCCTATTTCGTGGATGGTTCGTCAACGACCTACACGGAGTCGGACCCCACCACCGGGACGGTCACCAAGGCCTATCTGTTCCTGACCATGCGTCGGGGCGGGAACTTCATCTATGCCCTGGATGTGACCAATCCCAGCGTCCCGAAGCTGCTGTGGAGGCATAGCGCCAGCGATGCGGGTTTTGGAGAGCTGGGGCAGACCTGGTCGGACCTGCGCGTCGCGAAGGTGAAGGCCAACCAGGGCAATCCGGTAGTTGTTTTTGGGCTGGGCTACGATGCCACCGCCAACGACACCATCGTGCAAGGCACTGCTACTCAGGGCCGCGGTGTGATGGTGCTGGACGCTGCCACCGGCAATCTGGTCTGGCAGGCCGGCCCGGCCGCGACCACCGGCTCAGCGGGTTTGAATGTGCCGGGTATGACCTACGCCATTCCCGCCAATGTCGCGATCTACGATTCCAACCGCGATGGCTATATCGATCGTCTCTACGCGGTCGATACCGGCGCCAACGTCTGGCGCATTAACATCGGCGACGCCTCGCCGGCGAACTGGACCGTGACCAAGCTTGCCACGCTTGGGGGAAGCGGTGCTGCTGCGCGTAAATTCCTTTTCGCGCCCGACATTGTGCCCGCCACCGCGCTGAACCCGAACGATAACCTGCTGATCGGCTCCGGTGACCGCGAGCACCCGTTCGATACGACCATCCAGAATCGGTATTACATGATCAAGGATGACCACAGCCTGAACGCCGTGCGTTCGACACCCATCACCGAAGGAGTGGCAGGCGCCACGACGGGCGTTGCAGGCCAACTCTATGACGCCACCGCTGATCTGGTGCAGGTCGGCACCCCAGCCCAGATCGCCGCCGCCACGACGGCGCTATCGACGGCAAGCGGCTGGTACGTGACGCTCGCTGCGGGGGAGAAGGTTGTCAGCGGCTCCACCACGCTGTCCGGCACCGTCATGTTTACCACCAACATCCCGGCCACAGCGGCTACCAATTCGTGTACGGGAAACCTCGGGGAAGCGCGCTACTACATGATGAACTATCTGACCGCCGCTTCCACCAGTGATCTCACGGGCGACGGTGGCTTTACGGCCGCAGATCGCTATCAAGTGCTGACCGGCGGCGGCTATGCGCCCACGCCGGTCCCGATTTCGGTCCAGATTGGCGGCAATACGTACCAGGCGGCCGTCAGCGGCACCAATGTATACACGCCGTCCGGACCTAAGTTGGGTCGTCGCTATCGTACTTACTGGCGCGGGATTATCGACTAGGGGCGGCGCTTAGCGCAGGCGGTCGGCAGTCGTACTCGAGTGCTCTCAGGCCCCGTCGTCATCTACTTCTAGACCGACCCAGCGCCGGCCGAGCGGCCAGTGCAGTCGTCCGGCATGTTTCCGGGCGACGCCATATTCAATGAAGCGGAGTTTTTGAGCGGGCAAATCAGCGATCAGTGGCCTGAGCGTGAGGCATAAGTCTTCCAAACCCATCCCTCCGATGCCCGCAGATGATGTCATGCCAAATGGCAGCCATTTGGCATAAAAAAGCCATTCAAAAAATTGGCGGAAGCGGTGAGATTCGAACTCACGGATGGGTCACCCCATCGGCAGTTTTCAAGACTGCTGCCTTAAACCACTCGGCCACGCTTCCCGGGGGAAGAGCAGGCATTGTAGCGCGAACAGGGAAGGCCCCTGTCCGTGCGGCATGCTGCTTCGATGCTGGCGCAACGGCCAGCGCGGCGCATTATAGCAAGGCCGCGCGGCCTGGGGGCATGGGAAAATGCCTGTGGCCTTGTCGGTGCCTGTCGGACACAACGGAACCTTCAATCCCGATTCATGCTCCTATCATGCGTGAGGGGAATCGTGCCCATGCGGGCGCACCCTCCTGTTCCAGGCAATAGCAGTCAATCGAGGAGAATCACCAATGAATGGCAAGACTCTGTTGGGCGTGGCGGCGGCCGCCGCCGTGGTTGGCTTGGCCGGTTGCGCGGCGCCCGGTGGCGGATATGGCGGTGGCTATGGCGCGCCGCAGCAAGCTTATCAGGCACCGCCCCCGCCCCCGGGCACCAACACCTACCAGGCGCCCGCGAATTCGGTGCTCTATGGCCGGGTTGAATCGATCGAGCCGATGACGACGCAGCAAAACAGCTCGGGCTTGCTCGGCACCGTGATCGGCGGCGTGGCCGGCGGCTTGTTGGGCCACCAGATCGGCGGGGGCACCGGCAATACCATTGCCACCATCGGCGGCGCCGTGGCGGGTGGCGTGGCGGGCAACCAGATCGAGAAGCGCGCAGGCAGCAGCACCGATACCGTGTATCGCGTCAATGTGCGCTTGGACGATGGGCGCATGGCGACCGTGACGCAGCGCAACGTCAGCAATCTGCGCGTCGGTTCCCGCGCCCAGGTGGCCAACGACATGGCGACGCCGTACTGACCGGCATCGCTTCGCGCCGCGCACGCAAGCAAACGGCCACCCTCGGGTGGCCGTTTTGCCTGTGGCTGCGCGCTAGCGCGATCAACCTTTCAGGAACATCTCCTGGAGGTCGTTCAGGAAGCGCCGGCCCAGTTCTGTTGGCTTGATGGTAGCGAGATCCGCTTCCAGCAGGCCTTTCTGTTCGGCGGCGGCCAGGTCGCGGCTGATGGTGTGCAGCGGCAGCCCGGTGTGGTCGAAGAACGTGCTGGCCGGCACGCCGTCAGTCAGGCGCAGCGCGTTCAGCATGAACTCGAAGGGCAGGTCGGCGGCGCCGACATCGTGCTGCTCCTGCACCGCGTTGCCGGCCATGGCCTGCGCCATGTAGGTGGCGGGATGCTTGTGGCGCATCTGGCGCAGCACCCGGTGCGGGAACGACAGCTTGCCGTGCGCGCCGGCCCCGATGCCCAGGTAGTCGCCAAAGCGCCAGTAGTTCAGGTTGTGGCGCGCTTGCCGATGCGGCCGGGCGTAGGCCGAGGTTTCGTAGTGGATGTAGCCTGCCTGCGCGGTGCGCGCTTCGATCAGGTCCTGCATTTCATACGCGCTGTCGTCATCCGGCAGCGCCGGCGGGAACTTGGCGAACAGCGTGTTGGGCTCCAGCGTCAGGTGGTAGAGCGACAGGTGCGTGGTGTTGAACGACAACGCGGTTTCCAGGTCCTCGGCGCACTCCGCCAGCGTTTGGCCGGGCAGCGCGTACATCAGGTCGAGGTTGACGTTGTCGAAGTTATCCAGCGCGATGCCGATGCCGCGCGGGCTTCGGCGCCGCCGTGGATGCGGCCGAGCGCGGCGAGATGGCGGTCGTTGAAACTCTGGATGCCGATGGACAAGCGGTTGATGCCGCTGGCCCGATAGCTCGCGAAGCGTTCCGCCTCGAACGTGCCGGGATTGGCCTCCATGGTGATCTCGGCGTCGGCGTCCAGCGGCAGCAGCGCGCGGATATCCGACAACAGCCGGTCCATGCCGGCGGCCGACAGCAGGCTGGGCGTGCCGCCGCCGATGAAGATCGTGTGCACCGGGCGGCCCCATACCAGCGGCAGCGATTGCTCCAGGTCGGCGCGCAGCGCGTCCAGATAGGCGTCTTCCGGGATGTCGTGGCTGTCCACCGCGCCGGGCACGGCATGCGAATTGAAATCGCAGTACGGGCACTTGCGCACGCACCACGGGATATGCACGTAGAGCGACAGCGGCGGGGAGCCGGGCAGCGCGAGCTGGCCCGGCTGCAGCCACAGTGACTTGGTATCGGCGGGCGCGCCGGCGCTGGCGCCCGTGGACGCCAGGGGAACGATCGGAATCATGGGCAGCCAGTCCTGGGGCCGGCGGCCTGCAGGCGCTCTGTCAGTGCCCTGAGCGCGAGCGCGCGGTGGCTGACGGCATTTTTTTCCTCGGCGCTCAGCTCGGCCGCGGTCTTGCCCAGGTGCGGCAGCAGGAAGTGCGGGTCGTAGCCAAAGCCGGCGTTGCCGCGCGGTGCGTCGACCACCTCGCCCGCCCACACGCCCTCGGCGATGACCGGCCGCGGATCGTCCGCATGGCGCACCAGCACCAGCACGCAGTAGTAGTAGGCGCGGCGATTGAGCTTGCCGGCCAGCTGCGAGATGAGGTGCGCGTTGTTGGCGGCATCTGACTTCGGCTTGCCCACCAGTTGCGCATAACGCGCCGAGTAGACGCCCGGCGCGCCATCCAGCGCGTCCACGCAGATGCCGGAATCATCCGCCAGCGCGGGCAGGCCGGCCAGGCGGCTGGCGTGGCGCGCCTTGGTGAGGGCGTTCTCGACAAAGGTGGCGAAGGGCTCCTCGGCCTCGGCAATGCCGAGTTGCCCCTGCGGGATCACCTCGAAGCCGAGCGGCGCCAGCAGTGCGCCAAACTCGCCGAGCTTGCCGGGGTTGTTGGAGGCGAGGACCAGGCGTTGCATTGCGTTCACCCTATCAGGCCAGGCCCAGCGCGCGGCGCTGGTGCGCCACCAGTTCGGCGATGCCTTGCTCGGCGATGCGCGTCATGGCATCGAGCTCGGCGCGGCTGAACGGTACGCCTTCGGCGGTGCCTTGCACTTCAACAAAGCCGCCGCTGCCGGTCATGACCACGTTCATGTCGGTGTCGCAGTTGCTGTCCTCGGCATAGTCCAGGTCCAGCACGGCCACGCCATCCACCATGCCGACCGACACGGCGGCCACGAAATCGCGGATCGGGCTAGCCTTGATCTGGCCGTCGCGCAGCATCGCGGAGACGGCATCATGGGCGGCCACGAAGGCGCCGGTGATGGCCGCGGTGCGGGTGCCGCCGTCGGCCTGCAGCACGTCGCAGTCCAGGTGGATGGTGAATTCGCCCAGCGCGGACAGATCGAACACCGAGCGCATCGCCCGGCCGATCAGGCGCTGGATTTCCTGGGTGCGACCGGTCTGCTTGCCGCGGGCGGCTTCACGGTCCGAACGCGTGTGGGTGGCGCGCGGCAGCATGCCGTACTCGGCGGTGACCCAGCCTTCGCCGCTGCCCTTCTTGTGGGGAGGCACCTTGGCCAGCACGCTGGCGGTGCACAGCACCTTGGTGTCGCCAAAGGCACTCAGGACAGCACCTTCGGCGTGACGGGTGTAGTGGCGGGTCAGGGTAATAGGGCGCAGCGCATCGGCTGCGCGTCCGCTGGGTCGCATGTGGGGGTTTTCTCGGGAATCAGTTCAGGACCCGGATTTTAACGCCGCCGGGCGGCGCGTGCGCGTTCGCCATCAATTCCCCCCGGGTTCCACCGGCCGGGACCGCGAATTCCCGTGCCATTGCGGCGCGGGCGGTACTTTAGCCCGCGATCGCCCCGGCTTCGGGGGCGGGCCCGGCCGCGCGAGTTCAGCGCATGAAATTGCTGGTCTTGTCGATCGCCGCGCGGATCTCGGCGATGGAGCGCTCGATCTCCTCTTCGGAGAGCAGGTCGGTATCGCCGCCGTTGTTCTCGAGGATCGAGGTGGTGAACGTGTTGAGCGGCAGGGTCTCGGTGGCGACCGAGTCCTCGTTGGAGAGATTGGCGTCGAGCTCCCACATCATGGCGATGGCGGTCGTGTTGTCGGCGCCGTCGCCGGCATTGTGCAGTGCCTGCTCGATCAGGTCCGGAATGGCGTGCACCACGGACAGGTTGGTCACCTTTTCGACCAGCAGTTGCTCTTCGATGCTGCCCCACAGCCCGTCGGAGCACAGCAGGGCCACGTCGCCCGGCTCCAGCCGCAGCGGGCCGCCGATATCGATCAGCGGCAGGTTGGGCGAGCCGAGGCAGTTGTAGAGCTTGTTGCGTTCGGGGTGGTTGGCCACCTCCATCGGCAGCACGCGCTCCTGCTGCAGCAGGTTCTCGATCTTGGAGTGGTCGCGCGTGCGGGTCAGCAGGTTGCCCTTGCGCACCAGGTAGAGCCGCGAGTCGCCGGCGTGGGCCCAGTGGATCTGCCCGTTCTGCACCAGGCAGCAGACCACGGTGGTGCGCGGGACGTCGGCCAACTGGTTGGCTTCGGCGTAGCGATGGATTTCCCGGTGGGCCAGCATGATGGTGTCCTGCAGAAAATCGGCAGGATTGCGGATCGAGGGCCGGGCCTGGGCCTGGAACTGGCGTGCCAGGGTCTGCAAGGCTTGTTGCGCGGCGACTTCGCCCAGCGCGTGGCCGCCCAGGCCATCGGCCAGCACCATCAACAGGGCATCCCGCGTGAAGCAATAGCCCATGCGGTCCTGGTTGATGCGGCGGCCGCCTTTTCTGCTTTCCTGGTAGACGGAGAATCGCATGGTGGCTGTAGGGGGTCAGTTCTTGAGAGACGTAAGCGCCATATGCGCGTGCCACCGGTACGGCGTGCGGGTGGGGCGCGAGGCGACGATTCTCATCATAGTTGTAAATGGGCGCAGGGCGTCGGACGGCGGCGAGGGCCGGGGTCGGCACAGGACGCGATAAAGGCGCACATTATGTGCCTTATTCGCCGCTCGTGCCGGCCTCCTTGGCCTGGGCTGCCGCCGCAGGCTCTTCACGCTTGCGCAGCAGCGTCAGGAACCGGCTAGCCAGGGGGCGCTCGGCGGCGGCCGTCACGGCGGGCGCGGTGGCCTGCTCGCCCAGCGCATTGGTCTGTTCGCGCAACTCTTTTTGTAGCCGGAACACGCTCTGCGGCCGCTCGGAAGGGGTCAGGCGCAGGCACCATTCGACCAGGTCCACGAGGCCATGGGTGTAGCTGGCGCGCAGCCGCGTGATGGAGTCCGCCATGCGGTCGTCCTTCTCGCGCTGGTTGGCCTCCTGGGGCGGCATGCCTGCCATGCAGGCATAGAGTGTGGCGCCAAGGCTGTAGATGTCGGTCCACGGCCCCAGTTCGGAATGCTTGCCGTATAGCTCGGGCGCGGCAAAGCCCGGCGTGTACATGGGCTGGAAGCGCGCTGCTTCCATGGTCAGGATCTGGCGCGCGGCGCCAAAATCCAGCAGGATGGGCGATTCGTCTTCGCGCAGGTAGATGTTGCCGGGCTTGATATCCAGGTGCAGCAGCTTGTGGATATGCACCTCGCGCAGGCCGCTCATCAGGTCGTGGAAGACCTTGCGGATGAAGTGTTCGCGCAGCACCTTGGCGCGGCCTTGCTGGCGCGCGTGCAGGATGTGCTCCTGCAGCGTCTTGCCCAGCTCGTAGTTCATCACCATGTAGACGGTGGAATTCTCGCGGAAGAAATTCACCACGCGCACCACGCTGGGATGCGAAATCTTTGCCAGCGAGCGGCCTTCCTCGAAGAAATACTTGAGCCCCAGCCGGAACGACGCCGCGCTTTCCTCGGGCACCACGGGGATCAGTTCGCCGGGATTGCGGCGTGCCAGCGATGACGGCAGGTACTCCTTGATCGCGACGGGGCAGCCGGTCTCGTCAGTGGCCAGGTAGACGAAACTCGAATGAACCCCCCGCTGGCCAACTTCTTTACAATACGATAGTTGGACAGCAGCGTGCCGATGGGCAGCGGTGCGCTCTTTGGAGGTGATGCGCCCTTTGGCTCTGTCATAGGATTCGGGACCTTGATTGCCTCCGGATTGTCCTGACTAATCGATGACTTGTAAAGAACACAATAGCGGCCCTTTTGGGCCCTGTTTTCGGCGTTCAACCGGCGTGGTTGCGGGGCTGCCGGCTCCCCAGGCTGATTGAACCCAGGCGGCCACATGGCCATTTCGCGAGACTACTCAATGATCCACAGCATGACAGGCTACGGCCTGGCGACGCGCCAGGCGCCGCTGACGGACGCGCAAGGCGCGCCCACCGGCAGGACCGCATCCGTTTCGGTGGAGTTCCGCACGGTCAACTCGCGATTCCTCGACCTGTTTTTCCGGGCTCCCGAAGAATGCCGCGCCTTCGAGCCGGCGCTGCGGGAAATGCTCATGGCGAAGCTGTCGCGAGGCAAGCTGGAATGCCGCATCAACCTGCAGCGCGCCGATGCCGGGGCCGGTGGCACCACGCTGGCGCTCAACGATGCCCTGCTGGCGCAGATCCGCTCGATCGAGGCCACGGTAGCGGGCACCTTCACCGAGGCGGGCTCGCTGCGCATGGGCGAGATCCTGCGCTGGCCCGGCGTGCTGGTGGAGCCCGAATTGTCGCAGGACGCCCTGCGCGAGGCGGTCACCGGCGCGGCCAAGGACGCGTTGGGGCAACTGCTGGAAGCGCGCCGCCGCGAGGGCGACGCGCTCAAGGCTACCCTGGACGAGCGCATCGAAGCCATGCTGGCCATCGTCGAGCGCCTCACGCCCACCATCCCGCAACTGATCGCCCATCACCAGGACAAGCTCACCGAGCGCCTGCAGGAGGCTTTCAACCTGGTGGCGCCGGGTGGCATGCCCTCGATGAGCCGCGACGAAATCGGCGAGCGCATCCGCCAGGAAGCCACGGTCTACGGCATCCGCATCGACATCGCCGAAGAGCTGTCGCGCCTGCAGGCCCACCTGAACGAAACCCGCCATATCCTCAACAAGGGCGGGGCAGGTCGGCAAGCGGCTCGATTTCATGATGCAGGAGCTCAACCGCGAAGCGAACACGCTGGGCTCCAAGTCAGCGGCCAAGGAACTGGCCGATGCCGCCATGGAGCTCAAACTGCTGATCGAGCAGATGCGAGAACAGATTCAGAACCTAGAATGATCATCATGAGTGAAACGTCGTCCCACGTCGCCATCGACACCGCCTACCCCGGCAACCTGTTCATGGTGGTGGCGCCTTCCGGCGCCGGCAAGTCCACCCTGGTCAACGCGCTGCTGGCGCAGGACCCGGCCATTCGCCTGTCCATCTCGCACACCACCCGCGCGCCGCGCCCCGGCGAGCAGGATGGCCGCGAGTACCACTTCACCACCGTGGACGCCTTCCGCGCGGCGCGCGATCGCGGCGAATTCCTCGAGTGGGCGGAGGTGCATGGCAACTACTACGCCACCTCGCGGGTGTGGATCGAGCACCAGATGGCCCAGGGCAACGATGTGCTCCTGGAAATCGACTGGCAGGGCGCGCAGCAGGTGCACCAGCGCTTTTCCAACGCCATGGAGATCTTCATCCTGCCGCCGTCGCTGCAAGCGCTTGAAGAACGCCTGAACAAGCGTGGCCAGGACGAGCCCAATGTGATCGTGCGCCGCCTGCTGGCAGCCGGCAGCGAGATGGCCCATGCGTCCGAGTCGGACTATGTCATCATCAACGAGGTTTTCGAGCACGCGCTCGAACAGCTTCGCAGCGTCATCCGCGCCACCCGTCTGCGGTTTTCGTCGCAAAAGGCGCGTCACGCCGACCTCTTCATCGAGCTCGGCATTCATTGATCCGGAGCGCGGCGGGAACGTTTCTTGCCGCGTGCTGTAAAATAGCCGGCATCGCATAAGGTTTTGTCCCGAGGTGGATTACATATGGCGCGTATTACCGTCGAAGATTGTCTGAAACACATCCCGAATCGTTTCGAGCTCGCGCTCGCGGCGACCTACCGGGCCCGTCAGTTGGTGCAGGGTCACACTCCCAAGGTCGAGGCCAAGGACAAGCCCACGGTTGTGGCGCTGCGCGAGATCGCCTCGGGCCAGATCGGCATCGAGATGCTCAAGAAGGTACCGACCTGATTTTCGGGCGGCGGTGGCCAGTCCTAGCAACGCGTACCTTTGCATTGAGACTCTGCTAACGTACTTGTTCGCGTACTTGCTTAACCAGCCAGATTACAGAAGCCGCCCACATGTCTTCCTCCCAGCCTTCCTCCCCTGTCGCGACGGCCAGCCCCACGGCCACGCCGGCGCGATCGCGCGGAGAAGCTCCTGGCGAGGCGAGTGGCGATGCAGTGCCACCCGTTCAGCGCAAGCGCGCCGCGCCCGGTCAGTCGACCGTGACGGCGCGTACCGGCGCTCCCAATCTTCCTGATCCGCTTGGCAACGATGTGGTTGGCGAGCGCGCCGTTGCGCCCGCGATGGGTGCTGGCAAGGCGCGAGCCGCGCAGGCCGCCGCCGAAAGTGAGCTGAGCGGGGCGCCGCAGGGCGCCGCGCCGGGTGACGCGCTCTTCATTGACGCGGTGCTGGCGCAGTCCTACCGTCACTTCTTCGGCCCGACCTCGCAACCGGCAGTGCCCCCGCGCCAGCAGGTGATCTCGATCACCCGGCTGATGGAGAAGCTCGCCTATCTCAAGCCGGCGGACCAGGCGCACGTGCGCGAAGCCTTCCAGTTCTCGGATGAGGCTCACCTCGGCCAGTATCGGCAGAGCGGCGAGCCCTACATCACGCACCCGGTAGCGGTGGCGGAGTTGTGCGCGGACTGGAAGCTCGATGTGCAGTCCATCATGGCGGCGTTGCTGCACGACGTGATGGAAGACCAGGGCATCACCAAGAGCGAGCTGGCGGAAAAATTCGGCCCCAAGGTGTCCGAGCTGGTCGATGGCCTGACCAAGCTGGACAAGCTCGAATTCCAGAGCCGCGAGCAGGCGCAGGCGGAGAGCTTTCGCAAGATGCTGCTGGCGATGGCGCGCGATGTGCGGGTGATCCTGGTCAAGCTGGCCGACCGCACCCACAACATGCGCACGCTCGATTTCGTGCCGCCGGAAAAGCGGCGCCGGATTGCGCTCGAAACCATGGAGATCTACGCGCCGATCGCGCATCGGCTCGGTCTCAACACCACCTACCGCGAACTGCAGGAGCTGTCCTTCAAGGTCGGTTCGCCGTTCCGCTATGCCACGCTGGAGAAGGCGGTCAAGGCCGCTCGCGGCAACCGGCGCGAAGTGGTCAAGCGCATTCTCGAAACCGCGCAAAAGGCGCTGGGCGATGCCGGCATCGTGGCCGAGCTGTCGGGGCGTGAAAAGACGCTCTACAGCATCTACCGCAAGATGCACGACAAGCAGTTGTCGTTTTCGCAGGTGCTCGACGTGTATGGTTTCCGCGTGGTGGTGGAAACCCAGATGCACAGCTATATGGCGATGGGCGCGCTGCACGGGCTGTACAAGCCCATGCCCGGCAAGTTCAAGGACTACATCGCCATTCCCAAGATCAACGGCTACCAGTCGCTGCACACCACGCTGGTGGGCCCGTTCGGCACGCCGGTGGAATTCCAGATCCGCACCCGCGACATGCACCAGATCGCGGAAGCCGGCGTGGCCGCGCACTGGATGTACAAGCACCAGGCCGACCAGGCCAACGATATCCAGCAGCAGGCGCACCAGTGGCTGCAGTCGCTGCTCGATATCCAGAGCCAGACGGGCGACTCGCAGGAATTCCTCGAGCACGTCAAGATCGACCTGTTCCCGGATGCGGTCTACGTGTTCACGCCCAAGGGGCATATCCGCGCGTTGCCGCGTGGCGCCACCGCGCTCGACTTCGCCTATGCCGTGCACAGCGACCTTGGCAACCAGTGCGTGGCAGTCAAGATCAACAATGAGCTGCTGCCGCTGCGCACGGAGCTCAAGAGCGGCGATATCGTCGAGGTGGTGACGGCGCCGTACTCCAAGCCGAATCCGGCGTGGCTGGCGTTCGTGCGCACCGGCAAGGCGCGCGCGGCCATCCGCCACTACCTCAAGACCACCCGGCTCGACGAAGCCATCCAGCTGGGCGAACGCCTGCTCGAGCAGGCGGCGCGCCAGCTCGGCATCGAGCTCAAGGCCTTGCCGCAGTCGGTGTGGGACCGCATGGTGCAGTGGACCGGCAACAAGCACAAAGAGGACATCTTCGCCGACCTGGCGCTGGGGCGGCGCGTGCCGGCCGTGGTGGCCAAGCGCATGGAGATCCTGCTGCAGGAGCTTTCCGGCGACGTCGACAGCGCGCTGCTGGCGGCGGTGCAGACGTTTGCCGGCGAAGAGGCCCCGGCGGTGCCGATCACCGGCGACGAGGGCATGTCGATGATCTTCTCGTCATGCTGCCGTCCGATTCCCGGTGACTCCATCGTCGGTTACCTGGGCAAGGGCGAAGGTTTGCAGATCCACGTGCAGGATTGCAAGATCGCCAAGCGCCTGCACAGCAAGGATCCGGAGCACTGGATCGATGTGATGTGGGCGAAGAAGACCACGCGCTCCTTCGATGTGTCCATCAAGGTGATGGTACGCAACGTCAAGGGCATCGTGGCCCGCGTTGCGGCCGACCTGACCTCGGCCGACGCCAACGTCGCGCACGTGGCCATGGAGCAGCAGGAAGGCGGCCACCAGGAGGCCACCTACATGCAGTTCATCATCCAGGTGCAGAACCGCCTGCACCTGGCCAACGTGATGCGGGCGCTCAGGCGCAACCCGGATGTCATCCGCATCTTCCGCGACCGTAACGACGGCTGACGCTGTCGTTGCGCCCCGCAAAGCACAGAGCCCGGCCAAGCCGGGCTCTGTGCTTTTCCGGTTGCGCGGCGGCTACTGCTCCACCTGCTTCTCGCTACTGCTCCACCTGCTTCTCGGGATAGCAGACTTTCAGGATATCGATCTGCTCCACCCCGGCCGGCGTACGCAGCGGCACCGTATCGCCCTCGCGCGCCTTGAGCAGCGCGCGCGCGATCGGCGAGATCCAGCTCACGTGGTTGCTGTCCAGGTCGACCTCGTCGGTGCCGACGATCGTCACGGTGGTCTCCTCGCCCGCCTGGTCGGCGTAGGTGACGGTGGCGCCGAAAAAAATCTGGTCGTTGTCGCCCTGCAGGGAAGGGTCCACTACCTCGGCTTTCTCCAGGCGCTTGGTCAGGAAGCGGATGCGGCGGTCGATTTCGCGCAGGCGCTTCTTGCCGTAGTGATAGTCGCCGTTCTCGGAGCGGTCGCCATTGGACGCGGCCCACGAAACGATCTGGACCACTTCCGGGCGCGCCGTGTCGATCAGGTGCATCAGTTCGTCGCGCAAGCGCTGGTAGCCTTGCGCCGAGATGTAGTTCTTGGTGCCGGGAGGCAGCGGGGCGGCGCCTTCGGGAAGGTCGTCGTCCTCGTCGCTGGATGATTCTTTGACAAATGCCTTGTTCATGATCCGATCACATCTGCGGGGCTGTCATTATAGGAAGCGGTGGCTTGCCGGAGGGAAAAGCAAAAAAAGTGGGGTAGGGGGGTTCTCAAGCGCCAAAAGTACGTTATAATTTCTTTCTCGAGTGCGGCTGTAGCTCAGTTGGATAGAGTACTTGGCTACGAACCAAGGGGTCGTGGGTTCGAATCCTGCCAGCCGCACCACTCATTGCGAAAAGAGCTTCCAGAAATGGAAGCTCTTTTTTCATTTCTGCTTCGTCAATCCCGCTTCCCGGTCCGCCCTGTCCATTCTACGGCGTTCCGCGCGCGTCTACGGCAATGGCCGCGATTGAGATTCGTCTCATCGCGCGCCGATCGTCACGTCGCTAATCTTGGCCCGGTGCGTATCTCATTCGCGTTCATAAGCGGATCGCTCCCGTGCTGCTGCTTCCTGGCCCGCGAGGCCGAGCGATCGCGCTTTCCTTTGGGGAGTCTTGCGATGCGACCCTTGCCATGGTTTGCCTGTGCCGTGCTGCTGGCCATAGCCGTCAATGCCACCAATGCCGCGCGCCGCCGCCGCACGCCGGGCGTACCGCGAACCAATTTGCCGTTGGCGGCGGAGCAAAGGCCGCGCTCGCGGGGCTGTGCTTGCGGCCCGGCGCGCGGAGGCGGGCCAGTGCTGCCCGCTGGCGAGCGCACGTGCGCTTTGCTGGTGGGCCTGTTGCATGAGGCGCGGTTGAACTTCAACGTGCGCACCCTCGCCACCGGCGCCGATCCGCAAAAGCAGGTGGACGTGCTGGCAAGCGACTGGCATATCCATACGGCCGGTGAGGCGCGAGGCACGCTGGCGTGGTTGCTGGAGGAGGGGCATCGCGCGTTGTATCCGCAGGTTTGCCGGATCCTGTTCTCCGTGCCGCGCGCAGCGCGCGAGCGGGAAATCGTGCTGCTCGACGACCGCTTTGATCCGGTGCGGCTCGCCCACTGTATCGACAATCTCGAGCGCGCCATGCCGGATCTGCGCGCGAGCTGCCTGCTAGGCTCGCGGGTCGATCTTGCGCGTGGCGTGCTGGCCTGGGACATGAGCCGGGCGATTCATGTTGCGCGGGCCGCCTACGACTGCGGCATGCAAACCGAAGCGCAGGCCTGGGCCGTGATCGAGCGGGCGGCGTCGCAGGTCTTCACCCAAATGACATCCTGGCACGAGGTTGCGGTGAGCTACCTGCTGGGCCGGGCCATGTGGGCCGGGCCGGGCGCCGGGCTCCAGCGGCAGTTAACCTTTGTCCGGCATTGCCTCGATGATTCGGATAGTCCCATGCGCGACGCGCGCTATCGCCATGCGCCCCACGGCGTGTAGGCGCGTGCCGTCTTGCGGGGCCGAGGCCGGCGGCCTAGGCTGGTTGAGAGAGCCCAGGGCTACGGGCTCGATGCGTCATGCACGCGGCAAGAACCAAGGGGGGTACTCAATGAGCAGCGCGGACTGGCGGGTAGAGGCGTACCGGGGCATGGACGTCTATGTCCTGGTATCGAAGCCGGGCGACGCCGGCATCTCGGCGTTGGGCAAGGTTGCCCAGTGGGGCTACGAGGTGCGCGTCTGCCAGGAGGGGGCGGATCCGTCCGATGCGGGCGACGTCGAGCGCTTGTCGGGCGACGGGGCGCAGTTTGCTACCCGGCACGCGGCCGAAGTCGCGGCCTTCGCCGCCGCCTATCGGCTTGTGGACAAGCTTGTGGGGCCGGTGACGGACTAGCGGGCGTGCCGCCTCTGCCGCGCGGAAAAGGCGGAAGTGCACAATAGTACGTACACGCCAAGAGCAAGGAGGTACCGCATGTTGGCGTTCAACGGCTAGAAGATCCGCTATGAGGTTCAGTCCCTGCCCAGTGGGAAATGGGCAATCGTCATCGAGATCATGCGCACACGGAATGGCGGGTTTTTCACGATGGCGTCACAAAGCCATTGCATTGCGAGGCCGGATCCACCATAATCCGGCCTCTCGGACGCGGGGTGGAGCAGTTGGCAGCTCGTCGGGCTCATAACCCGAAGGTCGCAGGTTCAAGTCCTGCCCCCGCAACCAAAGACCTTTTCTGGTCTTCCGAACCAAGTCTCCGGCCGTTCTGGCCAAGTTCTGCAAATTCCAAAAGATACGAAACCCGAGCGTTGCGCCGGGCCAGCGCGCATTGCGTGCGCCGTTGACTTGCGCCGATCAGTGCCGTCCGCGGCCGCCTCCACCGCGTCCACCCCCGCTGCGCCCACCTCGCGATCCCGTGCCGCCCCAGCTGCCGCCATGGTAGTAGCCGTGCGCCATGCCGGAATGGTAGTGATAGCCGCCGTAGTATCGCGGCCAGCCCGCGTGGTAGCCGGGCCCGCGATAGTAGCCAAAGGTGCGATAGCCGCCGTAACGACCGCCGCCACCGTAACCGTAGATGAAGGCGGGGCCGTAGAACCCGCCATAGTAGGGCAGGGGGTAGTCGTAGCCATACCCGTAGCCGTAAGTACCCGGGGGATAAACTGCGCTGCCATCGTAGAACCCGTACGGATCGTAGGGGTTGTAGCTGTTGTAATTGTCGTAGGGGTCGTAGGGGCCGTAGGAAGGGAAGCCCGCGCACGCGCCGACGCATAGCACTGACACGGTGAACAACAAGCGGAGCAAGGCGCGGTGCATGGAGCTTCTGGTTCGGCAACGGATCGCGCCCGGCGGGCGCCGGGCGATAGCAATTAGAGATTGTGATCCGCAAAGAGGTTCACTGCCGCGCGGGCGCGCACACGCACCGCGCCGGCCAGGGATTCAGACGGGCGCCCGGGCCAGATCTGCCGCGCGCGAGAACGTGTCCTGCACCTGCGGCTGGCCTTCGCGCGCCGCTGCCTCGGACCGGGCCGTCAAGCGCTCGATCAGCACGCTCAGGTTATTACCCTCCGGAGCGGTCTTGCTTGCGCCGCACTGATCGACGGCCTCGCGCACTACCTGTCCGAGTTCCTCGTTGACGTCCGCGCCATCGAAGGCGCTGATCGACAGGGCGGAAATCTGCTCAAGGTAGAGGTTGACCAACGCTTCGTCGTGTACCGGTTCGGGCATTTCCGTCTCCTTGGCAATGTGGGCTGGGTGCAATCCATTGTAGTAGGCCGCATGCCCGGCGCATGTCGGCACAAGGCCTACATGGCAGTAAAGGGCGGCTCTCGCGCGTGCGACTTGCGTCAGATTAATGTGCGCGGATACTGATAATGATTCCCATTTGTATGTTTAAGGGCTTTCTCTTACAATCGGCGCTCGCCTGGGGCACGGCAAGGCCCCCCGGGCCAACTGTCTTGCCGAGGTAATCGAAATCATGATGCTGCAGATCCCCGATGTGCTGACAAAGGCGCAGGTTGCCCAATGCCGCGCCTGGATGGACGCGGCAGAATGGACCGACGGCAACGCCACTTCCGGGCATCAGTCGGCACTGGCCAAGCGCAACCTGCAACTGCCTGAAGGCTCGCCGGTAGCGCGCCAGGCAGGCGAGCTGATCCAGGATGCGCTGGGGGCCAATCCGCTGTTTATTTCTGCCGCGCTGCCGCTCAAGGTCTATCCGCCCTTGTTCAACCGCTACGAGGGCGGGCACGCGTTCGACAACCATATCGACAACGCGATCCGCCATTTGCGCGGCACCAACTTCCGCGTGCGCAGCGACCTCTCGGCAACGTTGTTCCTGACGGAACCGGAAGACTACGACGGCGGCGAACTGGTGGTGGAGGATACCTACGGGCAGCAACGCGTGAAGCTGCCAGCGGGGCACATGGTGCTGTACCCGGCCACCAGCCTGCACCACGTCAGCCCGGTCACGCGCGGCGCGCGGGTGTCGTCATTCTTCTGGATTCAAAGCATGGTGCGCGACGAAGGCCAGCGCTCGGCGCTGTTCGAGCTCGATACGCAGATCCAGCGCGTCGCCCAGGCCCTGGGGCATAAGGACGCCGCCGTGGTGGGGCTCACCGGCGTTTATCACAATCTGCTGCGGCGCTGGGCCGACGCCTGAGCGGCGCCGTGGGGAATGATGAGAGCGGGGGGAGGGGGGTGAGGCGGGAAGGTAGATGCTGAAGCTTGAGCTTGATACTCGCGAATCGCCGGCATCGGCCAGCCATTCGCGATTCCCTATGCAACAGGGCCGCCGAGGCTAACGGCGATCCCGGCGCTGCGGCGGTAACGGGACCATGGCCACGCGTCGTCGCGCAGGCTTGAGCACCCGCTGCATCGGCCAGAACACGTATTGCGTATGCGGATCCATCGGCTTGCCGAAGTAGGACACCCACACCTGCACGCCCTGTTCGGTTTCTGCAACGATGGCAGCCACTGCGCGGGCTGCGACTGCGGGAGATTTGAGCAAGGTGGCCAGTGCTTCGACACCTTGGACCACGTGGTGCTTGACACCACCGAACCATGCGTATTGACGCATGGCTGACAACAAACGCTCGGTCATGAACTCTGGTGTTTGGTTGGTAGTAAGGATCAGACCGGAGCTTACACGCTTTGTTCAGTGCCGATTGATGGGACCTGTCTATCGCTTACCCTGAGTCATCGGATGTCCCAAACACGGGGGCCACGGTGCTTGTTGCCATTGCGTCAATGCGCTAGTGCCGATCGGCCACCGCATTGACAACGCAAGGGCCGAGGATTAGCGTCATTGACAGGAACATCCGACCTGTGAAGCCTCCCTGGGAGCTTGCCGATGACCGAAGACATGCTGCTGCAACTGATGGTGGAAGTCGAGAAGGAGGATCCGATCGACTATGCCGACCTGCCCTTCGACGACGCCACGCTGCGCGCTTTGGTGTGCCGCCTGGTGGCGCAGCGCTCGAGCGCGATGGAGACGGCCGGCATGCCGGTGGACGCGTTGCTGGCGACCATGTGGGCCTCCACGGCGAAGCTGGTGCTGGAGAACATGGTGCTCAACGCGCGCCTGCTCACGCTGCAGGGTTTGCCGGATGACGCCAACGCGCTGATCGAGCGCATCGCCCGTCAGTCCCGCGGCGCGCCCTGAGCCGGACCCGCCGCTGCCCCGCCCCCTTCGGCGGCTCAGGCCACTTTCACCGCCGATCCGATGCGACGGATTGGCGTGTGGAGCATCATTCTCATCCAGCAGGCCGCCTCCCATTTCGATACACTACGGGTTTTCGCCCCCGACACCGTCGCGTTGCCCGCGTATGCAACCGCGCGCGGTACTGCTGATAGGGAGGATTTCGGGTGATCAAGTGGATAATCGTCGCGGCGTACCTGGGAGCAATCCTGTACGTGCATTTCCGCGGCAAGGTGAGGCTGCGCATCTGGCGTCAGTTGCTCGACCATTCGGCCCTGGTGGCCCCGGTCAACTGCTTCATGTACGTATTTTCCGGCGTGCCGCGCACGCCCTAGACGAAGCCCGCCATCCCTCGGCCGAGGTCCTGTGCCCGCGCACGGTGGAGCTGCTCCGCGGGCTGCCGAGCGTGAAGGCGGCGATGTTCGCCGAACTGCCGCCCGGCGGCAAGCTGAACCCGCACCGCGATCCGTTCGCGGGCTCGCTGCGTTACCACCTGGGTCTGGCCACGCCCAACGACGACCGCTGCTTTATCGAGGTTGACGGCGAGCGCCATAGCTGGCGCGATGGCGAGGGCGTGGTGTTCGACGAGACCTACCTGCACTGGGCGGAGAACAAGAGCGACAGCAACCGGCTGATCCTGTTCTGCGACATCGAGCGTCCGATGCGCTTCGGCTGGGCTGGCAAGATCAACCGCTGGCTGGGCCGCAAGGTCATGACCGCGGCGAGCTCGCCCAACGAAGAGTCCGACCAGACCGGCATGATCAACCGCCTGTTCCGCATTGTCTGGATCGGCGGCCAGTATCGCCGGCGTTTCAAGGCCTGGAGCCGGCCGGCGTACTACGTGGTCAAGTTCGGCCTGATCGCCGCCGGCGTGGCACTGATCGTGTACCTGTAACGCGCTAGCGCCATCACGCTTTTACGCTGCCACGCGCGCAAGAAGAAAGGGCCGGATGATCCGGCCCTTTTTTTCACTGCGGCGACTGGCTATCGGCGCCGCCGTTCGCGCTCGTCGTCGAGCGCCTCGTAGTGGGCGCGCTTGGCCTGGTACATGCGGGCGTCGGCCAGCTTGACGGCGTCGCTGAGGCGATCGCCGGCACTGCAGCTTGCCGTTCCGATCGACAGGCTGAGCGCGGTGCCTGGATAGAACTGGTTGTTGAGCTCTACCACCTGGTGGATCTGCTCGACCACCGTGGCCACGCTGCGCTCGTCGCGCGCCGGCAGCAGCACCATGAACTCGTCGCCCCCGACCCGCGCCACGCAGACCTGGTCGCCCACGGCCTTCTTCAGCGCCTCGCCGGTGCGGCGCAGCAGGGCGTCGCCGTCGCCGTGGCCGAGCTGGTCGTTGACCTGCTTCAGGCCGTTCAGGTCGACCGCGATCACGCTGACCGGCCACGGGCCCTTGCGGCCCAGCCGCGCGAGCTCGTCTTCGTAGTAGGCGCGGTTGTAGAGCTTGGTCAGCACGTCGTGCTTGCCGAGGAATTCGACATAGGCCTCGGCCTTCTTGCGCGCGGTGATGTCGGTCAGCGACACCAGCACCTGGTCCCATTCCGCCTCGCGGCCCGGAAACACCGACCACTGCATGAACACGTCCACGGCCCGGCCATCCAGCGCGTAATTGATGACTTCGCGCTGCTGCCAGAGCTTCTCGTTCCAGAGGTCGATCAACTGCTCGGCGAACTGGATGCGCATATTGTCGCGGAACACGTCGCCCAGGCGCGAGAGCAACTCCGCCTTGGTCGACGCGCTGAACATCAGCAGGGTTTGCTGGTTGACGTCGAGCACGCGGATTTCCTGCATGCAGCGCGAAATGAAATCCGGGTGCACGTTGAGGAAGGTGCGGAAATCCGAGATGCCCGCGCCGCGGACTTCATCGAGCAGCACCTTGACCGCGCTGAAGTCCTCGACCCACAGCGAGACCGGCGAATGCTCGAACAGGCCCAGCGCGTATTGCTCGCTGCGGCGCAGCTCGCGCTCGGTGGCCACGCGCGCGGTGATGTCCTCGATCGACAGCAGCACGCGTTCCCAGGTCGCCTCATGCCCGGGCATGACGGTGGCATCCAGGCGGATGTCCAGCCGCTTGCCTTCCAGCGTGTAGTTGACGGTCTGGCTTGAAAAGCGCGATCCGCCGTCCCACAGCTGGGCGAGCTCCTCGACGTGCTGGTCGAACATATCGTCGCGAAAGACGGTGTCCAGGTTATTGACGAGGTCGGTGAGGTCGGCGGCGCGGAAGAGGTCCAGCGTGCGCTGGTTCACGTCCAGCACGCGGATCCGTGCCGAGCAATGCGCGACTTCTTCCGGGTTGGCGCGCAGGTGGCTGCGCAGGTCGGTCACGCCCTGCGCGCGCAGGACCTGGAAGTGTTCGCGCACGGCGCTGAAGTCTTCCAGCCACAGCGAGACCGGCGCCAGCTGGAACAAGGTCTTGTATTCGTTGTCGATCCGCGACGTGTCGGTCGTTTCCATCAATGCAGTTTCTCCCTATCCCGATAAGCGCGGGCCAGGGCTGGCTGGCACGCGTGTGGCTCGGCTGGCTTTGTGCCGCCTCGAATGCGCCGGGGCGGCCGCCATGCTCGCTACGAGCGATAGCATAGGGCAGCAGGGGAGGAAATGGGGCGTGTGTGGCGTAAAAATCCACACCGGGCGCCCGCCCGGGCCTTAGCCCTGGCGCGAGAGCTCGGCGATGCGCGCGGGGGCGTAGCGGTGCTGCGTGTTCTCTTGCTCGGCAATCAATTGCAGCGTGGCCGCCTGCAACAGCGAGCCGGCGGTCAGGTGCGAGGCCAGGGTGCGCAGTTCGTGGAGCTTGCCGCTGGCAGCGGAGTTGGCATGAGTCATCTCGGTCAAGGTCTGGACAGGAACCCGGCCGATGGTATCGGCAAGCCGGGTGGGCCTGCTTTGTCCCTGGTCATGCTCCGTGCGCGTGGCGCTGTCTTTGATGTCCTGGCCGGCCCTGGCGTCGGCGCGTGCCAGGCGATGCGCCGGGTCGGCGCGGCGGGCGGTGCAAAGGCGCGGGGCGGAACCCACGGTCTCGGTGGCGAGCGGGAGGGAGGTGTGCGTCATCTTGTTCTCCTTGTGAGCGCGGCCTGCCGGTTTCGGCAATGTTGGCAAGGATGACGGTGCGCTCGGCCGCCGCCTAGCGCGCTGCGATGAACGGCGCGATGCAAGGGACGAATGGCGGCGCGAGGCGACGGAAGTGGCGCCGCATGCCCGTGTCCAGCCATCCATCCCCGGCCGCTAGGGCTTGTCCGCCAGGCGCGCCACCACCGCGGCGAGCGTGCGCAACGCGCGCTCGATCTCTGGCGTGAACGGCGTGCCGCAATTGAGCCGCAGGAAATGGTCGAAGCGGTTGGAGTTGGAGAACATCACCCCCGGCACCACCCGGATGCCGGCCGCCATGGCCTGGTCGAACACGGCCTCGGACGGGACCGAGCCGGGCAGCTCCACCCACAGGTGCAGCCCGCCGTTCGGGTTGGAGGCGCGCGTGCCCGCGGGGAACTCGGCGGCGATGGCTTGCGCCACCTGCGCGCGCTGGCTGCGCAATTGCTCACGCAGGCGCCGCAGGTGCCGCTCGAACGCGCCGGAGCCCATGAACTCGGCCGCTGCCATCTGCGCCAGCAACTCGTTGGGCCGCGACTGGCTGTACTTGAGCATTTCCACGCGTGCCTGCCACTTGCCCGCGGCGATCCAGCCCAGCCGCATGCCGGGCGCCAGGATCTTGTGCAGCGAGGCGCAATGGATCACGCCACCGCTGCGGTCCCAGGCCTTGAGCGCGGGCAGCGGGGCGTCGCTGTCGGCCAGCGCGGAGAAGCAGTCGTCCTCGATCAGCGCAATCGCGCGCGCCTCGCACCAGGCCACCAGTTGCGCCTTGTTGGCGTCCGGCATGATGCTGCCCAGCGGATTCTGCAGGTTCGGCACCACCACCACGGCGCGGATGTTGTCGTAGGTCTGCGCCGCCAGCTCCAGCGCGTCCAGCGAGATGCCGGTCTGCGGGCTGCTGGGAATTTCCAGCGCCCGCATGCCCAGGCTTTCGAGGATTTGCAGCAGGCCGTAGTAGGTGGGCGACTCCACGGCAATCACGTCACCTGGCTGTGCCACCGCGCGCAGCGCGAGGTTGAGCGCTTCGGTGCAGCCATGGGTCACCAGGATGTCGTCCGGCGCTATCGTGACGCGCGACAGCAGCGCGTGCCGCGCCAGCACGGCGCGAAAGGCTGGATGCCCGCCGGTGTCGGCCGCGCTGCCAAACAGCTGCGGGTGAAGGCGCAGCGCGCGTGCCGCCGCATTGCGCAGGTCTTGCGCCGGATACAGCGCGGGCGCGCCGCAAGCGCCGGCAAAATTCACGGCGACCGGTTGCTGGTGCCCGCGCGCGGTGATGGCGGAGATGCGCTCGTGGATGCCCACGTATTGCGCGGGGTCGGGCAGTGTGGCGGCGGGTTCTTCGATCGGTGCCAGCGGCTTGTGCCGGCGGTGCAGCACGAAATAGCCCGAGCGCGGCCTGGCCTCAAGCAAGCCATCGCTTTCCATCTGCCGGCAGGCCTGCAAGGCGGTCGACAGGCTCACGCCGTGCAACTCCATGAGCGTGCGCACGGAAGGCACGCGGTCCCCCGGCTTCAGTACGCCGGTTTCGATGGCGTGAAGGTAGTGCTGGGCAAGCTGGCGGTAGAGGGGGGCGGATTCCATGCGGCATGGTGGCGCGGCGGCGGTCGACGCAACAGATACAGATTGTGGTCTTCTGTATCGTAACAGATGGTCTGTCATGCCTCTGTTATGGTCCACAAGCCCTGGGCGTGTGCCTGTTTTGTCCCGGCCCGCATCGGTAGTCTGGAACCCTGTCAAAGCCAGGGAGCCGGCATCATGCAAAGCTATCGTTCAGACCCGATCATCCCCACGGTCCAGCCCGTGCAGCCCACGCGCGCCATGCAGGCTGGCGCCGAGCCGCAAGCGCAAGCGCTCGA
This sequence comes from Cupriavidus basilensis OR16, assembly GCF_000243095.1. GTDB lineage: Bacteria > Pseudomonadota > Gammaproteobacteria > Burkholderiales > Burkholderiaceae > Cupriavidus > Cupriavidus basilensis_D. Next base: position 42,807 of record NZ_AHJE01000098.1, on the reverse strand, counting down.
CCTGGAAAGTGGCCGTGTGCTGCGCTTCCATGCCAGGGCCGGCACGATCCTGTGCGTGCTGGAGGGCGAACTCGAACTCACCGAGGTGCCGCGCTGGCTGGCCGGCACCGTGTGGCGGCAGGCGCGGCGCCTGCCGGCCGGCAGCGTGGTGGCGCTGTCGCCGGGCTGGGTGGAACTGATGGCCCGGAAGGCCGCCACGTTGGGGCTGCAGGCACCCGTGGCAAGGCCCTGGTGGACCCGCTGGCTGCGGCTGGCGCAGGCCTGAAGTGGGCCTGAAGCGGGCCTGGGCGGTCAGTCCTGCTGGTCGTGCGCGCTCAGCATGGCGTGGGCCACCAGGTCCAGGGCGGGCCGGGTGTCGCCGTTCTTGTCGGTCCAGACCTTGGGCGTGAGGCTGCCCGACAGCGCGACCGACTCGCCGTCCTCCAGCGCCAGCAGGCCCGCCCGCACCTTGTCGGCAAACGCGATCACGTTGACGATGACAGTATCGCCATCGTTGATCGCGGCCTTGAGCTTGGCGGTCACGTACTGGCTGCCGCCCTGGCCGGAACGTTCGCTGGCGTGGCCGTGGAGCCGGCCGCTGACTAGTGCGTCGATCATCTTTCTTCCTTCCTGGTTATCTTGCCGGGGTGCGGAAGATCTCACAATTTCGCGCTCTCGTGGCAGAGAATGCGGACCCTGGCCCTAAAAACGATAAAATTGCGGTCCGGCCAGCCCGACGCTCAACCAGAGTGCAGTCAGCGCCCCTTCCAGGGCCGACCTACCGGCCGCAGAATTCCAGGTTCCCATGCTACGTCTAAGTGAAGTCAAACTCCCGCTCGACCACGCCGAGAGCGATCTCGAGGCCGTGGTCCTCGCCCGCCTCGCCGAACTTGGCGTCAAGGCCGATGGCCTGACCGGGTTCACCGTGTACCGCCGCGCGCACGATGCCCGCAAGCGCTCCGATATCAAGCTCACCTACATCATCGATATCGCGGTGAAGGACGAAGCCGCGGCGATCAAGCGCATGGCCGGCAAGTCGAACTGGAGCGTGACGCCGGACATGGCCTACCGCTTCGTCGCGCAGGCGCCCGCGCCGGGCACCACGCTGCGCCCGGTGGTGATCGGCATGGGCCCGTGCGGTTTGCTCGCCGGCCTGATCCTGGCGCAGATGGGCTTCAAGCCCATCATCCTGGAGCGCGGCAAGGAAGTGCGCGAGCGCACCAAGGACACCTTCGGCCTGTGGCGCAAGAGCGTGCTCAATCCCGAGTCGAACGTGCAGTTCGGCGAGGGCGGGGCGGGCACGTTCTCCGACGGCAAGCTCTACAGCCAGATCAAGGACCCGAAGCACTACGGCCGCAAGGTCCTCGATGAATTCGTCAAGGCCGGCGCGCCGGAGGACATCCTCTACCTCGCACGCCCGCACATCGGCACCTTCCGCCTGGTCAGCATGGTGGAGAAGATGCGCGCCGAGATTTTCGCGCTGGGCGGCGAGGTCCGCTTCGAGACCCGCGTCGAGGACGTGGATATCGAGGGCGGCAAGATGCGCGGGCTCAAGCTGTCCAACGGCGAGTACCTGCAGGCCGACCACGTCGTCCTGGCGGTGGGCCACAGCGCGCGCGACACCTTCGAGATGCTGCATGAGCGCGGCGTGTTCATGGAGGCCAAGCCGTTCTCGCTGGGTTTTCGCATCGAGCATCCGCAGGGCATGATCAACAGCAGCCGCTTCGGCAAGTTCGCCGGCAACAAGCTGCTGGGCGCCGCGGACTACAAGGTGGTGCACCACGCCAGCAACGGCCGCGCGGTCTACAGCTTCTGCATGTGCCCGGGCGGCACGGTGGTGGCCGCGGCCTCGGAGCCGGGCCGCGTGGTGACCAACGGCATGAGCCAGTACGTCCGCGCCGAGCGCAATGCCAATGCCGGCATCGTGGTGGGCATCACGCCGGAGGATTTCCCTGGCGGCCCACTGGCCGGCATCGCCTTCCAGCGCCACTGGGAAGAGCGCGCCTTCGAACTCGGCGGGCGCAACTACAACGCGCCGGCGCAGTTGGTGGGCGACTTCATCGCGCGCCGGCCGTCCACGGCGATGGGCGCGGTCGAGCCGTCCTACAAGCCGGGCGTCACGCCGACCGACCTGTCCACCGCGCTGCCCGACTACATCATCGAAGCCATCCGCGAAGCGCTGCCCGAACTGGACAAGAAGATCGCCGGCTTTGCCATGCATGACGCGGTGCTGACCGGCGTGGAAACGCGCACGTCGTCGCCGCTGCGCATCCGCCGCAAGGACAACTACCAGAGCATGAATGTGGAAGGGCTGTACCCTGCCGGCGAAGGCGCCGGCTATGCGGGCGGCATTTACTCCGCGGCCATCGATGGCATTGAAGTGGCAGAGGCCGTGGCGTTGAGCATTGTCAACGGCAAGGCGACCTGAGCCCGCCTGAGCCGGCTTAGCGCCCGGCAGCCCGGGCGGCTTCCAGCCAGGCCGCGACGCCTAGCCCGGCCGCGCGCCCGCTGGCAAAGCAGGCGGTCAGCAGGTAGCCGCCGGTGGGCGCTTCCCAGTCGAGCATCTCGCCGGCACAGAACACGCCCGGCACGGCGCGCAGCATCAATTGCGCGTCCATCGCCTCGAACGCGACGCCGCCCGCGCTGCTGATCACTTCATCGATCGGGCGCGCGCGCAGCAAGCGCACGGGCAGCGCCTTGAGCGCCGCCGCCAGCCGCGCGGGGTCGGCGAATTCTTCCTTTGACAAGCACTCGCGCAGCAAGCCGGCCTTCACGCCGGTGATGCCCAGCTTGCTCTGCAGGTGGCTCGACAGCGAGCGCGCGCCGCGCGGCCGCTGCACGGCCTCGGTCACGCGTTCGGCGGGCAGGCCTGGCGCCAGGTCGAGATGGATCGTGGCCTCGCCCGTGGCTTCGAGCAGGTCGCGCATTGGCGCGCTCAGCGCATAGACCAGGCTCCCTTCGATGCCGCCGGCGGTGATGACGAACTCGCCCTGGCGATAGTGCGCAACGCCGTCGCGGCCGCGCAGCGCGATGGCTACCGCTTTCAGCGGATGACCGGCAAAGCGCGAGTGAAAGTGCTCGCTCCAGGCAACGTCGAAGCCGCAGTTGGCGGGGCGCAACGGGGCGATGTTCACGCCGCGTGCTGCCAGCAGCGGCACCCAGGCGCCGTCGGAACCCAGGCGCGCCCAGCTGCCGCCGCCAAGCGCCAGTACGGTGGCATCGGCCTGGACCCGCAGTTCGCCATCCGGCGTGGCGAAACGCAGCTTGCCCGATTCATCCTCCCAGCCCAGCCAGCGATGCCGCATATGGAACTGCACGCCGGCCTCGCGCAGACGGTGCAGCCATGCACGCAGCATCGGCGCGGCTTTCATGTCGGTGGGGAAGACGCGGCCCGAGCTGCCGACAAAGGTCTCGATGCCCAGCCCGTGCACCCAGCCGCGCAGCGCCTGGGGATCGAAGCCGGCCAGCAGCGGCGCGATCTGCGCGCTACGCTTGCCATAGCGCCCGAGGAAGGGCTCGGCCGCTTCGGAATGCGTGAGGTTCATGCCGCCGCGGCCGGCCATCAGGAATTTCCGGCCGACCGAGGGCATGGCGTCGTACACGTCCACGCGAAACCCACGTGCGGCCAGCACCTCGGCGCCATCAGGCCGCGGGGCCGCCGCCGATCACGGCGACGCTGGCGGCTGGGAGGGAGGCGGTGGGTGCAGGCATATGGGTTGGATCCGGGGGAGGGCGGTCGATCGCGGAAAGGGGTGCGAGGAGAGGCTGCGGCGGATCGGATTATATAGGGCAGGGACAACTGCTAAGATCGCCCATTCCCTCGTGCCACTGGTCTTGCGCGTCTCCCATGCCCTCGCCGTCCCGCTTGTCGTTGCCTCTTCCCGCCGCGCGGGCCTTCGTGCTGGTCATGCTGGGCTTGCTGGGTCTTGTGGCCGGCGTACACCCGTCGCTCGCGCAGGAAACCGCGCAGGGGTTGCAGGAAAAGGCCATGAAAGGCGACTTCCTGTCCCAGCGCAACCTCTCGTACTGCCTGCAGTCCGGCTGCCTCGGGCTGGAGCGCGACCGCGTCAAGGCCTGCATGTGGCGCAAGGTGATCGTGCTGTCCGGCGAGCGCCATGTCACCGACCTGGACACCGCCAACCTGGAGTACGTCTGCGGCAAGCTGGGCACGGCCGAACGCGACACGGCCATGCGCCAGGCCGAGGCGCTGGCCAGGCAGATCTACGGGGTGCGCCGCTAAGTCCCTCCGGCCTGCAGGGGGCAGGAGGTTAAAATGGCGGTTTAGCGCAGTCACGCACCGCCATGCCCACCGCTTCGCCATCCCCCCAGTCCATCGTAGACGCCACCCAGCAATGGCTGGAGCGCGCGGTGATCGGCCTCAACCTGTGCCCCTTCGCCAAGGCCGTGCACGTGAAGCGGCAGATCCGCTACACGGTGAGCGAAGCCACCGATACCGAGGGCGTGCTCGCCGATCTCGAAACCGAGCTGCGCACGCTCGCCGATGCCGACCCCGCCAAGATCGACACGACCCTGCTGATCGTGCCCCAGGCGCTGGCGGAATTTCTCGACTACAACGATTTCCTCTATTTCGCCGAGCGCTTGCTCAAGAGCCTGCGCCTGGCGGGCATCCTGCAGATCGCCAGCTTCCATCCGCACTACGAGTTCGGCGGCAGCGAGCCGGACGACATCGAGAATTACACCAACCGCGCGCCTTACCCCATCCTGCACTTGCTGCGCGAGGACAGCATCGCGCGGGCCGTGGCGGCCTTTCCCGATGCGTCGGATATCTACGAGCGCAACCAGGAAACCATGCGCCGTCTTGGCCACGACGGCTGGCGCAAGCTGATGAGCGAGGCCAGCGGGGCATAACAACGCGCGGCTGGCATGGCGCTATGCAGCCTCAGCCGGCAGCGGCCGGCTCCTGCGTATAGAAGCGCGCTTCCATCTCTTCCAGTCCCAGCGTGCGCAGCACTTCGTTTAGCCGCTCGGCCGGGCGGCGGCGCGGCAGGTCCTTGTACTGCGCGATGATGAGCTCGTTCTTCATCGAGTGCTCCCAGCCCACCAGCTCGGTCACGCTGACCTGGTAGCCGTGCGCCTCCAGTTGCAGGCAGCGCAGCACGTTGGTCACCTGGCTGCCGAATTCGCGCGTATGCAGCGGGTGGCGCCAGATCTCGGTCAGCGGATTGCCGGCCAGCAGCTTGCCCTTGTTTTTGCGCAGCACGCCGGCCACCTCGGCCTGGCAGCACGGCACCACCACGATGTACTTGGCGCGCTTTTCCAGCGCGAAGCGGATCGCATCGTCCGTGGCCGTGTTGCAGGCGTGCAGCGCGGTGACGATGTCGATGGCGGGAGGGAGCCGGTCGGATGTGATCGATTCCGCTACCGACAGGTTCAGGAATGACATGCCGTCGAAGCCCAGCCGGCTGGCGAGTTCCTGCGAGCTGCGCACCAGTTCCTCGCGCGTCTCGATGCCGTAGATGTGCGACTGGTCGAGCTGCGCCTTGAAGAACAGGTCGTACAGGATGAAACCGAGGTAGGACTTGCCGGCGCCATGGTCGACCAGCGTCACGTCGGGGTGATCCTGCTTGAGGTCTTGCAGCAGCGGCTCGATGAACTGGAACAGGTGGTAGACCTGCTTGAGCTTGCGGCGGCTGTCCTGGTTCATCTTGCCGTCGCGCGTGAGGATATGCAGCGCCTTGAGCAGCTCGATGGACTGGCCGGGACGGATTTCGTGGGGGCTGGGCGCCGGTGCGGCGGGCGTCTTGGACGCCGGGGACTTCTGGGCCATCTGGGATGTCTGGAACCTGGGGAAAAGCGGTGAGGCGTGCGCCAAAGCCGGACGACGCTGCGCCGGCACAGCGGCAGTTTACCGAAAGTCGCGCGTGCTCGGGCGAGTGGCGCAACCGGCGCACGCTGGCGCGGCCGCGCCAGCGTGCCGGCCAGGCGCCCTAAAGCAGGCAGTAATCCACGGGTACGAGCGGTGGCGGCAGCTCGGTGTCGCCCAGCGCTTCCTTCATGCCGATCTCGATGGCGCGGCAGAGCGCATCGAGCGGCAGGTCGTTGGCGCTGGTGCCGAACGGCTCTTCCAGCTCATCGCCCAGCGCATCCAGGCCGAAGAAGGTGTACGCGACGATGGCCACCACGACGGGCGTGACGAAGCCGATGGTATCCACCAGCCCGAACGGCAACAAAAAACAATACAGGTAGGCGGTACGGTGCAGCAGCAGCGTGTACGAGAACGGGATCGGCGTGTGGCGGATGCGGTCGCACGCCACCGCCGTGGCCACCATGGCCGACAAGGTGTCGTCGATGCCGGCGGCGAGGCAGGGCTCGACGCGGTGCTGCCGCACGCACTGGCCCAGGTCCTCGCCCATGCGCATCATCAACTGGGCGGGCGCATTGGTGCTGCGCTGCAGGTCGGCGAACTCCGCCGGGCGCAGCCAGGCCGGGTCCAGGCCGGTGGCGGCGCTGGTGCCGCGCAACCGGTTGCGCAGCGCGTACGCATAGGCGATCGCGCGGGAGATCATGCGCACGCGCGCGTCGTTCAGGCCCGCCGGTTTATGGCCGGCGCTGTCCGGCACGTTGTCCGCGATCAGCGTGAGGCATTGCCGTGCCAGGTTCTGGCTGCGCACCACCAGATCTCCCCACAACTTGCGCCCTTCCCAGAAGCGGTCGTAGGCGGCGGTATTGCGAAAGCCCAGGAAGATGGCCAGTGGCAGGCCGATCAGCGTGAAGGGGATGGCCGTGAGCGTGACCTTGTGCTCGAAGAACGCGCCGTGGCTGATCGTCACGGCAATCGCTACCAGCAGGTTCACCAGCAGCACGCGCCAGATGCGCGACAGGATCGAGCCTCGCAGGACCAGGAACAACCTCAGTCCCGATGGGCGGTCTCGCACAATCATCTGTGATCCCCTGGCGTTGCGGCACGGTGTTCCGTCGATGGGCGGAAGTGTACATTTTTCGCCGTGGCGATGGGTTGCGGGCGGCGCTGCGGCTCAAGTTTCCGGCAAAACAGCCGATGGAGTTGTGTGCGTCAGAAGGGACCGAGATCCCGCGGCGCATCAATGACATCCCCGGCTTCAAGCGCCTGCATGGCAGGCCATGGGCACCGGGCGGCCGCGCCATGGCGCAGCGGCGGCGCGGCATCGCCGAGGCCGGGATTGCGGGCGACCCCGAGGACGGGGCGGAGCCGTCCGGACACGATCCATCAAGGGAACAATCGAATGGAAAACCGGGGACAAGATACAGTGGACGGCGGTTTGCGGGTCAGCCTGGACGAGACCGCGCGGCAGCTGCGCGCGGCCTATGCCGCCATGCCGGGCCACATGGCGCCGGACCGCGCCGCGCTGCAAGAGGCGCTGGCCGGCGGCGGCTGGGCGCAGGCGAAGCTGGACACCGCCGCGATCGGCGCCTTTCTCGCGCAATGCCAGCGCGCCGCCGAGGGGGCGCCCGTGCAGGCGCTGATCGGCGAGCTGACCGACGGCTATTTCGATCTCAGCGTCAGCAGCGACAACCTGAGCGTACGGCTCAACCTGCTGCCGCCGCAGGGCGGGCGCGAGGTGACACGCGACGAGATCCGTGCCGCGCTGGCCGAGCGCGGCGTCAAGGCCGAGCCCGACAGCGCGGCCCTGCGCGGCGCGGTCGAGGCGGGCTATTGCGACGGGCTCGAGATTGCCACGGGACGCGCGCCGCAGCCCGGCACGCCAGCGCGCTTCGAGAGCCTGCTGGCACCGCCCAAGCCGCTGGTGGCCGAGGACGAAAACGGCCGCATCGACCTGCGCGACCTAGGCACGCTGTTGCTGGTGAATCCCGGCACGCCGCTGATGCGGCGCATCCCGGCCCGCCAGGGCAGCGACGGCATCGATGTCTTTGGCAAGATCGTGCCCGCCGTGCCGGCCGCCGATCCGCCTTTTGCGGACGGCCTGACCGGCGTGGCGCCTGATCCCGCCGATCCCGAGGTCCTGGTGGCGGCGATCTCCGGCTCGCCGGCCCTGTCGGCGCAGGGCGCATCGGTGAGCCCGGTGGTCGATGTGGAAGCGGTGGACATGCACTCCGGAAACGTCACCTTCGACGGCACGCTGCGCGTCAACGGCGATATCAGGACCGGTATGACCGTACGCGTGACCGGGGATGTGATCGTCAGCGGCACGATCGAGGCTGCCCATGTGGAGGCGGGCGGCAATGTGGTGGTGAAGGGCGGCATCATCGGCAAGGCCGAGGGCACGCATCAAGGCACGCAACAGGGCGCCGAGGCGCCGCGCTGGCGCGGGTGATCTGCAAGGGCTCGCTGCATGCGCGCTTCATCGAAAGCGCGGTGGTCGAGGCCGGTACCGAGGTCAAGGTGGAAAGCGGTATCCGCCAGAGCGACGTCGCCGCCGGGCGCAGCATCATCGCGGGCAGCCCCAAGGGCGGCCAGGGCAATATCACCGGCGGGCGCTGCCGTGCGCAACTGGCGGTGCGCACCGCCACCCTTGGCGCCTCCGCGGGCACCGCGACCATCGTGCAGGTGGGCACCAACCCCTATGCCGAAGCCGAGAAGGCCGAGCTCGAGGGCCAGCGCCGCCAGTTGGAGGCGGAGCAGGCCAAGGTGCAGCAACTGGTCAGCTTCTTCGCCAAGAATCCCGAGAAAGCGGTGGGCGACTTGCGCGAGAAGGCGCGCGCTACGCTGTTCAAGCTCACCCGCGACTCGATTGCGCTCGACGCCAGGCTCGCCAAGCTTGCCGAGCAACTCCGCCCGTCCCCGGAGGCGGTGATCGAGGTGAGCCGGCGCATTCACGGCGGTTGCAGCCTGCATATCGGGCAGAAGTCGATGAAGATCATGGAGGACAAGCCGGGCGGCCACATCCGGCTGGTGGAGGACCGCATCGCGCTGGTCTGAGCCGCCTGGCTCGCCATCGCCCGCCCGCCGCCGCGCGCTTGCGCGGCGTTTTGCATCCGCCGGGCGGAACAAGATGCGGAACACGTTACGTGACGCGTAACGTGGCCCGGCCCCACCCGGCACGCGGCGCCCGAGTCCCCGCGCAAGCGCCAATCCCTTGCCCCACAAGGCCGCGCGGCCTGCCCCGCTGCGCCAGAGGGCGCGCGCTGGCGGCTGGCACGTGCCTTGCACAGTACCCTGCCAGGCGTCCCCGCTGGCGCCGTTCCAGAAAAACAAAAGGAGGAATCATGGACATGGCACTCACCAGCCGGGCAGGCGTAGACAGCACGACCTCGCGAGGCGTCTCGCCGGGTATGCCGTCGGCCATGTCGACGTGCCAGGTTGCCAGGCTGCCGCTGGCCTCGCACGGCACGGCGCAGTTCCGGGCGGTGGTGATCGACGAATGCGCGCTGCTGCGCCTCGGCCTGACCCGCATGCTGGAGAGCATGCCGGGCGTGGAGCAGGTGGATGGGGTGGATCCTGACGATCTCCCGATGCACGGGACGACGATCCGCGAGGCTGGCCTGCTGGTGTTTGGCATGCCGCAGGACGTGACCAGCGGCTGGCGTTTGCTGCGCAAGCTGCGCAGCATGTTGCCAGCCCAGCGGGTGCTGCTGCTGTCCGACAATATGTGGCTGCACATGCCGCCGCCTGAGATGGGCTACGGCATCTGCTGCTGCCTGCCCAAGACCGCCGCCCTGGTGACCCTGGAAGCGGCCATCAGCAGCATGCTCGAGGCCGAGGTGCTGGCCGCCTGAGCCGCGCATCAATCGACACCGGCAGCGCCACCCTCGCCGCGCTCAAGCGCCTGCGGCGCGGCGGGCGACTGGTGATGCGCATCTTGCGGCACTCTCAAGTATGAACCACGTTCACTTGTCTGTAAATCGAGACATATAGCTATTCAGCATCGCAAAAGGCAGGTCTATGTTGATCCTTCGCCACAACCGCTCCCCATGAACAGCGGTTGTGGCGATCGACGAGGGAAGCGTCGATTTTCTGAAGCCTCAACATAAGACAGGAAGAACATGCCACAAACTGCCTACAAAGCGATGACCTCGCCTATGCATCCGGCCGGCACCCGCTTCACGCCGACCCGGCTCAGCGCCATCGCGCTCGCCTCGCTCGCACTGACCCTGGGTGCCTGCGGCGGCGACGATCCCGTCGCGGTCACTCCGGTATCGACCACCCCCGCCGTGGTCGCGGGCTGCGAGCTGAACGGCACCACCGGCGGCGAAGCCGTGGTGCTGCCGGGCGATCCCAACGCGCCGGAAATCGCCACCGGCTATGCGCCCAAGAACACGGTTTACGCCAAGACCTATATGGCGGTGACCAACAACCCCGTTTCGACCAAGGCCGCCTGCGACGTGCTGAAGAACGGCGGCACGGCAGTGGACGCCGCCGTGGCGGCGCAGATGGTGCTGAACCTGGTGGAGCCGCAATCCTCTGGCATTGGCGGCGGCTCCTTCATCATGTACTACGACGCGGCGACCAAGAAGGTCACTGCCTACGACGGGCGCGAGACCGCCCCGGCCGCCGCAGACGGCAACTACATCCAATGGAAGTCCGCCGCCGACCAGACCGCGCCGGCGCCAAATCCCACGCACAGCGGCCGCTCCATCGGCACGCCCGGCACGCTGCGCGTGCTGGAGCTGGCGCACGGCGAGCACGGCAAGCTGGCCTGGGGAAGGACCTGTTCTCTCCCGCCATCAAGCTGGCGACCGATGGTTTCCCGATTCCGCCCCGCATGGCTGCCGCGATCGCCTCGGCGCTCAACAACCCGATCACGGCCCCCAGCATCAAGCGCGACGCCGAGATGGCCGGGTACTTCCTCAACGCCGACGGCACCCCGCGCGCGGTCAACACCGTGATCAAGAACCCGGCGCTGGCCAATGTGTTCAGCTCGGTCGCCAGCGGTGGCGCTGACGCGTTCTACAAGAATGGCCCGATCGCCCAGGCCATCGTCAACAAGATCCAGGCCACTTACGGCGGCACCGCCACGCCGGGCCTGACCACCTTGGCTGACCTGGAGAGCTACGCCGCCAAGAAGCGTACGGCGGTCTGCACGACCTACCGCGAATACGAGATCTGCGGCATGCCGCCGCCGTCCTCCGGCGGCATCGCGGTGGCGCAGATCATGGGCATCGTCGAGAACTACGAGATGTCGCGCTACGCGCCGTCGAACATGGACAAGAACGGCGGCCGCCCGAGCGTGCTTGGCACCCACCTGATGGCCGAGGCGGGCAACCTGGCCTATGCCGACCGCAACAAGTACGTGGCCGACACCGATTTCATCGGCCTGCCCGGTGGCAGCTGGGAGAGCATGCTGAACAAGCCCTACCTGCGCAAGCGGGCGGACCTGATCAGCACCGTGGGTTCGATGACGTTGCCGGTCTTGCCAGGCGACCTCGGTGCCGTGCCGCTCGCGCCGTCGATCATCGACGAACATGGCACCACGCACCTGTCGCTGACCGACAAGTACGGCAACGTCGTCTCGATGACCACCACCATCGAAGCGGGACTTGGCTCGTACCACTTCACCAACGGCTTCCTGCTCAATAACCAGCTGACCGACTTCAACCCGGCGCCCGCCGATGCCGGCGGCGTGCCGATCGCCAACCGCGTGCAGCCGGGCAAGCGCCCGCGCAGCTCGATGGCGCCCACGCTGGTGTTCAAGCGCAATGCGGACGGCTCGCGCGGCGACTTCTACATGACCACCGGCTCGCCGGGCGGCGCCTCCATCATCCAGTACGTGGCCAAGACCCTGGTCGGCGTGCTGGACTGGAAGATGGACGCGCAACAGGCGGTGTCGATGATCGACTTCGGTGGCTCCAACAGCGCGGCTAGCGGCATGATGGTCGGCGGCGAGCATCCCAACGTGGATGCCACCAAGCCGGCCGGCGGCCTGGCCGGCGACAACGACCCGCTGGTCAAGGGCCTGCGCGGGCTGGGCCACGTGGTCAACGTGACGGCGCAGTCGAGCGGCCTGAGCGCCATCATCCGCACCACCGTGGGCGGGTCGACGGCGCTGGTCGGCGGCGCCGATCCGCGTCGTGAAGGCGTGGTGCTCGGCGATACGTTCAAGCCGTAAGCCGTAAGCCAGTACGGAAGGGTTTGAGGAAATTTCTACGCATGCATTGGGATATGGCTGGTAGGCCGATGCGGGTCCGCTCGCTACAGTAGCCATATACCGCTCTCTCCCCGGGGGTGGTATTCCCGACGAGGACCTAATCCCTTGGTCCTCCTTCCGTAGCGCTGCATGCTCCCGCATGCGGCGCTTTTTTTACTTCGCCTTCCCCACCCTCCGGCCTTCCCACCACGGAAGTCGCCTAACTCGCTTTAGTCGCTAAGTCGCTTACCAGACCCGGATCTTGATCTGCAGCGAGATGCAGCCATCCACCTTTCCCCGCATCGTCGGCACGTAGATCAGGTTCGCACCCACGCGCCCATACTCGATGCTGATGACGGGCGCCGCCATCGGCGACCAGCCACCGTGATTGACATCCGGATACCCGCGCACCGCGCCTGCCGTGGCGCCGAACCGCACCGGGCCAAGATGCAGGGGCTGCCAGGTGACGGTCGCGTAGGTGGAGTGATCGCGCATGCTGTTGCGGTACTCGCCGACCGACAAGGTGAAATCCTCCGAGACGCGGACATCCGCGCCGATGCCCCAGTTGGCCGCGTTGTAGTGCGCCGCATGATTGAAGTGGTACGAGAAGAACCCGGCGTTTAGCCAGACCTGGGGGCTGAAGGCGGGCGCCGGCGTAGCCTTTGCCGAATCCGCCGGCGCTTCAATCGGCGCATCTATCGGCGCATCTATGGGCATAGCTATCGGGGTGTTCGTCGGGGTGTTCGTCGGGGTGTCTGGCAGCGTGCTGTCATCCGCGCGGGCGGCGACGGCCCACAGGGATGCGCCTAGCGCAAACACCATCAGGAGCTTGCGCGGAAAAAGGCGATACTTCGCCGCGCCAGGAACTGGATAAGCATCCATGGCCGCTTCCTTGTCGATTGTCTTGGCTGGGAGCTGGCTGGACGCGGCGGGAATCGGCGCGCGGGCGCAGCCATCCTGCGCGAGTCCGGCATGGCGCCGGCGGCCCTAGGTGGCGGCGGTATGCATGATGTTCCCCGGTTGCGTGGCAAGTGCGAACGCGTACCGCGTGCTGCGCGGCCGCTTCGTCATCGGTCCCGGTGCCAATTGGATCGGCGGGCCGGTTTTGTATTTATCGTGTTACCAGTCTGGTGCTTCGATGTGCGGGATTCAATCAATCGAAAGCCGTAAGCCTATCGAGGGGATTGGAGGGCAAGCGGAGTCAACGTCCCGGTAAAACGGGACGTTTCGAGCTTGCAGGCACGGGGTGCTTTATATGCCGCTGGCGGCTGCCAGGCGGCAGCTCCAGGGTATGGCGCGATCAGGCGAACGCGCGTTCGGCGATGCGGGCAGGCGAGCGCCGCGGCAGGGGCCGCGGCGCTCGGGTCAAGCGGGAGACGCGCTAGCGGAACTCGCCTGGCTGTGCGCCATCGCGCGCCAGGCCAGGTGCGCGGTGCCGGCGGGCGGCTCCGCACGCATGCCCTGCGCGCGCACATCCGGAAAATCCGAGGCGTCGAGCCAGACCGACAGGAAGGCGCCCATTGCATCCAGCAGCGTGTCCGAGTTGATGCCGGTCGGCCCACCCACCTTAGGGCAGATGACCAGGTTGGTGCCCTCGTGCGAATACACGCGCAGCGTCTTGACCAGGTCAGCCGGCTGCAGGTGATGCTCCGAGCAGGGCACGCCCTCAAAGCCGAACGCCAGCAGGAACTCCTCCTCCTCGGCCTGCCCCGTGCAGAGAATCACCTTGGGGCGCATGCGCTGGCGCTGCTCCGCGATAAAACGGAAGCGCCCGCCCTGGCGGCAGAATTCCACATAGCGCCAGTTCGGGCTGAGGCACGGATTGCGGCGAAACGTCTCGAGTTGCGACAGGTCCATCTGCTGCGGCTTGGGCAGGGGGTAGAGATTGATCTTGAACTCCCAGCCGCGCGGCGCGTAGAGGTACTGATCGAAGTAGCCGCGCCAGTCCAGTCCCGGCATGGCTTCACGCAACGCCGCCGCGCGCGTCGCCGCCATGATGCGGGCGAGGCGCTGGTGTGTCTGCCAGCGCGGCATGTCGTGCCGGTGGCGCTCGCGAAAGGCGCTGTCCCAGGCGGGTGGCGCATGCACTGGTGCCAGCGAGGCACCCGGCGAAGACGCAAGCAGGTGTGGCTCCTTATCGCATATCCAGACAGCCGCGCCGATGTTCCCCCCCTCCATGCCGGCGTACGAAGAGAAATACGCGTCCAACGCCTCGCTGCTGAAAACTGATGTCATTTGATCTCTCTTTCTCTCTTCGTCGTGGCCCGTCAAGCAAGCGCTTGTCGATGCGCGCAGCAAGCGGCTTCAGTGCGGTACTGCTCGCTCGCGCATGCATGACAGGGACTAGCGCAATCGCCGTGCCATCTGGCCGATGGCGCTTGCTGACCCGGCGCAGTGATGGCACGAGGCGAATGCGATTTGGCTGGAGGCCTTGTCAGGGAAGGGATTGCGGGTGATCCGCCTGGCTCGGGAATGGGGGCGGGTGCTGAGGGCCACCGCGCGGGGGATGGTGCGGCGCTGTTACGCGTTACGTAACGTGGGCGGCGTGGGGGAACGTGGCGGGCGCGAGGTGCCGTATTTTCCACAATTGACCCGGACCGGCCGGGGCGCCGCCTAACGCGAAGCGGGCGGAAGCCAGTAGGTCTCTATGGCGATCGGGTTCGCATGCATCCTGGCCCCGCCCATGCAGAGCGTCCACACCGCAAGAAAATCCGGAGGGACCAGGCGATCTGGCGTGGTTGCGCCCCGCTTAGCGCCATCTGGCCGTGCTACCAAGCGCTCCGGCACCAGAAGTTCTTTATGACGCCGAAAAAAAACTTTCAATTGGCACAGATGATGGTTACGGGGCGGTTTCACGTAGCCTGACAACTTTCCCGAGGAAGCTGTCGCGATGAAACTGTCTGGATCCGCCTTGATGACCGCCATGGTCATGACCTGTTCACTTGGATATGCGCAGCCGTCAGCGCTTGCCCGCGACGATCATCACTGGATCGGAACGGAGAATATCAAGAGCCGCGTCGGCACGTTCGCCTTCAACGGCGGCTACCCAACGCCCGCGTCTGTCGACAAGCTCCACGATCAGCTGATCTTCAATCGCGCGATCGAAGCCTACTTGCAGAACATTGCCGCTGTGTCGATGTTCAAGTTCCGCAAGGGCCTGGGTGACTTTGGCGCCAAGGTGCCGAACCAGATTGCCATCTGGCAGGAACTGCTCGATGCGAACACGCTGCTGCTCACGCCCAACGGCGACACGGTGTACACCATTACGTTTCTCGACCTGAAGCGTGACGGCCCCACGGTCGTCGAACTGCCGCCGAAGATGCTGGGCCTCTTCGACGACATGTGGATGCGATACATCGCCGACGGCGGTATTGCGGGGCCCGACAAGGGCCAGGGTGGCAAGTTGCTGTTCCTGCCGCCGGACTACAAGGGCGAGGTGCCGCAGAGCGGCTATTTCGTCTCGAAGTCCCGCACCTATGGTGTCTGGATGCTGATGCGTGCGGTGGATCCGGACCCCAGGGCGGCAGCCGAGCGCTCGCGCCAGATCAAGGTCTATCCGCTGGCGCAGGCCGCCAACGCGAAGCCAACCACGTTCCTCGATGCCTCCGGCAAGTACCTGGATACCATCCACGCCGACGACTTCACCTTCTTCGAGGAACTGAACGAACTAGTGCAGCAGGAGCCGGCGGAGGCCATCGGCTCGCTCGAGCGTTTCTACTTGGCGTCGATCGGCATCGTCAAGGGCCAGCCATTCGCGCCAGACAAGGCCCGCAAGGCGTTGCTGGTCGAGGCGGCACGCATGGGCGCAGCAATGGCGCGCATGAATGCGTACGGCGGCAAGGACCCGGACGCAATCGTGTACCCGGGCAAGCACTGGCAATGGGCGTTCGTGGGCGGCAGCTATCTGTTCGACAGCCAGGGGTACGACAACATGGATCGTCGCGGCGCGTTTGCCTACGCGGCGACTGGCAACACCCCGGCGATGGCTTCCAAGGTGGTTGGCGCGGGGTCGCAGTACATCTGGTCCGCAAGGGATGGGCGCGGCAATTTCCTCGACGGCAAGAAGCACTACAAGCTGCGCATTCCCGCCAACCCGCCGGTCAAGGACTTCTGGTCGGTGACGGTCTATGACGCCAAGAGCCGGTCCATGCTGCAGAACGGCCAGAAATTTCCCACGGTCAGCCAGTACACCAGTCCCGACAAGAATCCCGACGGCTCGATTGACATCTACTTTGGCCCCAAGGCTCCGGCAGGCAAGGAAAAGAACTGGATCCGCACACTGCCCGACCGGGGCTGGTTCCCGATCCTGCGCTTCTATGGCCCGCTGCAACCGTTCTTCGACAAGACCTGGCAGCCGGATGACATCACAGAGGTCGGCGGCTGACGGCAACCGTCCTGCAGGCCTTGATTGAACCGTTCGAAATCTGTCCACAAAGCCCAACATGACACCAGAACTCCGCAAACACATCGCATCCCGCCCTCGCAGATGCCCACCGTCTCGTGGTATCACGTCTGGAAGGGCGTCGGGTCGGCGGAGACCGGCGCGCCGGGCCAGTTCGTGATCTGGGAGTCGCTGATGGACGCGCAGACGCTGCTCCTGACCGGGAACAGCGAGACGGTCTATGCCTTGGCTGCGATCGACCTGAAGCGCGACGGGCCAACTGTGATCGAGGTGCCGCCCATGCTGCTGGGCGGCGTAAGCGATCTGCAGCAGAAGGAAGTGGTCGGCATCGGCCCGACTGGCGCGGACCACGGCAAGGGCGGCAAAGTCCTCCTGCTGCCGCCTGGCTATACCGGCACAGTGCCTAAGGGCTATATCGCCGCCAAGGCGCGCACATACAAACTCGTCTTCGGCGTGCGCGGCTTTCTCGTCGACGGCAAGCCCGATCAGGCGACGGCGCTG
Source organism: Cupriavidus basilensis OR16 (assembly GCF_000243095.1). Lineage (GTDB taxonomy): Bacteria > Pseudomonadota > Gammaproteobacteria > Burkholderiales > Burkholderiaceae > Cupriavidus > Cupriavidus basilensis_D. The sequence continues at coordinate 25,902 of NZ_AHJE01000098.1, read as the reverse complement.
ATGAAACGTGCCAGGATCTATCCACTAGCCCGTGCCGCCAACGCGCCGCAAATGGTGTTCGTCAATGGCTCCGGCAAGCAGATAGATACGATCTTCCCTGACACCGCGCAGTATTTCCACTCACTGAACGACATCGTCCAGACCGAGCCTGCCGAGATCTTCTCGTCGCAGGAACGGTTCTACCTGGCCTCCATCGGCATCGAGAAAGGCAAACCGTTTTCCCCGGATCAGGACCGCGAGTCCGTCTTCGCGCAGGCGGGTCAGCTAGGCGGCGCAATTGCGCGAGATATTTCCTTTGCTTCGGCCGACCCCGAGCGGATCGTCTACCCTGAGCGGCGCTGGGAGTGGCTGTTCATTGGTGGGAGTGCCACCTGGGATTCGCAGGGCTACCTCAACACGGACCGCCGCTCAGCGTTCTCCTATGGCGCAATCGGGATGTCCCCGGCCATGGTGGCGAAGGTCGTTGGCCAGGGATCGCAATATCTGTGGGCGACGCGCGCCGCCGACGGCTCGTACCTCGACGGCGGCAAGAACTATCGCCTGCGCATTCCGGCAAATGTTCCGGTGAAGAATTTCTGGTCGCTGGTCGTCTACGACGCGCAGAGCCGCTCCATGCTGCGCAACGAGCAGCGTTTCCCGTCGGTCAGTCAGTACACGGGGCCGGCAAAAAATGCGGACGGATCGGTCGACATTTTTTTTTGGCCCGAGCGCACCGCAGGGCAAGGAGAAGAACTGGGTACAAACGGTGGGGGGGAAGGGCTGGTTCCCGCTCCTCCGATTCTACGGACCCCTTCAACCATTCTTTGACAAGAGCTGGAAGCCAGGCGACATAGAGGAAGCCAAGTAAGTTCGCGGCATCGACAGCGGGCGTGCGGGGTCTATCCGTGTGTTCTGCTGCCTTCGGGCGCGCATACCTACGAGACCAGCGGGCGCCGTTCCAAACGGGCCCGTCGCCCCGGTGTCAGCGCTTCCAGGCCATCGGCGCGGAGGCCGAGCAGCTGGCGAACTTGCCAGACCAAGCCCTGCTGGTGGCGACCTGGATGCGTTGCTCGTTGACCGGCTCGAGCTGCCGTTGTCGGCGCTCGGCCAGGCTGTTGGCCACACTGGTCAGCGCCGACTTGCATGCCGCCTGCGCCGCGCTGGAGCGCACGAAGAACTGCGGGTAGCGATAGTTGACCATGAGGGTGAACCCGTCCGCGACATACTCCACCGTGTATTCGGTGTCGCTGTCATAGGTCGACATCTGTCGGCCGGTGGATGGCGCGGGCGTCGTGCAAGCCGCTGATATCAGGCAGGCCGCTGCTGCCAGCACCTTCGTGTATTTCACAGCGTGATCTCCATGGATTTGGTGGCAGGATGCGAAGCGCATCTCAGGCGTGTGCGAGTTTGGCGGTGGATGGTACCAAGTCAGGCCGCCGCTGGGCCGCAGTTCCTGGAAGAGGCCTGCGCCGTCCCGGAGCCGATTTCCGCCATCGCCGCCGTACTTGGCCTGGCGGCACTGCGCATCGGTCAGGGGAAGGATCCGCTTGGGCATCCGGGGCTCCGTGAGCTCATACGCCAAAGACTCATACCCCATACCCTCAAACATACCCCCAAACAATGTGGCAAACGCTGGGCAAGGTTTGCAAACGCTGGGCAACAAAAAACCCAGAGAGCTTTACGCTGTCTGGGCTTCTAGGCAATGCTGGTCAAACTTTGGAATTCTTATGGTGCCGAAGAGAGGAATCGAACCCCCGACCTTCTCATTACGAATGAGCTGCTCTACCGACTGAGCTACTTCGGCCCACCATCCGTCAACAACTGGATGAAGCCCGCAATCATAGCAGCGTTTTTTTTCACTGGGAAGCCCCGGCGAAAAAAATCTGCCAGGAGCCTCCGCAGGCGCGCCGCCAGGTGGCGGCGCGGTCATTCAGGCCGCGTCGTTGGCGGCCAGTGGCGCGGGTTCGGCGCGCTGGCGGAACCAGAGCAGGTAGGCCACGCTGAGCACCGCCAGGAAGGGGATGCCGGTGAGCAGCGTCATGCGGAAGGCTTCGGTGAACAGGGTGGTCGCCATGATGGCCAGCAGCATGCCGGCGCCTAGCAGCGTGAGCAGGGGGAAGCCGCGCATGCGGAAGGCCAGCGGGCGGTTGCCGCTGGCGACCCATTGGCGGCGGAAGCGGTAGTGGGTGAGGAAGATCATGAACCAGGTGAAGAGGGCGCCGAACATGGAGATGGCCATCATCAGCAGGAAGGCGTCGCCGGGGTAGAACACGTTGAGGCCGGTGGCGAGCGCGATGCCGATGCTGGAGAGCAACAGCGCGCGCACGGGGATGCCGCGCTTGCTGACTTCGCCGAAGCTGCGCGGGGCTTGCCCTGCGCGGGCCAGGCTGAACATGGTGCGGGTGGTGATGTAGAGCTGGCTGTTCATGGCGGACAGCGCGGCGATCAGCACGACGAAGTTGATGATGGCGGCGGCGCCCGGCACGTGGATGGCTTCCATCACCTGGACGAAGGGGCTTTTTTGCGCGCCGGCCTGGTTCCAGGGAACGATGGCGAGCATCAGCGCGAGCGTGAGCAGGTAGAACAGGCCGAGCCGGATCATGGTGGAGCGGAACGCTTGCAGCACGGCGCGCTCGGGGTCCTGGGCTTCGCCGGCGGCGACCGCGATCATCTCGATGCTGAGGTAGCTGAAGATCGAGACGATCACCGCTACCCACATGCCCCACAAACCGTTCGGCAGGAAGCCGCCGTGCGCCGTGTAGTGGTGGAAGCCTGCGCCGGCCGCGCCGCTGCCAGTGCTGCCGGGCGTGCCGAAGACGACGTAGGCGGCCACCAGGATAAAGGCGACGATGGCGACGATCTTGACCATCGAGAACAGGTACTCGACGGCGCCGAATATGCCCACGCCGACCAGGTTGATGAGGATCAGCGCGGCGGAGAACGAGACGATCCAGAACCAGGCGGGCACCTGCGGGAACCAGTACCCCATGTAGAGCGCCACGGCGGTGACTTCGGTGCCGACCGCGAGCACGATGGAGGCCCAGTAGGCGTAGCGCACCAGGAAGCCGGCGAGCGGGCTGACATAGTGCTCGGCATAGGCGCCGAAGGAGCCGGAGGTGGGGTGGGCTACCGTCATCTCGGCCAGGCAGCCCATCAGCAGCAGCGTGACCAGCGCGCCGATGCCGTAGCTGAGCAGCACGCCGGGGCCGGCGAAGCCGATGGCAAAGCCGCTGCCCATGAACAGCCCGGTGCCGATGGCACCGCCAATGGCGATCATGGCGAGCTGGGCGGGTTTGAGGCTGCGGTGCAGGCCTTGCTCACGCTGGACGATTTGCTGGAAGCCTCCGCTTGCGTTGCGTTGCCCGTTTCCTTGTTCCATGTCTCCTCCTTGGTTTGCCCGCCGCCCTTGCCTTGTCGGGCATGAGCCGGGTCATTTGTGGCTGCGTGCTTGTGGCTGGTTGCTTGTTACTTGTTACTTGTTACTTGTTATCCCCGAGCCCGAAGAATGCCGCGGCATTGCCGCCCAGCAGCTTGTGCCGCGCCGTGTCGGCAAGATCGGTCCCGCGGATCAGCGCGCCGACCTGTTGCTCGCCGAGCGGATAGGGGTAGTCCGAGCCCAGCATGACCCGGTCCTCGCCCATCACGTCGACCAGCAGCTTGAGCGCGCGCGGGTCGAACACGGCGGAGTCCACGAAGAAGCGGTTGACGTAGGACGAGGGCGGGTGCGGGCAGTCTTCGCGCACGATGTCGCGATGGCGCCAGGCGTTATCGACGCGGCCGAGCAGGAAGGCAAAGCTGCCGCCGCCATGCGCGAAACACAGTTTGAGCGAGGCCGGGATGCGCTCGAACGCGCCGGACAGGATCAGCGACAGGATGCCGAGCTGCGTCTCCGCCGGCATCGACACCAGCCAGGGCAGCATCCACTTTTTCATGCGCGGGGCGCCCATCATGTCCCACGGGTGCACCAGCACCGGAATGCCTTCGTTGGCGCAGTGGACGAGGAACGTGATCAGGCCTTCGTCGTCGAGGTCGCGCTCGCCGAGATGGTTGCCGATCTGCACGCCGGCGTGGCCGCAGGCCCTGGCGCGCGAGGCCTCGCGGCATGCCGCGTCGATATCCTGCAGCGGCACCTGGGCCAGCGCCTTGAGCCGCGCGGGACGGTGCGCGCAGAGTTCCAGCGCGTAGTCGTTCATGCGCTGCGACCAGGGCACCGCGACGTCTGCCGGATAGCGGTAGCCGAACATCACCGGCGTGGCGCACATCAGCTGGATGTCGACACCGCAGCGGTCCATTTCCTCGATGCGGCGCGCGGGGTCCCAGAGCGCGGAGTAGACCGGGCGGAACGGCTGGTCGCCGGTCATGATCATGGCGCTGCCGTCTTCGAGATCGCTGCCCTCGGTGCGCAGCCACGGCGCGGCGGCCGGGTCCAGCGCGGCGGCCTCCTGGCGGGTGATGGGCGGGAAGAAGTGGCTGTGGATATCCACCACGCAGTTGGTGCTCATTTAGGGTCCTTGCTGGCCGGTGCCACGGCGCGGCCCGGATGCACCGTGCCACATTGCCCGCAGCGGCGCAGTGCGGCGTTGTCGTAGAAGCCGGCGAACAGCGGGGGCAGGTCGGTGACGATGCTCTTGAGCTGCACTTCCACGCGGTGCACCAGCGCGCTGCACGCGGGGCAAAACCACTCGAAGCCGTCCACCATGCCTGCGGGGCGCTGGCGCTCGATCACCAGGCAGCGGCTGTCGGCCTCGGGGCGTTGCGGGGAATGCCGCACGTGCGCGGGCAACAGGAAAATGTCGCCTTCCCTGAGGTCCACGCGCTCGCGCTTGCCGCGGTCCATGATGTTCAGCCAGGCATTGCCCTTGAACTGGTAGAAAAATTCTTCGAGCGGATCGTCATGGAAATCCGTGCGCTGGTTGGGGCCGCCCACCACCGTGACGATGGTGTCGGCGTCCTGCCAGATCTGCTGATTGCCAACGGGCGGCTTGAGCCTATGCGCGTGCTCGTCCAGCCAGCGCGGGAAGTTCAGGGGCATGCCGTAGGTGAACATGGCGTGAGTCTCTTGTGCGTTTGCGTGTGCGGGGGCGGGGTTGGGCGCGTCAGCGCGGCAGCGGCTGGTAGGCCACGGCCTTGATCTCGATCAGCAGATGCGGGTGCGGCAACTGGTGCACGGCCACGGTGGTGCGGGTCGGGCCGTCGTAGTCGAAGTACTCGCCATAGACCTCGTTGTAGCCGCCGAAATCGTTCATGTTGACGAGGAAGGTGGTGATCTCCACCAGGTCGGACAGATCGCAGCCGACGCTTTGCAGGATCTCGCGGATATTGAGGATCACGGCGCGGGTCTGCTCGCGGATGTCGAGCGCGGTCACGCCCATGGCGTCGGCGCTGGCGCCGGCGAAGCTGTTGTCCGCACGGCGCGAGCTGGTGCCGGAGACGAACAGGAAGTCGCCGGCCCGCTTCACGTGGGGGAAGCGGCCGCGCGGGGTGGCCTTGCCGGTCAGGACTTTGGAAAGCGTGGTCATGTGTGGTCTCCGGTTGTCAGCGTGTGCTCAGTTCGACTTGTCCCAGGCCGCTCACGCGGGTGCGCACGTGGCAGCCGGCACGCAGCGGCTCGGCCGCGGTGGCCGCGCCGGCCATGATCAGCGAGCCGGCGGGAAGCACCATGGCGGCCCGTGCCAGCAGTCGCGAGGCCTGCACCAGCGCGCGCAGCGGGTTGCCGAGGATGGCCGCGGTGGTGCCAAGCTGCGCCGGGCGGCCGTCGATCTCGAGCTGCACGCCGCAGTTGGCCAGCACGCAATCCGGGCGCGACCACGGTCCCACCACCAGCGCGGCGGACGAGCAGTTGTCGGCGACCACGTCGGCCAGCGAGAACTTGAAGTTGCGGTAGCGCGAGTCGATGATCTCCATGGCCGGGGCCACGGCTTCGATGTAGCCGCCGGCATCGAGCAAGGAGAGCGGGCCGTGGATGTCGCGCGCGGTCAGGAAGCACACCTCGGGCTCGATGCGCGGATGGATGAAGGCATCGAGCGCGAGCGCGGCGCCTTCCTCGCACAGCATGGCATCGGTGAGTTGGCCCCAGATCAGGCTGTCCACACCCATCTGGACCATCTTGGCGCGGCTGGTGAAGCCGAGCTTGATGCCGATCGGTTGCTCGCCGCGCTCGAGGCGCAGCGCGATGGCGCCGGCCTGGATGGCATAGGCGTCCTCGATGGAAAAGGGCGTGGCGCCGCCCAGCGGGTCGATGGCTTCACGCTGGCGCGCGGCGTCGTCGAGGCGGGTGGCGCAACGGGTAATCTGATCGGCAATCATGCGGCACTCGCGAGCGGGTTGTTGACGGGATTGGCGGACGCATCGCGCTGGCGCAGCAGGTCCAGCGCCACGTCCACGATCATGTCTTCCTGTCCGCCGACCATGCGGCGGCGTCCGAGCTCGACCAGGATGTCGACGGTGGCTATGCCGTAGCGCGCGGAGGCGGCCTCGGCGTGGCGCAGGAAGCTGGAGTACACGCCGGCATAGCCAAGCGCCAGCGTTTCGCGGTCGACGCGCACGGGGCGGTCCTGCAGCGGGCGAACCAGGTCGTCCGCGGCGTCCATCAGCGCGTAGAGATCGGTGCCGTGCGCAATGCCCGCGCGGTCGATCGCCGCGATAAAGACCTCCAGCGGCGCGTTGCCCGCACCCGCGCCCATGCCGGCAAGCGAGGCATCCACGCGGTCGCAGCCATGCTCCAGCGCCACCATGGAATTAGCCACGCCCAGCAACAGGTTGTGGTGGGCGTGCATGCCGGTCTCGGTGGCGGGATCGAGCACTTGCTTGAACGCATCGAAGCGCTCGGCCACGTCGCGCATCGACAGCGCACCGCCGGAGTCCACCACGTACACGCACTGCGCGCCGTAGGATTCCATCAGCCTGGCTTGCTGTGCCAGCGCCGCCGGCGTGGTCATGTGCGACATCATCAGGAAGCCCACGGTATCCATGCCGAGCTGGCGCGCGTACTCGATATGCTGGCTCGGCCTCGGTGCAGTGGGTGGCGACGCGCACGGTGCGGGCGCCGGCATCGTAGGCGGCACGCAGGTCGTGGATGGTGCCGATGCCAGGCAGCAGCAGCGTGGCTACGCGTGCGTGCTTGAGCTCCGCGGCCACCGCGGCGATCCATTCGAGATCGGTGTGCGCGCCAAAGTCATGATGTCGAGATTGCCGGCGTAGGCCGGCAGGTAGTGCGCGGCGCCTTCCACTTCCAGGAACACCGAGACCTTGAGGCCGTCCAGGCGGCCGATGCCCGGCAGCGTGAGCGGGCGGGCCGGGTCGATGCGCTCGAACTGGACTTGCTGCTTGAGCCGGTAGCCGGGCACATAGGCGGCCACCCGCGCCACCATGCGCTCGACCGAGGCGCGGATGGCGTCCTGGTCGGCATCGGCCGCGGTCAGGCAGAACACCGTGTCGCGCATCAGCAGCGGCGGCTCCGCCGGGTTCAGCACGATGATGGCCTTGCCGTGCGCGGCGCCGCCCACTTCCACGATGGCGTTGGAGGTGGTCTGCGTGAATTCATCGATATTGGCGCGTGTGCCGGGACCGGCCGAGCGGCTCGCGATGGACGCCACGATTTCGGCGTAGCTCACCGGCGCGACTTGCGACACGGCACGCACGATGGGGATCGTGGCCTGCCCGCCGCAAGTGACCATATTGATGTTGGGCGCATCGAGGTGGGCGTCCAGGTTGACCACCGGCACCACATACGGGCCGATTGCCGCCGGGGTCAGGTCGATCACCTGGATGCCGTGCTTCTGCAGCACGGCGTTGTGATGCATATGGGCGCCGGCCGAGGTGGCGTCGAAGGCCACGCGGATGTCCGCGAAGCCGGGCATGTCAAGCAGCCCTTCGATGCCCCGATGCGTGGTGGGCACGCCCAGGCGCTGCGCGCGGGCGAGGCCGTCGGAGGCGGCATCGATGCCGATCATGGCGCCGACCTCCAGATGCTGGCCGTGGCGCAGGATCTTGATCATCAGGTCGGTGCCGATATTGCCGGAGCCGATGATGGCGTCGGCAATCGTGTCGACCAGGCGGATATCCCAGTTGGCCACGCGGCTGCCGACGATCTCGGCAGCGGGTAGCGCGTAGGCGGTGGCGCGGATCAGGTCGGCGATGGTGTGGCGCTCATGCGCCAGCGGATGCGCCAGCACCAGCGCGATCTCGGCCTCGATCTTGGGCTGCAGCACGCGGCGCAGGTCGATCTCCTCGCCCTCGGCCACGGCCATGTCGGCGAACAGCATGCCGAAATCCGGCTCGCCCACGCCCAGTTGCTGCTGCACGGCGCGCGAGGTCAGGCCGATCTTGCGGCCCACCAGGCGGCGGCCCTGCGCGAGCCAGCGCTGCGTGTTGATCTCCTGCACCTGATAGGCCGCCTGCGCATCGGCGTCGCCGATCAGCGTGCGCACCGGCGCGCACGGCGCATGTCCGGCATGCGCCTGCCAGAGCAGCTCGGCGGCGGCGCGGATGGCGTCGTCGGGGTTGGTTGCTTGTTTGGTCTCGTTCGTCATGGCTCAGAGCTTGATGCAGATGTTCGCCACTTCCGAGTAGAAGTCGAGCGAGTGGCGGCCGCCTTCGCGGCCCAGGCCCGAGAGGCCGACGCCGCCGAAGGGTGTGCGCAGGTCGCGCAGGTACCAGGTGTTGACCCAGGTCAGCCCCACCCGCACCTGGCGCGCTACGCGGTGGGCGCGTGTCAGGTTGGTGGTCCACAGCGCGCAGGCCAGGCCGTAGGCGCTGTCGTTGACGCGGGCGACGACGTCCTCCTCGCTGTCGAATGGCGCGATATGGCAGACTGGGCCGAAGATCTCCTCGGTGACGCAGCGCGCGCTGTCCGGCAGGCCGGTCCAGATGGTGGGCATCACGTACGCGCCGTCGTCGCGCGCATCGCCAAACACCGGCACCTTGCCGCCGCAGACCACGGTGGCGCCTTCCTCCACCGCGAGGCGGAAATACGATTCCACCTTCTCCCGGTGGCCGCGCGAGATCAGCGGGCCCATGTCGACGCCCTCGTCGCCGGGATAGCCGACCTTGAGTGCTTGCGTGCGGGCCTTGAGCGCCGCCACGAAGGCATCGAAGATGGGCCGCTCGACAAACACGCGCTCGGAGCACAGGCAAACCTGGCCGGCGTTGGTAAAGGAAGAGCGCAGCACGCCCGCCACCGCGGCGTCGAAATCGGCATCGGCGAACACAACTGCGGCGTTCTTGCCGCCGAGCTCGAAGGAGATTTCCTTCACGCCGTCGGCCACCGCACGCATGATGGTGCTGCCGGTCTTGGACTCGCCCGTGAACGTGATGGCGTCGATGCCATCGTGGCGGGTGAGGAATTCCCCTGCGGAGCCGCCGCCGAAGCCGTGCAGCAGGTTGAACACGCCGTGCGGCACGCCCGCCTCGTGGATGACCTCGGCCAGCAGCGCGGCCGAGGCCGGGGTCTCCTCCGATGGCTTGGCCACCACGGTGTTGCCGCACGCGAGCGCGGGCGCCACCTTCCAGGTCAGCAGCAGCAGCGGCAGGTTCCACGGCGAGATGATGCCGACCACGCCCACGGGCTTGCGCACCGTGTAGTTGAGCGCGCCGGCGCCATCCGCCGTGGGCGTCTCGTACAGTTCGTTGCCGGCGGTCTTGGCAAGGTCGGCGAAGGTGCGGAAGTTGGTGACGGCGCGCGCCACGTCCAGCGTGCGGGCCTGGTGCTCGGGGCGGCCGGTGTCTTCCACCTCGGCGGCCACGAACGCGTCGAAGCGGGCTTCGATGCCGTCGGCGATGCGGTGCAGCAGCGCGGCGCGCTGTTGTACGTCGAGTTGTCCCCAGGGGCCTCGCAGCGCGCGCCGCGCGGCTTGCACGGCACGGTCCACGAGCGCCGCGTCGGCTTCGCACACGTTGGCGACAAGGTGGCCGTCGACCGGGCAGGTGTCGGGAAAGGTGCCGGCGCTGGCGACGAACTCGCCGTCGATATAGTGCCGGATCAGTGGAATGTTTTGCTTGGGCACGGGTTGGTCTCCGTGCTGCGCGGGGTGGGGGAAGGGTGCGCAGCGAGGACCAGTATATGGAGCGTCCCCAGGCCTTGCATAATGAAGAAGAAGGCCCCTGGTATTCCAAAATGGCATGTCTGGAGGCGGCCAGGGTGGCCCGCCTCGGGATGGCGCCAGGGCGGCATCAGGCGAGCCTCAGGGTTCTGGCGGCAACGCGGCGGCTTCGCGCAGGCAGGCGATGAAATGCGCGGCAGCGGGGGCCGGCGCGCGGTCCGCGCGCACCGAATACCCGATGGTGCCAAAGCGGCCGATATCGCCCAGGTCGAGGATGGCCAGCAGCCCGAGGCGCGCGAAATGATCGGCCACGTCGCGCGCCATCAGGCCGATGGCGCCAAGGTCCTGCATCAGCCCGATATTGGTCAGCAGCGAGAGCGACTCCACCAGGTTGGCCGGCACCTGCAGGCCGGCGTCGAGGAACATGCGCTCGGCGACCAGGCGCGCGGGCGATTCGTTCAGCGGCAGGATCCACGGGTGCGCGGTCAGCTCGGCAAGGCGCAGGCCCGCACCCGCCGCCAACGGGTTGTCGCGGGCCACCACCACGCACATGGCGGTGTCGTACAGCGCGGTATGCGTGAGCGCGAACATGCGGGCGAGCGGCAGGTCGCTCTCCGGCAGGCGGCCGATGACGAGATCGAGCTCGCCGGTGGCCAGGGCGGGGAAGAGGCGGTCGGTGGGGGCTTCGCGCACGGTCACCAGGATGCCGGGGCGCCGCGTCTTCATCAGCGCGATGGTGCGCGGCAGCAGCCGGGCCGAGGCGGAGATGAGCGTGCCGACGATGACGTTGCCGGTGTCGCCCGAGCGGAAGCTGTTGAGCTCGTCGGTGAGGTAGCGCAGCTCGGCAATCACCGACTTCACGCGCTCGCCTAGCAGCAGGCCGTAGCTGGTGGCCACCACGCCGCGGTTGGTGCGCTCGAACAAGGGGACTTCGAGGTCTTCTTCCAGTTCCTGGATCGCCTTGGTGACGGCGGGCTGGGTCAGGCTCAGCTCACGCGCCGCACGCACGATCGAGCCCGACTGCAGCACGCGATCGAAGATCAACAGGGGCTTGAGCTTGAGGCGGCGCAGCATCACGTCGCTCAAGGTAACGGTGGGACGGCTGGACATGAGGCACATTGCTTTGACCGCCTGGTGGGGCGGAAGACCATGCGCCGATTATAGAGTGGGCACCGGTGCCGCCATATTGAGGTTTACCGCCGGCGCGTTTTGCGTGGCCGCGCCGGTGTGCCTGCCGTCGCCTACTCCGGCTGGATGCCGGCCGCTTCGATCACCGGTTTCCACTTCTTCTGGTCCTGCTTGATGCGCTGCGCGAACGGCTCGTGCGTCTCACCCAGCGGGATGATGCCGGCCTTCTCCAGATGTGCGCGGAATTCCGGCTCGGCGATGATCTTCTTCGCCTCGGCGCCGATCTTGTCGACGATCTCAGGCGGCATCTTCGCAGGGCCGACCAGGCCGTTCCACGTATCCACCTGGTGGCCGGGATAGCTCTCGGCGATGGTGGGCAGCGACGGCAGCTGCGGCAGGCGCTTGTCGCTGGACACCGCGAGCAGGCTGAGCTTGCCGGTGCCCGCGTACGGCATCACCTCGGACACGCTGGCGCTGTACAGGTCGATCTGGCCGGCCAGCACATCGGCCAGCGCGGGCGCGCCGCCGCGGTATGGCACCATGGTGGCCTGCACGCCGGCGCGGCTCAGGAACAGCAGCGCTGAGAGCTGGGTCAGGCCGCCGTTGCCGGCGTGGCCCACGTTCAGCTTGCCGGGGTTCTCCTTGCCATAGCGCACCAGGTCCGCCACCGTCTTGAAGTTGTGCCGGGTGCTGGCGGCAAGGATGAAGGGGTTGCCGCCAACATTGATGATGGGCACGAAGTCTCGCACCGGGTCGTAGCGGATCTTGTTGGTCATGGGAGCGGTGACGATCTGCGTCATCGTCGACATGAACAGCACATAGCCGTCGGCCGGTGCGCGCGCGACATACTCCGCTGCGATCAGGCCGCCCGCGCCACCGCGGTTGTCTACCACGAACGGCTTGCCAAAGCTCTTGCCCAGGCGTTCCGCCAGCAAGCGGGCAATCATGTCGGTATTGCCGCCGGGGGCGAATGGCACCACGATGGTGACCGGACGCACGGGCCAGGGCTCCTGCGCGTGGACCAGCGCGGGCAGGGCAGCCGCGAAGGCCAGCGCCAGGCCTGCGGCAAGGCGGCCGCCAAGTTTGCCTGCGATGCCGACCTTCCTTGCCGTGCGGGCGGTTTGGGTTGGCGGCGCACCTGCTGCCCGTTGCGTCCATGTGCAGTGGACGCTGTGTGTCTTCATCATGTGTCTCCTCCGTGGTTGTTGCCGGCGTTCTTCGCGTGAGGGGGAAGCGCGGCGCGGATTTTTTTTCGGAAATCTACTCGATGCGGCAGGCTTGCCCAAATGCGAGCCGGGGCAGCCGAGGGAACAGGCGCGCCGGGTCACCGCGGCCGAGATTGCAAAGGAAATTCACGCGCCAGCGGCCGTCGGCAAAGAAGGCCTGGTTGACGGCCCCGGCGTCGAAGCCCGAGAGCGGCCCGCAGTCCAGCCCCAGCGCGCGGGCGGCAAGGATCAGATAGCCGCCCTGCATGGCGCTGTTGCGCGTTGCGGTTTCCTGCGACAACGCGGCGTTGGCGGCGAACATCTCGTACATCGCCGGGCGGTGCGGGAACAGGGTCTCGGCCAGCGCATGGAACTGCGTGTCGTAGGCCACGATAGCGGTTACCGGCGCCTGCCTGACCTTGTCCACGTTGGCGGGCGCCAGCGTGGGCAAGAGCCTGGCCTTGGCCTCGGGCGAGCGTACGAACACCAGCCGCATGGGACAGCAGTTGGCGCTGGTCGGGCCTTGCCGCACGAGTTCGTACAGGCGCTCCAGCGTGGCGTCGTCGATGTCGCCGGCCAGCCAGCCGTTGTGGCTGCGGGCCGCCATGAATAGCGTGTCGAGCGTGGCGGTGTCGATCATGCGATCTCCTCGTCGCGCCATGCGGTGGCGGTGATCTCCACGCGCATGTCCGGATGGGGCAAGGCGGCCACCGCCAGGCATGTGCGCGTGGGCACGGCCGTGGGGAAGTGGCGCGCGTAGGCGGCGTTGAAGGTGTCGTAGTCGGCCATGTCGATGAGGTAGCAGGTCATGGCCACGCAATCCGCCAGGCCCATGCCCTCGCTGGCGAGCGCGCGCCCGATCTTGTCCAGCACGTAGTCGGTCTGCGCGGCAACGTCATACACGCGCGTGCCGTCGGCGCGCATGCTGACGCCGGCGCAGCCATCGGCCGTGCGTGCGCTCATGCCGCTGACATGCACGTGCCGCCCGGCGCGGCGGCTGGCCGTGTAGCGCGCCAGCGGTGGCGGGTCCTGGCGCGCCGGCGCGTTCATGCCGGCTGCGCCATGCCGCGCAGTGCCGGCATGGCGGTGGCCATGGATTGCGATAGCTGCGCGGCGGCATCGGCCGCAAGCGGCACCAGCGGCGGGCGCACGCGGCGCCAGCCCGCATCGCCCGTGAGCAGCGTCAAGGTGCCCTTGACCGCAGCCACCATCGGGAAGCGCTCGGCGGTCTTGCGCACCGCCGTGATGCTGTCGTTCAGGCGAGCGGCCTCGGTCACCGAGCCGTAGGCCAGCGCGATATCGCGTGCGTTGATGTTGTTGGTGGCGGAGATGCAGCCGGCGGCGCCCAGCGCCAGGCTGCGCAGCATCAGGATCTCCGAGGCGGGGAAGATCGACAGCATGGGAAAACGTTCCAGCATCGCCACCACGTTGCCCCAGTCGCCGCTGCTGTCCTTCACGCCGGCGATATTCGCGGGGAAGGCCGCCACCAGCCGTTCGATCAATGGCAAGGTGATGGGCACGCCAGACATGGCGGGGATGTGATACAGCACGACGCGCAGCGCGGGATCGTCCACGCGCTGGATCAGTTCGCGGTAGTAGGCGAACACGCCATCCTCTTGCACGTTCTTGAAGAAGAACGGCGGCAGCACCAGCACGCCCGCGCAGCCGCGGTCGATGGCATGGCGGGTCAACGCCACGGCGTCGCCAATGGCACAGCAGCCCGTGCCGACCAGCACGCGCTCGCCCGGGATGCCGGCATCGATCACGGCGTCGACCAGCGCCATGCGCTCCTCGAAGGTTTCCGAGCAGGCTTCGCTATTGGTGCCGGAAATCGCCACGCCGGCGCCGTCGGCCACCAGGCGCTGGCAGTGCGCGACGAAGGCCGGCAGGTTGATCGAGAAATCGTCATTGAAAGGCGTGACCACGGGCGCGAATACGCCGCGTAGTTTGTCTGTTGCCATTGGGAAGTCTCCTGTCTTGTTTCTTGTTTCTTGTTTCTTGTTTCTTGTTATTCGTTACTTCGAGGTGGCGCGGTGCATGACGACGGATTCGATGAAGTCGCTCAGCCCATCGGCCAGCGCGGTATCCGCGCTGCCGAGATGCGTCACCACGGAGGTATGGTTGTGGTGCGGCACCTGGACCACGCGCGGCGCGCGCCGCCGCACTTCGGCGACACGCGCGGCGTACTGCAGGGCGTAGAGGTCGAGGCAGGGGTTTTCATGCTCGGCGAACACCACCATCAGCGGCACCGCCAGGCGCCGCGCAAAGGCCATCGGTGCCCGTTGTTGCTGCTGGGCACTGTCCGCGCCGTAGTAGGCGACAACGCCGGCAGCGTTGGGGTTGTCCGGCAACGTGTCGGCCTGCAGGCGCGCACTGATCAACACCGCGCCAGCCACGCCCGCGGCCTCGCCATCAAATAGCGGGTCGCTCAGCGCGCTGGCCACGTGGCTGCCGCCGGCGGAGTGGCCGATGAGCACGATGCGCCGCGCGTCGCCACCATAGGCGCCCACCGATGCGCGCAGCCATGCCAGCGCCGCTACCACATCCTGCGCGCCGGCCGGATAGGGCGCCTGCGGCGCGAGCCGGTATTCCAGGTTCACGCCCACATAGCCTAGCCGCGCGAACAGGCGCGCAACGTTGGCGTAGATGTAGGGGCTGGCGTCCTTGTCGCCACGCAGGAACGCGCCACCGTGCACGAACACCACCACGGGCAGCGCGCTGGCCGGCGTGGCATCCGCGGGCAGGTAGAGGTCCAGCAGCTGGCGTGGATCGTCGCCGTAGGGCCGGCTCTGCACGCGGCGCACGCCGTCGGCGGGCAGCGCCGCGTGGACGGCGTCATAGATCTCGCAAACCTGCTTGCGGTTGCCCTGGATATCCCGCGCCCAGTCACGCCCCAGCGCGCGCATGGCATCGCGCTGCGCGGGCGAGAGGCCTGGCAGCGCGTCGTCGCCCGGCGGGCACAGCGGGCTGGCACCCGGGCTCATGCCGCGTCTCCGGCTTGCGGGTCCGCGGCCTTGTCTTCGTCCTTGGCCGGCCGCTTGCCATTCTTGGCGGCGAGCATGGCGGCGGGTGGGGCTACCACGAAGTGCTCCAGGCGATGGCGGTCGAAGGATTCGAGGTTGCGTGCCCAGGTTTGCGGTTCGTGCTCGGCGTCGGTGGCGATGCGCTCCATGTCGGTGTAGATCTCGACGTTGTTGCCGTCCGGGTCCTTGAACACCAGGAACCAGTTGCCGCCCGGTCCGTGCTGGCCAATGCCGCGCTCGATCATCACGCCGTGGCTGCGCGCCACGTCCACCGCGCGCTTCATCTCATCGAGAGACTCCACGTAGTAGGAGAAATGTTCGAGGCCTGGGCGCGTGTAGCGCGGCAGGTCATCGCGCTCGGCGCTGTCCTCGGGCAGGCGCGAGAGCGCCAGGTCGTGGTGGTCCTCGCCGGCGCGCAGGAACACCATCTGGTCGGCGATGCGGTCCGAGACCTTGAGGCCCATCACTTCCGTATAGAAGCGGGTGGATTGCTCAAGGTCGCGCACCATCAGCACCAGGTGGCCCAGCTTGCGGGTACGTATCGGGTTCATGCCAGTCTCCTCCAGGTCGCCGTGGCGATGCGTGTGGGCGCAGTGTGCCTGCGCCGCCCGCGCTTTGCCACGGCGGTGGTGTTCAACGCGCGGCCGGCGCCTCTAGCGCCACTGCGTTCTCGATCGAGCCAATGCCTTCGACCCAGGCCACCATGTTGTCGCCGGGCTTGAGGAACACGCCGCGTCCCATGCCGACGCCATCCGGTGTGCCGGTGGCGATCAGGTCACCCGGCTGCAGCGTCAGGATGCGCGACAGGTAGGCGATCTGCTCGGCCACCGAGAAGATCATCTGCGAGGTATTGCCGTCCTGCATGGTTTCGCCGTTCACGGTCAGCGACATACGCAGGTTCTGCGGGTCGGCGATGCAGCCCGCCGGCACCACCCACGGGCCCATGGGGCCGAAGGTATCGAAGCTCTTGCCGCGGAACCAGTCGTGGGTGAAGGGGTAGTCGGTGCGCCGGTTGAGGTCGCGCGCGCTGATGTCGTTGAAGACGGTATAGCCGGCGATGACCGATCGCGCGTCTTCCACCGAAACGTGGCGGCAGCGCTGGCCGATGATCACGCCAAGCTCCACTTCCCAGTCGAGCTTGGCGGTTTCCGGCGGCATCAGCACGGTGGCGCCGGTGGGGATCACGCTGGTTTCCGCCTTCATGAAGGCATAAGGCTGACTTTCGCTGCGCGCCGCCAGCTTGGTGCCCATCTCGTCGGCGTGGTCGTAGAAGTTCGACGCCACGCCAAAGATGCGGGCTGGCTGGTAGGGCACCGCGTAGGTGGCGGCCGCATCCACCGCGGCGAGCTTGCCGCTGGCTGCCAGTGCTGCCGCGCGGGCGGCCATGTCGGCCAGCAACGGCGCGTGTTGCGCCCATTGCGCAAACACCTGGTTCATGTCGCCGGGCAGGCTGGCGGGATCGATCTCGCCAGCGCGGCCGAGCGCGGCCAGGTCATACAGCGTATCTGCGACTACCAGGCCGGCACGCTTGGTACCGGCGAGTTCATAGGTTGCGAGGCTGTGCCAGTTCACCTTGTCTCCTTGTCATTTGTGGTCAGGGTGACGGAAAGCACTGGCTTTCCATTGCCATGCATTTTCGTCTATGAGAATACTTTAAGTGTTATGTGTATACACGTCAACGTCTTCGTGATAATTTTGTTCAATACCGCTTCCGGGCGGATTCGATCACGGAGGAAACAAGAAGATGGCTAGCGGATCGCATGGCGAACAGCAGGTACTGGTGTTGACGCGACTGGCGCTGGACGCCGCGTGGCTGGCGGCGCAGGCATCGCGCTATCGCTTCCTGGCGTGGCACGAAGCCGACGACGCGGCGCGTGCCAGCGCGCGCGCCGTGCTGACCAATGGCTCGACCGGCTTGTCGGCCGCGGAACTGGCAGCGCTGCCGGCGCTGGAACTGGTAGCGAGTTTTGGTGCTGGCTACGAGAACATCGACCTGGCCGCAGCAAGGGCGCGCGGCGTGCGCGTGTGCCATGCCCCCGACACCAATAGCCAGGTGGTGGCCGACCACGCGCTCACGCTGATGCTGGCGCTGTCGCGCGGGATTGCCGCGCTCGATCGCGGCGTCAAGTCAGGCCAGTGGGAAAGCCTGCGCGCACCGCGCCCGGGTGTGCGCGGCCAGACGCTGGGCATCGTCGGGCTGGGCAATATCGGCGGCAAGCTGGCCGTGCTGGCGCAGGCCATGGGCATGCAGGTGGCCTACCTGCGGCGCAGCGCGCCGGCCGCAGCGCACTACACACCGTATCCCGACCCGATTGCGCTGGCAGCCGCAAGCGACGTGCTCGTGCTGACCTGTCCGGGCGGCGCGGCCACGCATCATCTGGTCGACGCGGCGGTGCTGCGGGCGCTGGGGCCGCGCGGCCTGCTGGTGAACGTGGCGCGCGGCAGCGTGGTGGATACGGTAGCGCTGGTCGAGGCGCTGGCGCGCGGGAAAATCGCCGGTGCCGCGCTCGACGTCATCGAAACGGAGCCGCTGGTGCCCGCGGCCTTGCGCGAGATGGACCAGGTCATTCTGACGCCGCACTTGGCCGGCCGCTCCCCGGAAACACGGGTGGCGCAGTACGCGGCGCTGGCGGGCAATCTCGATGGCTGGTTCCTGCACGGCGAACCTGCGCATCCGGTGGTGTTGCCAGCCTGAACGCGTCCCCGCGGCGCGGGGACGCAAACGTTGCGGCGAGGTGCCTACAGGCCTTCGCGATCCGCCTTGAGGTCCGGGTTGCGCAGCGCCGGGCCGGCGTCGCCACCGCTGCCTTCCTTGGAAGCGCCGCCCCAGCCGTGATCGGTCAGGTCGATGATGATGTCGTGCGGGTCGCGGTACTTTACTTCGTAGAAGATGTTGCCCTTGACCGGCACTTCGCCCATGTAATAGCGGCCACCCGCTTCTTCCACGGTCTTGCGCGCCTCGGCGATGTCGTCGACCCACACGCCGATGTGGTGCAGGCCGATGAAGTCCTTGCCGCGCTCTTCCCCGGCAGCCTCGTCGGTTTTGTAGTTCAACAGCGCAATGCTCATGGTCCCGTCCGTCAGGTAGACGCCACGCGCCAGCGAGGAGTCGGTCTCGCCGACTTTGCGAAAGCCGAATGCCTTTTGGTAGAACTCGGCCGCGGCCCAGGGATCGGGGACGGACAGGGCAATGTGGCGCAGTTTGCTGGTCATGTTTGTGCTCCTCGCATGGCGATTGATTGTCGGCACGGCAGGATTGCCGTTGGCTTATATATCCGTTGGCTTATATGTATACACTCAATGTAAAGTGTATTCAATAAGTACTATGGGGAACATTTTAGGCGTCGATTGGCGAGGTGAAGGGCGCGCCGCGTATAATTGCGCCCATATCCGGGGCAATGGCTGCCTTGCGATGCCCTAAACCGGGGGCGCGCCATGCCGAACGCTTCGATCAAGGACCAGCACACAAGGACAACAGTGACCACCATTGCCGCCCAAATCAGCCAGAAGCTTGCCGATGAAATCATCGCCGGCACCTTGCCTCCCGGCGAGAGGCTCGAGGAGCCCGCGCTGGCGGAGCGCTTCCAGGTGTCACGCACGCCAGTGCGCGAGGCGCTGCGCCTGCTGGACGCGCGCGGGCTGATCGAACTCGTGCCGCGGCGCGGCGGCGTGGTGGCCAATGTGGGTGCCGAGCAGTTGGCCGACATGCTGGAGGCGCTGTGCGAGCTGGAGTCGCTGTGCTGCCGCATCGCTACCCAGCGCATGAGCGCCATGCAGCGCCGCCAGCTGGAGCTGCTGCACGAGCAGACCGAAGCCGTGGGCGAGCGCCACGATGCGCAGGCGTACCTGGAGCTCAACCATCGTTTCCACCAGCTGATCTGCCAAGGCACGCAGAACGAGACGCTGATGGCCGCGGTCGAGAACCTGCGTGACCGGCTGGCGCCGTTCCGTGCCGCGCAGTCCGGCGTGGAGCGCCGCTTCGAGACTTCGCACCGGGAGCACCAGAAGATTGTCGAGGCAATTCTCGCGGGGCAGCCGGAGGAAGCCTACCTGGCGATGCGCAGCCACACGACGCGCCTCACACTCAATGTGATGGAACTGATCGAGGCGCAGCGCGCCGACGGCACGGCCAAGCGCAACTAGGCGCAACCAGGCCAGCAGCAAAGGCGGCTAAGGCGGCTAAGGCAGCAAGAAGGGCGCACCACATGGTGCGCCTTTCTTTATTCAAGACGGCCGCGCGCGGCCTTGCTTCAGAACTTATGCGTGATCCCCAGCCCCACGCCGGTGGCCGAGTCGCCCGGCTTCAGGCCCGGCACCGAATTGCCGGAGAGGTTGTAGCTTGCCGTCGAGTGGTTCACCAGGCGCGTCCATGCTGCCCACAGTTCGGTTCGCTTCGACAGCGTGTAGCCATAGCCGAGCGAAACCTGCCAGGCGCCGGAATCCGTGCCCGGCAGGCCGATGCCGCCTAGCGCCGCCTTGCTGCTGCCGTGGGCGTTGCCGCCCGAGGTGTACGACGCGCGGAACTCATGCGCGCCGACGGCATGCGTGGCCGCGACCTGCCACGCATCGCGCCGCACCGATTGCCCCGGCGCCGGCTCGTAGGCGAGGCGTTCGTAGGCACCGCGCAGCTTGGTGCCGCCAAACGCGTACACCACGCCGAGCCGGTCCGCGTGGTCGCGCGAGCCGTTGTAGAAGTAGTCGCCGTGATACTCGTGGCCCCACGCCACGTACCAGCTCTTGTCTTCATAGGACAGCAGGCCGGACCAGGCGATCGGGTTGGTGGTGGGGGTGCGGTCCTCGGGCATCGACAGCGCCAGCCGTCCGGAAACGCCGCCCCAGTGCGGTGTGCTGTATTGCACCAGGTTTTTCTGGCGACGGTCGAACGACTCCGGCGCGGCGCCGTTGGCGCCTGTCGTAAAGCCGTTGCCCATGATCGAGTTCGAGGCAAAGATGCCCGCGGTAAACGGGTCGACCTTGTACACGGAGACAAAGCGCAGCGGCATTTCCCACTGCCCCATCAGGATCTGGCCCCAAGGGCTGCGCAAGCCCACGCCGGTATTGCGGTCACCGATCTGCGACGTGCCGGTGCCGTCCATGCGCAGGTTGGTTTCGATCTGGAAGAAGGCCTCCAGCCCGCCGCCGAGCGACTCGCGGCCGCGAAAACCCAGCACTGACAGATCGTTCGACAGGCGCGACACCGAAGCGGTACGGCCGTTGCCCGAGAGCCGCACCTGTTCCACGTTTTCCTTGATGAAGCCGTAAATCTGCACGCTGTCGCTCTGCGCCCGGGCGAGCTCGGGGACCGCGCCGGCGAGGGCTGCCAGTGCGGGGAGGGTGGCGAAGCGAGAGATGGCGCGCGCGGCGCGCCGGCTAGGGCAGGGCGTGGTCATGGTGTCTCCTTGTTGTTGAAGTACATATACTAGTTGTTTGTAAACATGCTGTAATATGTGTATACACTTAGTCTGAAGTGAGTGCAAAAAGAAAAAAGTATGTAGTGAGGCGCATTGCTCGCGCGTAGCGAGAGGATCGCGACGACAGCGGCATGGCTGTGGCACGTGGAAAGAGAAGGGAGAGGGCGAAGAAACCAGGGGAGCAAGCAGGGGAGCAAGCCGGCAAATCCGCGTTTGCGCCGAACCCGGGCGAGTGCCATTCGCACGCGCTGGAGGGTGCCGGCGCAACGTGGTTTTTTCAGCGTAAACGAGGCTGTTTTCTCATCGCGTGGAGGCGGTGCGGAGGCGCTCGTTCCGCCGTTTTTCGGCCATAAATTAAAGGCATCCCGGAGGCGGAATATTTCATTTTCGCCGCATGCCGCCCCTCTCCATACTGCGGCTGAACATTGCGCAAGAAAGGCCCCGAACAAGCGGGTCGTGCATGACCAGGGCACCGGCAAGAGCCAGCCGGTGCAGGCAGCAGGCATGCACGCATGCACGTGCAGCGCGACGGCCAACCACAAGAGAGGAAGAGGAGAGGAAATGAGAAGAGCTGACAAGGTGTCGTATGCCCGGGCCATGATGTCCTGCGTGCTGGCAATGGGGGGCGCGCAGGTCTGTGCCGAGGAGTCCTGGGTCAAGCTGTCAGGCTTCGTCGATATCAGCGTGGAGCGCCTCGCGCAGTCCGGCAAGGGGGGCTCGGTATATCGCGTGTCCAGCGGCCAGTTGAGCGCGTCACGGATCAACTTCAGCGGGCAGGAAGTGCTCAGCAGCGACCTGAAGGCCATCTTCACCTACGAGCCGCAATTCTCGGCCGATACCGGCACGGCGGCGGCGCAGGCGCGCCAGTCGTTCATCGGGCTGCACAGCAATAAATTCGGCGTGCTGACCATGGGGCGCCAGAACACGCCGTCGTACTGGATTGCCGGCTACGCCGACCCGAGCTTCTCGGCGGACTACAGCATGGTCAGCAACATGCAGTTCTTCTACGCAGCCTATCGCGTGGACAACTCGATCCAGTACAACACTCCGCGCTTGTATGGCTTCATGGGCCGTTTCATGGTGACTACCGGCCTGGAGGACACCACCCGGGCCGGCCGCTACCTCAGTACCGGCATCGAGTACCGCGACGACAAGCTCTACGCGGGCTTTGTCAGCGACCTGCGCTACACGCGCAATATCAACAACGCCGGCAGCGTGCCCTCGTCGCGCGACAACTACGCCTCGCTGGCCTACAAGTTCGGCGATTTCGAGCCGACGTTGGTCTACCACACCTACAACGGCTATTACGCGTATCCGCCCTATGCGGATTTCCAGTCCAAAGGCTGGGATATCCAGATCGGTGCGCGCTACCGGCTCAACCCGACGAACCGCTTCTACGCCAGCTTCGTTCATCGCAAGGATGACAACAACACCAAGCTATCGGACGCCAATGGCTTTGTGCTCGGCTATATCTACAGCCTGTCCAAGCGCAGCGAGATCTACGCCACGTATGCCCACGTGCAGCACAAGCATGACAGCCCGATCCGCTATCCGGTCACGTTCTCGGCCACGCCGACCAGCCAGCAGAACCCGTCCGGCATGGCGATCGGCATCCGCCACGCGTTTTGAGCACCGGGCCTGAACCCGGCGGCCAGGGATGCGCCGCGACCCGCCGGCGAGGTTGCGGCGGGTGAGGGAATTGTCAATATAAAAGGAGGAAACCATGCTTCGAATCAAGACGTTCAGATCCGTCCTGGCAACAGGTACAGCTTCAGCGGCCATATTCATGATGGCTTGCGCAAACGCGGACACGGTGAAGGCTACGGCGGCGCCTGGGGCCTCCGCAACGCAGGGAGCGCCGGTGACGCAGGTAGCGCAAGTAGCGCAGGTAGCGCAGGTAGCGCCAGGCACGCCCGCTGTTCAGGATCCCTATCTCGCCGCCTGGCTGCGGCTGACGCCTGATCGCTCGCCCGCGCCGCTCAAGCCGGGTGTCGACTACGGGATGGACCCGGCTACCGGACAGTTCGTCTGGCCGAAGGCAACGCCCGAGGTACACAAGGGGCAGCGTTTCCCCGGTGAAATGACCACATGGGACAAGAAGAGCTTCGCCAAGAACGTCGAGGTTCTGGCCTTTTATCCCGCCGTCGGCTCACCCTTCCATGCCTGGAACAATATCGCCGACTTCGAGGGGCGTCGCTACCTGTACATTCATGACCGGGACTATCTGCGGATCATGGACGTCACCGATCCCGCCCATGGCAAGGTAGTCTATTCCAAGGGCGGTGTCTGGGGACCGAAAGGGTCGAGCGAGAATTACGATCCGCGCAACGTCGACGACTACCTGGGTGGCGCGACCATCGCCTGGAGCAAGACACTGGGCAAGCCGGTACTCGTCGCATCGTTTGAAATTGGGCGCTACGGCCTGATGAATGACAAGACGCAGCAGCCTGACCAGGTCGCGGCGCAGCGTCGCTACAACTCGCTGAAAGGGTTCAAGGTTTTCGCCATGGATGGCCCGCTGCCAAGCCAGTGGCGGCTGCTGGCAACCCGCACAACCGACTACAAGCATGCCGATGCGCCAATCGGGCAACAGCAGGGGTCCGGGTCGCTCGATTCGCCTGAATACCATGGCGGCAAGTACATGATCCTGGCGTCGGCGCCGGATGACACCTATGGCCTGACCGAATATCCCAACTATCTTTATTCGCCGGGCTATCAGGTCTGGGACATGTCCGATCCAGCGAATCCGATCTTTGTTTCCCAGATATCCGTGCCGGGGCAGATCCTCGGCAACGAAGCCCACGAGCAGGCTTATCTGATGAATCAGCGGGCCGGCAACCGTACCTCATGGATGGGGGCGCGCATTCCAATCTTCCTGCCCAAGCCATTGGAAGACGGCGGCAAGATCGGCTTTGGCGCGATGGGTGGCCTCGGTCTCTATGCGTTCGACCTCTCCAACCCGGCAAAGCCGAAGGTGCTCGGCAATGTCAACACGCCGCCCAGCTTCGCCGGTACCGAATACGACAACGCCGATGTCAGCCAGTACGCGCGCACCGGCTATGTCCTGACCGGCGGCTATCCGATGAACCGCGACTGCTATGAGCCATACAAGGACATTTTCGTCGTCGACGCACGCGATCCGTCGCACTTGAAGGTGGCCGGAAAACTGCCGCAGCCGCAGGTGCCGGAGGGTGCGTCATTCACGAGCTTCTGTCAGCGTGGCGGCAATTTCGGCCCGAAGCGGGCGAACTCCATCGGCCAGCCTGGCCAATGGCGCCAGGGCATCGTTCCCTATTCTTTCTACAATGCCGGCGTGCAGATTTTTGATGTCAGCCATCCGGAAAAGGCGACGATTGCGGGCTATTTCGTGCCTGCATTGGCGGACGAGACAGAGTTGCCGAACTACACGCTCGGCAAGGGCGTATTCGCGATCTACACCGAGTACGACCGCAACATCATCTGGGCCTTTACCGAGAACGGTGCCTACGCGTTGTCGACCCCCCTGCTTGGCAAGCCGGTGCTGGGTGCGTCCGCTACGCCTTGGCCGCCGCGCAAGGTGGCCGCGCGGGCTCGTTGAGCGGATGCCTAGCGTGCTGAGGAGAGCGTGACGCGCTCCGACGAACCCGCCATGGAGAAAGGGACGCCGCGGCGTCCCTTTTTTCGTCGGATCGGTGAAGCCGCCAGCGATCAGCCTGCCGCTTTCTCTTCCTGGTGGTAGCGGGTTGCGCGTTCCACTTCGTTCTTCGAGCCGAGGATCACCGACACGCGCTGGTGCAGCTTTTCCGGCTGGATGT
The DNA here is from genome assembly GCF_000243095.1 of Cupriavidus basilensis OR16. Classification (GTDB taxonomy): domain Bacteria; phylum Pseudomonadota; class Gammaproteobacteria; order Burkholderiales; family Burkholderiaceae; genus Cupriavidus; species Cupriavidus basilensis_D. The sequence goes on along the minus strand of NZ_AHJE01000098.1, from coordinate 1,322 downwards.
CGAGGATGCGCTCATGGCCGTTGGTGGCCGCGCCGCCGGCCTGCTCGATCAGCATCGCCATCGGGTTGGCTTCGTACATCAGGCGCAGCTTGCCGGGTTTCTCCGGTTCGCGCTTGTCCCACGGGTACATGAACACGCCGCCGCGGGTCAGGATGCGGTGCACGTCGGCCACCATCGAGGCGATCCAGCGCATGTTGAAGTTCTTGCCGCGCGGGCCCTCGTCGCCGGCCAGGCATTCGTCGATATAACGGCGCACGGGCGGGGCCCAGTGCCGCATATTGGACATGTTGATCGCGAATTCCTTGGTGTCTTCCGGGATCTTTACGTCCGACTGCGTCAGCACGAAGCTGCCGGCCTCGCGGTCCAGCGTGAACATGTGCACGCCGTTGCCAACCGTCAGCACCAGCGTGGTCTGCGGCCCGTACACGGCGTAGCCGGCGGCGACCTGGCGGCTGCCGGCCTGCATGAAGTCGGCCTCGGTCACGGTATGGCCCGGCTTGGGCATGTGCAGCACCGAGAAGATGGTGCCGATCGACACGTTCACGTCGATGTTGGACGAGCCGTCCAGCGGATCGAACAGCAGCAGGTACTCGCCCTTGGGATAGCGGTTCGGGATCTCGTAGAAACTGTCCATTTCCTCGGACGCCATGGCGGCGAGGTGGCCGCCCCATTCATTGGCGTCGAGCAGGACTTCGTTGGCGATCACGTCCAGCTTTTGCTGGGTCTCGCCTTGCACGTTGCCGGTGCCGGCCGAGCCGAGGATGCCGGCGAGGGCGCCCTTGCTGACAGAGTTTGAAATGGCCTTGCAGGCGCGTGCCACCACTTCGATCAGGAGCCGCAGTTCTGGCTCGATCGTGTTGTGCTGGCGCTGCTCCTCGACCAGGTAGCGGGTGAGGCTGATGCGACTCATGGGGATTCTCCTTGAATGGCCGCAATTCTACATGGGCACCAGCCCGGCAGGCCATTGCCACCGGCCGGTGGGGTACGGTTGGCGGGGCCGGCGCACGGTGCTGCCAGCCCCGCGCCGGGCCCGCCTGGCGCAGGCTTACGGCGCCAGCGCCTTGCTCACGATCTCGCGCACGTCGCGAGACAGGTCGCTGGCCGCCGCTACCTGTTCCAGCGCTGCGCGCATGCGGTCGCGCAGCGGCAGGGCGTACTTCTGCCAGCGATCCATCACCCGTGCCAGGCGCGAGGCCACCTGCGGGTTGATGGCGTCCAGCGCCAGCACCTGCTCGGCCCAGAAGGCGTAGCCCGAGCCATCCTCGGCGTGGAACTGCGCCGGGTTGGCGGCGCAGAAGCTGAAGATCAACGAGCGCGCGCGA
>NZ_AHJE01000099.1 GCF_000243095.1 Cupriavidus basilensis OR16 | reverse complement strand
ATCACCGGCACCAATGGCCAAGACGTCGTGCTGCCAGTGGCTGGCGCGCGTGCTGCAGGCCGCGGGCAAGCGCTGCGCCACCATCGGCACGCTTGGCACCGGCTTTCCCGATGCACTCACGGCGACCGGCTTCACCACGCCCGACGCCGTCCAGTTGCAGGACGGCCTGGCCGCGCTGCATGGCGCCGGCGCGCGCGCGGTGGCGATGGAAGTGTCCTCGCACGGCCTGGAGCAAGGCCGCGTGGCCGGCACGCACTTCGCGGTGGCGGTGCTGACCAACCTGACCCAGGACCATCTCGACTATCACGGCACCATGGCCGAGTACGAGGCGGCCAAGGCCCTGCTGTTCCAGTGGCCCGGCCTGCGCACCGCCGTGATCAACCGCGACGATGCCATGGGTGGCCGCCTGCTGGCCAACCCCGCGCTCGCCTCGCAGGTGACCGAGTACGGCACCGACCGCAAGGGGGGCAGTGGCTGCGCGCGACCAACGTGCGCGCCACCGCCGCCGGCACGGCCTTCCATCTGGATGGCAGCTTCGGCAGCGCCGATGTCAGCACGCCGATGATCGGCGCGTTCAATGTCAGCAACCTGCTTGCCGTGCTGGGCGCCACGCTGGCCAACGGCATTGCCTGGAACGTCGCGCTCGACGCGCTGCGCTCGCTCAAGCCGGTGGATGGCCGCATGGAGTTGTTCGGCGGCAGCCATGGCGGCCAGGACGGGCCGCTGGCGGTGGTCGATTACGCCCACACCCCGGACGCGCTGGAAAAGACGCTGGAGGCGCTGCGCCCCGTGGCCCAGGCCCGCAAGGGCCGGCTGTGGTGCGTGTTCGGCTGCGGCGGCGATCGCGACCCGATCAAGCGCCCGCTGATGGGCGAGGTGGCCGAGCGGCTTGCCGACGAGGTGGTGCTGACCAGCGACAACCCGCGCAGCGAAGACCCGCAAGACATCCTGAACGCCATTGCCGACGGCATGGCCGACCGTAGCCGCGCGCAGCTGATCGAGGACCGCGCTGCCGCCATCCTGTATGCCATCAAGCACGCCACTGTAGCCGATGTAGTGCTGGTGGCCGGCAAGGGGCACGAAGCCACCCAGGAGGTGCAGGGCCGCAAGCGGCCCTTCTCCGACCGCGAACACGTCCGGCTGACGCTCGGCACGCGCGGGGTGTCAGCATGACGCAAACCACCATGACCGATTTGCAGCAAGCCGCCGGCTGGATCGCCGGCGGGCGTATTTCCGGGCCCGATGGCACAGCCAGCCGGGCGTTCGCACGCGTGCTGACTGACAGCCGCTCGGTCGGGCCGGGCGATCTCTTCGTCGCGCTCAAGGGCGAGCGCTTCGACGCGCACGATTTCCTGGCCGACGTGGCAGCGCGTGGCGCAGCCGCGGTGCTGGTGGAGCGCGAGCCTGATGCCGCGCTTGGCATGCCCGCCATCGTGGTGCCGGACACCCGCCTGGCACTGGGTCAGCTGGCCGCCGGCTGGCGCCGCCGTTTCAGCCTGCCCGCGGTTGCGGTGACGGGCAGCAACGGCAAGACCACTGTCAAGGAAATGATCGCTGCGATCTTCGCGGCGGCGGTAGGGGAGGGCGCCCGCCTGGCAACGGGCGGCAACCTGAACAACGATATCGGCCTGCCGCTGACCGTGCTGCGGCTGTCCGCCGTGCACCGGCTCGCCGTGCTCGAGCTCGGCATGAACCACCCGGGCGAGACCGTCTACCTGGCCGGCATCGCCCAGCCCACCGTGGCGGTGGTGACCAACGCGCAGCGCGAGCACCAGGAGTTCATGGTGAACGTCGAGGCCGTGGCGCATGAACACGCGGCGGCGATCGCGGCATTGCCCGCCGACGGCGTGGCGGTGTTCCCGCTCGACGCCGAAGGCGGCGGCGCGCATGCCGGCATCTGGCGCCGGGCAGCCGGTGCGCGCCGCGTGCTGTCGTTCGGCCTGGACGCCAGTGCCGATGTCCGCGCCGATGTGGCCCTGGACGACGGCGTGCAAGTGATGCGGGTTAGCGCGCCTGGCGCCGCGTTCGTGGTCCGGCTGTCGGTGCTCGGCACCCACAACGTGCGCAACGCGCTGGCGGCCATTGCCTGCGCGCTGGGCGCTGGCGTTGGCATTGAGGCGATCCAGGCAGGGCTGGCCGGGTTTGCCGCGGTCAAGGGCCGGCTGCAGGTCAAGCATGCCGCCGGCGGCACGCTGGTGATCGACGACAGCTACAACGCTAATCCCGATTCGGTGCGCGCGGCCATCGACGTGCTGGCAGGCTTCGCCGCCCCGCGCTTGCTGGTGCTGGGCGACATGGGGGAAGTGGGCAACCAGGGGCCGGCCTTCCATACGGAGATCGGCGCCTACGCGAACGCGCGCGGCATCGATGCGCTGTGGGCAACCGGCGAGGCCATGGTGCACGCAGTACAGGCATTCGGCGCCACCGCCCGGTATTTCGAGCGGGCCGAAGACCTCGCGCAGGCGTTGGCACAAGACAAGGACGGCACCGTGGCGGCAGCAAGCGCGGTGCTGGTGAAGGGATCGCGGTTCATGCGGATGGAACGGATGGTCGATGCGCTGGTCGCAGACACTCCGACGCATTAATCGTCATCAATAGCAATTAACGAATCAATCAGATGCCCGGCCCGACTGGGCGGTTGTCGAAAGGAATACGGAAACACGATGTTATTGGCTCTGGCCCAGTGGCTGCAAAACGACTACAGCTTCCTGCGGGTCTTCAACTACCTGACCTTCCGCGCGGTGATGGCCAACCTCACCGCGCTTTTGATCGGGCTCGGCCTTGGGCCGTGGGTGATCCGCAAGCTCACCGAACTCAAGATCGGCCAGGCCGTGCGCACCATCGGCCCGCAGTCGCATCTGGTCAAGGCCGGCACGCCCACCATGGGCGGCGTGCTGGTGCTGGTGTCGATCGCCATCTCCACGTTGCTGTGGTGCGACTGGGGCAACCGCTTTATCTGGGTCGTGATGCTGGTGACCTTGGGCTACGGTGCGATCGGCTGGGTGGACGACTATCGCAAGGTGGTCTATCGCGATCCGCGCGGCATGTCGAGCCGCGAAAAGTTCTTCTGGCAGACCCTGATCGGCCTGGTGGCCGCGGTCTACCTGGCGTTCTCGGTATCGGAAAGCAGCAATGTGCGGGTGTGGGACCTGTTCCTGGGCTGGGTCGAAGGCGGCTTGTCGCTCGACATGCCTTACAAGTCCAACCTGATCGTGCCGTTTTTCAAGGAAGTGAGCTATCCGCTAGGCGTGGCCGGTTTCATCGTGCTGACCTACCTGGTGATTGTGGGCTCGAGCAACGCGGTGAACCTGACCGATGGCCTGGACGGCCTGGTGATCATGCCGGTGGTGCTGGTCGGCAGCGGGCTGGGCGTGTTTGCCTACGTGATGGGCAGTTCGGTCTACAGCAAGTACCTGCTGTTCCCGCATATTCCCGGGGCCGGCGAGTTGTTGATCTTCTGCTCGGCGCTGGCGGGGGCGGGCCTGGCCTTCCTCTGGTTCAACGCCCACCCGGCCCAGGTCTTCATGGGCGACGTCGGCGCGCTGGCGCTGGGCGGCGCGCTGGGCACCGCAAACGCTGTCCGTGATGCTGCAGGTGGGCTGGTTCAAGATCACCAAGCGGCGCTACGGCGAGGGCAGGCGGTTGTTCAAGATGGCGCCGCTGCACCACCACTTTGAATTGTCGGGCTGGAAGGAAACGCAGGTGACGGTGCGCTTCTGGATCATCACCATGCTGTTGGTGCTGATCGGGCTGTCGTCGCTCAAGCTGCGCTGAAGCCAGCGCGCATCTATTAACGCAGGAACGAAAAAAGGGCGGGAATCGAAGTGTTTGGCGAGTTGCAAAAACCTCATGTGCTGGTGCTGGGCCTCGGCGAATCGGGGCTGGCGATGGCGCGCTGGTGCGGCCTGTACGGCGCTCCCGTGCGCGCTGCCGACACGCGCGAGGCCCCTGCCAACCTGGTCTTCCTGCAGGCCGAGCTGCCCTCGGCCGAGTTTCATGGCGGCGTGCTTACTGAAGCGCTGCTGGACGGCATCGAGCTGGTGACGATCAGCCCCGGGCTGTCGCCGCTGGAAAGCGATACCGCCGCGCTGCTGGCCCTGGCAGGCGAGCGCGGGATCCCGGTCTGGGGTGAGATCGAGCTGTTCGCGCGCGCGCTGGCGCATCTGCAGGCCGAGTCGGGCTACGCGCCGAAGCTGCTGGCCATCACCGGCACCAACGGCAAGACCACGACCACCGCGCTGACCGGCCGCCTGGTGGAGCGCGCTGGCAAGAGTGTGGCGGTGGCGGGCAATATCAGCCCGTCGGCGCTGGACAAGCTGGCCGCCTGCATCGCCTCGGCCACGCTGCCCGAGGTCTGGGTGCTGGAGCTGTCGAGCTTCCAGCTGGAGACCACGCACACGCTGGCGCCGCACGCGGCCACGGTGCTCAACATCACCCAGGATCATCTGGACTGGCACGGCAGCATGGAAGCGTATGCCGCCGCCAAGGCCCGGATCTTCGGCCCGGCGCCAGCGCCCGGCGAAGCCGGCTGCCTGCAGATCCTGAACCGCAATGACCGTCTCAGTCTTGACATGGCGCGCCCGGCCAGCGCACCGGTGACTTTCGGCACGGATCTGCCCGAGGTCCCCGGCAGCTTTGGCATCCTGCGCGAGGGCGGCATGCCCTGGCTGGTACTGGCCGAGCCCGATAGCGAAGCCGAAGGCGAGCACAAGCCGCGCCGCCGCAAGGCCGCGGCCGCCGAGAGTGAGCAAGCCGTGCCGGTACGCCACAAGCGCCTGATGCCGGCGGACGCGCTGCATATCCGCGGCATGCACAACGCCACCAACGCCATGGCCGCGCTGGCGCTGTGCCGTGCCATCGACCTGCCGCTCAACGCGTTGCTGCACGGCCTGCGCGAGTACCGCGGCGAGCCGCACCGGGTGGAGTGGGTCGCCACGGTCGACGAGGTCGAGTTCTTCGATGACAGCAAGGGCACCAACGTAGGCGCCACCGTAGCCGCACTGTCCGGCCTGGACAAGCGTGTGGTGCTGATCGCCGGTGGCGAAGGCAAGGGCCAGGATTTCTCGCCGCTGGCCGCGCCGGTTGCGCAGTACGCACGCGCCGTGGTGCTGATCGGCAAGGACGCCGGCGAGCTGCGCCGCGCGCTGCAGGACACCGGCGTCATGCTGGCCGACGCCACCACGCTGGAGCAGGCCGTGACGCTCGCCGCCAGCGCGGCGCAGGGCGGCGATGCCGTACTGCTGTCGCCGGCGTGCGCCAGCCTCGACATGTTCCGTAACTATGTGCACCGCGCTGAAGTCTTTCGCGCCGCGGTGGAAGAACTGGCGATGTCCAGGGGGATCGTGCCATGAGCGACGCACAGGTCAAGCGCAGCGGCTTTATCGGGGCCACCATCGGCAACGCCTGGGGCGGCTTGCGCGATGCCGTGTCCGGCGTCAAGCCTACGCGCTCGCGCATGATGGAGTACGACCAGCCGCTGTTGTGGGTGGCGATCGTGCTGCTCGCGCTTGGCCTGGTGATGGTCTACTCGGCATCGATCGCGCTGCCCGACTCGCCGCGCTATGCCAATTACCGCGAGAGTCACTTCCTCGCGCGGCACGCGTTCGCGCTGTTCATCGGCCTGTCGATGGGGCTGCTGGCCTTCCAGATCCCGGTCAAGTTCTGGGATAAGTACGCGCCCAAGCTGTTCGTGATCGCGCTGGTGATGCTGATCGTCGTGCTGGTGCCGTTCGTGGGCAAGGGCGTGAATGGCGCGCGGCGCTGGATTCCGCTTGGCATCATGAACTTCCAGCCGTCCGAGTTCATGAAGCTGGCGGTGGTGCTTTACACCGCCAACTACACCGTGCGCAAGCAGGAGTGGATGCAGAACGTGGGCAAGGGTTTCCTGCCGATGGGCGTGGCCGTGGTGGTGGTGGGCATGCTGCTGCTGCTGGAGCCCGACATGGGCGCCTTCCTGGTGGTGGCGACCGTCGCCATGGGCATTCTTTTCCTCGGTGGCATCAACGGCAAGCTGTTCGCCGGGCTGGTCGGCGTGGCGGTGGGCGCCTTCGCGCTGCTGATCACGGCGTCGCCATGGCGGCGCGAGCGGATCTTCGCGTATCTCAACCCGTGGGAAGAGGCCAACGCGCTCGGCAAGGCCTACCAGCTCACCCATTCGCTGATCGCCTTCGGCCGTGGCGAGTGGACCGGGGTGGGGCTGGGCGGCAGCATCGAGAAACTGCACTACCTGCCCGAGGCGCATACCGACTTCATCCTCGCCGTGATTGGCGAGGAATTCGGCTTTGTGGGTGTGCTGGTGGTGATCGTGCTGTTCTACTGGATGGTGCGCCGCGCCTTCGAGATCGGCCGCACCGCCCTGCAGCTCGACCGCACCTTTGCCGGCCTGGTGGCCAAGGGCATCGGTATCTGGGTTGGCTGGCAGACCTTTATCAATATGGGCGTGAACCTGGGCCTGCTGCCTACCAAGGGGCTGACCTTGCCGCTGGTGAGCTACGGTGGCTCGGGCATTCTGATGAATTGCGTGGCGCTGGCGATCCTGCTGCGTATCGACTATGAGAATCGGGTGATGATGCGCGGAGGGAAGGTATGACCGTAGCGCAGCATCATTTGGTTCCGGCGGAGGCTAACTTCCTGCGTAAGCAGGAAGTTAAGCGCGGCGGCCGTAGCCAGAACCATTCAATGATGCGCGGAGGGAAGGTATGACGGCACCGCGCACCTTGCTCGTGATGGCTGGCGGCACCGGGGGCCATGTCTTCCCCGGGCTGGCGGTCGCGCGTGCGCTGCGTGAGCAGGGCTGGCGGGTGGTATGGCTGGGCAACCGCACTGGCATGGAAGCCACGCTGGTGCCCAAGTACGACATCCCGATGGAGTTCATCCAGTTTGGCGGCCTGCGCGGCAAGGGCCCGCTGACCAAGCTGATGCTGCCGCTGAACCTGTTGCGCGCCTTCTGGCAGAGCCTGCAGGCGCTGCGCCGGGTGCGGCCCAACGTGGTGCTGGGCATGGGCGGCTATATCACGTTCCCCGCCGGCATGATGGCCTCGCTGCTGGGCCGCCCGCTGGTGTTGCACGAGCAGAATTCGATCGCCGGGTTGGCCAACAAGGTGCTGGCCAAGGTGGCGGACCGGGTGCTGTGCGCCTTCCCCAATGCCCTGCCGGACAGCGAGTGGACCGGCAACCCGGTGCGAGACGAAGTGGCGCACATGGCGGCGCCCGAGGCACGCTACGACAGCCGCACCGGCCCGTTGCGGCTGCTGGTGGTGGGCGGCAGCCTGGGCGCGGCCGCGCTCAACGAGGTCGTGCCCAAGGCGCTGGCGCTGTTGCCGCAGGCAGAGCGCCCGCAGGTCAAGCACCAGGCCGGCGCCAAGCAGATCGATACGCTGCGCGCCAACTACCAGGCCGCCGGTGTGGCGGCGGAAGCTTTGCCCTTTATCGACGACATGGCGGCGGCATACGCAGAGGCGGATCTGGTGATCTGCCGCGCGGGCGCAATGACCGTGTCGGAGGTGGCGGCGGCAGGCGTGGCGGCACTGTTCGTGCCGTTCCCGCATGCGGTCGATGACCACCAGACCACCAATGCGGAATTCCTCTCGACCCAGGATGCCGCCTTGCTGGTCCAACAGAACGAACTGACCGCGAGCGGGCTGGCGCAGACGCTGGCTTCGCTGTCGCGGCCCCGACTCAGAGAGATGGCGCATCAGGCGCGCGGTCTTGCCAAGCCGGAAGCGACCCGGCGCGTGGCGGAGATCTGCAGCCAGATGGCCAGGGATTGAACCAACGGATTCATGAAGCACATCGTCAAGAACATTCATTTCGTAGGCATCGGCGGCGCCGGCATGAGCGGCATCGCGGAGGTCCTATTGAACCTGGGCTACAAGGTCTCCGGGTCCGACGTGGGCAGCAATGCCGCCACGCGGCGCCTCGCGTCGCTCGGCGCGACCGTGATGCACGGGCATGACGCCGCCAATGTCAACGGCGCCAACGCCGTGGTGGTGTCCACCGCAGTGACCAACGATAATCCCGAGGTGCTGGCCGCGCGCGCCAAGCGCATCCCGGTGGTGCCGCGCGCGGTGATGCTGGCCGAACTGATGCGCCTGAAGCAGGGCGTGGCCATCGCCGGCACCCATGGCAAGACCACCACTACCAGCCTGGTTGCCTCGGTGCTGGCCGAAGGCGGCCACCTTCGTGATCGGCGGGCGGCTGAACTCGGCAGGCGCCAACGCGCGCCTGGGCACGGGCGACTTCATCGTGGCCGAGGCTGACGAATCGGATGCCTCGTTCCTGAACCTGTTCCCGGTGATCGAGGTCATTACCAACATCGATGCCGACCACATGGACACCTACGGGCACGACTTCGCCCGGCTCAAGCAGGCGTTCGTCGAGTTCACCCAGCGCCTGCCGTTCTACGGCATCGCGGTGCTGTGCGTGGACGATCCCAATGTGCGCGAGATCATGCCGTTCGTGTCCAAGCCGATCGTGCGCTACGGCTTTGCCGAGGATGCGCAGGTGCGCGCGGTCAATGCGCGTGCCGTGGACGGCCAGATGCATTTCACCGTGCTGCGCCAGTTGAACGGACACGCCGAGGCGCCGCTGGACGTGGTGCTGAACCTGCCCGGCATGCACAACATCCAGAACGCGCTGGCGGCCATCGCCATCGCGACCGAGCTGGAGGTGCCGGACGCCGCCATCGTCAAGGCGCTGCGCGAGTTCCACGGGGTGGGACGCCGCTTCCAGCGCTATGGTGAAGTGGCTTGCGTCGGCAATAACGAGCAAGGCGAGGCCAAGAGCGAAGGCACCTTCACGCTGGTCGACGACTATGGCCACCATCCGGTCGAGATGGCCGCGACGCTGGCCGCCGCGCGCGGTGCGTTCCCGGGGCGCCGGCTGGTGCTGGCATTCCAGCCGCACCGCTATACCCGCACGCGCGACTGCTTCGAGGACTTCGTCAAGGTGCTGGGCACCGTGGATGCGCTGCTGCTGGCCGAGGTCTACGCCGCCGGCGAGGCCCCGATTGTGGCCGCCGACGGCCGCGCGCTGACCCGTGCGCTGCGCGTGGCGGGCAAGGTTGAACCCGTTTTTGTGGAGCTGATCGACGAAATGCCGCAGGCTATCCTGAACGCCGTGCGTCCCGGCGATGTGGTGGTGACGATGGGCGCGGGCACGATCGGTACCGTGCCCGGACAACTTGTTTCGCAACAGGCTGGGGGGCAGGCATGAGCTTCGTCGCCCATCCCAATATCGATCCCAAGTCGCTGGGCAAGGTTGGCGTGCTGCTTGGCGGCCGCTCGGCCGAGCGCGAGATCTCGCTGCTCTCGGGCAATGGCGTGCTGGCCGCACTGCGCTCGCGCGGCGTCGATGCCCACGCCTTCGATCCCGGCCTGCAGTCGGTGGCCGAGCTGGCCACGGCCGGCTTCGATCGCGTCTTCATTGCGCTGCATGGGCGCTACGGCGAGGACGGCACCATCCAGGGCCTGCTCGAGCAACTCGGCGTGCCCTATACCGGCAGCGGTGTGCTGGCCTCGGCGCTGGCCATGGACAAGCAGGCCACCAAGCGCCTGTGGACCACGCACGGCCTGCCCACGCCGCGCTTCGCCATGCTGCGCGACGATACGGATTTCGACGCCGTGGTGGCCGGCCTGGGCCTGCCGCTGATCGTCAAGCCGGCGCGCGAGGGCTCGTCCATCGGCCTGACCAAGGTGACAGAGGCCGGCCAGATGCGCGCCGCTTTCGACAAGGCCGCGGCGCTGGACAACGACGTGATCGCCGAAACCTTCATCGATGGCGCGGAGTTGACCTGCCCGATAGTCGGGGAGGGTGCCAGCGCCGAAGCGCTGCCGGTGATCCGCATCGTCGCGCCCGGCGCGAACTACGACTATCAAAATAAGTACTTTACTGACGATACCCAATATCTGTGCCCGTCGGGCCTGCCGGACGACGTCGAAGCCGAAGTCCGGCGCCTGGCGGTGCAGTCCTTCCGCGTGCTGGGTTGCCGCGGCTGGGCGCGCGCCGATGTGATGCTCAGCGCCGACGGCAAGCCTTTCCTGCTCGAGATGAATACCTCGCCCGGCATGACCGGCCACTCGCTGGTGCCGATGGCGGCGCGCGCGGTGGGCATCAGCTACGAGGACTTCGTCATGCAGGTGACTGCCGCGGCCACGCTGGACCTGCACCCCAGCGCGGCATGGAAACCCGATTGAGCCTAGATAGCGCAAGCACTGAACCCAGACTGACCGGAACCGGAACTATCCAAAGCCATGTGGCACAACACTCGCCTGCTTAACCTGATCGCCTCCACGCTCTATGCGGTGGTGGCGGTGATGGCGTTCGCGGCCGGCCTGCTGTGGCTGGCGCAGCGGCCGGTGTTTGCCATCACCCACGTCGAGCTGTCGTCGATGGAAAGCGGCTCCCTGCGCCATGTCAATGCGCCGAGCGTGCGTGCCAACGCGCTGGGCAAGCTCTCGGGCAGCTTCTTCACGCTCGACCTTAACGAGGCGCGCCAGATCTTCGAGTCGGTGCCCTGGGTGCGTCGCGCCAGCGTGCGGCGCGAATGGCCCAACGGGCTGGCGGTCGAGGTCGAGGAGCACGAAGCCCTCGGTACGTGGGGCAATGCCGACAGTGGGCGCCTGATCAACACTTATGGCGAAGTTTTCGTCGCCAATCCGGCCGAAGCCGAGGAAGATGCCCAGTTGCTCGCGCTCGATGGCCCGCCGGACAGCGAGAGCGATGTGGTGGACAAGCTCGAAGTCATGCGCGAGTGGTTCAAGCCGCTGAAGGTGGAGCCGCTGGCGGTCACGCTGTCGTCCCGCTATGCCTGGCGCGCGAAGCTCTCCAACGGCATGGTGGTGGAGCTTGGCCGTGAACAGAACGAAGAGGAGCGCGATGCCATGGGCCAGCGCGTCAAGCGCTTCGTGGTGGCCTGGCCCCAGGTCACGGAGCAGTGGGGCAAGCAGATCGAGTATGCGGACCTGCGCTACCCGAACGGGTTCGCGATTCGTGCGGCTAACGTGCGCTTCCTGACCGACGCGCAGGCAGCGGCGGCGGCCAAGGCGAAGGCCGCCGGCACGGGCAGCAGCAGCGCGAATACGAACGCCAGCACCAATCCGAACAACAATCCGACGCGACTCAAGAGCAAGAACGCGGAGAAAAACCGATGAGCAAGGAATACAAGGACCTACTGGTCGGTCTCGATATCGGCACTTCCAAAGTGGCCGCGGTAGTGGCGGAGTTGCGCCCCGACGGCAGCTACGAAGTGATCGGGATGGGCCAGTCAGAGTCCAAGGGTCTGAAGAAGGGGGTCGTGGTCAATATCGAGGCCACCGTGCAGTCCATCCAGCGGGCGCTGGAGGAGGCTGAGCTGATGGCCGACTGCAAGATCTCCGAAGTGTTCACCGGCATTGCCGGCAGCCATATCCGCAGCTTCAACTCCAGCGGCATGGTGGCGATCAAGGACAAGGAGGTCACCCAGACCGACGTGGCTCGGGTGATCGAGACCGCCAAGGCGGTCAATATCCCGACCGACCAGCAGATCCTGCACATCCTCACGCAGGAATTCATCATCGACGGCCAGGAGGACGTGCGCGAGCCGATCGGCATGAGCGGCATCCGCCTGGAAGTGAAGGTGCATATCGTCACCGGCGCGGTCAGCGCGGCGCAGAACATCGTCAAGTGCGTGCGCCGCTGCGGCCTGGAAGTGCACGACCTGATCCTGCAGCCGCTGGCCTCCAGCCTGGCGGTGTCCATCTTCAGCGAAGGTGCGATCCGGCATACGGCCGTGATTCCCATCGCCGGCGACCAGATCACCAACGATATCGCCATGGCGCTGCGCACGCCCACGCCCGATGCCGAGGACGTCAAGATCCAGTACGGCATCGCCAAGCAGGCCATCGCCGATCCGGAAGACATGATCGAGGTGCCCGGCGTGGGCGACCGCGGCACGCGCTCGCTGTCGCGCCAGGCGCTGGCGGCGGTGATCGAGCCGCGTATCGAGGAACTGTACTCGCTGGTGCACCAGGTGGTGCGCGAGTCGGGCTACGAAGAACTGCTGTCGTCGGGGGTGGTGATCACCGGCGGCACGGCGATGATGCCAGGCATGGTGGAACTGGGCGAGGACATCTTCCTCAAACCGGTTCGGGTCGGCGTGCCGGAATATCGCGGAAATTTGCACGAAGTAGTAAAGAGTCCGCGCTATTCGACCGTAATGGGACTACTGCTTGAAGGCCGCGTGCAGCGCATGCGCGGCCGCAAGGTGGCGGTGCAGAGCGGTTCCGTCAAGCAGGTGTGGACTCGCATGAAGGAATGGTTCGTCGGCAATTTCTGAATGTTGCCGGCGCTTGGATTGCGCGTGAGTGAATAGCGGGCCTGCCCCCCCGAAATCGCGGGCAGGCCGTTGAACAGGCAGTTTTCTTTTGATGGTTTCTTGTTGTTCAGTCACCAAGGGTTGCGGCGGGGAGGCCGCAGCGTTTGGCGGCTGATTATTCTTGGAGGCAGTGATGGACTTTGACATGATCGAAACGGAATTGCAGGACGGCACCATCATCAAGGTGATCGGCGTGGGCGGCGCGGGCGGTAACGCTGTGCAGCACATGATCAGCCGTGGCGTGCAAGGCGTCGAATTTATCTGCATGAACACCGATGCGCAGGCGCTCAAGCGCTCCAGCGCTTCGCGCGTGCTGCAGCTCGGCAACACCGGCCTTGGGGCCGGCGCCAAGCCGGAGGTCGGCCGCAACTGCGCAGATCAGGCGCGCGAGCAGATCGCCGACTCGCTGCGTGGTGCGCACATGGTCTTCATCACTGCCGGCATGGGCGGCGGCACCGGTACCGGCGCTGCCCCGGTCGTGGCCCAGGTTGCCAAGGAAATGGGCATCCTGACCGTGGGCGTGGTCAGCAAGCCCTTCGAGTTCGAAGGCGCGCGCCGTGCCAAGGTGGCGGAAGCCGGTTCCGGCGAGCTGGAGTCCTGCGTCGATTCGCTGATCGTTGTGCTCAACGAAAAGCTGTTTGAAGTGATGGGCGACGACGCCGAGATGGACAAGTGCTTCCAGTGCGCCGACGACGTGCTGCATAACGCGGTTGCCGGCATTGCCGAGATCATCAATGTGGATGGCCTGGTGAACGTCGACTTCGAAGACGTGAAGACGGTCATGGGCGAGCAGGGCAAGGCCATGATGGGCACGGCCACCGTGTCGGGCGTGGACCGCGCCCGTCTGGCTGCCGAGCAGGCTGTCGCCAGCCCGCTGCTGGAAGGCGTGGACCTGTCCGGCGCACGCGGCGTGCTGGTCAACATCACGGCCAGCCGCTCGCTCAAGCTGTCGGAAACCAAGGAAGTCATGAACACCATCCGCAGCTACGCCGCGGAAGATGCCACCGTGATCTTCGGTACGGTGTACGACGATGCCATGGGCGACGCGCTGCGCGTGACGGTGGTGGCAACGGGCCTGGGCCGTTCGGCCAAGAAGCAACAGCCGATGACCCTGCTCAAGACCGGTACCGACAACATGCCGGTGCAGATGATGGGCAACATGACCAGCAACGTGGGTGTCAGCCACAGCAGCGCGCCGGACTACAGCAACCTGGACACGCCGGCGGTATGGCGCAGCTCGCGCGAGTCTGCATCCGCCCACGTGGCTGCGCTGCAGGAAAAGGGTGTGGATACGTACGACATCCCGGCCTTCCTGCGCAAGCAGGCGGACTGAGTTGGCTCGGCAAGGTGCCGGCAAGGCCGGTTGCCATCAGCCCGCGACCCCGGACCAGCGAAACACGCAAGCGCTCCCTACGCTCGTGTTACGCCCGGTGGTGTTGGACTGAACGGCAGCCAGCCCGGCCGCACTTTCGCTGACGCTCAGGCTGCATCCCGTCGCCGGGACAGGCGTGCCTCCGGCCGCCTCCCCGGACTGGTCTCCCGCCCCTCCCGGCCGGGATGTGCCGTCGTCCGCGCGTCGATCGCAAGATCGGACGCGCGGATTTATTTCAGGAACAGTGCGGCCCGCAGCATGAATGGCCGCCCGGAAGAGATGCAAGCGCCTGGCTGCCGCCTTGTCGGACGATGCCGGCGACGTTTTCGGGTGGTGAACCGCTTGGGCACCTGCAGCGGGCGCACTATGATGCTAAACAGGGTTTTTACCGAGACAGGAAGACACAGCATGATCGCTATTGGAGCGCGTGTGCCGGACGCCACGCTGAACGAGTTCTTTGAAGTCGAAACCGGCGGCTGCGCCCTCGGGCCCAATTCCTTCTCGGCGGCGGAGCTCGCGCGTGGCCGCAAGATCGTGGTGTTCGGCCTGCCCGGCGCCTTCACGCCGACCTGCTCGGCCAAACATGTGCCGGGCTTTGTCGCACAGGCGGACGCGCTGCGCGCGGCTGGTGTGGACGAAATCTGGTGCGTATCGGTCAACGACGCCTTTGTCATGGGCGCCTGGGGCCGCGAGCAGAATACCGGCGGCCGTGTGCGCATGATGGCCGACGGCAGCGCCGAATGGACCCGCCGGCTGGGCCTGGAGCAAGACCTGACCGCTCGCGGCATGGGCGTGCGTTCGAAGCGCTATGCCATGGTGCTCGACGATGGCGTGGTGTCTCACCTGTGGCTTGAAGCGCCCGGCGAGTTCAAGGTCAGTAGCGCCGAGGCCGTGCTGGCCGCGTTGCGCGCGTAATACGGGATTATGTCAGCACGTGGCACATAAGTGACGTATAGTGCGTTTATCGTGGTTTATTTCCTCTGTGCTAACACACCGAAACAAAGTGACGCAGCGCAGCAAACGAAGCAATGGTAAAATCGCTATATTAGAAAGTGTAATTGATAGATTTTAATAATAGCTGAGAACGTCATGCTCAAACAGCGCACCATCAAATCCCTGGTCAAGACCGTTGGCATTGGTTTGCACTCGGGCCGTAAAGTGACGCTGACGCTGCGCCCGGCCCCGGTGGATACCGGCATCGTATTCACCCGCGTCGACCTGCCTGAAGCGGTCGAGATCCCCGCGAGCGCGTCAGCCATTGGCGACACGCGTCTGGCGTCGGTCCTGCAGAAGGATGGCGCACGCGTGTCGACCGTGGAGCATTTGATGTCCGCCTGCGCGGGCCTTGGCATCGACAACCTGTATGTGGATGTCGACGCCGAAGAGATCCCCATCATGGATGGCAGCGCCGCGTCCTTTGTCTTCCTGCTGCAGTCGGCCGAGATCGAGCAGCAATCGGCGCCCAAGCGTTTCATCCGCGTGAAGAAAGCCGTGGAAGTGCGCGAAGGCGACAAGCTGGCGCGCCTGGAGCCCTTCTTTGGCTTCAAGCTGGCTTTCACCATCGATTTCCGGCATCCCGCGGTCGACAAGACCGGCCAGACCTTCGCCATCGACTTCGCCGACACCAGCTATGTGCGCGAAATTGCTCGCGCCCGCACCTTCGGCTTTGCCCATGAAGTGGAAGCGTTGCGCGAGATGGGCCTGGCGCGCGGCGGCAGCCTGGACAACGCGATCGTGCTCGATGAGCACCGCATGCTGAACAACGAAGAACTGCGCTACGGCGACGAGTTCGTGCGTCACAAGATCCTGGATGCAATCGGCGACCTGTACGTGGTCGGACATCCGCTGATCGGCGCGTATATCGCCAACAAGTCCGGGCACGGGCTCAACAACCAGCTGTTGCGGGCGTTGCTGGCCGATCAGGAAGCCTACGAGATGGTGACGTTCGACCGCGTCGAGGATGCGCCGCCGGCGTTCCTGCCGCAGTTGCAGCCGGCGTTCGCGTAACGCCTGGCAGGCGTCGGGGCCAGTCTTCCGGCCTTGCATGAAGAGCCGGCCCCGGGGCCGGCTTTTTTACGTCCGGGCGCTGCCGGCCGCCCTACCGATGGTGCGACAGCAGCGTATTCAACGCATCGCGCAGCGGCGAATCCGGCAAGTCCTTCGCCAGCGCATCCAGGCTGGACAACCCCGTGGCCGACATCCGCGCCGCCTTGGGCTTTACCACCGGCCCGGTGTCCCAATCGCTCTGCCGCCCGACCTCCGGTTGTACCCTCACCCGGATTGCGGTAATCTGCGATCCCCGCTGTTGCAGGCGCGAAAGTAGCGTAGGAACCACCTGCCGAACGCGTGCCGCTGCGGCCCCGTGGGCTGCAAGCAACAGTAAAGTTCGCTCCGACTGGCCTTGCCCGATGCCGCGGGCGTCCTGCTTGACGCCGGCCACAGCGATGCCATCCTGCAGCCCGCGTGGCAGGAGCGACAGCACTTCAGCCTCCAGTACCGCCAGTTCCCGTGCCGTCTGCATCAGGGCCGAGACCGGGCCGGCCTTGTCCAGCCAGTCGTTAAGCGGCTTGGCGGCGGGCGTCTGGAGGGCGTAATGGGTAAACATGCGCATGCGCGCATTCTAGCGTGCCGTTCGCGTCAGCGCGGCGGCTTATGCGCCGTGGCGCTTGGCCCGCGCCGGCCTTGCGTGAGAAGGAGTTGCGCCATGCAGATCATCGTGCTTCACCCACGCTTACCGTGTGTACGCCATTTCACCCTGGGCGCCGCACTCCACATGATGGTGTGGATTTTTCGGCGCCCACGTGTACCCCGATCGTCATCGATCACGGCAACGGCCTCATGACCCGCTATGCGCACGCCTCCAAGCTGCAGGTGAAGCCAGGCGACCTCGTCAAGCCAGGCCAGCAAATCGCCCTGGTAGGCTCCACCGGCGCGCACCTGCATTTCGAGGTGCATGTGGGCGGTGTGCCGCAAAACCCGGATCGATTCCTGGCCATGGCCAAGCCGGCACCGTCCCAGGTTGCCCAGGCGCCGGTACCCACCGATCGCAATCTCATCCGTTGAAGAACCGGGGCGTCGCCCCGATGTCGGAAGGATTGGATGCGCGGGTTGTGTCCGGGCCGTCAAGCGGTGGAGGACGCGCTGTGGTTTGCGCAGCGTTTCGCCTGCCGCTTGGTTCCAGTCGTGACCCGCGCGCGTGATAAACTCGGCGTTTTGCGCCAATCTTCCTATTTCCTCGCGCGGTCCGCCCTGGGCAGCCGGCCAAGCCGGCGGCTAGGCCGCCCTAGTGCGTACCACGGCGGCGTACCACTCGCGTAGGTGAAAGCAATCGATGATCACGGGCCTTCTCAAGAAAGTCTTCGGCAGCCGTAATGAACGGCTGATCAAACAATATGGCAGGACCGTCGCGCAGATCAATGCGCTGGAACCGAAGTTCGAGGCACTTTCGGATGACGACCTGCGCGGCATGACCGAGATTTTCCGGCAGCGCCACGCCGCCGGGGAGTCGCTCGAGGCGTTGCTGCCCGAGGCCTTCGCGGTGTGCCGCGAGGCCAGCAAGCGAATCATGAAGATGCGCCACTTCGACGTCCAGCTGATCGGCGGCATGGTGCTCAACGACAACAAGATCGCTGAAATGCGCACCGGCGAGGGCAAGACCCTCACCGCGACGCTGCCGGTGTATCTCAATGCCATCACCGGCCGCGGCGTGCACGTCGTCACGGTCAACGACTACCTGGCCCAGCGTGACGCCGAGTGGATGGGGCGCCTGTACAACTACCTCGGCCTGTCGGTCGGCGTGAACCTGTCGCAGATGCCGCACGACCAGAAGGCGGCGGCTTATGCGTCCGACATCACGTACGGCACCAACAACGAGTTCGGCTTCGACTACTTGCGCGACAACATGGTCTACGACCCTGGCCAGCGCGTGCAACGTCCGCTGAACTACGCCATCGTCGACGAGGTGGACTCGATCCTGATCGACGAAGCGCGCACCCCGCTGATCATCTCGGGCCAGGCGGAGAACCAGACCGACCTGTACCAGCGCATGAACGGCGTGCCCAAGCTGCTGGTGCGCCAGATCGGCGAGGAAAAATCCGACGGCACCGGCGTCGAGAAGCCGGGCGACTACTTCGTCGACGAAAAGGGCCACCAGGTCTACCTGACCGAGGCTGGTCACGAGAAGGCCGAAGAGATCCTGATGCAGCAAGGCCTGATCGGCGAGGGCGAATCGCTCTACGCGCCGCAGAACATCACGCTGATGCATCACCTCTACGCCGCCCTGCGCGCGCAGAGCCTGTTCCATCGCGATCAGCACTATGTGGTGCAGAACGATGAAGTCGTGATCGTCGACGAGTTCACCGGCCGCCTGATGACCGGACGGCGCTGGTCCGATGGCCTGCACCAGGCCGTGGAAGCCAAGGAAGGCGTGACGATCCAGCAGGAAAACCAGACGCTGGCGACGATCACCTTCCAGAACTACTTCCGCATGTACGAGAAGCTGTCCGGCATGACCGGCACGGCCGATACGGAAGCCTACGAATTCCAGGAAATCTACGGCCTGGAAGTGGTGGTCATCCCCACCAACCGTGGCGCCCAGCGCAAGGACTTCCAGGACCAGATCTACAAGACCTCGAACGAGCGCTACGACGCCGTGGTGCGCGATATCCGCGACTGCTACGAGCGCGGCCAGCCCGTGCTGGTGGGCACCACCTCGATCGAGACCTCGGAATACCTGTCCGGCCTGCTCGACAAGGCCAAGCTGCCGCACCAGGTGCTCAACGCCAAGCAGCACGAGCGCGAAGCCGAGATCGTGGCGCAGGCGGGCCGCCCCAAGATGATCACCATCGCCACCAACATGGCGGGCCGCGGCACCGACATCGTGCTGGGCGGCAACGTGGAGAAGCAGGCTGGCTTCATCGAAGCCGACGAAAGCCTCGCCGACGCCGACAAGGCCGCGCGCATTGCCCATCTGGAAGGCGAGTGGCAGTCGCTGCACGAGCAGGTCAAGGCCGCTGGCGGCCTGCATATCGTCGGCACCGAGCGCCATGAGTCGCGCCGCATCGACAACCAGCTGCGCGGGCGTGCCGGCCGCCAGGGCGATCCGGGCTCCTCGCGCTTCTATCTGTCGCTGGACGACCAGTTGCTGCGCATTTTCGCCGGCGACCGCGTGCGCGCCATCATGGAACGCCTGAAGATGCCGGAAGGCGAGCCGATCGAAGCGGGCATCGTCACGCGTTCGATCGAATCCGCCCAGCGCAAGGTGGAAGGCCGCAACTTCGACATCCGCAAGCAGCTGCTGCAGTACGACGACGTGGCCAACGACCAGCGCAAGGAAATCTACAAGCTGCGCAACGAAGTGCTCGAGTCGCAAGACGTTGGCGAGATGGTGAAGAACCTGCGCCAGAGCGTGTTGGTGGAGATGTTCCGCGATCACGTGCCGGCCGACACCATGGAAGAGCAGTGGGACATCAAGGGCCTGGAGACCAAGCTGCGCGAGGAATGGTCGCTGGACGTGCCGCTGGCCGCGACCATCGAGGCTGCCCAGAGCATCGAGGACGAAGTGCTGCTGGACAAGATCATGCATGCGGCCGACGAGCGCTACGACGCCAAGGTCAACCAGGTCGGGCGCGAGTCCTTCGCCGGCTTCGAGCGCTCGGTGATGCTGCAAAGCATCGACACGCACTGGCGTGAGCACCTGGCAGCGCTGGATCACCTGCGCCAGGGCATCCACCTGCGCGGCTATGCGCAGAAGGATCCCAAGCAGGAGTACAAGCGCGAGTCGTTCGAGTTGTTCGCCCGCCTGCTGGACGTGATCAAGATGGAAGTCACGCGCGTGATCTTCAACGTGCAGATCCAGTCGCCGGAAGAACTCGAGCAAGCCTCGGAGCAGATCGAAGAGGGCCTGTCGCACCTGGCCAACGTGCAGTACAAGCACGAGGACTTCGACGAGGCCAGCCAGCCTACCGACGTGGGCAGCAGCGCGCCGGAGCGGGCAGGGATTGCCTACGCCGCCGCGGCGGAAGCGGCGGGCATGGCCAAGGTGGGGCGCAACGATCCGTGCCCGTGCGGCTCCGGCAAGAAGTTCAAGCAGTGCCACGGCAAGCTCAGCTAAGCCGCGCACCGTGAAGTCAGCAAACATGCCCGCGCAAGCGGGCATGTTCGTCAGGGGCGGGGCATTCAGTAGAATGCCCCGCCGTCTGGCAGCAGTAGAAACAGCAAAACCAGCAAAACCAGCAAAACCAGCAACGTCGAACGCACAGAGGAACGCACATGGCCGTCAACCTGCCCCTGCCGCTGGCAGAAAACCTGAAACCTGTCGCCGGCGTCGAGCTCGGCTGGGCCGAAGCGGGTGTCCGCAAGGCCAACCGCAAGGACGTGCTGGTGGTGCGCGTTGCCCAAGGCAGTACCGTGGCGGGCGTGTTCACCCGCAACCGCTTCTGCGCCGCGCCGGTGCAGGTCTGCCGCGAGCACCTCGCCGCCGGCAAGGGCATCCGCGCGATCGTGGTGAACACCGGCAACGCCAATGCCGGCACCGGCGAGCCGGGCCTGGCCAATGCACGCGCCACCTGCGACGCGCTGGCCGCGCAGCTGGGCATTGCCGCCGAGCAGGTGCTGCCGTTCTCGACCGGCGTGATCCTCGAGCCGCTGCCGGTGGACCGCATCACCGCCGCGCTGCCCGCCGCCATTGCCAATGCCAAGGCCGACAACTGGCTGGCCGCGGCGGAGTCGATCATGACCACCGACACGCAGCCCAAGGCCGCCTCGCGTACCGTGCAGATCGGCGGCACGACCGTGACGCTGTCCGGCATCAGCAAGGGCGCAGGCATGATCCGCCCCAATATGGCCACCATGCTGGGCTTTGTCGCCACCGATGCCACCGTGTCGCAGGATGTGCTGCAGGCACTGGTCTCGTACGCGGCGGACCAGTCCTTCAACAGCATTACCATCGACGGCGACACCTCGACCAACGACTCCTTTGTGCTGATCGCCAGCGGCCAGGCCGGCGCGCCGGCCATCGCGCGCGCCGAGGGTGCGGATTTCGAGGCGCTGCGCGCCGCGCTGACCGACCTGTCGCAGGAACTGGCGCAGATGATCGTGCGCGATGGCGAGGGCGCCACCAAGCTGATGACCATCCGGGTCGAGGGCGGCAAGGACGTGGCGGAATGCCGCCTGATCGCCTATGCGGTGGCGCATTCGCCGCTGGTCAAGACCGCCTTCTATGCCTCGGACCCCAACCTGGGCCGCATCCTGGCCGCGGTCGGCTATGCCGGCGTCGACGATCTTGAAGTGGAGCGTGTCAACTTGTGGCTGGACGACGTCCTGGTCGCACGCGACGGCGGCCGCAACCCCGAGTACCGTGAGGAAGACGGCCAGCGCGTGATGAAGCAGGCCGAGATCACCGTGCGCATCGCGCTTGGCCGTGGCGACGCCACCGCCACGGTCTGGACCTGCGACCTGTCGCACGACTACGTTTCGATCAACGCGGACTATCGTTCGTAAGCACGCATCGCCTGCGTGCCGCTCCCGCCAGCGCGGGCACGGCACGCCAGCCGCTCGCCTCCTGCCAACGATCCGCTTCTCCCCCAAAGCCGCCATGTCAGACCTTGCTGCCCGTCTCGATCATTTCCTCGCCCGCCTTGAACAATGGCTGCCACCCCAGCTGACCGACGCTGACTGGGAGCAGGCCGTCGCTTTCCGCTGGCGCAAGCGGCAGAGCCTGTTCGGCAACATCGGCTACCTGCAGGCGATCCGCCAGCTGCCGCCGATCCATCTCGACGACCTGAAGAACATCGAGCGGCAGAAGGATGCCATCGTCGCCAATACGCGCCAGTTCGTTGCGCACCTGCCGGCCAACAACGTGTTGCTGACAGGCGCGCGCGGCACCGGCAAGTCCTCGCTGATCAAGGCCTGCCTCAATGCCTTCGTCAAGGATGGCCTGCGCCTGGTGGAAGTGGACAAGGATGACCTGGGCGACCTCGGCGATATCGTCGAGCAGCTGTCGGGGCGTCCCGAGCGTTTCGCCATCTTTTGCGACGACCTGTCGTTCGAAGAGGGCGAATCGGGCTACAAGTCGCTGAAGTCGGCGCTGGACGGCTCGGTCGCCGCGCAGTCGGACAATGTGCTGATCTACGCCACCTCCAACCGCCGCCATCTGCTGCCCGAGTACATGAAGGACAACGAGACCTACCGGCACACCGACGATGGCGAGATCCATCCCGGCGAAGTGGTGGAGGAAAAAATCTCGCTGTCCGAGCGCTTCGGGCTGTGGCTGTCGTTCTACCCGCCCAA
Source organism: Cupriavidus basilensis OR16 (assembly GCF_000243095.1). Taxonomy (GTDB): domain Bacteria; phylum Pseudomonadota; class Gammaproteobacteria; order Burkholderiales; family Burkholderiaceae; genus Cupriavidus; species Cupriavidus basilensis_D. The sequence continues at coordinate 85,281 of NZ_AHJE01000099.1, read as the reverse complement.
GCAGGACGAGTACCTGGCCATCGTCGGCCACTGGCTCGGGCACTTTGGCTGCAGCGCCGAAGACGTCGCCGCCGCACGCGGCGACGCGCTGGTGTGGGCGCTGGAGCGCGGCTCGCGCTCGGGCCGGGTGGCCTGGCAATTCGCCCGCGACTGGGGCGGCAAGCACGGCAAGCCGTTCGTGGCCTCGGCGCAGGACGGCCAGGCATGAGCGAGGCATCGCAAGTGAGCAACGCGGCGGCAGCGCCGCCGGCGCGCAAGGTGACCGAGGTTGCCGTGGGCGTGCTGGTGCAGACCGACGGGCGCTTCCTGCTGGCCCAGCGGCCGGCGGGCAAGCCCTACGAAGGCTACTGGGAATTCCCGGGGGGCAAGCTGGAGCCGGGTGAATCGGTGGAAGAAGCGCTGTCGCGCGAGCTACATGAGGAGCTCGGCATCGTGGTGGGCGCCAGCGTGCGCTGGCACGTGCTGGAGCACGATTACCCGCATGCCTACGTACGCCTGCATTTCTGCAAGGTCACGGCATGGACGGGCGAGCTGGTCGGCCGCGAGGGACAGGCGTTCTCGTGGCAGTCCGCACCCGTGGAGGTGGGCCCCTTGCTGCCCGCTACCATTCCCGTGGTCGACTGGCTGGCAGCCGAGCGCAGCGCTTAGCGGCGCACGCCTGGCCAGGGCCGCTTTGCTTTATCTCGCGGCAGCCCCTTAGTCCTCGTCTTCGTCGTCCGGCGAGGGATTCTCGCCGGGTTTGCCACCGATCACATATTTTTCGGACGCCCACGCGCCCAGGTCGATCTGCTTGCAGCGATTCGAGCAGAAGGGACGGAATTTATTCTCGGGTACCCAGGCCACGTCCGTGCCGCAGGTGGGGCATTTGACTACGGTTGTCATTGCTTCAGAAATTGCAGAGCTTGAGCAGGAAGGGGATGTCGGCGTCGACCGAACGGGGACGCAAGTCACCATCCTGCTGCGTGAAACGGACCCACAGCATGTACTTGTTGGCGCTCATCTCGGGGATGAAGGCCAGCAGCGATTCATCCAGCAGCACCTGCATCAGCTGGTAGCTGCGCCCGGATAGCATCTGCTGGTAGCTGCCGCCGGTGGCGATGACCTTGCCGCTCTGGCCGGATTCTCGCAGCAGGCGCAATACGGTGTTGGTGCCTAAGCGCAGCGCCACCAGCGGGCGCGCCCACTTGAGGATGTCCGAACGGCGGTCTTCGGCAGGACGGTGCTGCCAGGCGTAATACGCCGGCAGGTCGAACTCGCAGGTGCCGCCCGGGATGATGGCGCGGCTGCGGATACTGGTGAGCCACTCGTTGTCGGTCAGCAACTGACCGGCCTTGCCAACCGTCTGGTTGAGCTGGGTCATCGCCTGCTCGATCTCGCCGATGACGCCATCCAGCGCGCCCTGGTCGATCCGCGGGTTGGCGCGCAGCGCGGCAAGCGCCTGGCGCTGGCGTTCCAATTCCTTGAGCAGGTCGGTCTTCAGGTCGGCGCGGCCGGCAACGTCGATGATCTCGAACAGCGTCGTCAACGCCACGTGATGCTGGAGGGCGTGATCCTGGCCGAGAAAATAATCCAGCCGATCGAACAGGTCTTCCAGGCGCAGGAGAGTCCTGATGCGTTCGTTAAAAGGATATTCGTACAGAATCAATGGGTGTATCCGTGCAACAGGGCGGGTTGGCGGGCGGGCAATCTGACCCGGGTGGCAGTTCGGAACGGCGCTGCTTCCGGTGCAGGTGAATCGGCCTGCGCCCTCGATATCGGCAGTATGCGGCCATTTCCCGCGTGATTCCAGCGCATTCTATGCGAGAGCGCCAATCAGGACAATGAGACAGCCGACTTGGGGTGTCGCATGCAGCACCGCACAAAGCTGGTGCCTAGTCGGCAGCCAGGCTGCGGTAGAGCTGGTCCAGTCGATCCACTTGCGCGGGCAGCGCCTGCGGCGGGCCTTCGTTGTCGACCACGTCGTCGGCGGCGGCCAGGCGCTCGCTGCGCTTGGCCTGCCTGGCCATGATGGCCTCGACCTGGCCCCGGGAAAAGCCGTTGCGCGCCATGACCCGCTCGACCTGCGTGGCCTCGCTGCAATCCACCACCAGCACCCGGTCCACCCGCGCGCGCCATGAGCCCGATTCGACCAGCAGCGGCACCACGTAGATCAGGTAAGGGTGCAGCGCCGACGCGCGGACGGCCGCGGCGCGCGCTTCGGTCAGCTGGCGGATCAGGGGATGGGTGATGCCTTCCAGGCGGGCCTTGGCAGCGGGGTCGGAGAATACCAGCTCGCGCATGGCGTCGCGATCCATGGCGCCGTCGGCGCGCAGGCAGGCGGGGCCAAAGGCTTCCAGCAGGGCGGGGATGGCCAGGCCGCCCGGCGCGGTGATCTCGTGCGCGAGCAGGTCCGTGTCGATCAGGGCGGCGCCGCGCGCTGCGAACAGGTCCGCCACGCGGGTCTTGCCGGAGCCGATGCCTCCGGTTAGTCCGATTTGCAGCATGTTGGTCTCGAAGGCTTGCAGTGGGTGTTGCCGGCTTGCGCCGACGCGCGCCGCGCCGGCCCGTCAGCCAGCAAGGATGCCCAGCGGCAGCACATTGGGCCCAAAGAACAGCACAAGCAGCCCGGCTCCGGCGATATAAGGGCCGAAGGCGAAGTGCGTATCGCGATCCTGACGGCGCAGCGCGATATTGGCAAGCGCGAATACCAGGCCCACCACGGAGGAGAGCAGTACCAGTGCCGGCAGTGCCTGCCAGCCGAACCAGGCGCCCAGCGCGCCCATCAGCTTGAAGTCGCCGTAGCCCATGCCTTCCTTGCCGCGCACCAGCTTGAAGATCCAGTACACCGTCCACAGCAACAGGTAGCCGGCGGCCGCGCCGATCACGGCATCGGCCAGCGTGGCGAACAGTCCGCCAAGATTGAGCAGCAGGCCCAGCCACACCAGCGGCAGCGTGATCTGGTCGGGTAGCAGCTGCGTGTCGGCGTCGATCAGGGTGAGGGCGATCAGGGCCCAGATCAGGGCGATGGCCGCCAGCGCCTGCCAGGTCGGGCCGAAGTGCGCCGCGGCCAGCGCGGTGAGCAGCGCGGTGCCGGCTTCCACCAGCGGATAGCGCGCGCCGATGGGCGCGGCGCACGACGAGCAGCGCCCGCGCAGGAACAGGTAGCTCAGTACCGGGATGTTCTCCAGCGCGCCGATGGCGTGTCCGCAGTGCGGGCAGGCCGAGCGCGGCACCATCAGGTTGTAGGGCTCGGGGTGGGGGAGGGGGTCGTCGCGCAGCGAGGCGATGTAGTTGGCTTCGTCATGCTCCATCATGCGGGGCAGGCGGTGCACCACCACGTTGAGGAAGCTGCCGACCAGCAAGCCGATCAGCGCGGCGGCGCCGACCAGAAACCAGGGCGGTAGCGCCGCTAGCTGGGCAATGGCCTGCGCGGGGGCAGCCAGTGAGGATATCGCGCCACTGGCGCCGTCCGCGGAAAACAGCCACATGCCTTACACCACCTGTCCCAGTTTGAAGATCGGAAGATACATCGCCACCACCATGCCGCCAATCAGCACGCCCAGCACCACGATGATCAGCGGCTCGATCAGGCTGGAGATGGCGGCGACGGCGTGGCGGCGACGGCGTCATCGACCTCGCGCTCGTAGAACTCCGCCACCTTCAGCAGCATATTGTCCAGCGCGCCGGATTCCTCGCCGATCTGCGTCATCTGCAGCACCATGCTGTCGAACACATGGGTGGCCTGCATGGCGTTGGTCAGGCTGGTACCGATGCGCACCGATTGCTCGATCTCCTTGGTGGCGTCGTAGTAGACCCAGTTGCCGGCGGCGCCCGCAACCGAATCCATCGACTCCACCAGCGGCGTGCCGGCGGCGAACATGGTGGCCAGCGTGCGGGTCCAGCGGGCGATCACCGCCTTGCGGAACAGCGAGCCGAAGATCGGCAGCCTGAGCAGCAGGCGGTCGCTGGCACGCTGTACTTTCTCCGAGCGTTTTAGCCCGCGTATATACATCGTGATGGCGATGATCGGCGCGCCGATGATCAGGTACCAGTGGTCGACGAAGAAGTCCGACATGGCGATCACGACCAGGGTCGGCGCCGGCAGGTTGGCGCCAAAGCTCGAGAACACGCCCTTGAAGGCCGGGATCACGAAGATCATCAGGATCACCGTCACGGCAAAGGCCACCGTCAGCACGGCGATCGGGTAGATCATGGCCGACTTGATCTGGCTCTTCAGCGCGATGGTCTTTTCCATGTAGAGCGACAAGCGCTCCAGCAGGGCGTCCAGGATACCGCCCTGTTCGCCGGCGTCGATCAGGTTGCAGTAGAGCGTGTCGAAGTAGCGCGGATGGCGGCGGAAGGCCTGCGCCATGCTGCTGCCGGATTCGATGTCGAAGCGGATCTCGGACAGCAGCTGGGTGAAATTGGGATTGGCGTGCCCGCGCGCGATGATGTCGATCGATTGCAGCAGCGGAATGCCTGCCTTGAGCATGGTCGAGAGCTGGCGCGTGAAGTACGCAATGTCCTTCTGGGTGATCTTTTTCCCGCGCGCCCCCCGCCGCTTCTTCAGCTTGACGACTGTCAGCCCCTGCTTTCGCAGCGTGGCATTGACCTCGGCCTGGCTCTCGGCGCGCAGCTCGCCCGAGAACATCTTGCCCTTGCGGTCCTTGCCTTCCCACTCGAAGAGGAACTGCGTGGGCGCTTTACGCCCTGGCTTCCCCTTGGGCGCGGCCGCCTTGCGAGCGGCGGCGGCTGGTGCGCGTGTCGCCATGATTGACCCCCAATGACATCTTTTGTTGTTTTACATATTCGTTGTGGCCAGCACTTCTTCGAGCGAGGTGAGACCCTGCTTCACCTTGGCCAGGCCAGCTTCGCGCAACGATAGCACGCCATCTTTACGCGCCTGTTCGGCGATTTCCAGCGCCGTGCCATGCGCGAGGATGATCTGTTGCATCGGCTCGGTGATCGGCATCACCTGGTAGATGCCGCAGCGGCCCTTGTAGCCGCTGCCGTTGCAGCGCTCGCACCCGACCGGGTGGTAAGGCTGCCAACTGCCGTCCAGATCCTCGTCCTGGAAGCCGGCGTCTGCCAGTACCTCGCGCGCCAGCTCGCCGGGGCGCTTGCAGGTGCATAGCCGCCGCGCGAGACGCTGCGCGGTGATCATCAGCACGCTGGAAGCGATATTGAAGGGCGCGACGCCCATGTTCATCAGCCGCGTGAGCGTGGTCGGCGCATCGTTGGTATGCAGCGTCGAGAACACCAGGTGGCCTGTCTGGGCCGCCTTGATCGAGATATCGGCGGTCTCCAGGTCGCGGATTTCGCCCACCATGATGATGTCGGGATCCTGGCGCAGGAAGGAGCGCAGCGCGGCGGAGAAAGTCAGCCCGGCTTTTTCGTTGACGTTGACCTGGTTGATGCCGGGCAACTGGATTTCCGCCGGATCCTCGGCGGTGGAGATATTGATGTCGCCCTGGTTCAGCCGGTTCAGGAAGGTGTAGAGCGACACCGTCTTGCCGCTGCCGGTCGGGCCGGTCACCAGCACCATGCCGTAGGGGCGCTTGATCACGTCCAACAGCAGCGCCTTTTGCGCGGGCTCGTAACCGAGCTGGTCGATGTCGAGCTTGTCGGACGACGACTCCAGGATCCGGATGACGATCTTTTCGCCGAACAGCGTCGGCAGCGTGGAGACGCGGAAGTCGATCGCCTTCTCGACGGTTTCCTTGGGCTCCTTGCTGTCCTTGCCATCCTTGTCGGCGCCCTTTTCCTTGGGCAGCGCGATCAGCAGCTTCATGCGGCCGTCTTGCGGCACCCGCTTTTCCGAGATGTCCAGGCGCGACAGCACCTTGATCCGGGTGGAGATCTTGTCGCGGATGTCCACGGGCGGGCGTGCGACTTCCTGCAGCACGCCGTCAACGCGGAAGCGGATGCGGTAGAAGGTCTCGAAGGGCTCGAAGTGCAGGTCGGAGGCGCCGCGATGGAAGGCTTCGGTCAGCAGCTTGTGCAGGAAGCGAACCACCGGCGCGTCGTCGATGTCGGCCGCGGTCTTGTTGCGCAGTGCTCCGGCTGACGCCACCGGGTCGTAGTCGATCATCTTGCGCTCGACCTGGCCCGGGCCGATCGACTTGATCGTTGCGCCGCTGTCGTCGGACGCCGAGCGCACATATTGCATGAGCTTGTCATGCTCGACCACGACGGGCTCAACCGGCAGGTTGTATTTCTGCTTGATGGCGTCGAGCCCGGCCTGGTTGCCCGGGTCGGACAACGCCAGCACCAGCCGGTTCTCGCGCCGGCCCAGCGGCAGCAGGCGGTGCGCGTGGAACTCGCGATTGCCCGCCAGCGCCGGTGGCACCTTGTTGAGGTTGTACTGATTCAGATCGATCAGCGGCAACTGATATTTATCAGCTGCGAAGATCGCCACATCATGTGCAGTCATGGTGCCGCTGGCGATGATCTCGTCGATCAGCTGCGACTTTTTTTCTCGTGCCGACTGTTCAAGCTGGGCGAGCAGGGCCGGCGCGATACGCCGGCTCTGTGCAAGAGCTAGACCAAGTGTCATGGCAAAAAACGATTGGCCGCAAGCGGCCGAGGACCCCGAATCGGGGCAGTTTGCCGCCGGGGTCACTTTTTGTAAAGGCGCGCCGGAAAGCGTGTTGGCGTTTGTGCGACACGGGCGCAACCCTACTTGCGCGGGGGGACGGGGAGGGGGTGGAAATCAGGCGTGGCGAACGGCGATTGCCAATGCGCATGGCGCGAAAAGGCACCAATGAAAAAAGGCCGCACATTGCTGTGCGGCCTTTCTTGTACGGTCTCGGGGACCGTGAAACTGGTCGGGGTGAGAGGATTCGAACCTCCGGCCTCTACGTCCCGAACGTAGCGCTCTACCAGGCTAAGCTACACCCCGTTTATTTTTCTTCGCTTTGCTTTATTTCTGCTGCAGCGCGAAAGCACACAAGTGTAGCAGCCTTTTTTCCGGAATGGAAGAGGGTGCCCGCGCGGGGCGCTTTCGCTTCAGGACTGCCGTTGCAGTGAAAACGCGCAGAGGTCGATCAGCGTCTGTTTCAGGGGGGAATCGGGGAACCGCTGGGCCGCTTGCTCGGCGGCTTCGGCTTCGCGCTGTGCCGCCTGGAAGGTGACCTCGAGCGCGCCGCAGGCGTGGATCGCCGTGAAGACCGCATCGAAATGCTCGGTGCCGCCTTGCACGATGGCTTCGCGGGCCAGCGTGCGCTGTTCCACGCTGCCGTGCTCAAGCAGGTGCAGCAGTGGCAGGGTGGGCTTGCCTTCGCGCAGGTCGTCGCCGGCGTTCTTGCCCATCTGCTCGGCGCTGGCGGTGTAATCCAGCATGTCGTCGATCAGCTGGAACGCGGTGCCGATGCGCCGTCCGTATTCCGCGGCGGCTTCTTCAGTGGCCGCGTCAGCGCCGGCCAGCACGGCGCCGAGCTGGGCCGAGGCTTCGAACAGCTTGGCGGTCTTGTAGCGGATCACCTGCAGATAGCGCTCCACCGTGACGTCGGGGTCGTGCATGTTCAGCAGCTGCAGCACTTCGCCTTCGGCGATCACATTGGTGGCGTTGGAGAGGATCTCCATGATGCGCATGCTGCCGCGTCCACCATCATCTGGAAGCGCGGAATAGAGGAAGTCGCCTACCAGCACGCTGGCGGCGTTGCCGAAGACTGCGTTGGCAGTCTGGCGGCCGCGGCGCAGCTCCGACTCGTCGACGACGTCATCGTGCAGCAGCGTGGCGGTGTGGATGAACTCGACCACCGCGGCCAGTTCGTGGTGCCGGTTGCCGTCGTAACCGAAGGCCCGCGCGGACAACAGCAGGATCACCGGGCGCAGGCGCTTGCCGCCCGCGCTGATGATGTACTCGCCGATCTGCTCGATCAGGGGCACCTCCGAGGCGAGGCGCTGGCGGATAACCGAATCGACGGCGCGCATGTCGGCAGCGACCGGGGCAAGCAAGGCAGTGGCGGAAGACTGGGACAAGATGTTCACCGTTACGCAAAACCTGTCGATTATAAGCCATGCAGGTCTATGTATGTCCCCTGAACGGGGGGTGCGGCAAGGCGTGCATGCGCTGCGTGCGCAATGCGGGCATGGTGGTCCGGCGACTTATAATGCCGCCATGACCCGGCCACATTCCTCCTCGCGCCGCCAGCGCCGGCGCACCGCCTTGTGGGCAGCTTTCGCCGCCCTGGCGGGTTTCCTGCTAGCGGACCTGATCTGACCCGGACGGGCGGAGAAGTGCTTCTGGCGGCGCCGCGCGGCGCCAGGCAAGCTATGTGTCTGTTTTCTTTGTACTTTTCCCTGCTTTGGTATAGAATCGTGGGTTTCCTCCGGCCGCTTTGTGTTGTCTGCAGATGCGCTGGTGGGAGATAACCGGGCCAATTGGGCCGTCCGGCTTGTCTGTTTTCCCTGTCCTGGTAGTTGCTTGAAAGTTGCTTGGGCCGGGATGAAACGGACGCAAGGGCGCGCCGGCGTTGGCTTTCGGCGTTTTATTTCACATCGAGAGGTTCGACAATGTACGCGGTCGTAAAAACCGGCGGCAAGCAATATAAGGTTGCTGCTGGCGAAAAACTTAAAGTAGAACAGATACCGGCAGACATTGGCGCAGAAATCACGCTCGACCAGGTGCTCGCAGTGGGCGCAGGCGACCAACTCAAGTTTGGTACGCCGCTGGTTAGCGGGGCTTCCGTCAAGGCTACCGTTATCTCCCAAGGTCGTCACGATAAGGTGAAGATCTTCAAGATGCGCCGTCGCAAGCACTATCAAAAGCGTCAAGGCCATCGTCAAAATTACACCGAGCTGCGCATCGAAGAGATCATTGGCTGAGCCCGCGCTCAGTCATCGTCGACATCGAATTCAAGCGTAACTAGGTAAAGTAAAGCGACAGGAGTTAGTCATGGCACAGAAAAAGGGCGGCGGTTCCACACGGAACGGCCGCGATTCCGAATCGAAGCGTCTGGGCGTCAAGGTGTTTGGTGGTCAAGCCATCAACGCCGGCAGCATCATCGTGCGTCAGCGCGGTACCCGCGTGCACCCGGGCGATAACGTTGGCATTGGCAAGGATCACACCCTCTTTGCTCTCGTCGACGGCCACGTGCAGTTCGCCGTCAAGGGCGCTGCCAAGAAGCAGCAGGTCAGCGTCGTTCCGGCAGTCTGATCACAGCCTTTGCAGCATGAAGGCCCCGCGCCGCGCCCGCGGCCCTGCCATCCCGGCCGGGTGCGCGCTTTGCGGCCGCTCCACCACGGAAGGTCATCATGAAGTTCATCGACGAAGCCAGAATTGAAGTCATCGCCGGCAACGGCGGCAATGGCAGCGCATCGATGCGGCGCGAGAAATTTGTGCCCTTCGGTGGCCCCGACGGTGGCGACGGCGGCAGCGGCGGCAGTGTCTACGCGGTGGCCGACCGCAACATCAACACGCTTATCGATTTCCGCTACGCCAAGAAGCACGTGGCGCGCAACGAGGTGGCCGATTACCCGTTCACCACGCTGCACCCGAACCTGGGCGTGGTGCGGGTGGATCACGAGCAGTCGTTCGTGGTGGCTGACATCCCCGGCCTGATCGAAGGCGCGGCGGAAGGTGCCGGGCTGGGGCACCAGTTCCTGCGCCACTTGCAGCGCACGGGCCTGCTGCTGCATATCGTCGACCTGGCGCCGTTCGATGAAGCCGTGGACCCGGTGGCCGAAGCCCGCGCCATCGTCAACGAGCTCAAGAAGTACGACGAAAGCCTGTACGAAAAGCCGCGCTGGCTGGTGCTCAACAAGCTGGACGTGGTGCCCGAGGAAGAGCGCGACGCGCGCGTCAAGGACTTCGTCAAGCGCTACAAGTGGAAGGGCCCGGTGTTCCGCATCTCCGCCCTGACCGGCGAAGGCTGCCGCGAACTGATCTATGCGATCAAGGATCACCTGGCCGCGATCAAGGCCGAGGAAGTCGCCGCGCTGCAGGAACCGGACATCCGCCTGGATGACCGCCTGCACAACGTCGACCAGTCCGGCGGCGAGCAAGGCTGAGCCCGGCAGCAGGGCGAGACATCGCGGCTCGCCCGCTATAAAAACAGCAGTACCCAGCAGACAGGATTCCCGCCATGCAATCGGTCATCGCCCAGGCAAAACGTATCGTCGTGAAGGTCGGGTCCAGCCTGGTGACCAACGACGGCAAGGGTCTCGATCATGAGGCCATCGCCCGTTGGGCGGCACAGATCGCCAAGCTGCGCATGGCTGGCAAGGAAGTCGTGCTGGTCAGCTCCGGCGCCATCGCCGAGGGCATGCAGCGGCTGGGCTGGGTGCGCCGCCCCAAGGAAATCCACGAACTGCAGGCCGCCGCGGCAGTGGGCCAGATGGGCCTCGCCCAGGTCTACGAGAGCCAGTTCGGCCGCTATGGCATCCGCACCGCCCAGGTGCTGCTGACCCATGCCGATCTGGCCGATCGCGAGCGCTACCTCAACGCGCGCTCGACCCTGCTGACGCTGCTGTCGCTGGGTGTCGTGCCAATCATCAACGAGAACGACACCGTGGTCACCGACGAAATCAAGTTCGGCGACAACGACACGCTGGGCGCGCTGGTCACCAACCTGATCGAAGGCGATGCGCTGGTGATCCTGACCGACCAGCGCGGCCTCTATACTGCCGACCCGCGCAGCAACCCGCAGGCTGAGTTTGTCGATGAGGCACTGGCTGGCGCGGTCGAGCTCGAGGCCATGGCTGGCGGCGCCGGCACGTCGATTGGCCGCGGCGGCATGCTGACCAAGATCCTGGCCGCCAAGCGCGCCGCCAAGTCGGGCGCGCACACCGTGATCGCATCCGGGCGCGAGGCCAATGTGCTGGAGCGCCTGGCCGGCGGCGAAGGCATCGGCACGCAACTGCTGGCCCCCACGGGCCGCCTGACCGCGCGCAAGCAATGGATGGCCGACCACCTGCAGTTGCGCGGGCGGGTGGTGATCGACGCCGGCGCGGCGGACAAACTCACCAGCGGCGGCAAGTCGCTGCTGCCGATCGGCGTGGTGGAAGTGCAGGGCGAGTTCGCGCGCGGCGAGGTCATTGCCTGCGTCGACGCGGCGGGCCACGAGGTGGCGCGCGGCATCACCAACTACGCCAGTTCGGAAGCCAGGCTGATCGCGCGCAAGCCTTCGTCCGAGATCGAGCGGGTGCTTGGCCACCAGAATGAGCACGAGCTGATCCACCGGGACAACCTGGTGCTGGTCTGAACGGACGGATTGTTCCCAGGCACCGGCAAACAAAAAGGGCTGCATGCGCAGCCCTTTTTGCATGGTATGGCGCCGTGCTACCGCGCCGTTGCCGCCATCAACGCGTGATCGCGCTCTTGCGCGGCGCTTCGCCACGCAAGTCCTTGACGATGTCCTGCGCCTTGCCGGCTGCCGAGCGGCCCTCGCACAGGAAATCCTTCGCCAGCGCCGCGCCATAGTTATTGCGCGCGATGCCCGCCAACTGGACCCAGCCATCGCGGTCATCGGTCCGGTTGCGTACCCACTCGGTCGCGCCCCTGGGCAAGGTAGCGTACATCTTGCGCTCGAAGGTGTCGCAGCGTACAGCCTCAAAGCTCACATTGCGCATGCCGCCGGCGCCGGTGATGACCACCGTATAGCGCACCGCGCCGTCCGCGCCCACGGCCACCGACTTGGCGTCGACGGAGAAGGTGAAGTTGCCGGCGGGGCTGACTTCGAACGGGATCAGGTCCGCGTCCCGGGGCGGAGCCGGCAGCGCCGTCTCGACTTCCCTGAATTCCTTGGCGGCGAAGGGGTCGAGGATGCTGAATTCCTTCTTCGGCGTGTAATCCTCGGACTCGTCCGGCATGGGGACGCGTTGCTGCTGTGACGTGCTGCCGCAGCCGGCCAGGCCGACGCAAAGGGTTACCGCCAGCAAGCAGGCGGCGGGCAGGCTCGGGCGCAAGCCGCGGCCGGCGAAATCAATCATCGGTACTCCGTTCTGTGGACGCCGGCTGGGCCGGCGAAATTGGGCCCGGTTCGTGGGCCAGGTCCTGGTGCACCAGGTCCGGAACGCTGTCGGGATGCTCGTCCAGCCCCACGCGAGCATAACCCGCGCGCACCGAGCCATGCCGGCCATGCATGCCGTAAGGGCTCAGCGGCGCGCGGGTATTGCGCTGCAGGAAGCGGGACAGCTCGGTCAGCGCGAGTTGATAGACATCGCGCTTGAACTCGATGACAGCGTCCAGCGGGACCCAGTACTGGCTCCAGCGCCAGGCATCGAACTCCGGGTGGTCGGTGGCGCGCAGGCGGATGTCGCAATCGCGGCCCGCCATGCGCAACAGGAACCAAATCTGCTTCTGTCCCCTGTAATGGCCGCGGATTTCGCGGCGGATGAACTTGTCCGGCACCTCATAACGCAGCCAGTCGCGTGTGCGACCGACAATCCTGACATGCTCGGGCAGCAGACCGACTTCTTCATGTAGCTCGCGGTACATCGCCTGCTCCGGCGTTTCGCCGTATTTGATGCCGCCTTGCGGAAACTGCCACGAATGTTCGCCGATACGCTTGCCCCAGAACACCTCGTTCCGTGCGTTGATGAGGATGATGCCGACGTTCGGCGAAAGCCTTCACGATCGAGCATGACTGCACCTCGAATCCTTTAGAATTAGGTTGATTATAAAGGAAGCGCGTAATGGGGCTTTGTGCAACGGGGTGCTGGTTTTCCCCGAGCAGAAAGCGCCGCATAATGCACGCGTGCGCCACGGATTCGCGCCATGCCGCCCACGGAACCTGCCAGGGCGGCATGGCCTCACGAGAAAGCAACGGATGAAAGCCTCGCAATTCTTCATTTCCACCCAAAAGGAAGCCCCTTCCGACGCGGAAATCGTGTCGCACAAGCTGATGATGCGAGCCGGCATGATCAAGAAGCTCGGCGCCGGCATCTATAACTACATGCCGGTCGGCCTGCGGGTGATCCGCAAGGTGGAAACCATCGTGCGCGAGGAAATGAACCGCGCCGGCGCGGTCGAGCTGTCGATGCCGGTGATCCAGCCTGCCGAGCTGTGGCAGGAAACCGGCCGCTGGGACAAGATGGGCCCCGAGCTGCTGCGCCTGAAGGACCGCCATGAGCGCGATTTCGCCGTGCAGCCCACCTCCGAAGAGGTGGTGACGGACATCGCCCGCAGCGAAATCCGCAGCTACAAGCAGCTGCCGATCAATTTCTACCAGATCCAGACCAAGTTCCGCGACGAGCGCCGGCCGCGCTTCGGCATCATGCGCGGGCGCGAGTTCACCATGAAGGATGCCTACTCCTTTGACCGTGACACCGCCGGCCTGAAGGTGTCCTACGACAAGATGTTCGACGCCTACGTGCGCATCTTCCAGCGCTTCGCATCTTCCAGCGCTTCGGCCTGGAATTCCGTGCCGTGGCGGCCGACAACGGCGCCATCGGCGGCTCGGGATCGCACGAGTTCCACGTGATCGCCGACACTGGCGAGGACGCCATCGTCTACTGCCCGGACTCGGACTACGCCGCCAACATGGAAGCGGCCGAGGCCCTGCCGCTGCTGGCCCAGCGCGCCGCGCCGGCCGAAGCCATGGTGAACACGCCCACGCCGGGCAAGGCCAAGTGCGAGCACGTGGCCGAGTTGCTTGGCATCCCGCTGGCGCGCACGGTCAAGTCGATCGTGCTGGCCACCGAGGGCGAGGCCGGCGTGCAGATCTGGCTGCTGCTGCTGCGCGGCGACCATGAGCTCAACGAGGTCAAGGCGAGCAAGGTGGCCGGCCTGGCCGAGTTCCGCTTCGCGACCGAGTCCGAGATCGTCGACACCTTCGGCACGCCCCCGGGCTACCTGGGCCCCATCGGCGCCAAGAAGCCTGTCAACGTGGTGGCGGACCGCACGGTCGCCAACATGAGCGACTTCGTCTGTGGCGCCAACGAACGCGACTACCACCTGACCGGCGTGAACTGGGGCCGCGATCTGCCCGAGCCTGTGGTAGCCGACCTGCGCAACGTGGTGGCAGGCGATGTTTCGCCGGACGGCAAGGGCACGCTCGCCATTTGCCGCGGCATCGAAGTCGGCCATGTGTTCATGCTCGGCACGCGCTATTCCGAAGCGATGGGCGCCACCTTCCTGGATGAGAACGGCAAGACCCAGCCTATGCAGATGGGCTGCTACGGCATTGGCGTGACGCGTATCCTGGGGGCCGCCATCGAGCAGAACTTCGACGAGCGCGGCATCATCTGGCCCGCATCGATCGCCCCGTTCGCGGTGGTGGTCTGCCCGGTTGGATACGATCGCTCCGAGGCCGTCAAGGCCGAGGCCGACCGCATCCATGCCGAGCTGCTGGCGGCCGGCGTCGACGTGATCCTGGACAACCGCGGCGAGCGTCCCGGCGCCATGTTTGCCGACTGGGAACTGATCGGCGTGCCGCACCGTGTGGTGGTGGGCGACCGTGGCCTGAAGGAAGGGCGGGTCGAGTACCAGGGACGGCGCGACGCCGAAGCCACCCAGTTGCCGGTCGCGGACGTGGTCGCCCACGTGCGCGGGCTGCTGTCGGCCTGAGCGCCATGCGCTTCCCGCACCCGCTGCGCTTGCCCGACCCGAGCCTGGGCCGCCTGCGAGTGGCGCGGGCGGCGCGGGCCTGTGCCGGCATGCTGCTGGTGCTGAGCGCCGCCGCCCACGCCGGGGCCCAGAAGGAAGAGGACCTGGCCGACTCGGTGCGCGGCGCGCTGGCCGCGGCAATTGCCGACAGCCGCCCGCTGCGCCCGGCCTTTGCCACCGGCGGCGAGCAACTGGCCTACCTCAAGTGGCTGGAAGAGATGTCGCACCGGCTCGCGGGGCGCATCCCCGAGCCGCAGGTGCGCATCGAACTGATCGAGACCGCCTACTACGAAGCCAAGCGCGCCGGGCTGGAACCGGCGCTGGTGCTGGGGCTGGTGCAGGTCGAGAGTAATTTCCGCAAGTACGCCATCAGCTCGGCCGGCGCCCGCGGGCTGATGCAGGTGATGCCCTTCTGGGTGCGCAGCATCGGCGACAGCGACAGCCGCAAGCTGTTCCACCTGCAGAGCAACCTGCGCTACGGCTGCACCATCCTGCGCTACTACCTGGACCGCGAGCAGGGCGACCTGTTCCTGGCGCTGGGCCGGTACAACGGCAGCCGCGGCCGCCCCGACTATCCCAACGCGGTGCTGGCAGCCTGGAAGCGCTGGCAGTTTTCCGCAGCCACGGTTACCGTCGCCGGCGACCCCGAAACCGGCGTGGGCACCCGCAGCCGCCCGGTGCCGCCCGAGGCGCCGGCGCGCAACCCGTTCTCGCCGCAGCGGCTGGCCAATCCCTCATGAGCAACACCCGCGCCACCAGCGACGCTAGCGGCACCGCCGGCAAGGCCGGCTACACCAGTTCTTCGGCGGACCTGGAACGCTGGCTGCGGCGCCATATCGGGCAAGGCTTTGGCGCCGAGGCGCTGGTGCAGTCGATGTGCCAGTCCGGCTACGACCAGGTCTTCGCGCAAGCCACGGTGGCCGCGGCGCTGTCCGCCGCGCCGCGGGTGCAGGCGCGAGGGACAGTGCCGGACAACGGCGCGGAGATGGCTGCGGAGCAGGGCACCGGCAAGCCAGGCGAGCGCGCAGGGGAACACGCCAGCGGCCTGGGCCATGCCGGCGCGCAAGCCGGCCGCAACGCGGCGCATTTCGCCGGCCGCGAGATTCCCATCCTGTTCACGCTCGCGGCGCCGCGTGTGACGCTGTTCCAGCAACTGCTGACCGATGCCGAGTGCGACGCCCTGGTGGCGCTGGCGCGCGGCCGCCTGGCGCGCTCGCCCGTGATCAACCCCGATACCGGCGACGAGAACCTGATCGAGGCGCGCACCAGCCTGGGCGCGATGTTCCAGGTCGGCGAGCATCCGCTGATCGAGCGCATCGAGGACTGCATCGCCGCCGTGACGGGCATTGCCGCCGAGCGCGGCGAAGGCTTGCAGATCCTCAACTACAAGCCCGGCGGCGAGTATCAACCGCATTACGACTTCTTCAACCCGCAGCGCCCTGGCGAGGCGCGCCAGCTCAAGGTGGGCGGGCAACGCGTGGGCACCCTGGTGATCTACCTGAACAGCCCGCTGGCGGGCGGCGCAACCGCCTTCCCCAAGCTTGGCCTGGAGGTGGCGCCGGTCAAGGGCAACGCCGTCTATTTCAGCTATCGCAAGTCCGACGGCGCGCTGGACGAGCGCACCCTGCACGCCGGCCTGCCCGTCGAAGCGGGCGAGAAGTGGATCGCCACCAAGTGGCTGAACGCCCGTACCGGACCGATTGATGCGCGCCGGCAACACCGCGGCGCAGGCACGCTACTGGTTCGATCCCGCCATGCCGTACGTCGAGAGCCGTTGCGCCAGCGACAGCGGCGCGGCCTACCTGCCGCATACCCATCCCACCTTGTCGATTGGCGCCGTCGACGGCGGCCACAGCCTGTTTGGCACCGCGACCGAGTCGGTAAGGCTGGCGCCCGGCGACGTGGTCGTGATCCCGGCCGGGCAGGTGCATGCCTGCAATCCGGAGCCCGACGCGCGTTGGAGCTACCAGATGCTGCACCTGGACCCGGCATGGGTGGGCGCGATGCTGGCGCTGCGTGGCGTGGCGATGTTGCCCGCGGCGCTGGCGCGGGTGCGCGTCACCAGCGCGCCAGACACCTATGCCGGCCTGTGCCGCCTTAACGACGTGCTGTTTTCCTCAGCCCCGCAGGCCACCAAGGAGGCGGCGCGGGCGGCTTCGTGGCCGCGCTGCTCGGCGGTGCGACCAGCGCCAGGCGGTGCGCGCGCCGCGCCAGCCGGTCACGCCGGAGGCCCGGCTGGCCGGCCTGGTAGCGCACCTGCATGCGCATCACGCGGAGCCGCTGCCGCTGGCGGAGCTAGCGCGCGGCGCCGGCATGAGCCGCTTCCAGTTGATCCGCGCCTTCCGGGCCGACCTCGGCATGACCCCGCATGCCTACCAGCTGGACCTGCGCATCAACCACGCACGCCAGCTGCTGCGCGCGGGCGGGGCGCCGGCGGAGATCGCCCAGGTGCTGGGCTTTTCCGACCAGAGCCACTTCCAGCGCGCCTTCAAGCAGCGCGTGGCGCTGACGCCGCGCAGCTATCAGCGCCGCAGCGGCTGAGCCCCCGCGCGCAATTTTCTCCAATACTCGCCGCCCCCGCACGGCCCAGACTTCGTGCTCATCCGCAGACACGAAAGGACTGGCGTGGATTTCCCTGTTGATTCCGGCCTCGGCCAATTTGCCATGGTGGCGGGCGCGCATTTTCTTGCACTGCTCAGCCCGGGCCCCGACTTTTTCCTGGTAGTGCGCAGCGCCCTGGTGCATGGCGTGGGCCGCGCCAGCGCCGTCTGCCTGGGCATCGCGCTTGGCAACGGCGTGTTCATCGGCCTGGCCATCGCCGGCCTGGCCGCTACTCGCGCCAGCCATGGCGTTTTCTTGCTGTTGCAGTGGGCCGGCTGCGCGTATCTGGCCTGGCTTGGCTGGCGGCTGTTGCGCGCAAGCGGTGAAACCACGCTGCCGGGCGCGGACGGCCAGCAGGTGCTGCCGGGCGCGGGGCACCGCGAGTACGCAGCGCAGCTGTTGTCGGGCTTCCTGTCCGCCGTGCTCAACCCCAAGAATGCACTGTTCTACGCCAGCCTGTTCGCCGTGCTGGCTGGCAGCCGCACGCCGCTGGCAGTACAGCTGGGCTACGGCACCTGGATGTTCGCCATGGTCTTCGGCTGGGACATGCTGGTGGCCTGGGGGGTGCGGCACCCGCTGGTGCGCACGCGCTTTGCCCGCTCGGTCCGCGCCGTGGAGCGGGCTACCGGCGTGGTGCTGTGGGGGATCGCGCTGGTGGTGGCGGCGAACGCGCTCAACGCGACTTGATGCGCCCGCTGCTCGCCAAGGCGTATTGTCAGTTTTCTGGTCAACTGTACCGGTACTGTACCGTTTTGCGTGGCTAGACTAGCTCCATTCCCTTTCGCATTCGATGGAGCCAGTCATGGCAGTGCCCCAGCTTGTTGCCGGATCCGGCGTGTTCGCCGCATTCTGCGCGTTCGCCCTTGTGTCCTCGATCACCCCGGGGCCGAACAACACCATGGTGCTGGCGTCGGGGGTGAATTTCGGCTTTGCCCGCACGGTGCCCCATGTGCTGGGCATCAGTATCGGCTTCGGCCTGATGGTGGCGGTGGTGGGCCTCGGCCTGGGATCGCTGTTTGCCGCGTTGCCGTGGACCTGGCAGGTGCTGCGCGTGGTGGCGGTGGTCTATCTCACCTGGCTGGCGTGGAAGCTGGCAAGCGCGGGCGGCATCCAGGACCAGCAAGTGGGCAAGCCCATGGGCTTCCTGGCGGCGGCCGCGTTCCAGTGGGTCAACCCGAAGGCGTGGGTGATGGCGGTGGGCGCGTGCAGCACCTATGTGCTGCACGGCAATGTCTGGCTCAATGTGTTGCTGCTGTCCGGCCTGTTCGCCGTGATCAACCTGCCCAGCGTGGCGATGTGGGCGGTGTTCGGCTCGGCCATGCGGCGCTGGCTGGCGCAGCCGCGGGTGCTGCGCCTGTTCAACGTGGGGATGGCGCTGTTGCTGCTGGCCTCGCTGTGGCCGATCGTCAGCGCCAGGCCTTGACGCAAGCCCTGCGGCGAGGCCTCGGCGCAAGTTAGAGAAAGTTAGCGCAAGGCCCGGATGGCGGGCAGGTTGCGCCAGTAGCCGTGGGCATCCATGCCGCAGCCGAAGACATAGCGCTCGGGCACGGTGAAGCCGCAGAAATCCGGGTGCATGGGCTTGGGCTTTTGCAGCACCTTCTCGCACAGCACGGCCGCATAGACCGCGGTGGCGCCCATGTCCATGATGCGCTGGCGGATCGCGGCCATGGTCTCGCCTTCGTCAAGGATGTCGTCCAGCACCAGCACAACGCGGTCCTTGACCGACTCGCGCGGCGCCACGCGCCACTGCATCTCGCCGCCAACGGTCTTGTTGTTGTAGCGCGAGAGGTGGATGTAGTCGAACTCCAGCGGGAACGCCAGCTTGGGCAGCAGCATGCCGGTGAAGACGACTGCGCCGCCCATCACCGACAGCACCAGCGGGAAGGTGTCGCCCATCTTTTCCGTGATCTCGCTCGCCATGCGGTCCAGCGATGCCTGGACGGCCCCGGCGCTGACGATTTCCTCGGAGTTGGCCCACAGTTCGCGGGCCTGTTCGGCGGTCATCATGATGTGGATCCTGTCTCAGTCTTTGTCTTTTGCGGGTGGCGCGGCGCCCGGGGAGTGGGCACCGCCTTGCCGGATGGCTTAGCGGTTGAAGAGTCCCTTCATGCCGCCCTTCATCGCGCCCATCGAGCGCATCATCTTCATCATGCCGCCGCCCTTGAGCTTTTTCATCATGCTCTGCATCTGGTCGAACTGGTTGAGCAGGCGGTTGACTTCCTGCACCGGCACGCCGGCGCCGGTGGCGATGCGGCGCTTGCGGCTGGCCTTGATCAGGTCGGGCTTGGCGCGCTCGGCGGCGGTCATGCTGTTGATGATGCCTTCCATGCGGCGCACCTGCTTCTCGGCCACGTCCATATTGGCGCCCTGCGCTTGCTGGGCGAACTGCGCCGGCAGCTTGTCGACCAGGCTGCCCAGGCCACCCATCTTCTTCATCTGGCCGATCTGCGCCTTGAAGTCCTCAAGGTCGAAGTCGCCGGTTTTCTTGATCTTCTTGGCCAGCTTCTCGGCGGCTTCCATGTCCACGCCGCGCTGGGCTTCCTCGACCAGCGCGAGGATGTCGCCCATGCCCAGGATGCGCTGGGCCATGCGGTCGGGGTAGAAGGGCTCGAGGCCGTCCAGCTTTTCGCCGACGCCGACGAACTTGATCGGGCGGCCGGTGATGTGGCGCACCGACAGCGCGGCACCGCCGCGCGCATCGCCGTCCAGCTTGGTCAGCACCACGCCGGTCAGGGGCAGGGCGTCATTGAAGGCGCGCGCGGTGTTGACCGCGTCCTGGCCCAGCATGGCGTCGACCACGAACAGGGTTTCGACCGGCTTGATCTCGGCGTGCAGCGCGGCGATCTCCTGCATCATGGCTTCGTCGATACCCAGGCGGCCCGCCGTATCGACGATCAGCACGTCGTGATAGTGCTTGCGGGCCCAGTCCACCGCCGCGCGCGCGATATCCACCGGCTTCTGGTCGGGCTCGGAGGGGAAGAAATCGGCGCCGACCTGCTCGGAGACGGTCTTGAGCTGGGCGATAGCGGCGGGACGGTAGACGTCGCACGATACCGTCAGCACCTTCTTCTTCTTGTTTTCTTTCAGCCACTTGGCCAGCTTGCCGACGGTGGTGGTCTTGCCGGCGCCCTGCAGGCCGGCCATCAGGATGATCGCGGGTGGCTGCACCGCCAGGTTCAGCTCGCCGCTCTTGTTGTCGGCGGACAGGCTTTCCTCGCCGCCGATGACGGCGGTCAGCTCGCGCTGCACCACGCCCACCAGCGCCTGGCCCGGCGTCAGGCTGGACACCACGTCCTCGCCCAGTGCCTTTTCCTTCACGCGGGCGATGAATTCCCGCACCACGGGCAAGGCGACGTCGGCCTCCAGCATGGCCAGGCGCACTTCGCGCAGCATTTCGGCGGTATTGGCTTCGGTCAGGCGAGCCTCGCCGCGCATGGTCTTGACGACCCGCGCCAGGCGTTGAGTGAGATTGTCCAGCATGGCAGAAGTCCGGGGGATAGAGCTTGATCGAGGCTTGAGGCTGGCCCTTGGCCCGGCTCAAGCGGGGCGCCACCGGGACGGGGCGCTAAGGTAAACTGTGCAAATGGCCATTGTACTGTATGCCTTGACGGCACTTCTCTATTGCGGCCTGGCCTATCACGGCTGGGCGACGCGCAACCCGCAGCTATCGGCTGCCGGCACCGGCGGTGCCATTGGGGGCGCGGCGACCACCGCGCTGCTGCACGGCGGCGGGGGGGCTGGCGGGCGCGGCGAGGGCCGCCCGGCGTGGTGGCACGCGCTGATGCTGGCCGCCGTGGCCAGCCACGGCCTGCTGCTGCACGAGACCATCTTCCCGGCCGACCGCATGGTGTTCGGCTTTGCCTTTGCCCTGTCGGCCATGCTTTGGCTGGGCGTGGGCATCTACTGGATCGAGAGCTTCTTCTTCTCGCTGGCCGGCCTCGGGCTGATCGTGGTTCCGGTGGCGATGCTCGCGAGCCTGATGCCGCTGGCGTTTCCGGGGGCGCAGATCCTGGGCTACGCGGCACGGCCGCTGTTCAAGCTGCACTTCATCATTGCCAACGTGGCCTATGGCCTGTTCACGCTGGCCGCCTTCCATGCCTTCCTGATGCTGCTGGCCGAGCGCCGCCTGCACGGCTTCAATCGTTCGCCCCAGGCGGGCACGGCCAGCGAGCCAGCCCAGTGGGTGGGCCGCTGGCTCGACCTGCTGCCGCCGCTGCTGACGCTGGAGAAACTGCTGTTCCGCCTGATCGGCGCTGGCTTTGTGTTGCTGACGCTGACGATCCTGTCGGGCCTGCTGTTCTCCGAGCAACTGTTCGGCCGGGCCTTCCGGCTGGACCACAAGACCGTGTTCGCGCTGCTGTCATGGGCGATGTTCGCGGGCATCCTGGCCGGGCGCACCTTCTACGGCTGGCGCGGGCGCACCGCGCTGCGCTGGGTGATTGCGTCTTTCGGCATCCTGCTGCTGGCCTATGTCGGCAGCCGCTTTGTCATCGAAGTCATACTGCACCGAATCTGAGACCGGCATGGCACGCATCTTCCTGGTCCTGGCGGTAGTGCTGGGCTGTTTCTGGTGGCTTCGCCAGCGCGCCCAGGCGCGCTTTCGGGAGGACCGCGCCGCCCGGCACGGTCCCGCGCAAGGCTCGACAGTCCGCAACCAGCCCGCCCCCCCGCAGGAACCCATGGTGCAATGCGCGCGCTGCGCCGTGCACCTGCCGCAGGGCGAAGCCATCGCCTACCGCGGCCTCTACTACTGCCGGCGCGCCCACCTGCCGGCCGATAGCGATCCGGACAGCCCTGCCGCATGAACGGGCCCGCCTCGTTCTGGTCCCGCCTGAATGCCTGGCGCGCCCTCGCGGCGATGTGGCGCCAGCCCGAGCCGCCCGAATTCCACTGGCGCTTGCTGCGCTATTTTTGCGGAACCCGGGTGGCGGTGGCCGTGTTGCTGCTGGGCTACGCCTGGCTGCCCGCCCAGCGCGCCGAGGCCGAGCGGGCCGGGCAGGTACTGAGCAGCGGGCTGGGCGCGTTGCCGCTAGCCGTGCCCTATGCCGTGGTGGCGCTGGCGATGGTGGCCGCGACACTCTGGTGGCGCCGCGGCTTTCACCTGCGGGTGCGCTTCCAGGTGCTGGCCGACCTGGTCTTGCTGGGCCTGATCTTTCACGCCCAGGGCCATCGCGGCGAGGGGCTCGCCATGATCTTCCTGCTGCCCGCGCTGCAGGCCGGCGCGCTTACCAGCCTGCTGTTCGCGCTGTTCGCGGCGGCAGCCTCGGCGCTGGTGGTGATGAGCGGCCCCTTCGCGCAAACCTTGCTGTTGCGCCAGGCCGACGCGGGTTTGCTGGGCTCGGGGCTGTACGGGCTGGTCTTCATGATCGCGGCCTCGCTGATGTACCTGCTGGCCAACCGTCAGCTTGCGCAGGAGCGGCTCGCGCTGGCGCGCGAGCAGGAATTGCGCCTGCAGCAGCTGGTCAACCGCCTGATGGTCAACGACATGCAGGACGGCGTGATGCTGCTGCGTGCCAACGGCGCGGTGGTGGCGGCCAACCCGGCCGCGGTGGTGCTGCTCGGCGTGCAGCCCGCCGAACGGGGCAAGCATGCGGACTCGCCCGCCTTTGGGCGCGATGCGCTGTTCGACCTGCGCCAGATCCCCCGCCTGCAGCCGCTGATGGAGATGCTGCGCGACTGGGTGCGCAGCAAGGACGATGCGCCGCGCATCCTGCAATTGCTGCCACTGCCGTCGCGGCCATCCCAGAACGCCATGAACACCGGCACCTGGAATGAGCTGTCACCCGAGGCGGCGGCCCGGCTGCGCCTGGCCATCGCCCAGAGCGAGGCCATGGCGTGGCGCCCGGAGGACGAGGCCCTGCTGCGCAGCGAGATGCGCGACACCGTGCTAATCCATATCGAAAGCTGGGAGCGTATCGCCGAGCAGGTGCAACAGGAGAAGCTGGCCGCCATGGGCCGCCTGGTGGCCAGCGTGGCGCACCAGATCCGCAATCCGCTGGCGGCCATCAGCCAGGCCAGCGAGCTGCTGGCCGAGACCAGCCGCCGGGCCGCGCGCCCGGGCGAGGCGGGGCGCGCGGAGGGCGATGTGGACGCGCGGCTGCTGCGCATCATCCACGACAATGTGCGCCGGCTCGACCAGGTGGTGTCGGACGTGCTGCAGATGTCGCGCCGCCCGCGCACCGAGCGCACAACGGTGGACCTGAACCAGGCGCTGCCGGAGATCGTAGGCCGCTGGCGGCTGGAGATGCGCGCCCGCTCCGCCAGCCATGACCCGGTCGGCGCGCGGCGCGTGCCGCGTCCGGCCGAGATCAACGCCAATGCCGTCCGGCTCACGGTGGACGTGGCGCGCCCGGTCATCTTCGATGCCTCGCAACTGCAGCAGGTGCTTGGCAACCTGCTCGACAACGCCTGGCGCTATTGCAGCCGCCTGCCCGGGGCGATCCGCCTGCTCGCCCATGCGCTGGACCAGCACCATGCCGAGCTGATTGTCTGGAACGATGGCGTCGAGGTGTCGCGCGAGCACCAGCGCACCTTGTTCGAACCCTTCTTTACCAGCAACGCCCAGGGCACGGGCCTCGGGCTGTTCATGGCGCGCGAGCTTTGCGGCGCCAACGACGCCCAGGTGCGCTACGGCACGATTTCGATCGACGCGCTGCTGGCGCAGACCGGCATGCTGGCGCCCGCCGCACGCGATACACTGCCGGCCAAGGCTTTTGTCCTGACCTTGCGCATCGAAGCGCCGGACAGCACGGGTGGCTGAGCCGCGCTGGTTTGACCGGCCACCCGGTCAGTCTCTCGTTTAGCCGCCCCGATTTCACTTCGCCAGATCGCCAGACGCAGACCCATGCCAATCAAGACGCCAGGCCCCGACCCGATTCTCGTCATCGACGACGAGGCCGACCTGCGAGAACTGCTCGATATCTCGATCCGCCGCATGGGCCATGACGTCGTGCTGGCCGGCTCGCTGGCCGAGGCGCGCCAGCAGCTCGCCGCGCGCCGCTATAGCCTGGTGCTGACCGACATGCGGCTGGGCGACGGGCTGGGCATCGATATCGTGCGCCAGCTCTCGAGCGCGCCGGAGCGGGTCCCGGTGGCCGTGATCACCGCCTACGGCAGCGCGGACAACGCCGTGGAGGCGCTCAAGGCGGGCGCCTTCGACTACATTGCCAAGCCGGTCTCGCTGGACCAGCTGCGCAGCCTGATCCTGAATGCGCTGGGGCGCCAGCAGCGTGATGGCGCCGAGAGCGGCGAGGGCGGGGACGGCGGCAGCGGGGCGCAGGAAACCGTGGACCGCGCCGTCAACCTGCTCCCCGGCCATTCACCGGCCATGCACGAGGTGCGCCGCTCGCTCTCGCGGCTGGCGCGCAGCATGGCGCCGATCGTCATCAGCGGCGAGTCCGGCAGCGGCAAGGAGCGCGCGGCGCGCGCCATCCACGCGGTCAGCGCGCGCGCCGCGCATCCCTTTATCGCGGTCAATTGCGGCGCCATCCCGGAGACCCTGATGGAGTCGGAGTTTTTCGGCCACGTGAAGGGCGCCTTCACCGGCGCCGACGCCGAGCGCGGCGGCTTCTTCCAGGCCGCCAACGGCGGTACGCTGCTGCTCGACGAGGTGGCTGACCTGCCGCTGGCGATGCAGGTCAAGTTGCTGCGCGTGCTGCAGGAGCGGCGCGTGCGCAAGATCGGCGCGAGCCGCGAGGAGAGCGTGGACGTGCGGGTGCTGTGCGCCAGCCACAAGGATCTCTCCGCAATCGGCCAGTTCCGCCAGGACTTGTTCTACCGGCTCAACGTGCTGGCGCTGCGCATGCCGACGCTGCGCGAGCGGCGCGAGGATATCCCGGTGCTGGCCGGCGCCATCCTGGAACACCTGGCGGTGCGCTATGGCGATCCCCGTCCCAAGCGGCTGGCGACGGCCGCGCTGCAGCGGCTGTCTGACTATTCGTTCCCGGGCAACGTCCGTGAGCTGGAGAACCTGCTCGAGCGCGCCTACGCCTTTGCCGAGGGCGACACCATCGAGGTGGACGACCTCGGTCAGACGGATTCGGGCATGGGCTATTCGGCCATGCCGCGCCCGCCCGCGCCGCAGGCCTACCCCGGGTCGACGGCACCGCTGGCCGCCGCGCCGGCATCGTCCGGCTTGCGGGCAGAGTTTCAACAGGATCGTCAGCAGGATGTTTCCTATGACGCGCGGGCCGAATCCCGGGGTGGCGTGCAGCCGGATCCGTTTGCGGCGCCCCTGGCGCCACGTTTCGCGGAGGCGGGCGGAGACGCCGGCCGCGCGACATTCCCGATCGACCTGCCCGGCCGGCTCGAAGCGCTCGAGCGCGACCTGATCCTGCAGGCGCTGCAGCAGACCGGCTTCAACCGTACCGCAGCCGCGCCGCTGTTGGGCCTGAGTTTTCGCCAACTGCGCTACCGCATCCAGCAGCTTGGCATCCGCGAGGGCCGCGACGACCCGGCCGACGGCGCAGCCGAAGCCGGCGAAGCGCTGCGCGACGGGCTGCTGGCAGCGGACGGAGAACGCGATGCCTGACCGCGACCACGGCAAACTCGCGCCGATCCCGGCCTTCACCCCCGATCAGGCCGGCTGGGTGCCCGCGGCGCGGCACGTGCCGTCGCCCAATTTCGACGCCAGGCCCGATCACATGCCGGTGGACCTGGTGGTGATCCACAACATCAGCCTGCCGCCCGGCCAGTTCGGCAGCGGCGATATCGAAGCCTTCTTCCTGAACCGCCTTGACCCGTCTCGCCATCCGTTTTTCAAGACGATCTATTTAGTGCAGGTGTCGGCGCATTTCCTGGTGACGAGAGAGGGTGAACTGGTCCAGTTCGTGTCCTGCCTGGACCGCGCCTGGCACGCGGGACAGTCCGAGTTCTTCGGCCGGCCCCGCTGCAACGATTTTTCCATCGGCATCGAGGTCGAAGGCAGCGACGACCAGCCGTTCACGTTGGCCCAATACCACACCACCGCTGCGCTGGTGCGTGCCCTGCTAGGCACCTATCCGGTGCGGGCCGTGGCGGGGCATAGCGATATCGCGCCCGGGCGCAAGACCGATCCGGGGCCATATTTCGACTGGCCGGCCTTCGCCGCCGCCGCTGGCGTGGCTCCCGCGCAGTTGCCTTACCGCAAAGACCAGCCCTGAGGCAAGGGCCAAGCGCGGGATCTAGGGGATAGCCGGGATTTGGGGAAAACCCTGATAAAGTCCGCGCCTATCGAAGAGGCCAGGTCAATCAAAAAAATTTCGCGTCATGGTGCGGTAACGAACCGTCGGGCGGATTCCCTTGCGTCTCTTGGGCTGGCGGGTATGGCGCAGCGCCGCATGCCGCGCCAGCACTGGAATTCGCGCCAAAAAAGCGCTTGTCAAGACTGGTGAATCCGCCTCGTTTCACTATACTTAGTCCAGTTTTTCGCATCAGCCACTAGATCTAGTGGTGCTTTCGGGGAGCCGGCCTAGGTGTGCAGTTACCGCCGCAGCAATGGCTGCGGTCCGCCGAAGGGCCGGCGCATCACAAGAGTCCCAGCAGAATCCAGCAATAGCAGCGCGCCCTCCCGGGTAAGACCGGCCGGCGTGTCAGAGCCTTTTTGCTAAAACACGGGTCAGAACAGGAGTTCCTCATGCAGACAGCCCAGAACGAACTTTCCACCGGCGCAACCGCCGCCGGTGCAGCAGCGAACGCGCAGTCGAGCCCCGCTACTGCCGCCGCTGGCAGCTACCAGGACTACAAGATCATCCGCCGTAACGGCGCCGTTGTGGCGTTCGAGCCGAGCAAGATCTCGGTAGCGGTGACCAAGGCCTTCCTCGCCGTCAACGGCGGGCAGGGCGCCGCTTCGGCGCGTGTGCGCGAAGTGGTCGAGCAAGTGACCCAGAACGTGGTCCGCGCGCTGCTGCGCAGCCGCCCCAACGGCGGCACCTTCCATATCGAAGACGTGCAGGATCATGTCGAACTGGCGCTGATGCGCTCGGGCGAGCATGAAGTGGCCCGCTCTTATGTGCTGTACCGCGAGAAGCGCACCCAGGAACGCGCCCAGGCCAATGCCCAGGCGGTGGCCCGCGTGCAGGAAGGCGGCGCCACGTTCAACGTGACCGATGCGGGCGAGGCCCGCGTGCTGGACCTGGGCGCGCTGCATGGCCTGATCGACAACGCCTGCTCGGGCCTTGGCGACGCGGTCAGCGCCGAACCGATCCTCAAGGAAACGCTGAAGAACCTGTACGACGGCGTGCCGATGACCCAGGTCTACGACTCCGCCATCCTGGCCGCGCGTACCCTGATCGAGAAGGACCCGGCCTACAGCCAGGTCACCGCGCGTATCCTGCTGCACACCATCCGCAAGGAAATCCTGGGTGCCGAAGTGACCCAGACCGAGATGGTGTCGCGCTACGCCGACTACTTCCCCAAGTTCATCGCGCGCGGCATCGAAGCCGAGCTGCTGGACGAAAAGCTGGCCACCTATGACCTGGCCCGCCTCGGCGCGGCACTGGACGCCCAGCGCGACTTCCAGTTCAACTACCTGGGCCTGCAGACCCTGTACGACCGCTACTTCCTGCACATCGACGAAGTCCGCATCGAAATGCCGCAGGCCTTCTTCATGCGCGTGGCCATGGGCCTGGCGCTGGGCGAGAAGGATCGCGAAGCCCGTGCCATCGAGTTCTACCAGTTGCTGTCGTCGTTCGACTTCATGTCGTCCACGCCGACCCTGTTCAACTCGGGCACCCGCCGCTCGCAGCTGTCGTCGTGCTACCTGACCACCGTGTCGGACGACCTGGAAGGCATCTACGAAGCGCTGAAGGAAAACGCGCTGCTGTCGAAGTTCGCAGGCGGTCTCGGCAACGACTGGACCAATGTGCGCGCCCTCGGCTCGCACATCAAGGGCACCAACGGCAAGTCGCAAGGCGTGGTGCCGTTCCTGAAGGTGGTGAACGACACCGCCGTGGCGGTCAACCAGGGCGGCAAGCGCAAGGGCGCGGTCTGCGCCTACCTGGAAACCTGGCACCTGGACATCGAGGAATTTCTCGAGCTGCGCAAGAACACCGGCGACGACCGCCGCCGCACCCACGACATGAACACGGCGAACTGGATTCCCGACCTGTTCATGAAGCGCGTGATGGAAGCCGGCGAGTGGACCCTGTTCTCGCCCGCCACCTGCCCGGACCTGCACGACCTGGTCGGCAAGGCATTCGAACAAGCCTACCTGGGCTACGAAGCCAAGGCCGCCCGTGGCGAGCTCAAGCTGTTCAAGAAGATCCCCGCCATGCAGCTGTGGCGCAAGATGCTGGGCATGCTGTTCGAGACCGGCCACCCGTGGATCACCTTCAAGGATCCGTGCAACATCCGCAGCCCGCAGCAGCATGTGGGCGTGGTGCACAGCTCCAACCTGTGCACGGAAATCACGCTCAACACCAACGAGAGCGAGATCGCCGTTTGCAACCTGGGTTCGGTGAACCTGGTCGCCCACCTGAAGCAGCTGGCCGACGGCACCCAGGTGCTCGACCACGCCAAGCTCGAGAAGACCGTGCGCACCGCGATGCGCATGCTCGACAACGTGATCGACATCAACTACTACGCGGTTGAGAAGGCACGCAGCTCCAACCTGCGCCACCGCCCGGTCGGCATGGGCATCATGGGCTTCCAGGACTGCCTGCACCTGCTGCGCCTGCCGTACGCCAGCGACGCTGCTGTGCAGTTCGCCGACACCTCGATGGAGGCCGTGTGCTACTACGCCTACCGCGCCTCCAGCGAACTGGCCGAGGAACGCGGCCGCTACAGCACCTATGAAGGCTCGCTGTGGGATCGTGGCATCCTGCCGCAGGACTCGCTCAAGCTGCTGGCCGAGGAACGCGGCGGCTACCTGGAAGTGGATCACTCCTCGGCCATGGACTGGGACAGCCTGCGCGCGCGCATCAAGCAGCATGGCATGCGCAACTCGAACTGCATCGCGATCGCGCCGACCGCAACGATCTCGAACATCATCGGCGTGTCGGCCTGCATCGAGCCGACCTTCCAGAACCTGTACGTCAAGTCCAACCTGTCGGGCGAGTTCACGGTGGTCAACGAGTACCTGGTACGCGACCTGAAGGAGCGCGGCCTGTGGGATGAAGTGATGGTCGCCGACCTGAAGTACTTCGACGGCAAGCTGGCCCGCATCGACCGCATCCCGCAAGACCTGCGCGACATCTACGCAACCGCGTTCGAAGTCGAGCCGAGCTGGCTGGTGGAAGCCGCCAGCCGCCGCCAGAAGTGGATCGACCAGGCCCAGTCGCTGAACATCTACATGGCCGGCGCCTCGGGCAAGAAGCTGGACGACACCTACAAGCTGGCCTGGCTGCGCGGCCTGAAGACCACCTACTACCTGCGCACGATGGCAGCCACCCACGTGGAGAAGTCCACCGTGTCGCGCGGCTCGCTCAACGCGGTGTCGTCGGGTAGCGAAGGTGGCTTCAGCGCCGCCGGCATCGACCAGGCCGCCGCCTCGGCACCGGCCATGCCGGAAGCCGAAGGCGCGGTCTGCACGATGCGCCCGGGCGACGCCGGTTTCGACGAGTGCGAAGCCTGCCAGTAAGCCGCCAGTCAGTCATTACCTGCCCTGATCCTCGCCGCGCCGACCGCGCGGCGAGGACGGCGGCAAACCAAAGCATTCCACGGAGAACCACACCATGCTGAGCTGGGACGACGACGTTCAAGCCACCCCGCAGGCTGCCCCGCAGCCCGCGCCGAATCCCCCCGCCACGCCTGCTGCCGCACGCTCTGTCGACCAGCACGGCGTGCTGCCGCCGGCCGCCACGCAGCCGGCCGGCACGGGTATCCTCGGCAACCTGCCGGCGTCCGACGCGCCGACGGACCGCCGCGTGAATGCCGCCGACAAGCGCGTCATCAATGGCTCGACCGACGTCAACCAGCTGGTGCCGTTCAAGTACAAGTGGGCCTGGGAAAAGTACCTGGCTGGCTGCGCCAACCACTGGATGCCGCAGGAAATCAACATGTCGCGCGACATCGCGCTGTGGAAGGACCCGAACGGCCTGACCGAAGACGAGCGCCGTGTAATCAAGCGCAACCTCGGCTTCTTCGTTACCGCCGACTCGCTGGCCGCCAACAACATCGTGCTGGGCACCTACCGCCAGATCACCGCGCCGGAATGCCGCCAGTACCTGCTGCGCCAGGCCTTCGAAGAAGCGATCCACACGCACGCCTACCAGTACATCGTGGAGTCGCTCGGCCTCAATGAAGCCGAGATCTTCAACGCGTACCACGAAGTGCAGTCGATCCGCGACAAGGACGAGTTCCTGATCCCGTTCATCGACACGCTGACCGACCCGGCCTTCAAGACCGGCACGCCGGAGAACGACCAGAAGCTGCTCAAGTCGCTGATCGTGTTCGCCTGCATCATGGAAGGCCTGTTCTTCTACGTCGGCTTCACGCAGATCCTGGCAATGGGCCGCCAGAACAAGATGACCGGCGCCGCCGAGCAGTACCAGTACATCCTGCGCGACGAGTCCCTGCACTGCAATTTCGGCATCGACCTGATCAACCAGATCAAGCTCGAGAACCCGCACCTGTGGACCAACGAGTTCAAGGAAGAGATCACCGCGCTGTTCAAGAAGGCCGTGGACCTCGAATACCGCTACGCCGAGGACACCATGCCGCGTGGCGTGCTGGGCCTGAATGCGCCGATGTTCAAGGGCTATCTGCGCTTCATCTGCAACCGCCGCTGCCAGCAGATCGGCCTGGAGCAGCTGTTCCCGAACGAAGAAAACCCGTTCCCGTGGATGAGCGAGATGATCGACCTGAAGAAGGAACGTAACTTCTTCGAGACGCGTGTGATCGAGTATCAGACGGGTGGGGCGTTGTCCTGGGATTGAGTTGTTGTTTGTCGATGATGACGTGATGGATGGTTTGTGCGGTCGTTGCGGTGAATGCCGCCACACGCAGAGAAAAAGCTCCTTCGGGAGCTTTTTTTTTTCGCTGCATGCACCAGCGATCAGCGATCAGCGCCGCCAGCCAGCATCAGCCAGCGATCCGCCTCAATGCCTCGCCGATCGCGCGCGCGTCGTCCGGCCGCACCAGCCGCGCCACTTCCACGCCATCGCGCATGAACACCAGCGTGGGCCATAGCTTGACCCGGAACGAGCGGCCGAGCGGCTTGCCGCTGCCGTCCTCGACCTTGAGGTGAGCAACCTCCGGATGGCTGGCCATGGCGCTGGCCAGGTGGGGCTGGGCCCGCATGCAGTAGCCGCACCAGGGCGCGCCGAATTCGATCACGGCCGGGCCTTTCATGGCGTCGATCTCGGCTCGGGCCGGCTCGCGTGCTGCGTACACGTCGGTCATCGTCATAGGGAATCCTCTCGCCTGTCCAAATGGGGATGCACGGATTGTATGACTGCGGATGCGTCCGCGTTTTCCAGCGTTTTCCAGCGCTTGCCGCCGCGAACAGCTACTGGCGCGGCGTAGCGCGGCAGGTGTCACGCCTGCGAGGCCTGCGAAGCTTGCGAGCCGCCTTGCGGCACCTCGGCGGCAGCGGGCTTGCGCCAGTGCAGCGTGGCCAGCAGTGACGCCGCGACAATCAGGCCACCGCCCGTCCAGGCGGTGGCCGTGATTTTTTCGCCCAGCCACAAGCTGGCGAACAACGCGCCAAACGCAGGCTCGCTGCCCATCAGCAGGGCCACGCGGGTGGGGCTGCTGCGCTTGATCGCATAGGTCTGCGCGAAGAACGCAAAGAGCGTGCAGGCGATCACCAGGTACAGCACGCATCCCCAGAAGGCACCGTGGCCGGAGAACGATGGCAAGGGTTGCCACTGCGCGGGCATCAGGACCAGCGCCACGGCCGCGCTGCCGAACGCCACCACGCCGGATTGCACCGCTGTCACCGTCAGCGCCGGCATCGCTGTGCTTCCCTTTCCCGGCTTGGTTGCGCACACCATCAGTGCCCGCAGCATCGCGGCGGCCAGGATCAGCCCGTCGCCGGGATTCAGGACGAACTCGCCGTCGCCTGCCAGCAGCCACGCACCGAGCAGCGAGAGCGCTACTGCCACCCATTCGGTGCGGCTGGGCTTGCGCTTGAGCAGCAGCCATTCCACCAGCGGCGTCAGCACCACGCACAGGCTGATCAGGAAGGCGGCGTTGGAGGCACGCGTGAGCAGCACGCCAAACGTCTCGCACAGGAAGATGCCCAGCAGCAGCACGCCGGTGCCGAGCACGCCGCGCCGCGTGGCGCGGTCGGCTTGGCGCAGCCTGGGCAGCATGGGCGAGAGCAGCAGGAAGGTGATGCCAAAGCGCAGCGCCAGCAGGCCCAGCACGGGATAGAACGCCAGCGCGCTTTTGACCACGCCGTAGCTGCTGCCCCACACCACGGCGACCGCTAGCAGCATCAGGTCGGACAGCAACAGGAGGCGTTTTTGGGCTGGCATGGCGAACCTTCGAGGGATGGGCCATGCATTGTGCGGCTTTGCGTTGTCATTGATAATCGGGTCGAAACGCAAAGCTTCCATGTCGCAGATGCATTAATCCAATGCAGCACACGCCACCACCACCATGAATCCCACCGAGCTCTTTGCCTTGCTGCCCGACATGGCGGTGTTCGCGCGCGTGGTCGACGCGGGCAATTTCTCCGTCGCCGCGCGCCAGCTTGGCAGCACGCCATCCACGGTCAGCCGGCAGATCAAGCGCCTGGAGCAAGCCTTGGCCACGCGCTTGCTGGAGCGCTCGACCCGCAAGGTGCGCGTGACGGAGTCAGGCGCGCAGGTGTACCGGTACTGCCGCGACATGGTGAGTGCCGCGTCGGGCGCGATCGATGCGGCAGGCCATCTGGTGGGCCGGCCGCAGGGGCGGGTGAGCGTGAGCGCGCCAACCGCGTTTGCCAAGACCGTGATCCATCCGCTCGTGCCTGGCTTCCTGCGCGCCTACGCGGAGATCGACCTGCAACTGCTGTTCACGGACCATGAGGTCGATCCGCTCGATGACGACCTCGACCTGGTGATCCGGCTGACCGAGCGCCCGCCGCCCGGGCTGGCCGGCCGGCGGCTTGGGGCCGTGCGCTGGGTGCTGTGCGCGTCGCCGGCGTACCTGCGCGCACGCGGCACGCCGGCGCATCCGCGCGATCTCGCGCAGCACGATTGCCTGTACCTGGGCGAAACCACCGACGACAACCGCTGGCGCTTTCAACGGGATGGGCAGACCCACATGGTGGAGGTGAGAGGGCGCTATATCGCGAACCACGCCGGGGCACGGCTCGAAGCGGCGCGGCAGGATTTCGGCATCGCGAACCTGCCGGCCTTCACCGCGGCCGACGCACTGCATAGTGGCGAACTGGTGCAGGTGCTGGCCGACTGGGAACTGCAGGCGCGGGCCTACGTGGGCTCGGTTTGGCTGCTGTAT
The DNA here is from genome assembly GCF_000243095.1 of Cupriavidus basilensis OR16. GTDB lineage: Bacteria > Pseudomonadota > Gammaproteobacteria > Burkholderiales > Burkholderiaceae > Cupriavidus > Cupriavidus basilensis_D. The sequence goes on along the minus strand of NZ_AHJE01000099.1, from coordinate 51,785 downwards.
CCGCCCAACCGCTTCCTGCCGCCCAAGGTGCGGGTGCTGATCGATTACCTGGCCCAGCATATCGGCGACACCACCGGCCCGGGTTGACTACCGTTCAGCGCCGGCTGTCAGGTTCCTGTTGCGAGCGCTGGTAGTCCCCCGGTGAAATGCCGACCAGGCGCGTAAAGTCGCGCGTGAGGTGGGCCTGGTCGAAATAACCCAGCTCCGCGGCGAGCCGGGCCAGCCCGACCGGCTCGCCGCGCGCCAGCCGCCATGCGGCCTCTTGCAGGCGGTAGCGGCGCAGCACCCATTTGGGCGCCACACCGACGTATTCCTGGAACATGCGCTGCAGCGCCCGCACGCCCATGCCCGCGTATTGGGCCAACGCTTCCACGCTGGCCGGCCCATCCGCGCTGGCGGCGTGCGCCATCACGCCTTGCAGCTCAGCCACCGTGGGGGTCGGGCGCAGGCAGTGCGCCGCAGAGCAGGGATTCCGCGGCGCTAACCATGGCCTCGTCGCTGCCGGCATCCAGCACCAACGCTTCCGCGCGCGCTTCGTCGCACCGCAGCAAAGGGCGTGCCGGCCGCGTGGCATCGGTCAGCGCGGACATCGGCTCATCGAGCAAAGGGCGCAGGCCGCCCACGCGATAGCGCACGCCGAGTACATGGCCCGTGCCTTCCAGCTTGCGATCGAAGACCCCGCGCACCACCCCGAACAGGGCTGTCTGGCCGCGCTCGAACACCAGGTTGGCGTTGGGGTAGGGCAGCACGCGTTGTACCTCCGGCAGCTGGCCTGACAGGTCCCATGCGACGATCCAGTAGTGCTCGACAAAGGGCGCCAGCGTAGCCGACGGCAGGTAGCGGCCGAGCCGGATGCGCCGCTGCGTGCCGAGCGGGTCGACGATGCCCTTGGGGTCGGCGGTAACGGGCGCGTGCGTGTCGCGTTTTTCCAATCGGGACATGGGGAACGGTGTAAAACTGATGGCTTCGGCAGCAAACAACGAACAGCGATTTGATCCGATTCGATTCGATTCTATCGGAGACAACCATGCCAGAAGCCCGTTACACAGGCGGCTGCCATTAGCGAGGCGATAGCCATGCCGTTCGTCCAGAGTTGCACGATTCCCTTTTCCCCCCGGAGCCAACGCAATGTCCCAACCTGAACTCACCCTGTTCCATTCACCCAACACGCGTTCCACCGGCGCGCTGACCCTGCTCGAGGAACTGGGCGTGCCGTATCGTCTGCATACCCTCGACATGAAGGCCGGCGAGCAGCGCGAGCCGGCTTACCTCGCCATCAATCCAATGGGCAAGGTGCCGGCAATCCGCTATGGCGATGCGCTGGTGACGGAGCAGGTTGCCGTGTTCATCTTCCTGGCCGACCTGTTCCCGCAAGCAAAGCTGGCGCCTGCGCTGACCGATCCACTGCGCGGGCCCTACCTGCGCTGGATGGCGTTCTATGGCTCCTGCTTCGAGCCGGCGCTGGTCGACCGCTCGCAGCAGCGCGAGACGCCGCGCGCGATGTGCCCCTACGGGGATTACGACACGACCATCGGCACGCTGCTGGGCCAGCTGGAAAAGGGCCCCTACCTGCTGGGTGACACCTTCACCGCCGCCGACGTGCTGTGGGGCACCGCGCTGACCTGGACCACCATGTTCAAGCTGGTCGAGGCGACGCCGGTGGTGCAGGCCTATATCGACCGCGTCAACGCGCGCCCGGCGGTGGCGCGGGCGCGCGCCATCGATGCGAAGCTGGTGGCAGGGCAGGGCGGCTGAGCACCGGCCGCGCTCATAGCTCCAGCACAATCCGCTGGCACTTCGCGCGGGAGCAGCAGGTCATCATCTTGGTGTTGGCCTCGCGCTCCGCGCGCGTGAGCACCACGTCGCGGTGATCGACCTCGCCGGCCAGCACGCGCACCTCGCAGGAGCCGCACAGGCCTTCCTCGCAATCGCTCTGCATGTCGATGTTGGCGGCGCGCAGCGCGGCCAGCAGCGTCTGGCCCGGCGCGACCGTGACGACGATGCCGGAGTCCTTCAGCTCGGCTTCGAACGCTTCTTCCTGGCCGGGATCCCGCGTGGCCAGCACCGATTCGAAATGCTCGATGCGCAGCGCGTCGTCGGGCCAGCCGGCGCAGGTCTGCCGCAGCGCTTCAAGCATGCGCGCGGGGCCGCAGGCGTAGATCTGCGTCTGCGCTTCGGGCCGCCCCAGCAGGTTGGTGAAATCGTTGCGGCGCCCTTCATCCTTGGCGTAGATGTGCAGGCGATCGCCATGCAGCGCGATGAGTTCGTCGAGCAGCGCCATGGACGCGCGCGAGCGTCCGCTGTAGTGCAAGGCATAGTCCATGCCGAGCGCCTTTGCGCGCCGGGCCATGGCGCTGACGGGCGTGATGCCGATGCCCCCGGCGATCAGGATCAGCTTGCCCGCGGTCTCATCCAGGCGGAAGTGATTGCGCGGGCCGCGGATCTTCAGCCGGTCGCCGGCCTTGACGCCATCATGGACCCACGCGGAGCCGCCGCGGCCTTGCGCTTCACGCAGCACGGCGATCTCCAGCGTGCCGCTGTCGTCCGGGTCGCCGCATAGCGAATACTGCCGCGACAGACCGGTGTCGCCGCATTCCACGTCGATGTGCGCGCCCGGCGCCCAGCGCGGCATCGGCTGGCCATCGGGCGCCACCAGCCGCAGCCGCACGATGCCCTCGGCCGCGCGGGTCGCGCTGGCCACCACCACCGGCCGGCCGATCGCGTGCCCGGCGGGCTCGCCGATGCGCACCGGCACCTGAACATCCAGCAGCGCGGGGTTGGCGCGCTCGGGGTTTTGCCTGGGGTCCCATTCCACCCACACGTGCTCGGGCCCGCGGAACGAGGTGTTGGGGACATAGCTGAACCGTTGCTGCGCCAGGCGCATATGAGGCAGGCGCCGCGTGAGCTCCTCCAGGAAGACCTGCATCTCCATGCGCGCGAGGTTCTTGCCCATGCACTGGTGAGAGCCGTAGCCAAAGGTGAGCTGGTCGCTGGCGTTCTCGCGGCGGATGTCGAAGAGATCCGCATCGGCGAAGTGCCGCTCGTCGTGATTGGCCGAGGACGTCACGATCAGCAGCTTGGCGCCGGCGGGGATCGCGACAAGTCCCACCTGTACGTCGCGCGTGGCCAGGCGCCGCCAGGCCGCCACCGAGCCGTTGTGCCGCAGGCATTCTTCCACCGCGTTGGGGATCAGGCCAGGGTCTTCGCAGATTTCCTGCCAGGCGCGCGGATGCTGCAGCAGCAGCTTCATGGCATTGGCCGTGGCGTTGGCCGTGGTCTCATGCGCGGCGACGATGCCGGCCATCATCATCGAGTGCAGGTAAGAGTCGGTGACGATCTCCGGATACTCCACTTGCTTGCGGATGCCGTAGCGCATCCAGCCCGGGCCGGACGGGTCCTGCCGCATCTTGTCGAGGATCTTGCCGGCCAGTTGCCAGAAGTTGCCCACGGCATGCGCGACTTCGACCTGTTCCTCCGGTCTTGGCCGGCCCCACGTATTGACGGTGTGCGCGATGGAGTATTTGCGCAGCAGGTCCATGTCTTCCTCGGGCACGCCAAGAAAATGCAGCGCCACGGTCAGCGGCACTTCCCACAGCATCTGGTCGACCAGGTCGGCGCGGCCGTCGTCGACAAAGCGGTCGACGTACTCGCGCGCGAGCTTGCGCACCATGGGCTCGTGATGCTTGAGTTCTTCCGGCGTGAACGGTGCCATCAGCACGCGGCGGCGCGGCATGTGCGCGGGCTCGTCTTCGTTGACCAGCGTGCGATTCATCGCATAGCCGTAGGACGCCAGCACGGCGTTGGCCTGCGGCCCGGTCGGCGTGATCTTTTCCAGCGCGATGGATGGGCTGAAGGTGAGGTTGTCGCGGAAGATCGCCTTGATGTCGTCGTAGCGCGTCACCACCCAGTAGCCCAGCTTGGGGCTGTAAAAAACCGGCTCCTGCTCGCGCGCCCAGCGCACGTATTCGGGCGGGTCCTGCTGGTAGCCATCCTCGAAGGGATCGAAGCTGGCGGCACCCTGGCTGACCGGGCAGCCGGTGGGCGAGCGCTGCGCCGTCAGCAAGCTATGGTCAACGGGACATCCCGAGGCGGCTGGGTTGGGGGTGGCGTTGGCCATGCTTGTTGCTCCGTGTTCTCGTTTGCGGGGGGGGGCGGTGCGGTGCGCCGCGATTACTCCAGCGTGATCTTCAGGTCGCGAATCAGCTTGTGCCAGCGCGTGGTCTCGCTGCGCAGCAGCTCGGCGTATTGCGCGGGCGTGCTGCCCACGGGCTCCACGCCGAAATCCACCAGCCGCTTGTTGACGGCGGGTTCCTTGATGGCGGCCACCACCTGCTTGTTCAGCGTGGCGACGATTTCCGGCGGCGTGGCGGCGGGTACCACCATGCCCACCAGCGCGGCGGCTTCCACGTTCTTGTAGCCCACCTCGGCAAAGGTCGGCACGTCCGGCAACTGGGGCAGGCGGGTCGGGTTGGCCACGGCCAGCGCCTTGACCTTGCCGCCCTTGATGAAACCCGCACCCGCGGCCAGGTCGACCATCATCGCCGGGACCTGCCCGCCGGCCACATCGGCCAGCGCGGGCGCCGCGCCGCGATAGGGGCGCGTGGACCATGTTCAATCCGGCTTCCACCTTGAGCAGCTCCATGGCGAGATGGTGCGGGCTGCCGGCGCCGGCCGAGCGTAGTCGATGCCGCCCGGCCTGGACTTGGCGCGGGCGATGAATTCCTGCACCGTGTTGACGTTCATGCCCGGGCCGACCACCAGGATCATCGGGAAGCGGCCCAGCAGGGTGACCGGCGCCAGGTCCTTGGCCGGGTTGTAGGAAAGGGTCTTGTACAACGCGGGGTTGAACACCAGCGTGCCGTTGTCCGCCGACAGCACCGTGTAGCCGTCCGCCGGCGCACGCGCGGTTTCCGCCGCGCCGATCGCGGTATTGCCACCGGGCTTGTTGTCCACCAGCACGGGCTGGCCCAGCCGGGCCGAGAGCGCCTGGCCGATGGAGCGCGCCAGGAAGTCCGAGCCGCCACCGGCGGCGTAGGGCACGATCCAGCGCACCGGCTTGGCGGGGAAGGCCGGCTCGGCGGCAGCGGTGACCGCCAGCAGGGGAATGGCGGCGAGGCCCAGGCCTGCGGCGATGCATGTGCGGATGGTGATCATCTTGTCTCCTGTTCCCGTTTTGATGCCGGTTGAGGCGTGGCGCTCCCCGGTGTCGTTATGCGTAAATGATATACGCATTGCGTAATATGGCGATACGGGTTAACGTGGGTTTGATGCCGCCGCGCGTTGCACGGCACTAGAATCTCCGCCCATGAAGACACGAATCGACCCAAGCGACCCAAGCGACCCAAGCGACCCAGCCGAGACAGCAACGCCCACAGAGCCCCCGGCGCGCGAGCGCCGCCAGCGCGTGCAATCGGCGCAGACCGGCATGACGGTGCTCAAGGGACTGGCCAACCTGGGCGGGCGCGCCAGCCTGACCGCGTTGGCCACGCGCATCGGCGAGAGCCCGGCCAAGGTGCACCGCTACTTGGCCAGCCTGATCGACGAAGGGCTGGTGGCACAGGAGTCGGTGTCGCAGCAATATTTCCTGGGCGTGGAGGCCATGCTGATCGGGCTGGCGGCGATGCGGCAGGTCGATCCGATCCGCATCGCCGAGCCGTCGCTGATCCGCCTGCGCGAGCGCCTGGACGTCACTTGCTTTGTGGCTGTGATGGGCAACAAGGGTCCGACCATCGTGCGCTTCGAGGAGCCGGGGTTGCCCGTGACGGTCAATGTGCGGGTGGGGTCGGTGCTGTCGATGCTGTGGTCGGCCACGGGCCGCGCGCTGCTGGGCTTGCTGGACGAGCCGCGCGTGCGCGCAATGGCGCAAGAAGAACTCGCGGCGGCACCAGCGGACCTGCGCGCGCAACTGGATCGCGATGACCCCATCGGCGCGCTGCGGCGCGAAGTGCAGGCCGCCGGGTGCGCGGTGGTGCGCGATACCAACCTGAAGGGAATCAGCGCGGTGGCGGCGCCGCTATACGACTACACCGGGCGCATCTGCGCGGTGCTCACGGCGCTGGGCGCCACCGGCGGCTTCGACGCGTCCATGGACGGGCCGATCGCGGTGGCCGTGCGCCATGAGGCGCGGGTCGCCAGCGGGTTGCTCGGCTACGCCGCGGCGCCGCCTGGCGGTGGCGCCGCTTGAATCCAGGCCAAGCCGGGCCGGGCCAGCCGGCCCGCCCGATGGCCTGGCTTACAGCTTGCGTTCGCCGCCAAGCGCAGCCGTCAAGTCCGACAGCAGGTTGGCCAGTTCGCCGGCCATCATGGTGAAGTCGCCGTCGAAGCGTTCTTCATCATCGCGGGCGCTCGGGTCGGCCTGCTCCTTGATCACGTCCAGCGGCGCCACGCGCTTGATGGTCAGCGACTCGGTCAGCACGAAGGACACGCGGTCGTTCCAGGTCATCGCCAGGCGCGTGCAGCGCTTGCCGGCGGCAATGTGGCGGCGCAGGTCCTCGGCATCCAGCGGATGAATGGCCTTGAACAGCAGGCCGCGCACCTCATCGGCCTTGGCCGGGGCGGCGGCGTCGATGGCGAGCCAGCCGTTGACCGGGTCGATCCACACCCGGGTGTCGCGGCGGATGCTGAATGCGCGCGGCAGCAGTTCTTCGGTGATCTGCTCCTTGAGCTCGCGCATCTGCTTGCGGCCCGGCTTGAAGCCTTGCTGCTCTTCCAGTTCGACGGCGCGCGCCTTGGTGACCTGGTTGACCACCGTGGACGGCAGCAGCTTCTTTTCGGTGCGCATGGTCAGCAGCAACTGCTTGCCGACCTGGTGGACGAGCGCGCCGTTGTCACGCGGCGAGGCCCAGCCCTGGGTTTGCATCTCCAGGCTGGTGCCGGGGAAGAATGCGTGGCGCGCCAGGCATGCCTCGACCTCTTCGGCGGCGAGGGACCACGGTGCGGACAGACGGTGCAGCTGGAGATTCTTGAACCACATGTGAATTCGGCCAAAGGGACGGATTCTAGCCGGTTAGCGTGGCGCATGCGGTAACAATGCGTGAGTGTGTGTGGGAAACGGGAAACGGGAAACGGCGGGGAAACGGCCGGGAAGCGACCTGGGCCGGGTTGCGAAAGCGCAACCCGGCCCAAGTGCGAGCGCCGCAGGCGCCCTGCGCGGCTTTAGATATCCAGCCTGGTGATCTTCGAGCCTTCCAGCGACAGGCCTGCCATCAAGCCTGCGTTGGTCACCACGAAGCCGACGATTGGTTGCTGGGCAGTATTGGTGTCCAGCACACCGTTCGCGCCGATCTTGGCCAGCGCCACGGTGGCGTCCACGCCGGCTGTCCAGCCCTGGCTGGCGACGAACTTGTCAAGCGCGTCCTGGGTAAGGAACATCAGGACGATGGCCTTGGATTGCGCGCCGATTTGCCAGCCGACCGAGCCCGAGACGATGCGGTAATAGCCGCGGGTGGTGGCGCCGGCGCGCAGCGCGCCGTCACCATACTCGCCGCCGACGACGAAGCCCGCCGAGAGCGTGTTGGGGAAGACCAGGATGCCGCGTGCCCGGTTAGCCAGCTCGCGCGAGCCGCTCACCGAGGTGTACAGCTTGTTGAGGGCGCCGTCGACGCCACTGTCGATTTCCCGGCGCTTGGCGGACTTGTCGGTGGGCGTGCTGGGCGTGGTGGTACAGGCACCCAGCCCCAGGCCCGCGCTTGCCAGCACCAGTCCAGCCCCAACCGTCAAAAACGATCTGCGTTCCATGCTTACTCTCCTGATTGTTTTGCCTCACACTGCATTGCTACCCCGGTTAACCGCTCCCTGTGCTCAAGGATAGGCGTAGTCAGCACTTGTATAAACGTGAAATCATGCAGCTGGCCGGGTTATCGGGGTTTGCCCGGAATGCCCTTGAACTTTTTCCCCGTTTCTGTAGAAATATACAAAACCCGTCCGGGGAAAGCTGTAGGACGAGGGCTGCATTTTTGCAGCGTGGCTGTCCTACATGGCGGCTCGGGGTTTGCCAGGTGTCGCACACAGCGCGGGAACCTCGCCGCGTGCCGCCGGTCCACGCAACATGAAATTGAAATCCGTTCTCGCTCTCATCCCGGCCGCGCTGCTGGCAGCAGCCTGCGCCTCGCGTGCGCCCGCCGATCCGCAAGCTGTCAGTGACGCCAACGAGCAGTGGCAATCGATACGCGCCGCCTACACCACGTGCGCCAAGGACCAGGCCGATGCCGGCATGGCCAGCAGCGCCTCTGCGCAGGATCTCGCCAGCGCGGCGCTCAAGGCGTGCCAGCCTCGGCTCGATGCCATGCGCGCGGCGTTTCGCGATTACCTGGACGCCCAGATGGTGTCCTCGCATGGCCGCGATGGGGCACGCCAGGCCGCCGCTCGCGTGAGCCAGGATACCGAAGCCAAAACCCGCAACTACCTGGTCCGCCACATCGAGCGGGAGCGCTATGTCGCCAAGCTGCACTAGCGCGGGGATGCCCGCGGTTGGGGCCTGCGCCACGGCTGTGGTGTAATGCGCGGGCGCCGGCGCGCATTACAGCCTCGCTTGCGCCTGCAAGGCCCGTCGCGCCCCACCCACCTTAATGTTGATGCGGTCCCCTCCCCATGACTCTTTCCCCCGAACGCTTGCAACTTGCCCATGAGCGTTTCCTCGCCGACAACCCCGAAGTGGTGGCACTGCTCAAGGTCATCACCGAGCGCCACGCGCGCGCTGTCGGCATGAGCGTGGAGGCCTTCCAGCGCTCGGAGCTGGAGCGCGCCATTGGCCGCGAAGCCAGGCTGCGGCGCCTCACCGTCGACGAACTGCTGCTGGTGTACCTGGGCGAGCGCGCAGCGCCGGCGCCCCCGGCGCTAGAAGCGCGAGCTGCTCGGCGTCCCGGTGCCGGTCTTGCCGCGCCGAGGGCTGAGGAAAGCCCAGGCGCATGCTGCCCCGCCGGCAGCCAGCAGCGCCGACAGCAGCATGACCGAGCGAAAGCCCGCCACGAAGGCGCCGGCCACCGCTTGCCGGACGGCCGCTTTCACCTGTGGGTCAGTGGCCGCAGGCAGCGCGATGGCGGCGAGCTTCGCGCGTTGCGCCTGCACGGACCGCGCTACCTGTGCCGGCACCGCGCCGCTCGCCACCGACTGGCCCAGCGAGCGGTCCAGCCGGTAGTCGAACACGCGCACCATGACAATCCCCAGCACGGCAATCGCCAGCAGCGTGGCCACGCGCGCCGCCGCGTTGTTGATGCCGGACGCCGTGCCGGCCGAGTCCGGCGGCACCGCGTTCATGACCGTGGTGGTCAGCGGCGCCACGCTGATCGTCATGCCCGCGCCGAGCACCAGCACCGCGGGAAAGAACGTCAGCCAGTAGCTGCCGCCGCTGCCGCCGCTGGCGCCGGCAGCGGGCAGCGCAAACAGCGCGAAGCCCGCTGCCGCAACCAACGGCCCCACGATCAGCGGCTTGCGCGCGCCATGCCGGTCCACCAGCCCGCCGGCCCAGCCGGACAGCAGGAACATCAGCAGGATGAACGGCAGCAGGGCCGCGCCGGCCTCCGTCGACGAATAGCCCTGCACCTGGATCAGGTTGAGCGGGAAAAAGAACAGGCCGCCGCCAAGCGCCGCGTAAAGCAGCAAGGTGAGCAGGTTGGCGCCCAGGAAGGCGCGCGAGCGGAATAGCGCGGGGGGCATGACCGGGTTGGGCACGCGCGCCTCCACCAGCACGAACAGGCCAAGCGCAACGAGGCCGGCGGCCACCGGCATCCACACGGCTGCGTGGCCCCAGCCCAGCGCCGGCGACTCGATCAGGCCATAGACCAGGCCGCCCAGCCCCAGCGCGGCGAGCAGGCTGCCGGGCCAGTCGAGTCCTCCGGGCCGCCGCGGCGCGCGGCTTTCCGGCACGCGCCAGCACACGATGGCCAACACCGCCGCCGCCAGCGGCAGGTTGACCAGGAAGGCCGCACGCCACGACAAATGCTCGATCAGCCAGCCGCCCACCACGGGCCCGAGCGCGGTGGTCATGGCGGTGGCCCCGGACCAGGTGCCGATGGCCTTGCCGCGCCGGCTCGCCTCGAACGACGCTGACAGCAGCGCCAGGCTGCCCGGCACCAGCAGCGCCGCGCCCACGCCCTGCAGCGCCCGCGCCGCGACCAGGTGGCCGATGTTGCCCGCCAGGCCACACCATGCCGAACTGGCCGCGAACATCGCCACGCCTAGCGCGAAGACGCGGCGGCGGCCAAAGCGGTCGCCGGAGGCACCGCCTACCAGCAGCAAGGCCGCCAGCAACAACGCATAGGCCTCCACCGCCCACTGCATGCCGCTCAGGCTCGCGTCGAAATCCTTTTGCAGCGCGGGCAGGGCCACGTTGACCACGGTGCCATCGATAAAGGCCATGCTGGACGCCAGGATGGTGGCGGCCAGCACCCACGGCTCGTCGGCCCTGGCGCAGGGTGGCCCGCCGGGGCCGCCCGGCAGCGTTGCGTCGTCGCGCGGGCTGCGGGCCAGCGGCGTGTCGGACATGTTCAGCGCTGGCTGCGCGGGCCTGTCACGCTGCCGCCGGGCCGGCCGGCGCCAGCGGATGCAGCTCGCCCAGCATGGTCGGGATCAGCTCGGACACCGTGGGGTGGATATGCATGGCGCGCTGGATCACCGTGTACGGCGCACAGGCATACATCGCGTCCAGGATGCAATGGATCACCTCGTCGCCGCCCACGCCGAGGACCGCCGCGCCAAGGATCTCGCGGCTGTCGGCATCCACCAGGATCTTCATGAAGCCTTGCGTCTCGCCTTTTTCCACTGCGCGGCCCACCCGCGTCATCGGCCGCATGCCGACCAGCACATTGCGCCCGGACTGGCGCGCCTCGGCCTCGTTCATGCCCACGCGCCCCAGCGGTGGGTCGGTGTAGAGCGCATAGGCGGGGATGCGGTCGCCGACCGTGCGGGGCGGCTCGCCGGATGCCGCGTCCAGCAGGTTGGCGGCGACGATCTCGAAATCGTTGTAGGCGGTATGGGTAAAGGCGCCGCGGCCGTTGCAGTCGCCCATGGCCCAGATGCCGGGCACATTGGTGCGCAACTGTTCGTCTACCTGGATATAGCCGCGCGCATCCACGGCGACCCCGGCGCGGTCGAGGCCAAGGTCGTCGGTATTGGGCCGCCGTCCTACCGCCCGCCAGCAGCACGTGCGAGCCGACGATCTCGGGCGCGCCTCGCGCGCAATCCATCTTCACCACGACCTCGGCGCCGCGCTGCTCCAGCGCGATGCACTCGGCGTCGAGGCGCAGCCCGACACCCTCGGCGGCGAGGATGTCGCGCACGGCGTCGGACACATCGGGATCCTCCCGCTCGATCAGGCGCGGGCCGCGCTGCACGATCGTGACCTCGCTGCCGAAGCGGCGAAACATCTGGCCGAACTCCAGCCCAATATAGCTGCCGCCCACCACCAGCAGGTGCCGCGGCAGCGTGCCCATGCGCATCATCCCGGCGTTGGTCAGGTAGTCCACCTGTTCCAGCCCGGGCATCGGCGGCGCGGCGGCGCGCCCGCCGACGTTGATGAAGATCTTGCCGGCCCGCAGCAGGGTGTCATTCACGCGCACGGTGTCCGGCCCCTCAAAGCGAGCGTGGCCGAGATGGACCGTGCCGTGTTCCAGCGTGCGCACCCACGTTTCCACGCCGTGCGTGGATTTGCCGACGACGCCGTCCTTGCGCGCCTTGACGCGAGCCATATCCACCGTCACCGGCCCGGTGGGCACCACGCCATACTCGGCGCCGCGCCGGGCCAGGTTAGCCGCGTAGGCGCTCGCCACCATGGTCTTGGTGGGAATGCAGCCGGTGTTGACGCAGGTCCCCCCGAACGACTGGCGCTCGATCACCGCGACCTTCTGGCCGGCAGCGCTCAGGCGCGCCGCCAGCGGGGGGCCGGCCTGGCCGGTGCCGATGATGATGGCGTCGTAGTCGAGGGTCATGGCGGGGGGCTCCTGGGTATCACAACATCAGGGCATCACAACATCACAGCATCGCCAGCGGGCGCGGGCCGTCCGGTGGCTGGAAGGCAGCGTCCAGCTCGGCCAGTTGCTGCGTGGAGAGTCGCAGCGCGAGCGCGCCGTGGTTCTCGCGCAGGCGCTCGCGGTGGCTGGTCTTGGGGATCGCGATGACACCCTGCTGCGCCAGCAGCCAGCCCAGCGCCGCCTGCACCGGGCTGATGCCATGCGTCCGGGCAAAGCGGGCAAGCCGGGGATTGCGCAGCAGCGTGGCTTGCTCGATCGGCGAGTAGGCCATCAGGGCAACGCCATGCTCGCGCAGCCAGGGCAGCAAGTCCCATTCGATGCCGCGCCGCGTGAGGTTGTAGAGCAACTGGTTGGCCGCCACCTCCTTGCCGCCGGGCACGCGCCACAGCGCGCGCATATCGTCCAGGTCGAGGTTGCTCACGCCGAAGTGCCGGATCTTGCCCGCCTTGCGCAGCGCCATGAAGGCTTCCATGGTCTCCGCCAACGGCACGCCGCCGCGCCAGTGCAGCAGGTACAGGTCGAGGCGGTCGGTGCCCAGGCGGCGCAGGCTGCGCTCGCAGGCGGCCACCGCGCTGGTACGCCCGGCGTTGTGCGGGTACACCTTGCTGACCAGGAAGACCTCGTCGCGCCGACCGGCGATGGCTTCGCCGACCAGTTCCTCGGAGCGGCCATCGCCGTACATCTCGGCGGTGTCGATCAGGGTCAGGCCCAGGTCCAGCCCGAGGCGCAGCGTGGCTAGCTCTTCCGCGCGCGCGGCTGGGGTATCGCCCATGTTCCAGGTGCCCATGCCGAGCGCGGCAACGTTTTCGCCGCCGGGCAGACTCACGGTTTTCATGCGGTGTTCCGGTGGGAAGTGCAGGGTGGGGTAGCCGCCATGTTCTGCATAAAGCATATACGCGCCGTCCGCCACCCACTCACACTAGGTAACGACGGCGCGATCCACAAGGTGCGGCGCGCGCAGCCGGATTCAGACCAGGCCGGTCACGTAGTAGGCCGTGATCACGAAGAACACGGCCAGTGTCTTGATGGCGGTCACCGCGAAAATGTCGCGGTAGGACTCCCGGTGCGTCAGGCCGGTCACCGCCAGCAAGGTGATCACCGCGCCGTTGTGCGGCAGCGTATCCATGCCACCGCTGGCCATCGACACCACGCGGTGCAGTACGTCGAGCGGGATGCCGGCGGCCAGGGCGCCGTGGATGAAGGTGTCCGACATCGCCGCCAGGGCGATGCTCATGCCGCCGGAGGCCGAGCCCGTGATGCCCGCCAGCGTGCTGACAGATACGGCAGCATTGACCAGAGGGTTGGGGATGCTCTTGAGCGCATCGCTGACTACCAGGAAGCCGGGCAGGGCGGCGATCACGCCACCGAAGCCATACTCGGAGGCCGTATTCATGGCAGCCAGCAGCGCGCCGCCGATGGCGCTCTTGCTGCCCTCGGCAAAGCGCTCGCGCACCGCGCCGAACGCGGTCGCCAGCACCACCACGATGCCCAGCAGCAACGCCGCCTCCACCGCCCAGATCGCGGTCACGGTGGCGATCTGCGTCTGCACGGGCTTGGCCAGCCCGGGCAGCGACACGCTATAGCTGCTGCCGTACCACTGCGGAATCATGCGCGTGAAGACGAAGTTGGCCACGCCCACCACCACCAGCGGCAGCAGTGCCAGCGCCGGGTGCGGCAGGTGGCCGGTCTGGCTGCGTTCGGGCTCGTTGCGCAATGCAGTGCCGTAGCCCTCGCCACGCGCCATGGCCGCGCGGCGGCGCCACTCCAGGTAGGACAGGCCCACCCCGATGATGAACAGCGAGCCCAGCAGGCCCAGCACCGGCGCCGCCCAGGTCGTGGTCTTGAAGAAGGTGGTGGGGATGATGTTCTGGATCTGCGGCGTGCCCGGCAGCGAATCCATGGTGAACGAGAACGCGCCCAGCGCGATCGCGCCCGGCATCAGGCGCTTGGGGATATTGCTCTGCCGGTAAAGCTCCGCCGCGAAGGGATAGACGGCGAACACCACCACGAACAGCGAGACGCCGCCATAGGTCAGCAGCGCGCAAACCGTGACGATCACCGCATTGGCACGCGAGCGGCCAATATAGCGGATGGCGGCGGCCACGATGGACTCGGAGAAGCCCGACAGCTCGATCACCTTGCCGAACACGGCGCCCAGCAGGAAAACCGGGAAATACAGTTTGACGAAGCCGACCATCTTCTCCATGAAGATACCGGAGAAGACCGGCGCCACGGCGGCCGGCTCGGTCAGCAAGACGGCGCCGAGCGCGGCCACCGGGGCGAAGAGGATGACGCTGTAGCCGCGGTAGGCGGCAAACATCAGGAATGCCAGGGCGGCCAGGACGATCAGGAAGGACATCGGTTCTCCTAGTGGTTTTCTGCCGTGCGCGGCGCTCGTGGCGCCGCGCGGCAGATCAGGAGCCGACTTTGCCACAGCTTGCTGCGCCGCGACAATGTCCTGCCTCAAAGGCGGGTCTGTTGCCGTCGCCCGTGGCCTCGGCTCAGCCGTGGTGGTAGCGGTACTCCTGCGACAGGCCGCCATAGCCGTAGGTGGCGGCGCGCGCATCCACCACGTGGATGTATGAAACCGGATGCACGTTGCCGATCAGCTCCGAGAGGGTCTCGAACACGGCCTTCAGGTACTGCGCTTTCTCAGCCTTGGTGTTGGTTTCGTCCGTCACGCTGATGTCGAGGTGGAAGGCGTTGCGGCCCAACTCCGAGAGCGGTTGGCCGCCGATGATCCAGGCGTCGTGGTCGATGTACTGCACGGACACGACGGTGACCTCCGGCCTTTTGCCCAGCACGCGCTGGGTCAGTTCGGCCACGGCGGCGGCGCTGCGGCGGGTCAGCAACGCATCGGGCTTGCCGGAGATCTGCAGGTTGATGTGGGGCATGGCGGACTCCTTTGTTCTTGCGGTTTCACCGGATTGGCTAGGTTTGCTTCAGCGGGTAAGTGATGCCAGTCTAGGCCCTTTCATTCCATCGGAAAAACGGGAATTTGCGATACTATCCATCGTAAATACCGAAACATGATGGGGGCCTGCCATGCGCGCACTTGAACTCGACCAGCTACGCACGTTCGTGACCGTGGCGGACGCCGGCAGCCTGTCCGCGGCGGCGCCTCGGCTGTTCCTCTCGCAGTCCTCGGTCAGCGAGCAACTGCGTAAGCTGGAAGAGCGCGCCGGCGTGCCGCTGAACTGGCACTGCAAGACTTGCGCGGCCACACGCTGGATGGCGAGCTGCGGCTCGCGGTGACGGACTACTTCCGCCCGGGCGAGATCGCCGGCATGCTGCGCGGGCTGCGTGAGCGCTATCCCTACCTCCGGCTGCACGTACAGGTGACGAAAAGCAGCGTCATCGATGCGGGGATGCACACCGATGATTTCGATATCGGCTTGTCGATGCGGTTGCCGGGAAAGGGAGGCGGCCAGCAGGCTGGCACCAAGGGCGCGCGTGGCACCGTGCTGCGCCGCGAGGCGCTGGCCTGGGTCGCGGCGCAAGGCGAGGCGGAGCGCGTGAGCGGCCCGCTGCCGCTGGTGCTGCTGCCCGATACCTGTTCGTTGCACCAGTACGTGGTGCAGACGCTGCGGCGACGGCGCCTGGACCACGTGATTGCCCATTCCGCCTCGGGCGTCGCTGGCCTGCATCTGGCGCTGGCTGCCGGGCTTGGCATCTCGTGCCTGAACGAGTCGGCGATCGGGCCGGGCGTGGCGCGGATCGATGCGGCTACGCAGGCCAGGCTCAAGCTGCCGGCCTTGCCCACGGCGGAATTCTTCCTGCTGCCTGCCCGGGCCGGGGAGGCGGCACTGGTCGGCAAGGTCAGGGCCGCGCTGGCGGAGCAGCTTGCATGAGCGCACGGTGCCGGTTTCCGCCTGCCACGGCCGTACATGGGCCGTAAGCGGGCCGTACGTGGGCCGTACGTGGGCCGCACAGGGCCGCACAGGGCCGCACAGGGCCGCACTTGAGCCGCACAGCAGATTGACTCGTCCTCTTCAGGTCTCGGTCCACTGCCGCAGGAGGTTGTGATAGCAACCTACCAGCGAGCGCCGCGCGCCATCGTCGGCGCCGGTCTGGTTGAGTTTCTGGATGGCGTTGTCGAGGTCGAACAGCAGCGCGCGCTGCGCATCGTCGCGCACCAGGCTCTGGATCCAGAAGAAGCTTGCCACACGCGTGCCGCGCGTGATCGGCGTGACCTGGTGCAGGCTGGTGGCGGGATAGATCACCATGTCGCCGGCTTCCAGCTTGACGCTGTGGGTGCCGTAGGTGTCTTCCACCTGCAGCTCGCCGCCGTCATAGCTGGCGGGGTCGCTGAGGAAGAGCGTGGCCGAGATATCGGTGCGCAGCTTGCGGCCATTGTGCGGATGAATGCGCACGCTGCCGTCCACATGGGCGCCGAAGGTCATGCCCTCGCTGTAGCGGTTGAACATCGGCGGGTAGACGATATTGGGCAGCGCCGCGCTGATGAACAGCGGATTGCGCTCGAGCATGCCAAGGATCAGGTGCTGGCACTGCTGCGCCACTTCGGCGCGCTCGTCGATCTGCTGGTTGAACTTGACCGGCGCGCCGGAGTAGCCGGCCGATACGCGGCCATCCACCCAGGCCGCGCCGGCCTGGTCGAGATGCTGGCGCAGCAAGGCAAGCTGCTCCGCGTTGAGGACCTTGGGAATGCAGACAAGCATGACGATCTCGACAGGGTTCGGCGGCAGCGCGCGGGAGGTTTCCGGCCCTGCCGCGTGGTGTGACATGGCGTCACGCCACTTTACCTCAGCTTACATGCGGTAAATGAGGGACAGCATCGCGGTGCGGCCGGTGCCGGGCACCGAGCGTCCGCCGTCCGACTGGATCAGCGCATCGTAGTACTTCTTGTCGAACACGTTGAACAGGTTCAGGCGCACGTCGTACTTCGGCTGATGGTAGGCAATCATGCCGTCCCAGCGCACGTAGCCGCCCACCTGCACGGTGTTGGTGTTGTTGGCGTAGCGCTGCGACATATAAAAGGCGCCGCCGCCCACTTCCCAGTCCTGCAGCACGCGGTAGCTGGTCCATGCCGTCGCGGTGTGCTTGGGCGTATTGGTCGGGACCATGCCCTGCGTGCCGGCGGCGATGCCGTTGACGATCTCGCCGTCCAGGTAGGTGTAGCCCGCGAAGACCTGCCATTTGCTGGTGATGCGGCCGGTCGCGCCGGCGCGAAAGCCGCGCACGCGGATCTTGCCGGCCAGTGAATACGTGGTGGCGTCGATCTGGCTGCGGGCGTTGTCCTTGGTGATCTGGAACAGCGCCGAGTTCAGCGTCAGGTCGCCGCCCAGCAGGTCCCACTTGCCGCCCACTTCATAGGACTTGTTCTTTTCCGGGTCCAGGTTTTGCTGGCCCACGGTGCCCACCAGCTGCTCCAGCGACGGGTTGAACGACGTGCCGTACGACAGGTAGTAGGACTGCGCCTCGGTCGGCTGCCAGATGCCGCCCACGCGCACGCTGGTGAAGTTGACGGTCTGGTTGGCGCTGGGCAACACGGTGCTGCCCAGCGTGTTGGACGCGTTGACCGAGTTGGTGATGCTGGCAATGTACTTGTCGTAGCGCAGGCCGCCCACCAGTTTCCATTGCTTGCTGAACTCCACCGAGTCGTTGATATAGGCTGCCAGCGTGTTGGCAGCGGCGCCCTGGCGGTTGCCGGCCACGCTCGGCGCGGTGGCCGGCGAGTTGCTGTAGGTCGGGTTGACGACCGGCTCGCACGCCGCATAGCCGCTGGTGCCGGCGGCCGCGGTGGCGCTCGCCGCAGCGTTCAGCGCCACGCCGTTGCAGCTGCCGTTGCGGTAGTAGTTCTGGTTGTCATAGCCATCGTGGCCGATCTCGGCACCCACCAGCACGGTGTGCTTGACCGGGCCGGTGTCGAACTTGGCGGTCAGCTCGGTCTGGTTGAAGATCGAGTAGTCGCGGATATGGCGGTCATGGCTTTGCTGGCGCACGAACAGCGCATCGAGCGGCAGCGTGGTGGTGGTCAGCGGGGCGAAGCCCTTGGCGTTGACCGTGCCGACGGCATTCGGCGCGGTTTCGCGCGCGTTGGTGTTGACGTAGTTGAACTGGGTCTGGTTGCGCAGGCGCAGGTTGGGCGAGAACTTGTGATCCACGGTGGCACCCAGCGCGGCCACGTCCTGGATGGTGCGGTCGTCGTTGAAGCCATAGGCCGTCTTGCGGTTGACGTTGACCGGGTGCCCATTGATGGCCGGCAGGCCGTAATCGGGCTGGTCCTCGTTGTGCTGCAGCAGCGCCGACAGCGTGATCTCGGTGGGGGTGCCGATGCCCAGGCGCCATGACGGGTGACTTCGGTGGCAGCCTTCAGCGACGGCTTCTTGGTGACCTGGTTGATCACGCCCCCGGTGGATCCGCGCCCGAACAGCATCGAGGAGGGGCCCATCAGCACTTCCACCGAATCCAGCGCGAAGATGTCGCGATAGTACTGGCCGCGATCGCGGAAGCCATCCAGGTAGATGTCGGTGCGCGCGGAGAAGCCGTTGAGGTTGATGTTGTTGCCGATCTGGCCGCCCTCGGCGCCACCGATGGTGATGCCCGGGACATTACGCAGCGCATCCGCCAGCGAGGTGCCACCCTGTGCGTCGATCAGCGCTTTGTTGACCACCGTGACCGATTGCGGAATGTCGCGCAGTTCCGCCGGCAGCTTGCTGATCGAACTCTTCACCGCGTTGTAATCGTCGTTGGCGCTGCTGCCTTGCACCACCACTTCATGCAGCGTCGGCGCGGGCTGCGTCGCGGGGGCCGTGGCGGCCGTCTGGGCCAGGGTGACAACGGGCGTGGCGAACAGCGCGAGCAGGGCAGTTGCGATCGGCGTGCGGCGATTCATGTCGTTTCTCGGTTCCGGTGCGGCCGCGGGTACGAGCCGGCCGGCAGCGGCGAGAAAGTGCACGTCTGGTTCGGTTCGGCCAACGGCGGAGGCAGTTATGGTTGGTCGAGCCGGAATATAAATGCGAATGATTTGCGTTGCAATTCGCGTTGTCTTTTTATCACAGACAATACAGAGCCGCCTTCAATGTTCTAACTAAGAAACATGATTCGGCATTGGTGAACTCAATTGCGCACATCGCTGACTAAAAGTTGTGTATAAAACACTTTAAGAAAAAGAAACGGGCCCGTACGTAACGGGCCCGATACAAGACATTGCCCACCCCTTTCACAGGGGCGGTTGAAATATTTCTTATTCCGCCGTCATGTTGGCGTTTTTTGCGAGACGGCCAAGGCGCTCGCGCTCCGACTTGATGAAGGCAATGAAGCTCTCCTGCGTGCCGCCGGCGGGTTCGATGCCGTTGGGAATCAGCCGGTCGCGCGTTTCCTGCGTCTGCATGGCGGCGCTCATTTCGGCGTTCATCTTCTTCAGGATGGCGGGGTCGGTGCCCTTCGGCGCGAACACGCCGGCCCAGTGGCCGATGCGCACGTCCGGCATGCCTTGCTCGGCTGTGGTCGCGATGTTCGGCGCCGCGCTCATGCGCTTGTCCCAGGTCGCGCCCAGGGCCTTGAGCTTGCCGGCCTTGATGTTGGGCAGCACCACCACGCTGGCCTCGGAGGTAGCCGTGACCTGGTTCCCGATCACCGCGGTGATGCTCTCGGAGCCGCTCTTATAAGGCACCACGGTCAGCGCCGCGCCTTTCTCCTTGAGCATCTCTTCGACAAAGTGCGGCGTGCTGCCACTGCCGGCGGTGGCAAAGTTGGCGCCCGATGCCTGCTTCTTGGAATACTCGACCAGTTCCTTCAGGTTGTTCACCGGCAGAGACGGCGAGACCACGATCACGGATGGGCTCACCGCGACCAGCGAGACCGGCACCAGGTCGTCGGCCGCGTAGGGCATCTTGGCGCGGATCAGGCTGTTGGTGACGGTGCCTACGGCGCCGATCAGGAAGGTGTAGCCATCCGGCTTGGCCTTGGCCACGTAGTCCGCGCCCACCACGCCGCCAGCGCCCGGGCGGTTCTCGATCATCACCGTCTGGCCCAGGCGCTTGCCGACCGCGTCGGCGGCGGCGCGCGCCACCAGGTCATTGGCGCCACCGGCGGTAAACGGCACGACGAACTTGATCACGTGGGTCGGCCAGGCATCGGTGGCCCGCGCGGGCATGGCGAAGCCGGCAGCGGCGAACAGGGCGGGAACGGCAAGGGCCAGCGCGCGGCTGGTGGCGGGAATACGCATGGTTGTCTCCATTGGCTGTTTTGGGTACTTAGGTACTTAGGTACTTAGGTACGAAGGTGCGGCTGCAAGCAACGGATGATAACCAGCGAAGCTGTCAATTCGCTGAACCCCCGTTCGCCAGCCTGCTACTGGCTTTCCGCGCTCTGCTGCACCAGCCAGTTGCGCAACGTCCGCGCTGCCGCGGCCTCCGCGCGGTCCTGCGGCCACACCGCGTAGTAGCCGCCGCCCAGGCTCGCGCTCGCCTCGCAGGCGCGCACCAGCAGTCCCTCCTGCAGGCAGCGGTCGATCATGTGGCGCCACCCCAGCGCGATGCCCTGGCCTTCCATCGCGAGCTGCAGCAGGATCGGATACTGGTTGGCCACCAGCTTGTGCGGCGGCCGCGCGTCCGCCAGCCCGTTGTGCGCCAGCCAGGTCTGCCACGACATCCATTGGCGCTGCCCGTCCTCCAGCATCAGCAAGGTCTCGCCGGGGAGGTCGGCCGGCTCCAGCCGGCGGCCGCCCAGGTAGTGCGGTGCGCAGACGGGAAACACGTCTTCATCGTAGAGGCGGCGCGAAGCCAGTCCCGGTGGTGGTCCCTCGCGCAGGTAGTACATGCCCACGTCGAATTCGGCGGGCGAGAGCGAGGCCAGGCTGTCGTTGACGAGCAGGCGCAGGTGAATGCCGGGATGCGCTGCGCGGAACGCGCCCAGCCTGGGGGTGAGCCAGAGCACGGCCACGCCGGACGAGCACGCCACCGTCAGCTCGCCATGACCCTTGCGCTTCATTACGTCCTCGGTGGCTTCGGCGCAGGCCGATAGCAGGCGCTGCACTTCTTCGGCATAGGCCTGGCCGCTCACGGTCAGGCGCAATGCGCGCGGCTCGCGGATGAAGAGCTTCTTGCCCAGGAAGTGCTCGAGCTGCGCCACCTGGCGGCTGATGGCGCTTTGCGTCAGGTGAAGTTCGCTGGCGGCGCGGGTGAAGCTGCCATGCCGCATGGCCGACTCGAAAGCGACCAGGCAGGGCAGGGGCGGAAGGGGGGAGATACGCATGGCGGGGACTCGACGGTTTAGTCGCCATGATAGTGCGGGGGGAGTATAAAACCGTCGGCTTCGCTACAAGTGGCTGCCAGCTAAGCCACCCCGCTACCCGGCCCTCTCCCCCTGAGGGGGCCCTGAGGGGAGAGGGAGGGACAGCCGTCGTCATGGCAGACGGCTCTGGCCTGTCCTGCCGGCTTCGTTCGGCATCCTGGCTTTCAGGCGGGCTGCCGATGCAGCTTGCCGGCCTGCATCACCAGCGCCAAGTGCTCGCCCTGGCCGCAGAGCACACCGATGTCCGCCAGCGGGTTGCCGTCCACCGCGATGAGGTCGGCCAGCGCGCCGGCCCGCACGGTGCCGAGCTCGCCTTCGCGTTGCAGGATCGCGGCGGCGGTCGAGGTGGCGCTGCGGATCGCTTCCAGGTTGCCGAGCAGCTCCGCGCGGATGCGGAACTCATCCGACTGGGCCGCGTGCATCTCGCCCAGCAGGTCGGAGCCAAAGCCCATCGGCACGCCGGCTTCCGCGTAGATGGCAAGCGAATCGCGGCCGGCCTGGCGCACGGTCTCGATCTTGGCCACCGATTCCGCCGGCAAGCCCAGGCGCGCGCCGTCGCGCGCGAGCGCCTCGTAGGTGACCAGGGTAGGCACCACGAACGCGCCGTGCTCGCGCATCACGCGAGCAGCTTCGCGGTCAACCAGGTTGCCGTGCTCGATGGTGCGCACGCCGCAGCGCACCGCGCGCGCGATGGCGCGGCCGGTATAGGCGTGCGCCATCACATACGTCTGGGCCGCCTCGGCCTCGGCCACGATGGCGCGGATCTCGTCTTCACTGTATTGCGTGTTGCCGATCGGGTCGGTGGGCGACGCTACGCCGCCGGACGCCATGATCTTGATCTGGGTGGCGCCCTTCTGGATCTCCTCGCGCACCGCCAGGCGCACCGCGTCGACGCCATCCGCCACACGGGCGATGGCGCCGGCACGGAAAGCGCATGAGCATGGCTCCAGCACGTCGGCGCGCGGGCGGAAGTCGCCGTGCCCGCCGGTTTGCGACAGCGCCTTGCCGGATGGGAAGATGCGCGGGCCAGGCACCAGGCCGGTCTCGATTGCCTGCGACAGGCCCCAGTCGGCGCCGCCCGCATCGCGCACGGTGGTGAAGCCGCGCTCGAGCATGGCCTTCATGATCGGCATGGCGCGGAACGCCACCAGTACATTAGGCTGCACCGCGTTCAGGCCGAGGTTGGCCAGCGAGGCCAGCACGTGCACGTGGCAGTCGATCAGCCCGGGCATGACGGTCTTGCCGGCGAGGTCGATCACCTGCGCGGCAGGCGCGCGGATCGGCGTGGCCGAAACTTCGACGATGCGCTCGCCTTCGATCAGCACATCGTGGCGTTGCAGGAGGCTGCCGTGGGCAGGGTCGAGGACGTTGCCGCCCTTAAGCAGGATCTGTTTCATATGCGGGACGATCATCAGGCAGGTTGAGCGGCACGGGCTGCCCGCGCGGGGTGAAGGTAGGCGGGCTCGCGCACCAGGCGCGTGCCGGCCAGGCTGATCGCGGCGGCGAACATGACGTAGAACGCCGGCGCCATCGTGCTGCCCGTGCTGGCAATCAGCCAGGTGATGATGAACGAAGCGAAGCCGCCGAAGATGGTGACTGCCAGGTTGTAGGCCACCGACAATCCGGTCGACAGCACCTTGGCCGGGAACAGTTCGGAGAACGCCGCCAGGATCGGGCCGGTATAGGTGGCGATCAGCACGCCAAACACCAGCTGGAACACCACCAGCGATGCCAGCCCCGGCGCCTGGTTGATGTAGACGAACATCGGGTAGGCCAGCAGCAGGATCAGCAGCGCGGAGGCGGACAGCAGCACCCGGCGCCCGATCCGATCGGCAAGCAGCCCGACCAGCGGCGAACACACCATGATCGCCAGGCCGCCCACCATGCCGGCGATGAAGCCAGTCGACTGCGGCACATGGAGCACTTTGACCGAATACGTCGGCATGTAGAACAGCAGCACGTAAGTGCAGACCGTCCACAGGATCACCATCGAGAAGCTGGCCGCGGTCTGGCGCGGGTAGTCGCGCAGCACTTCGGTCAGCGGCGAGTCCGATTTGTCGGTGGCATCGCGGAAGGCCGGCGTCTCGTCGAGGTGATGGCGGATGTAGTAGCCCACTGGCCCGATGACGATGCCGAGCAGGAAGGGCAGGCGCCAGCCCCAGCTATTGAGCGCCTCGGTGCTCAGCGCGGCGGTGGCGAAGGTACCGACCGCGGCGCCCAGCAGCACGGCCACACCGATGCTCGCCTGGATCCAGCTGGAGTAGTAGGCGCGGCGCTCGACCGGTGCGTACTCGGTCAGGAACGCGGTGGCGCCGCCCATCTCGCCGCCGGCGGAGAAGCCCTGCAGCAGCCGTGCCACCACAATCAGCAGCGGTGCGAAGACTCCGATCTGATCATAGGTGGGCGCCAGGCCGATCATGGTGGTGCCCAGCGCCATCAGCAGGATGGTCAGCGACAGCGCCGCCTTGCGGCCCACGCGGTCGGCGTATACCCCGAGGATGATGCCGCCGACCGGCCGCATGAAGAATCCCACGCCAAAGGTGGCGACGGCGAGCAGGAGCGAGGACAGATCGTTGCCGGTGGGAAAGAAGAGCTTCGCGATGATGACCGCGAAGAAGCTGTAGACGGTGAAATCGAACCACTCGAGACCGTTGCCGATCACGGTGGCGACGATGGCGCGGCGGCGTTGCGCGCCGCTGACGCTTGGTGGCTTCGATGGCGCTTCTGTGTGGGCGCTTGCGTGCATGACATCCTCCTGGGTTGGCGGGCCCGGCGCGCGGACCGCGTCGATGCCGGGTCGGCGTGGCAGCGCCGCCCGGCGCGGTCGGGGATAAAGCGGCGCACGGCAGGTAGTCCGATGGTAGGAGGAGCGAGGTCGGGCCGAAAACGAATTCTGCGCATGTCGTCATGCGGGCAGCGCATGGCAGGCAGCGGGCCGCACGCCGCGCAAGGGCACGCGCGGCAGTAGTGGGCAAGGCGGGCAGGGGTGCGGTGGAGGTGTGGAGGAGGTGGCGCGGCGGTGATGCGGGCAGGCAACGAGGCGGTGTCGCCGGCGCCGTCGGTGGCACCGGCACCGCCTGTCGTGGATGGCTAGCGTTCGCGCTCCCAGGTCTGGGTGCGGCCCAGCAGGCTGATGCCGATGAAGCCGCGCACGTTGAGCTTCTTGCCGTCGTCCGCCAGCGACATCTTGGTCTTGTAGAGCTTGCCGCTTTCGGGGTCGAGGATCTCGCCGCCGCCCCACTCGTTGTCGCCAGTCTTGCGCAGGCCGGTGATGATCGTCATCCCCATGATGGGCTGGTCGCGGCGCGCGTCGGTGCACTTGTCGCACACCTTGGGTTTGCCATCGCTCTCGACGAAGCTCTTGACGAGCTTGCCGCTGTAGACGCCGTTCTGTTCGCTGATCTCCACCAGGCCGCGCGGCTTGCCGGTGGCGTCGTCGATCGGTGGCGTCGTCGATGGTCCTCCATGCGCCGGACGGGGTGGCCTGGGCCAGCGCGGCGGCACTACCCAGCAGCGCACCGGCGAGCACGGTGACGCGTGCCGCGACGGCGGCTGCGCGTGCGACGGAGCGGGGGGCAGTAAAGTGCATCGGGATCTCCTCTTCGAGTTGGTGCGCGCCATGATGCCGGTACAGGACCAGCCCAGCGGCGCGCGTACGCCAATCTACTGGCGATGGGCTCGCGCTGCAATCGCCAGCCTACCTTTGCGTACGCACCAAAGCCACGTCGGCACCTGCCGGAGACCGGCCTGGCGGCTGGCAGCAGGCGGATTCTGTCATGCAGCAAATTGTCCACTGGCCGCCACTCGAAGCAATCCTCTAGCTAGGCGTTTTAATTGGTGCCGCCATGCTGCCATCCCCTCTGTCTTCCCTGCGCGCATCGGCAACCGCGCCGCCGTTGGCGGTAGTCCATTCGGATGGTGCGCGAGCCGACGCCTCGCCAGGCGATCGGCCTCCCCGGTCGAGGCACCGAGGCATCCGCTGCCGGACGCGTGCCGACACTACTACCGTCGCGACACCACTGTCGATGCGCTACGCGCGATGGCAACTCGCGCGTCGACAGCGCCTGCGCGAAGCGAGTGCGAGATGCCGTTCGGCATCGCCCGATGCATCGTTCGCGCATCGTTGGAGCGCGCGTGTCGCTGTCACGATTCTCAAACCGTTGCGTCGGCGCATCACTGCGCGCACTGTGCGTGAGCGCACGTGCCGAGTTGAGGCGACGCGCTGCGTTCGCGTTGCGCGTCGCGTTGCCCAAGCGCGTCGCCGCGGTGGCGTTGTCGATGTCCGCGCCGCGTCAGTTGGCACCCGGGCAACACGCGCGGTAACGACGATGCGACGCGTGCGCGTGATTGCCGAGCGGGAATTTCCAGCCTCCCGAAAAGCCTTTGCGCATGCGGGTTTCCGGTTTTCCGGAATGGTCGCGAAAGGCTTCGCCGATGCGCATCGAAGGCGCGCCGGCGATGACGCGCGAGATGAAAAAACGGAGCGCGCGGGCGACGTCTTCACGCTCGCGCAACGCGGTGTCGAAGCTGCGCCGAGCAGGCTCGCGAGCAGTGCCGCGAGGGTGCGAGAGACACGATGAGCGCGCAGCGCGCGCAGGCAAAGACGAGGTGAGCGCAGCGCAACGACGAAGACGATGAAGTTGTCATGCGCGCGCGCAAGTTTTTTTGCACTTTTTTCTTAACATCGCCCAACAAACGAATTATGATTCGCCTTGACAAGAGTCTCACTTCATTGCATGGCTTGAGTGGCAAGCAAGACAGCAAGATGCAACGATGAGGTTGGACGTGATGCGCAACGATGAGCGCCGCCCACTTCGATGCAATGAAACAGGTAGCTCAGGAGCACTAGAACTTTGACGCAGACCAAGCCGTACTGGTTTTCTAAAACGCGTGCAGTCTCCTTTGGCCCAGTAACGGGATGGGCGAACTACCCCCGAAAGAATGCCGTACGCGGTGTGCGTGGCTTAGCCCGCATCGCGGATATGCCGGCCGATATCTCTCTTTTCATGTCGCGTGCCGATCCGGCGGATGGCGCGGACAGATCGAATATTCCAGGGCGCGGCAAGCGTCAGAAGCCCGGCTGTGGGCTCCGCTTGGCCACATTCGCACCGCGCGCCGCGGTGCCCCTGCCACCGAATTCATTAGCGTGCGGCCACAATGCGCGCCGTGCGCCGATGAATCGCTCGCTCGATTGGGGTCGCACCGCAGTATCGCGCCTCGGGTCGGTCGGGTCGCCAACTTAGGTCATTCGATATTCACTCTCTAGTGAAGGAGTTATCCATGGCAACGACTGCAAAGAAGAAACCGGCGGCTAAGAAGGTCGCCGCCAAGCCGGCCGCCAAGAAGGCAGCCGCCCCGGCCAAGAAAGCCGCTGTGAAGAAGGTCGCCGCCAAGAAGGCAGCACCGGCCAAGAAAGCTGCGCCGGCCAAGAAGGCTGCAGTGAAGAAGGTCGCTGCCAAGAAGGTCGTAGCGAAGAAGGCAGCGCCGGCCAAGAAGGCAGCCGCACCGGCCAAGAAGGCCGCAGCCAAGAAGGTCGTAGCCAAGAAGGCCGCACCGGCCAAGAAGGTGCCGCCAAGAAGGTTGTAGCGAAGAAGGCCGCACCGGCCAAGAAGGTCGCCGCCAAGAAGGCCGCACCGGCCAAGAAGGCTGCACCGGCTGCCAAGAAGGCCGCGCCTGCCAAGAAGGCTGCTGCCAAGAAGGCTGCACCGGCCAAGAAGGCGCCTGCTGCCAAGAAGGCACCGGCCAAGAAGGCTGCTGCCAAGAAGGCCGCGCCTGCCAAGCCTGCCGCTGCACCTGCTGTTGCACCCGCTGCAGCTGCCAAGACCGCGCTGAACCCGGCTGCGGCATGGCCTTTCCCCACGGGCACCCGTCCGTAAGCGTGCCGGTAACGGCTACTGCTGGGAATTGCCAAGGCACGCAGGGCGTGCCGCACTGACCGGATACCACGTATCCGGTCCGCAAGACGCTAGTCTTGCCAACCCGCCGACGGCGCAAGCCCGGCGGGTTTTTTCATGGGCGGTCAAAACACGGCAAGCGGGATACTGGAGCGCTGGCCGGGATCGCGGCAAAGAGTAAAGAAAAAGCGCTGCTCCGGTGAAGGAGGCAGCGCTTTGCCGGGGTTGCGTTGCGGCGAGCGCCGCGCGCTCCCGGAGGTCGCTCCAGAACGTGCCAGAAGCCACTGCGCGGCAGGGCGGCACCGTGGGGGGTGCCGGCCGCTACGCGGCCATCCAGGGCCGCTTTATGCCGCGTTATGCCGCCCTATGTCGCCCTATGCCATCCCCGCGTCCCGCTCTTAGTGCGTGACGCGAGTCGTGCCGCCCGACGACAGCAAGCGCACGCGCTCGCCCGGGCGGAAGGCTTCGTCGGCGTCCTGGACGATGGCGCGCATCTCGCCGTTGTCCAGGCGCACGGTGATTTCCAGCCCGCGACGCTGGCTGATCTTGTTCTCGGCCATGCTGCCTGCGATGCCGCCGAGCACGGCGCCCAGCACGACGGCCGCCACCGAGCCGCCGCCGCTGCCGATGGTGCTGCCCGCCGCGATGCCGCCGATGGCGCCACCGGCGATGGTGCCGGCACCGGTCTGGTCGCCCTGGATCAGCACCTCGCGAACCGTCTCGACCACGCCGTAGCGCAAGGTCTGCTCACGCTGCGCCTGGCCAGGCGTATAGATGCTGGCGGAGTTCGACTGCGAGGCGCAGCCAGCCACCAGGGTGGCTGCGGCGGCGAGCGCGATGGCGCTGGTGCGAATCAGGGTGTGCATAGGATCAATCCCGAAAAAGGTGTTACTCGTAGCGGTAGCCAAAAGCGGACTGGAAGCGATCACCGATTTCGTCGCGCGACGGTTTATGGTTCTGCGGACCTTGGTGCGCGATCTTGATGGAGCCGATCAGGCTGGCAAGCCGGCCCGTTGTTTCCCAGTCGAAGCCCCGTTCGATGCCGTAAAGCAGGCCGCCGCGGAAGGCATCGCCGCAGCCGGTCGGGTCGACGACGCGATCCGCTTTTACGGAGGCGATATTGTACTTCTGCTTGTCGGCGAAGATGGTGGCGCCCTTCTCGCCGTGGGTCACGATGAACGCCTTGACCTGCGCGGCGACTTCTTCGCTGGTCCAGCCGGTACGCGACAGCAGAACCTGGGCTTCGTAGTCATTGACCGTCACGTAGCTGGCGAGTTCAACGAACTGGCGCAGATCGTCGCCGTTGAACAACGGCATGGCCTGGCCCAGGTCGAAGATGAACGGCACGCCGGCGTCGGCGAACTGGCGGGCGTGGTGCAGCATGCCTTCGCGGCTGTCGGGGGCGACGATGCCCAGGCCGGGTGCGTTGCTGCCGCCGAGCGCGTCCTGCACTTGCGAGAGCTGCGACTGGTTCATCGCGCCGGGGTGGAACGCCGTGATCTGGTTGTTCTCCAGGTCGGTCGTGATCATCGCCTGCGCCGTGAAGGTGTCGGGCAGGGTGCGGATATGCTCGGTGCTGATGCCGAGCGCGCGCAGATGTTGCAGGTAAGGCTCGGCATCGACGCCGACCGTGGCCATGACCACCGGATCGCCGCCAAGCAGCTTGAGCGAGTAGGCGATATTGCCGGCGCAGCCGCCGAACTCGCGGCGCATGGACGGGACCAGGAAGGACACGTTCAGCATGTGGATCTGGTCGGGCAGGATATGTTCGCGGAAATGTCCCTCGAACGTCATGATGGTGTCGTAGGCAACGGATCCACAGATCAGGCTGGACATGCTCTCTCCAATTCTCGTAGTGCGGGCTGACGGGGCCGCGGGCTTGGGCCGGTGCCCCTGAATGCAAAAACGGCCACCCGTTTTGCCGGGTGGCCGCGCCTGGCAGGTGGCGCGCTTACTTCAGCGCGGCCAGTGCGGCGTCGTAGTTCGGCTCGTTCTTGATTTCCGAGACCAGTTCGCTGTACTTCACGGTGTCGTTCTCATCGAGCACCACCACGGCACGTGCGGTCACGCCGGCCAGCGGGCCGGTCTTGACGTCTACGCCGTAATTGCCCTTGAAGTCGGCGCCGCGCATCAGCGACAGCGGCACCACGTTGGCCAGGCCTTCAGCGGTGCAGAAGCGGCCCATGGCGAACGGCAGGTCGGCCGAGATGGTCAGCACGACGGTGTTGGCCAGGCCGCTGGCGGCTTCGTTGAACTTGCGAGCCGAAGCCTGGCACACCGGAGTGTCCAGGCTGGGGACGATATTGAGCACCTTGCGCTTGCCGGCGAAGTCGGCCAGCGTGACGTCCTTCAGGTCCTTGCCGACCAGCGAGAATGCAGGGGCTTTGTCGCCGGCTTGCGGAAACTTGCCGCCGACTTCGATGGCGTTGCCGCCGAGGGTGACGTTGCTCATATGTGCTCCTGTGTGAAATGCGGACTCGCGAATCGGGGCGCTCGGGATGAGCGGCGAGCCCGGTGGAATTCAGGGGTAGAAGATCAGCACGCGGTAGTTTGCCGCCGCCTGCTGCGACCGGAATCGTACCCGAACCGGAAGCTCCGTGCCTGCCCGCAGGCCGTGTGCGGCAAAGGCGAGCTGCTCGGCTTCGAGGTAGTCGGCCGGTTGCAGCACACGGCGCAGCAGGAGCTGGTCCTGGAGGTCCGTCATGACCAGCTCGATGGCGGGCAGGGCCACGGTGGCGCGGCCCTGGTTGCGCAGCGTCACGGCGAGCAGGTAGGCGTCGGACGCCTCATCCTGCTTCTGTAGTTGCGAGCTCTCGATGCGCAAGGCGTCGATGTCGCGCCACGGCGCCACCTCGCAACCCAGCCGGGCGCAGGCCGCCTCGAAGGCAGGGCGCAATACGGGGAAGCGGCCGGACAACTGGCTGCGCGCCAGGTAGGTGCCTTGCACCAGGCCCGCAATCACGAGGAACCCGATCGCCAGCCTTTGCAGCATGCGCTTGCGCTTGGCCGGGCCAGGATCGCGCTCACGCGCGTGGCGCAGGAAGTCGGGCGCGAAAGATGGGGTGGCGGGCGTGTCGCTGCGCATCCACGGCCGCTCGGCCTGCCCGCGTGCCATGGCTTCGGGAATTTCGGGGAGGTCGTCCTGTGCTTCGGCGCGCAGGTAGCCGCTTGCGCTAGGGATGGCGGCGGTGTTGGCGTCGGCGGCGGCACTCGAGGCGGCATGGCTGGTGGCGGATGCTTCGTTCGCCGCTTGCGCCGTGTCGGCAGCGTTTTCCGTATCGGCGATGTCCGCGGTGTGCGTGGCATCGTCGTCGCCCAGCGTGCTGGGGTCTAGTTGCGGCCAGGATGTTGCTTCCGGCGCGGGGGCAGGTGCTTCGCTGGCCTGCGATGCCTCTACCTCTGCCTCTGCCTCTACCTCTGCCTCTGCGTCTGCGTCGGTAGCGGCGGCAAGGCCAGCTTCCTCGCCCTCGACGATGCCGGGTACGAACACCGCGGAAGGCTCGTCCTCGTCAGCGTCGGCGGTGCCGGCTTCCGGCTCCGCCTGATGGTTGCTGGCCTGCACCTGCACCTGCACGGCCTCGTCCGCTTCCGCCTGCGTCTGGTACAGCATGACGGTGGGCGCGTCGAGTGCCGGCACGTCGTAGCCAGGGTCGTAACCGGGGTCGAAGGGCGCAGCGGGAGGGCGGCTGTCGTCGGCGTCGTGTTGGGGAGGCGTGTCGAAGTGCGCTGCTTCGTGCGGCACGGCGGCGGCTTCGACTGCCTGTGCTTCGGGGGCCGGGTGCGCTCCGGCATGCGTCCGCTTGCGCGGGGCGCGCGCAGCCTGGTGTGCGCCTTCGTGCGCGTGCTCGGCGGGCGCCTCCCGTGCCGGGGGCTCGGGGGGCAGGGGCGGCAATGCTTGGTCCCGCCTGCGCGGCGGTCTCAGGGCCGGCCGGCTCGGTAGCCGGCAGCGCGATCAGGTGCTCGCGCGCATCGAAGACGGTGTCGCACTGGCCACAGCGGACCGGCGCAGCCGCAACTGGTCCGCCACCAGCCGGAAGGCGGTGCGACAGGCCGGACAACGCGTGACGAGCTTGGCTGCGGCCATGGGCTGGTCTCAGCTCTGGGTGCCGGGGCCTTCACCGCGGGTACCGTGCAGGCACACCCAGCCTTCCTCGCTGCGCCAGACCGACATGGGCAGCCAGGGCGCGTAGGCCGCGGCGACTTCATCGGCCTGGCGCTCCAGCACGCCCGACAGCACCAGCCGGCCGCCAGGGCGAACTCGCGCGCTCAGCATGGCCGCCATCAACTTCAGCGGGTTGGACAGGATATTGGCGACGACGAGGTCGTAGCTGGCCTCGGAGACGGTTTCCGGTAGCGCGAAGGTGGCCTCCACGCGATTGCGCTCGGCGTTATAGCGCGAAGCTTCCACCGCGTTGGGGTCGATATCGATGCCGAGCGTGTCGCCGGCACCCAGCTTGCGGGCCACGATGGCGAGGATGCCCGAGCCACAGCCGTAGTCGAGCACCGTTTCGCCGGCCTTGATGTTCTGTTCCAGCCACTGCATGCACAGCCGGGTGGTGGGATGGCTGCCGGTGCCGAATGCGAGGCCCGGGTCCAGCTCCAGCACCACCGCGTCGGGTTCCGGCGCCTCGTGCCACGACGGCACCACCCAGATGCGCTCGCCGATGCGGATCGGCGCGAACTGGGATTGCGTCAGGCGCACCCAGTCCTGGTCTTCGACCGGGCGCAACTGGTACGCCGGCACCGGGTCGATGCCCAGTGCATTGGCGGCGGCGGCCACCACCAGCACGGGGTCGGCGCTGTCGTCAAACAGCGCCACCACGCGCGAGCGGTTCCATGCCAGGCGGGTCGGCTCCATGCCGGGCTCGCCGAACAGCGGCTGCTCTTCGGGCGTATCGGCATCGGCGTCTTCCACCGAGACCGATAGCGCGCCGAGGTCGAACAGCGCGTCAGACCAGGCTTCGGCCTGGTCTTGTGCGATTTCGATCACACATTCCTGAAATGCCACAGGCGATCCTTGTCGATCCGTTATGACTGGCCGCGCCGGGGCTTCAGATCTTGCCGCCCTTGGCCACGTTCTTCTGGGCCAGGCGGTGCTCGAGATAGTGAATGCTGGTGCCGCCTTCGACGAAGTTGGCATCGAGCATCAGCTCACGGTGCAGCGGTACGTTGGTCAGGATGCCGTCCACCACCATTTCCGACAGCGCGATCCGCATGCGGGCGATGGCCTGCTCGCGGGTGGCGCCGTAAGTGATGATCTTGCCGATCATCGAATCGTAGTTGGGCGGCACGAAGTAGCCATCATACGCGTGCGAGTCGACCCGTACGCCGGGGCCGCCGGGCATGTGCCACGCGGTGATCCGGCCGGGCGATGGCGTGAACTTGAACGGGTCCTCGGCGTTGATGCGGCATTCGATCGAGTGGCCGCGCAGTTGCACGTCCTTCTGGCGCCAGCGCAGCTTCTCGCCAAAGGCGATGCGGATCTGCTCCTGCACGATGTCGATGCCGGTGATCATCTCCGTGACCGGGTGCTCGACCTGCACGCGCGTGTTCATCTCGATGAAGTAGAACTCGTTGTTCTCGTACAGGAATTCGAAGGTGCCGGCGCCACGGTAGCCGATCTTCTTGCAAGCCTCGGCGCAGCGGTCGCCGATGCGCTCGATCAGGCGGCGCGGGATGTGCGGCGCGGGTGCTTCTTCGATGACCTTCTGGTGGCGGCGCTGCATCGAGCAGTCGCGCTCGCCCAGCCAGATCGCCTGGCGATGCTGGTCGGCCAGGATCTGGATTTCGACGTGCCGGGGGTTCTCCAGGAATTTCTCCATGTAGACCTCCGGATTGCCGAAGGCACGGCCGGCTTCTTCGCGCGTCATGTTGACCGCGTTGACCAGGGCTGCTTCGGTGTGCACCACGCGCATGCCGCGGCCACCGCCGCCGCCCGCTGCCTTGATGATGACCGGATAGCCCACGGCACGCGCCGTGGCCAGGATTTCCTTGGGGTCGTCGGGCAGGGCGCCCTCGGAGCCCGGCACGCACGGCACGCCGGACTTGATCATGGCCTGCTTGGCCGAGACCTTGTCGCCCATCAGGCGAATGCTCTCGGAGGTCGGGCCGATGAAGACGAAACCGGACTTTTCCACGCGTTCGGCGAAGTCGGCGTTTTCCGACAGGAAGCCGTAGCCCGGGTGGATGGCTTGCGCGTCGGTCACCTCGGCGGCCGAGATGATGGCCGGCATGTTGAGGTACGACAGCGGCGAGGGTGCCGGGCCGATGCAGACGGCTTCGTCGGCCAGCTTGACGTATTTGGCTTCCTTGTCGGCTTCCGAATACACCACCACAGTCTTGATGCCGAGCTCGCGGCAGGCGCGCTGGATGCGAAGGGCGATTTCACCGCGATTCGCGATCAGAATTTTTTCAAACATAGTCACTCTCTGCGAGGAGAAAGGCGGTCCCACCGCGGCGGATCGTGGCATCCCCGGCGAGGGCAGCCGGAGTGCTGGCGGGGGTGCTGGCACCGGGACGAGGAACGCCCGGTGGCCGCCGCCGCCGTGGCTGGCCGGAGAACTCCGGCGCAGGCTGCGGGCGGCGCGGCATGCCGGTCAGTTTCAGCCGATGATGAACAGCGGCTGGCCGTATTCCACCGCCTGGCCATTCTCGACCAGGATTTCCTTGATCACGCCAGCCTTGTCCGACTCGATCTCGTTAAGCAGCTTCATCGCTTCGATGATGCAGACCGTCTGGCCTTCCTTGACGGTATCGCCCACATTGACGAACGACGCGGCGCCCGGCGAGGGTGCGCGATAGAAGGTGCCGACCATCGGCGAGGTCACGACATGGCCCACCGGCAGTTGCGGCGCGGCCGGCTCGGTACCGGCGGCGGGCATTGCGGCCGGCGCGGCGGCCGGGGGCAGTGCCTGCATCGGCTGCATGGCCATCGGCGCGGCGATGACCTGCGGCGGCGCCTTGACGATCCGCACCTTGCCTTCGCCTTCGGTGACTTCCAGCTCGGAGATGCCGGACTCGGCCACCAGGTCGATCAGCGTCTTCAGCTTGCGCAGGTCCATCTTCTATCCTCCTGAATCGGGTTGTCCGGCGGCCACCGCTCTGGTGGCTGCGTCCGGGAAAAACTGACGCCTCCGGCGGGCTGCCTTGGTCCGCCGCGAAAAACGGCGGCGGGGCAGGCGCCGGGGGCGCGGTAACGGTTTAAGAAATCAATGGGCGGATCAGGCCTTGGGCGGTGCCTGCTCCAGCTCCTGCCCGAGGGCATATTCCAGCGCCAGCAGGTACCCCTGCCAGCCAAGTCCGCAGATCACTCCGATCGCCACATCGGAGAAGTAAGAGTGATGACGGAAGTTCTCGCGTCGATGCACGTTCGACAAGTGGACTTCCACAAACGGAATCGCCACCCCGGCCAGCGCATCGCGCAGCGCTACGCTGGTATGCGTATAGGCGGCCGGGTTGATGACGATGAAATCCACACCCTCTTCACGTGCCGCGTGGATACGATCCACCAGCGCGCCCTCATGGTTGGACTGAAACGTAGCCAGGGCGATGCCGGCCTGGCGGGCTCGCTGCGCGAGGGCCAGGTCAATATCGGCTAGTTTCGTGTACCCATAGGTTTCCGGCTCCCGCGTGCCCAGCAAATTCAGGTTCGGCCCGTGCAGGACCAGCACCTTGCGGTAGCGGGGGGAGCGGCGTTCGGGAGGTGTATCGATCACGGCGGCTCGACCATTTCAACGAAATTGCGCGGAGATTACCGTAGCTTAGAGTGATTTGTCTAGCAGCGTAGACATAGGCAGCTTCGAAGCAGGCGAGTTTCCTGACCTTGTTCCGCACTTTGGGGTGGTGAAATCGTGTTTCGATCAAATTGCGTGACGATCGAACAAGATTAGGGGGGAATCGCCAAAAATCAAGAATCTTATGCCTAGCTGCGAGGCAGTGCCGCACGCAACTCGTCAGGGGAAACCCTGCCCATTTTGCGGTAACTGACCGTGCCATCTGGCGCAATGATCACTGTGTAGGGCAGGCCGCCGGCCGCGTTGCCGAAATTACGCGACAGCTCCGTGCCGGCAAAACCAGCTACGGCAAGCGGGTAGGAGACGGGGACTTTCTTGATGAACTGCTGGATGTTGTTGGCGGAATCGATACCGATACCGACAAATTCCACTTTCCGTCCCGCGTACTCCTTATGCAGGGTGGTCAGGTCGGGCATTTCTTCCACGCAGGGGCCGCACCAGGGTGCCCAGAAGTTCACAACCACTGTTTTTCCACGAAGTTGCGCGAAATTGATCTGGGCGCCGTCCGGATCCGGCAGTTGCGTGTGCAGGAATGTCTCGACGGCCTCATCGGATGCCGGCTTGGGCGAAAACACATAGTGCCCGGCCAGAGCGCCCGCGGCGGCGGCGACGACGGCTACGGCAAGCCAGACCCAGAGGCGGCTGCGGCGGACGGGAGTGCTGGTGGAAGAGGTCATGGCAGCAAGAAAGATAGCGGCTGATGGAAGGGGTAAGGACCCGGAGGGCTCCGTGGGGAACGTGGCTGGCTTCGCCCGCGTTCCCGCTCAAGGCAAGGGTGGCGCTCAGGCCGCCGCGGGCGCGTCGGGCACCTGGGGTGCCGCCGCTTCGGCGGCCGCCAGCAGCGCCAGCACCGCGTCCACGTCGGCACGGGCCACCCGGCCGCTGGCTGCGGCCCGGACTGCGCCGCGTTCGTCATCGGCATCATACAGCGCTATATGAATGCCAACGGGCTGGCCAAGTTCCGCACGGATCTCGCCTGCCAGCAGGCGCGCGTCGCGCAGGGCCGGCCACTGCCCCTTCCAGAGGAAACTCAGGGTCTCGACCTCGCCGCGGCCGGCAAAGTGCCGGGTCTCGCTGGTGTCGAAGTCCACGCCAGCATTGAGCAGGTGCAGGGTGAGGTCCTTGGGGCTATCACAGAAGCACTGTAGATAGACGTCGGAATGCTCGGTGGCGGTACCGTTGAGCACGGCCCCGGCCAGGTACGGGCGGAATGCGGCGAGGTCGCGCATGGCAAGCACGGCGAGCCGGCGCAGCAGTGCCAGGACGCGGGGCTGGCTCTCCGAGTGGAACAGCGCCTGATAAAGACGGACCTCCGCCTCAACGGCCTCATTGTCGGGGAGCCACTCTCCCGCCACGCGCACGTCGCCCAGCAGTTGCCGCGCGGCCTTGCGCTTGGCCGTGGCGTAGTCGGTGCCGTCCTCCGCGATCATGCGGGCGGCGGCCTGGGCGATTTCCTCGCGCAGGCGGATGGGGTCGAGCGTGGGGCGGCGGGGCATGGAGGAATGATACCGGAGGGATCGCGGCCTCTCGCGCTAGGGTCTGGATAGGGTCTGGATTTGCTCTTTAGAGTGCTCGGTGACGAGGAGATTCCTTGGCGCCAAGGCTCCGGCCCGGAAATCTGCCGTGCCCGGCAGCGGGCCTTTCCTGCACGGCTTCGCCGTCACCCCCTCAGGTACAATTCTTTCCATCCAGAAGCAACCCGGCCCGGCCGCCCTGGCCCGCCCAATCCTAAATCCCATGCATATTCACATCCTCGGTATCTGCGGCACATTCATGGGCGGCCTTGCCGTGCTTGCCAAGCAGGCTGGCCACCGTGTCACCGGATGCGACGCCAATGTCTACCCGCCGATGAGCACGCAGCTCGAGGCGCAGGGCATTGAACTGATCGAGGGCTTCGATCCCGCCCAGCTGGCGCTGGAGCCGGATCTGTTCGTCATCGGTAATGTGGTCTCGCGCGGCAATCCGCTGATGGAGGCCATCCTCAACCGCAACCTGCCTTATGTCTCCGGCCCGCAGTGGCTCGGCGAGCATGTGCTGCGCGGCAAATGGACGCTGGCGGTGGCGGGCACGCACGGCAAGACCACCACCACCTCCATGCTGGCCTGGATCCTGGAAGATGCCGGCTACCAGCCGGGTTTCCTGGTGGGCGGCGTGCCCCAGAACTTCGGCGTGTCGGCCCGGGTGACCGAGTCCGACTTCTTCGTGATCGAGGCCGATGAGTACGACACGGCGTTCTTCGACAAGCGCAGCAAGTTTGTCCACTACCGTCCGCGCACCGCCATCCTGAACAACCTGGAATACGATCACGCCGACATCTTCCCGGATCTTGCCGCCATCGAGACCCAGTTCCACCATCTGGTGCGCACCGTGCCCGAGCAAGGCCGGCTGATCGTCAACGGCTTTGAAGACAGCCTGGCGCGCGTGCTGGAGCGGGGCTGCTGGAGCGAGACCGAGCAGTTCGGCCTGGGCGACTGGCGTGCCGCCGAGCCTGCCGGAGAGGCTGGCGCCGGGGCTCGCGACAGCGTGACCCAGGACAGTTTCGATGTCTGGTTCGGCGGCGAGCGGCAAGGCCGGCTCAGCTGGGCCTTGCAAGGCACGCACAATCGCATGAACGCGCTGGCTGCGATCGCGGCCGCCCGCCATGTCGGCGTGCCAGCGCCGCAGGCGATCGATTCCTTGTCGCGTTTCGCCAATGTGAAGCGCCGCATGGAAGTACGCGGCGTGGTTGACGGCATCACGGTCTATGACGACTTTGCCCACCATCCCACGGCGATCCAGACCACGCTCGACGGCCTGCGCAAGCGGGTCGGCGCGGCGCGTATCCTGGCGGTCCTGGAGCCGCGCTCCAACACCATGAAGCTGGGCGTGATGAAGGCGCAACTGCCCGCGAGCCTTGAGACGGCCGACCTGGTGTTCGGCTACGGCGCGGCCAGCGGCAAGGATGCCCTGGGCTGGGACCTGGCCGAATCGCTGGCGCCGCTGGGCGCGCGCGCTGCCGCCTTCAGCAATCTTCCCGAACTGGTCCGCGCGGTGCGCGCAGCCGCGCGCCCGGGG
Organism: Cupriavidus basilensis OR16; assembly: GCF_000243095.1. Taxonomy (GTDB): domain Bacteria; phylum Pseudomonadota; class Gammaproteobacteria; order Burkholderiales; family Burkholderiaceae; genus Cupriavidus; species Cupriavidus basilensis_D. The sequence goes on along the minus strand of NZ_AHJE01000099.1, from coordinate 13,820 downwards.
GATCACGTCCTGGTCATGAGTAATGGCGGCTTCGGCGGCGTCCACCAAGCTGCTGGACGCCTTTGCCGCAGGTGCTTCCGCCTGAACGGGGCCTGCCATGCTGCTATACCTGCACGGTTTCCGCTCGTCGCCGCAGTCCTTCAAGGCGCGCCTGGTCCAGGAGCGCATGCGTGAATGGGGCGTGGGACGCTATTACGCCTGCCCGGTGCTGAATGTGTCGCCGGCCCAGGCCATCGCCCAGGCCGAAGCGGCCATCGCGGCCTCGCAGGCCGGTGGCGCGCAGCCACTCACCATCATCGGGTCCTCGCTGGGCGGCTTTTATGCGCGCTGGCTGGCCGAGCGCCACGGCTGCCGCGCGGTGTTGCTCAACCCGGCGGTGCATCCCTGGACCGACCTGGAGCGCCACCTTGGCGACCAGCCGCTCTGGCACGGAGGCGGCTCGGTGCGGGTGGAGCGGCATCACCTGGATGAGCTGCTGGCGCTGCGGGTCAAGCCCATCACCCGGCCCGAGCGCTATTTCCTGGTGGCCGCGACTGGCGACGAGGTGCTGGACTACCGCGAGATGCTGGCGGCCTTCCCCGGCGCGCGCACGCGCGTCATCGAGGGCAGCGACCATGGCATCAGCGAATTCGCCGACTACGTCGACGAAGTCCTCGCTTTCTGCGGTTATGGTCCCGCCGGCCTGATCAGCCAGTTCGATCCCGTCGATCCCGTCGATCCCATCGCCCCGGAGCCGCTGGCATGAGCGCGGCATGAACGGGGCGCAATTGCGCCGCAGCGGTTGGCACGCTCATTTGCCCGAAGGTCCCGCTATCAGCGCCAACCTGCGCCGCTGGGTCATCGGTGACGGCTCGCTCACCGCGCGGCTGGTGGCGGCGTCAGGCCACTTCCGGGTGCGCCGCCTGGCGCAGCGCATGGAACTCGCGCTTGCCGATGAATGGCAGGCACTGGGCCTGCCTGCCCGTCGTCGTGCGCTGGCTCGCGAGGTGCTGCTGATCTGTGACGGGGCACCTGCCATCTTCGCCCATACCGTGGTGAAGCCCGACCATGCCCGGCGTGACTGGCCCTTCCTGCGCGGCCTGGGCGAACGCCCGCTTGGCGGCGCGCTGTTCGTCGATCCCCGCGTGCGGCGCGAGCCGTTTGCCTTTGCGCGCTTGCTGCCGCACCACCCGCTGCGGCGTCGGCTCGAACTCCCGGCGGCTCCTGCGAGAAGCCGCCAGGTAGGCAGCCAAAGCCAGATTTTTCCCCACATCGATAATCGCTGACAAGAAGAAGAGACGACCATCATGAAATTGCAGGGACGTGTTGCCATCATCACCGGCGCTGCCGCCGGGATCGGTTTTGCCACCGCGCAGCGCTTCGCCGCGGAGGGGGCGCTGGTGGTGCTTTGCGATGTGCAGGAGGAGCGCGTGCGCGCGGCCGCCGAGACGCTCGCCGCTTCTGGCGCTACTGTGAGCGCCCACAAGGTCGACGTGACGCGCCGCGACGAGGTCGACGCCATGGTGGCGGCTACGCTGGCCAAGCACGGCCGCATCGATATCCTCGTCAATAACGCCGGCATCACCAAGGATGCGCGCTTGACCAAGATGACCGAAGTCCAGTTCGACGCGGTGATCGACGTCAATCTCAAGGGTGTCTTCAACTGCGCGCAGGCCGTGGCCGGCATCATGTCCGAGCAGGGCAAGGGTGTGATCCTGAATGCCTCCAGCGTGGTTGGCCTGTATGGCAACTTCGGCCAGACCAACTACGCGGCGAGCAAGTTCGGCGTGATCGGCTTCACCAAGACGTGGGCGCGCGAGCTTGGCCCCAAGGGTGTGCGCGTCAACGCGGTGTGCCCGGGTTTCGTCGCCACCGAGATCCTGCAGACCGTGCCGGAGAAGGTGCTGGATGGCATGAAATCGTCTTGCTGGCTGCGCCGGCTGGCCGAACCGGCCGAAATCGCCAGCATCTACACCTTCCTCGCCAGCGACGATGCCAGCTACGTCAATGGCGTGGCGATCGAGGCCAGCGGCGGCATGTCGCTGTAACAGCCCGGCCCGCGCCGGTCTCGCGGCCGGCGCGGTGCGGTATCATCTCAGGTCCGGTTGCCGTCTCGCCTGAAGGCGGCCTTGCACCATTTCTCTCACCGGGCCGTTCCCGCAGGCGTCACAAAGCGCCAGGGTGCTTGGTTTACCAAGTGCGGTTCCCGGCATTTCTGAAAGTACCGATCCATGCAGTTGCTGTTCGAAGAAGGCGGCGAGATTCGCGCCGGCACCGTGCTGACCCAGCAGGGCGAGTCGTACCAGGTGGAGTTGCCCGCGGGCAAGCGCACCAAGGTCAAGTCGCGCGACGTACTGCTGCAGTTCGCGCAGCCGTCGGCGATCGAGCTGTTGCGCCAGACTGCCGACCTGGTCGGCGAGGTCGACCTGGAATTCCTGTGGGAATGCGCGTCGGAGGAAGAGTTCGGCTTTGTCGACCTCGCGGCCGAGTACTACGGCGCGGGTGCGAGCGTGGTGCAGCAAGCCGCGCTGGCGCAGACGCTGCACGGCAATCCGGTCTATTTCCGCCGCAAGGGCCGCGGGCGCTACCAGCGCGCGCCGGAAGACCAGCTGAAGGCTGCGCTCGCCGCGCTCGAGCGCAAGAAGCAGCAAGCCCTGGTGCAGGCCGAGTACGAAAACCAGCTCAAGGCCCTGACCCTGCCAGACGCGTACCGCGGCAAGGCACTGCAACTGCTGTTCAAGCCTGACAAGAACAGCCTCGAATACAAGGCGATGGACGCCGCCTGCACCGCGCTTGGCATGTCGCCGATGCGGCTGATGGTGGCGGTGGGTGGCATTGCCAGCCCGCGCGCGCTGCATGAGGCCAAGTTCCTCTCCGAATGCTTCCCCAAGGGCACCGGCTTTCCCGACGTGGCCGTGCCGGAACCCGTCGTTGACCTGCCGCGCGCGGACGTGGAGGCGTTCTCGATCGATGACGTCACCACCACCGAGATCGACGATGCCCTGTCGGTCACGCCGCTGGACGGCGGCAAGATCCGCGTGGGTATCCATATCGCGGCGCCCGGCCTGGGCATCCGCCGTGGCGAGCCGCTCGACGCGGTCGCGCGCCATCGCCTGTCGACGGTCTATTTCCCCGGCGACAAGATCACCATGCTGCCGGATTCGGTGGTGGAGCGCTACACGCTGCAGGAAGGACGCGAGTGCCCGGCCCTGTCGCTGTACGTGGTCTACGACCCGGCCCTGCAGATGATCGTCAGCAGCGAGACCCGAGCCGAGCTGGTCAAGATCGCGGCTAACCTGCGCCACAACCTGCTTGAGGATGTGGTGACCGAGGCCGCGCTGGCTGCCGGCACCGGCGACTACCCGTTCCGCGACGCGCTGACCCAGCTGTTCCATTTCTCCGGCTGGCTGCACGACGAGCGTCAGAAGGCGCGTCTTGCCAGCGGGCTGCGTCCCGAGTCGCACAACCGCGCCGACTACAGCTTCTACATCGACTTGCTGGAAGACGGCGGCGAACGCGTGCGCATCGAGCAGCGCCGCCGCGGCTCGCCGCTCGACAAGATCGTCGCCGAACTGATGATCCTGGCCAACAGCACCTGGGGCAAGCTGCTTGCCGACAACGGTGTGCCGGGCATCTACCGCACGCAGAAGGCCTGGGGCATGAACCGCACCCGCATGCAGACCTACCCGGCGCCCCACGAGGGGCTGGGCGTGGCGCAATATGCGTGGAGCACCTCGCCGCTGCGCCGCTACGTCGACCTGGTCAACCAATGGCAGATCCTGGCCGTCGCCCAGCACGGCATCACGGCCAAGCTGGTGGCGCCGTTCAAGCCCAAGGATTCGGACCTGCTGGCCGCGGTGGCGGATTTCGAAGGCACCTACGCCGCCTATGCCGACCACCAGTCGACCATGGAGCGCTACTGGTGCCTGCGCTGGCTGCAGCAGGAAAAGCGCGAGCGCCTGATGGGCTCGGTGCTCAAGGAAGGCGCGGTGCGCTTTGCCGAGATCCCGCTGGTCACGCGCGTGCCGGAGTTGATGCAGGCTTCGCGCGGTACCCAGGTGCTGCTGGAGATCGGCGCCATCGACGAGATCTCGCTGGAAGTGTCGTGCCGGGTCCTGGAAGTCTTCGCAGGCGAAGGCGAGTTGCCGCAGGAAGAGATGGAACGGGACGACGAAGCCGGCGAGGTGTCGGCACCAAGCCGCCGCTGAAGCCGCGGCCGAGGAGGCCGCCGAAGCCGCTGCCGAGGGCGCGGTCGAGGAGGCAGCCGAAGGTGAGGTCGACGCGGCGGCTGGGGAAACCGGCGACGGCGAAGCCGCGAGTGCGGCGGATGCCACAAGCGAAGGCGCGGCGTCGGACCCAAGCGACACCGGCGCCGGCGGCGCGGGCTGAGTTCCTCGGAAAAAACGAGGCGCTCCCTTACAATCGCAGTCTGAACCGGGGTCCGACCGACCCCGGCCCCAGTTTCGCCCGATCGACGCTTCCCAGCCAACGTCCCGCCCATCGTGAAAGCCGCTTTTTCTCCCCGCCAGTGGTGGAACGCCAGCAGCACGATGGCCAAGGCGCTGGTCGTCTCGTTGCTGGCCCACGCTTTGCTGCTGACCGTGCGCGTGGTGGCGCCGGAGGCGTTCGAGATCAAGCGCACCGATGCCGCGCTCGATGTGGTGCTGGTCAACTCCAAATCGGCGCAGCGCCCGCAGAAGCCCACCGTGCTGGCCCAGGCCAACCTGGACGGCGGCGGCGAGCATGACCAGCAGCGCGCCACCACGCCGCTCCCGGCCCAGACCGTCACCAAGGACGGCGACTTGGTGCGCCAGATGCAGCGCCGCGTGGAGCAGATGGAGCAGGAGCAGCAGCGCCTGATGACGCAGTCGCGCGAAGCCGCGCCGTCGGTGCGCAGCCAGCCGCTCAAGCCCGGCCAGCAGCGCGTGGAAAACCCGCTGCGCGGCCAGGACGAACGCACCTCCCTCGACGAGATGGCCAAGCTCGAAGCGGAGATTGGCCGCAACCTCGAGCAATACGCCAAGCGGCCCAAGCGCTACCAGCTCACCGCCACCAGCGCGCAGGAGGTGGAATACGCGCAGTACTACGACCGCCTGCGCCAGAAGATTGAAGCGCGCGGCACCACCGATTTCCCCCAGCGCAATGGCAAGCCGATCTACGGGCAACTGATCCTGGTGATCAATGTCAACCGGCAGGGCCGGCTTGGCTATAACCGCGATGGCTACAACATCGACGCCATCGACGTGGTCAAGAGCTCGGGCGATCCCGCGCTGGACCGCCAGGCGGTTGCCATCGTGCGCGCGGCGGCGCCCTTCGGCGGGTTCACGGCGCAGATGCAGACGCGCCAGGATATTCTCGAAGTCATTTCCACATTCAAGTTTTCGCGCAGTGGGCTGGAAACTCGCCTGCAGGCCCGATGACGTCATCCCCTACCGCTATGCAATCCCAGACTCCCGCCGACCGTTACGTCGTGATCGGAAACCCCGTCGCGCACAGCCGCTCGCCCGCCATCCACGCCGCGTTCGCGCAGCAGACCGGTGAGGCTGTCGAGTATGAGCGCTTGCTGGCGCCGCTCGACGGATTCGTTGCCACCGTGCGCGCGTTCTTCGACGGCGGTGGCCACGGCCTGAACGTGACCGTGCCGTTCAAGCTCGAAGCCTATGACTTGGCCGAGCGCCTGACGCCGCGCGCCGAGAGCGCGGGCGCGGTCAACACCATGTGGATCGAGGATGGCGTGATCCATGGCGACAACACCGACGGTGTCGGACTCACGCGCGACATCGAGGTCAACCTCGATACCTTGCTCGAAGGCAAGCGCATCCTGCTGCTGGGCGCGGGCGGTGCTGCCATGGGTGCCATGCTGCCGCTGATTGCCTGCCGGCCGGATCGCATCGTGGTGGCCAACCGCACGCCCCAGCGCGCCAGCGACATCCTGGAAAACGTGGCCCAGCAAGCCGACGAGTACGGCGTGGAGCTGTGGGGCGGTGGTTTCGACGCGCTGGCGGGTTTGACCGATGAAGATGCCTGCGACGTGGTCATCAATGCCACCAGCAGCAGCCTGCAGGGCGAGTTGCCACCGGTGCCGGCGGAGCTGCTGGGCAAGGACGTGCTGGCCTACGACATGATGTACGGCGCCGAGCCCACCGTGTTCCTGAAGTTCGCTGCCCAATGCGGCGCGCGCACCAGCGACGGCCTGGGCATGCTGGTCGAGCAAGCCGCCGAAGCCTTCTACAACTGGCGAGGCGTGCGGCCCGCCACCGCGCCCGTGCTGGCCTCGCTGCGCGCGGCGCTGCAGGCCGAAGCCGCGCGCTAAAGCGGTGACCGGCAGGCTCGAACATGGTTGAGCGCAAGCGCACCACCCGTCCCGGGCCCGTTCGCAGTGGCGGTGGTCTCGACCCGCTGCGCTGGCTCGCCTACCTGCTTGGCACGCTGATTGCCGGCGTGCTGGCGATGCAGGTGTATTTCTTCCTGCAGATCGCTGCCTGGCAAACCGTGAACCCGTCGTCGACGGCGTTCCTGCGGGCCGAGCAGTGGCGCCTGTGCGGTTTTCGCTTCTGGAGTTGCCAGGTGGATCGCCGCTGGGTCGGCTATGACGATATCTCCCGCAACCTCAAGCGCGCGGTGATCGCCAGCGAGGACGCCGACTTCGTCAACCATCCCGGCTATGAACTCGACGCCATGCTCGACGCCTGGGAGCGCAACAAGAAGCGCGGGCATATCGTGCGTGGCGGTTCCACCATCACGCAGCAACTGGCCAAGAACCTCTTCCTCTCGTCCGAGCAGCACTACCTGCGCAAAGGCCAGGAACTGGCCGTTACCTGGATGCTCGAGTTCTGGCTCGACAAGCAGCGTATCTACGAGATCTATCTGAATTCGGTGGAGTGGGGCGAGGGCGTGTTCGGCGTTGAGGCCGCCGCCCAGCATTACTTCAAGACCAGCGCCGCCAAGCTGAGCGTGGGCCAGGCAGCGCGCCTGGCCGCCGCGCTGCCCGCGCCGAAGTGCTTTGACAAGAAGGAGTACTGCGCCAATGTGCGAGTGAACTTCAAGGTCAAGGCCAGCATCATCGCGCGCCGCATGGGCGCGGCCACGCTGCCCGACTGAGTCCGGGGCAGCGCGGTTCAGGCGCCGTTCAGCTGAGCCAGCCCTTGCGCTTGAAATACACCAGCGGGATCGCCGCCGACACCGCCATCAGGGCGATGGCCCAAGGATAACCCGCGGCCCAGTCCAGCTCCGGCATGAACTTGAAGTTCATGCCGTAGATGCTGGCGATCAGCGTGGGCGGCATCAGCGCCACCGACACCACCGAGAACAGCTTGATGATCTTGTTCTGGTTGATGTTGATGAAACCGACCGTGGCGTCCATCAGGAAGTTGATCTTGTCGAACAGGAACGCGGTGTGGTTCTCGATGGAGTCGATATCGCGCAGGATCTGGCGGGCCTCGTCCTGCTGCTCGGCCGACAGCAACTGGCTGCGCATCAGGAAGGACACGGCGCGGCGCGTGTCCATCACGTTGCGGCGGATGCGGCCGTTCAAGTCTTCTTCGCGGGCGATGGTTTCCAGCACGTCGGCCGCGGCGGCATCGGTCACGTTCTCCGCCAGCACGCGCTTGCTGGCCTCTTCCAGCCGCTCGTAGACTTCCTCGATGGAGTCCGCCGAGTATTCGGCATCGGTGGCGTACAGGTCCATCAGCACGTCCTTGGCGTTGCGCACCGAGCCCGGGCGCATGCGCGCGCGCAGGCGCACCAGCCGGAACACCGGCAGGTCTTCGTCGTGGATGGAGAACAGCACGTCGCGGGTCAGCACGAACGCCACGCGCACGTTGCGCGAGATGTCTTCCTCGTCGAGCAGGAAGTCGGTGCGGATGTGGATGTTCTCGTCCTCGCCTTCGAAATAGCGGGCCGAGGCTTCCAGGTCGCCGAGGTCCTCCAGCTCCGGCAGGGCTACGCCGTAGGCTTCCTTGATCCAGGCGAGTTCCTCGTCATCGGGGCTGATGACATCGATCCAGATCGGCTTGTGCTGCAGAAGTTCATTGCGATCGTCGACCTGCTCCTGTGCGAGCCGGCCTTTCTGCAGGACGAACAGGTTGATCATCCCAGGGCTTCCTTGTTGCGTTTGGTGAAGAAACGCGCAGGCTTGGCTGGCCGGCCATGGGGCGAGCCCATGCTTCGCGCGAAAACGGCGAAGCGTAGGGCCGCTGGCAAGCGTGATCGCGCTGTGCGCTTGGGGCGCGCAAGGCGATGGCGTTTGCCGTTCATGGCTGGCAAGCCGGGGGAGGGATTAGTCCGGGACGAAGCGGCGCGCAGCGGCGGCCGTCAGGAGCACGGAAGAACACTCACCCGCAGTATGTGCTGCGGGCGAGTCCGACGAGGCGGTGGAGCGGGATAGTCCGGCTCCGGCGGTCGTCGTTACGCAGCCCGCAGTGACATGGCATTCGGTGCGATCGCAATCTGGCTGCGGCAACTCGAACACCCGATGCTACTGCCCACGTAGTTTCTCCGGGATTATGATGGCCGCGAGTGTAGCCCAACGAGGGGGGCTTGTTAAGTGAAATCTGGGTGAACGCGGGCGAGGGCGGGCGCCGGTGCGCGGGGCGCCCGTCATGCCGCGCGCGGCCCGTCGCGCCAGCGCCGAAGCAGCGGCGCGAGCAGCACCGAGGCCAGCGCGGCAAACATCAGCACAATGGCGGTGTAGTCCTGCCAATGCGGCTGCTCCCCCAGCATCCACATGCCGGAAAACACCCCGACCACCGGGATGAACATCATCGATAGCCCCGACACCACCGGCGGCAGGCGGCGCGCCAGCATGAACCACACCAGGTGGCAGAACGCGAACACCACCACCGCGTTATAGGCGATCGCGCTCCATTCCACAGCGTTCGGCAGGCGCCAGCCTCGCTCGAACAGCAGCGTGCCGAGCAGCAGGAAGGGCAGGGTGACCACCAGCATCCAGAACGTCAGCACGCCGACCGGCAGCTCGGTCTTGCTGCGCTTCATCATCTGCGTGCCGTAGCCCCAGCCGGCCGCCGCGCCCAGCATCAGCAGGGTGCCGCCGGGGCTGCCGGCCAGCGCCGCGATCTCGCCGGACAGCAGCAGGACGGTGCCGGCCAGCGCGCAGGCAATGCCGGCCCAGGCCGCCGCGCCGATGCGCTCGCGAAACAGCACCAGGCCCCAGACCACGGCCCAGATCGGCATGGTGTACCCGAGGATGGCGGCGCGCCCGGACGACAGCATCTTGACGGCGCAGATGGCCAGCAGGTGCCAGATCACCATATTGGGAATCGCCAGCTTGATCACGCTCGGCCACTGCCCGGGCGGCATGCGCAGCGATTCGCCGCGCAGGCGCAAGGCCAGCCCCAGCGCCAGCACGCCGCCGGCCATGCAGAGCAGGCGAAATCCCATGGCCGGGAAGTGCGCCACGCCGAGTTTCATGATGGGCCAGTTGATGCCCCAGGCAAGCGTGAGGATGACGAGCAGCACCAGGCTGCGGCGATCGAGATGCATGGCGGACTGGCGGCTGTGTGCGACGCCGCTCTTTGTATCGAGGAAGAACGGCAGAAGATAGCACGCAGCGGGTAAAATCGCAGGCACGACAGTTGCCGCGGGGGAGCGCCGACCCGGCTTGACAAGCCCGGCGCGCAGCCGATGCGGCCGACCCAGATTAGCGAGCACCCCATGACCTTCACCGAGCAGCTTGCTGCAGCCTGGCAGCGCAACGATTCCCTCCTCTGCGTCGGGCTAGATCCCGACCCGGGCAAGCTGCCCCTGTCCATGACGGGCACGGGCGGCGCGATCTTCTCCTTTTGCCGCGAGATCGTCGACGCCACCGCCGACCTGGTCTGCGCTTTCAAGCCGCAGATCGCCTATTTCGCGGCGCAGCGCGCCGAGGACCAGCTCGAGCAGCTGATCGCTTATATCCATGACGCCCACCCCGGGATTCCCGTGATCCTGGACGCCAAGCGCGGCGACATCGGCTCGACCGCGCAGCAGTACGCCATCGAAGCCTTCGAGCGTTACCGGGCGGACGCAGTCACGGTCAATCCCTATATGGGCCTGGATTCGCTGGAGCCGTACCTGGCCTATCCGGATCGCGGCGTGATCGTGCTGTGCCGCACCTCCAACCCGGGCGGCTCCGACGTGCAGTTCCTGCCGGTGGATGGCAAGCCGGTGTACCAGGTGGTGGCGGAGGCAGCCGCCACGCGCTGGAATACCAATGGGCAGATGGCGTTGGTGGTGGGGGCGACCTTCCCCGCGGAGATTGCCAAGGTGCGCGAGATCGTGGGCGACATGCCGCTGCTGATCCCCGGCATCGGCGCCCAGGGCGGCGATATCGAGGCCACCGTGCGCGCGGGGCGCACCGGCGCTGGCGCCGGCATGATGATCAATTCGTCGCGCGCCATCCTCTATGCCAGCCGCGAGAAGGATTTCGCGGCTGCGGCGCGCAACGTCGCGTTGCAGACGCGCGAAATCATCAATCGCTTTCCGGCGGCCATCCGGCCGCCGCATGCCTGGCCTCAGGCCTCGTTGCGGACCAGTTCGAGCAGGCCGCGGATCGCGTATTCCGCGGCCTGGCGGCGGATCTGCTGCCGGTCGCCGCGAAAGCGCTGCGTTTCCATCTTGGTGGTGATGCGGTTGCTCCAGCCGAAGCACACCATGCCTACCGGCTTTTCCGGCGTGCCGCCGGTCGGGCCGGCCACGCCGGTGATCGACAGCGCCACCTGGGCACGGCTGTTGAGCAGGGCGCCTTCGGCCATGGCACGCGCCACTTCCTCGCTGACCGCGCCATGATCGCGGATCAGCTTGGCCGGCACACCCAGCATGGTCGACTTGGCCTCGTTCGAGTACGTGACGAAGCCTCGCTCGAACCACCCTGACGAACCCGATACATCCGTAATGGCAGCGGCCACCAGGCCGCCGGTGCAGGATTCCGCCGTGGCGAGCAACAGCGACTTCTCGTTCAGCGAGATTCCTACCTGGACGGCGAGTTGGTCGAGCAAGCGGCTGACGGGCATGATGGCGGTTCAGTAGATGGGGTTGGGGGAACGGCGGATTACAGCGAACGCCACAGGGCGAACACCAGCAGCGTGTAGAAGGCAGCCATGATGTCGTCGAACATCACGCCGAAGCCACCGCGCAGGCCGGGCCCCTTGAGCGTGCGGTCGAGATGCCCGATAGGCGCGGGCTTGACGATATCGAACAGGCGGAACCACAGGAACGCCGCAAGCTGGCCCCAGAATCCGGTCGGCATGACAAAGGCCATGACCAGCCAGAACGCCACGATCTCGTCCCAGACCATGCTGCCGTGGTCATGCACGCCCATGTCGCGCGCGGTGCGCGCGCAGGCCCAGAGCCCCAGCATGAAGCTGCCGACGATCAGCCACAGCCAGGTTTCCGGCCGTACCCACATCGAGATCACCAGGTAGGACAGCCACGCGTACAGCGTGCCGACCGTGCCGGGCCCGACCGGCGATAGTCCCGAGCCGAAGCCGAGCGCGATCAGGTGAGCAGGGTGCGAGAGCATGAAGCGCGCCGTGGGGCGTGTGACCTTGGCGGCCTGGCCGGCTTCCAGGGTCAGGGCGGGATCGTGCGCGGTAGGCCCGGGCGGGTAGGCGGACATCGGGGGTTGGCTCGTCTGGTTCGGATGGGGTGATTCCGGACAGCGTGTCCGGGCAAGGTCTGGCGCCTCGCATGGCTGCATGATGACATGGCGCACGCAAGCTTGTCAGGGGGAAGCGAAGTGGTCGAAGCTGGTGCCGTGGTAAGCGCTCGGGTTGCCCTCGCGGTCGACCAGGCGCAGGCCGGCCTCGGGCGTGATGGCGCCGACACGCGTCACCGCCAGTCCGAGCCGCGCGCCGATGGCGGCAATGCGGTCGCGTTCGCCCACCGGGGCGGTAAAGCAGAGTTCGTAGTCGTCGCCGCCGGCCAGCGTGCACTCCAGCTGGCGCGCCTCCGGCTGGCTGGCCAGCACCGTCGAGCGGGGCAGGGCGTCGACGTCAAGCAGGGCGCCGACCTGGGAGCGCTCCAGGATATGGCCCAGATCGCCAACCAGGCCATCGGAAATATCGAGTGCCGCATGCGCCACGCCGCGAAGGGCCATGCCCAGCGCGATGCGCGGCGTCGGCGTGTCCATGCGCGGGCGCACCTGGCTGAAGTCGGGCTCAGGCAGCAGCCATTCGCCACGGAAGTCGCCCAGCGCCAGGCGGGCGTCGCCGAGCGTGCCGGAGATCCAGATATCGTCGCCGGGGCGTGCGGCATCGCGTCGCAGCGCCTTGTGCACGGGTACGTCGCCGAACACCGTCAGGCTGAGCGTGAGCGGGCCGCGCGTGGTGTCGCCGCCGATCAGTTCACAGCCGTGGGCATCGGCCAGTTCCAGCATGCCGGCAGCCAGTTCGGACAGCCACGCGGCTTGCGCATCGGGCAGCGCCAGCGCCAGCGTGAACGCGCGGGGCTCGGCGCCCATGGCCGCCAGGTCCGACAGATTGACAGCCAGCGCCTTGTGGCCAAGTGAGCGCGGCGCCACGTCCGGGAAAAAGTGCCGCCCGCTGACCAGCATGTCCGTGCTGATGGCAAGGTGAGAAACGCAAAGGTGCCTCGCGCAAAACGCTTATTGTGAAATAATATTTCACAATATAAAATGTCAGGTTCCAAAGGAAGAGACCGCGGGTACGTGGAGCCGACCCGCCATTTCGTTTCCCACAACGTGATTAACGGCTCCACCGACCGGAAGATGCGCCGATGACCAGTCCCCAGCAGCCCACGCCCCAAGACGACCTGAAGCAGCAGCAGCGTGAGGCGCTGCGCAAAGCTGCCCTGGAATATCACGAGTTTCCGACCCCGGGCAAGATTTCCGTCACGCCGACCAAGCCGCTGTCCAACCAGCGCGACCTGGCCCTGGCGTACTCGCCGGGCGTTGCCTACGCGTGCGAGGAAATCGTCGCCGATCCGCTCAATGCATTCCGCTACACCGCCCGCGGCAACCTGGTGGGCGTGATCACCAACGGCACCGCCGTGCTGGGCCTGGGCGATATCGGCCCGGCGGCTTCCAAGCCGGTGATGGAAGGCAAGGCTGGCCTGTTCAAGAAGTTCGCCGGCATCGATGTGTTCGATATCGAGCTCGACGAGAAGGACCCCGAGAAGCTGGTGCAGATCATCGCCGCGCTCGAGCCCACCTTCGGCGGCATCAACCTGGAAGACATCAAGGCACCGGAGTGCTTCTACGTCGAGCGCAAGCTGCGCGAACGCATGAAGATTCCAGTCTTCCACGATGACCAGCATGGCACCGCCATCGTGGTCGGCGCAGCCGTGGTCAACGGCCTGACCGTGGTCGGCAAGGATATCGGCAAGGTCAAGCTGGTGGCCTCCGGCGCGGGCGCCGCGGCGCTCGCCTGCCTGGACCTGCTGCTGGACCTGGGCCTGAAGCTAGAGAACATCTGGGTGACCGACCTGGCTGGCGTGGTCTACGAAGGCCGCACCGAGCTGATGGACCCGGAAAAGGCCCGCTTCGCGCAAAAGACCGACAAGCGCAAGCTGGCCGAAGTGATCGAAGGCGCCGACATTTTCCTGGGCCTGTCCGCCGCTGGCGTGCTCAAGCAAATCCTGCCGGAGCTGGTCAAGGAAGTGCGTCCGGACGCGGTCATCGCCACCGGCCGTACCGACTACCCGAACCAGGTCAACAACGTCCTGTGCTTCCCGTACATCTTCCGTGGCGCGCTCGATTGCGGCGCCACCAAGATCACGGAAGCCATGAAGCTGGCCTGCGTCAAGGCCATCGCCGACCTGGCCGAAGCCGAGCTGAACGACGCCGTGGCCGCCGCCTACGGTGGCCAGGAACTGAAGTTCGGCCC